>CAWHZY010000016.1:0-67005 GCA_963833955.1 uncultured Alphaproteobacteria bacterium | reverse complement strand
CGCGCGGAATTCGCAGATGCTCCTCGATGGAGGCGCGCGCGTTCTGGTGACAGGTCGCTCGCAGGCCGGCCTGGACTTGGCGCAGCAGGAGCTTGGGACTGACGCCATCGTGGTTTCGAGCGACGCGCGCTCGTTGACGGGCATCGACGCCCTCGCCGCTCGGGTGAAGACCGAGTTCGACACCGTCGACCTGCTCTTCGTCAACGCCGGGTTCAGCATTCGAGCGCCTCTCGGGAGCGTGACCGAGGAGGTCTACGACGAGATGTTCAACGTGAACGCCAAGGGCCCCTTTTTCGCGGTCCAGGAGCTTGCGCCGCTGATCAATCGGGGAGGCTCAGTCGTGCTCACGACCTCGATCGCCAACGTCAAGGGAATGCCCGGCAACGCCACCTACGCAGCCGCCAAGGCTGCCTTGCGATCCTTCGCTCGGGTGCTCGCCACTGAGCTTGTACCTCTGGAGATTCGCGTCAACGCGGTGTCGCCGGGCCCCACCGACACGCCGATCTTGAGCAAGATGGGCCTCGACGAAGACACGATCGCCCAGATGAAGGAGCAGATGAAGGGCATGGTTCCCATGAAGCGCTGGGGGACCACGGAGGAAATCGCCAAGGCCGTCCTCTTCCTCGCGTTCGACGCGACCTTCACGACCGGCGCCGAACTGCCGGTCGACGGGGGTTGGTCACAATTCTGAGGGCAGTGCACGCCACGGGGGGTCCTCGCCAGGCGCTTCTCTCCCGAACAGACCAGAGGGCTCGGCGCTCTTTAGAGCCCGGTTCGCGCAACAAGGAGCCCTTCGATGACCGACATAGCAAACAATCTGGTTCCCAAGCGGGGAAAACTTTGGCGCTTCGTGGCTAGCGTCGGCGCTTGGCTCCAAGCGCTCGAGTATACAAGCTTCGATTACACCCAAGACCGGATCGATCGGTTAGAGCGGAAGGTCGCGGGGCTGACGGAAGAGTTGCGTCAGAGCCGGGCGTCTAGCCCTCGTGACTCTGCACCCCAATGACGATAGCTATAGCCGCGTCCCAACATGAGGGTTCTTTCGGCAGCCAAGGGAACCGTATCGGCGGTTTTGCCTGGTGCGAAATTCTTGATTCTTTGCACTCGCACCTCACGCTGGCCAAAACCGCGTTGCAGATCAAGCATGCGATCCTTGTGTGAGGTCCTTTGTGATGGGATCGAGGTGAGTTCAGGCAGAAGCCTTATGTCTGGAAAACAAATAACATAAGAAACCGCTTGCAAAAATACGAAATCCAAGCTAGGCTTGGCGATGGTCGAACTCGGAGTGGAAGCGTGTTGATGACGAGGACGGAGGAGGACAACTCTAGGCCGTGCGCACGCTGGAGAGCGAGAAAGAATTTAACAAAGTTGCAAAGTTGCGCAAAAGCGCAGGTAAGGCCTTGAAATCATTGCTGCGTGTAAACTTGTGCGCGGAGCAAGCCGAGCGCAAAATGTTGTAGAACCGTCCGTTCGGGTGCAACAGCTCGCGCGTTTGCCCTTCAAACGGCTGCGCGCTGGACCGCAGGCTCGCCTTGCCCGAGGGCGCTGCGGAGATCCGTGTTCGCGGGGCGCCCTTTCCACGCGGGCTCTGCGAGCCGCCCCTCGAGCCAGGTCGGCAGGAATGCGTCGAGCCACGCGGCTACGCGGCCGTCATGCTGGAACCAGCCGCCGAGATGTTCGGGTCGGCTCAGGGCTCCGGGCCTCGTCAAACGCTCAGCGCCGCGATGGGTCCAGCGGCACATCATGTGATAGGTGACTTCTGGGTGGAACTGCAGCCCGACCGCGCGCAGGCCGCAACGATAGGCTTGGTTGGGGAAATTCGCCCCACCAAGAGCGAGGAGTTCGGCGCCTTGAGGCAGATCGAAGCCGTCAGAATGCCATTGATAGACCATGCGCGGGAAGGGAGCCTGGCATAACCGGTCGCCAATGGGCGTAGGCTCGATCGGGTAATAACCAATCTCGCTACGCTTGTCGTCGTAACTGAAAACCCTCGCGCCGAGCGCTCGGGCCAGCATCTGCGCGCCAAGGCAGAGGCCAAGCAATGGTTTGTCCTCAGCGAGCGGAGTTTCGAGCCATTTGATCTCCCGTCGTACCCAATCGAGCGTGTCATTTGCGCCCATCGGGCCGCCGAACACGACTACGCCGTCATGATCCGCGAGCCGATCCGGCAGCGGCTCGCCGCAACTGGGCCGCCGAATATCAAGCCTGACGCCCATAGCTTTGAGAGCAATGCCGATGCGACCGGGCGTCGAATGCTCCTGGTGTAGGATAATCAAGACGGTTGGGCGCCGGGCGAGGCTTCCCAGTGTCATGGGCTCAAACTCCATGGCGGCAAGCGTTCGCCGCCTACTCGAATTGCTACCTTATGTAGGCAAATTCCGTGCTACAAGTTTAACATGACGTGAACCGAAAGCCCTCGGCGGCTCGAATTGATGCACGATGTCGCGCTCTTGCCGGACATGTCCCGCGCCGATATATAATGCGGCTCGGCGCCGCCGCCGCCGTCGCTCCCATCGTCTAGCGGTCTAGGACGTCGCCCTCTCACGGCGAAAACAGGGGTTCGATTCCCCTTGGGAGCGCCAACGATTTCAATGACTTATAAGCAACAGCCTCGAGCGATCGACCGAGCTTGTCCAATGATTGGCCGATATGCCGAGCTGGAGTCTTAGGCAGGACTTGGGAGTGATCGTGCCAAAGCGCCCAAAAAAGCCGAGTGGGACCCGCCGGTGTCGATATCGATCGAAAAGAAACGGCGTGATCCACAACCGGCATTATGAGCTAGGGAGTCGCTCAAACGAAAGGGCGGCCCCGTCGCTCGCCTCGATGCCGCGAGCGATCAGTTCAGGAAGCGTGGGCGATCCTCCAGGTTCGAATCTCCTCCTCGCGCTCCGCGTCAACGCCCGCCGCGAGCTCGTTTTTAAACTGCTCAGCTTGTTCGTCGATCGCCTGCCACATCATCCTTCTGGACTCTAGTTTCAGCGATTCGTGCTCGTCAGGCATCACATCCTCCCTGCGCGACCTCCAGTAGCGCCTGGAGAACTTTTGGCGCGGACTTGCAGTCGTAGTAGGAGTTGAGCTTCACCGCGAGCAGCGACGCGGCCTGTAAGGCGACGTCGGCCACGCTATGGCCTCGGCGTCAATCCGCCTCTCCTCATCAACCAGAGTCCTAACGCCGGATGCCTCGCAATCGGCCCACACCTGCGCGTAGTGCTGGTCATGCAGCCGCAAGAGCTTGCGCAACCTCCGACTGCGGCGTGAACGAGGCGAGAAGTCAGGAAGCACTTCCCGAATCCAATCGCCATCCACATCGATCTCGATCGGGCCAAATGGCCCTCGATAGGTGGCGGTTGGCGCCGGCGTCTTCGGCGATTTGAAGCGGCGATCAGCGGCTCGCATCGCCTTGGCGTTGGCCTCACGCGCGCGGAGCAGGACGATCGTTTCCAGTTTGCGAGTCGAGTCCGAGTGCAGAGTGTTCCGGGACCGCGGCAGGAAGCGCCAAGTCTCACATCCGAGTACAGTCGCCTTTGCCGGGAATCGGGGAGATAGCTGGGTCCGCTGGTTCACTCAAAAGGATCGTCCGCAACAGCCAGCAGCGCGTCGCAGGCCTCCATAAGCTGATCGAAATGCGAGATTATCCGGTCAGGTCCGAGTTCCATTAGCGGAACATTGGCATAGCCAAAGTCAACCGCGATGACGGGCACGACGGCGGCGCGGGCCGTCCTGATGTCGGTCTCCGAATCCCCGACCATGATCGCGGATTCCTTTGCGCCGCCGGAAGCAGCGATGGTCATCAGGAGCGGCTTGGCGTCCGGCTTGCCGATTCCGAACGTGTCCTGGCCGCAGATGAAGGCGAAACGGCCGGTAATCCCGAGCTTTGCGATCAGGAGCTTGGCTAAGCTTTCGGTCTTGTTGGTGCAGACCGCCTGCCGCCAGCCCGCACGCGCGAAGGCCGCGAGCGCCTTGTCGACGCCTGGATAGAGCCGGCTGCGATCGGCGATATGGGCGCTGTAATAGCCAAGATAATCGGCGAACAAGGCCTCGGTGGCTTCCGGATCAAGGGTTTTGCCCGAAGCGGCGAAGCCGCGCTTGATCAGCGCCCGCGCGCCGGCCCCGACCAGCGAACCGGCGGTTTCAACCTTGAGCGGTGCAAGGCCTTCTCTTCCGAGTAGCCAATTGAGGGTGGCCACCAAATCCTCCGCGGTGTCAGCGAGCGTGCCGTCGAGGTCATAGACAATGGTGGGAGCGACCATCGCCATCAGGCCCAGAAACCGGGCTCGGCGGGTTCTAGAAGACCGCCGATCCTGACCGGCGCGATGGCCTTCGTTAAGCCGTCGGGGCCGATCTCGGCGGCGATGGCGCACAGCGTCGCCGGCCCCAACGCCGGCTCGAAGCGGCCGGAGTGGATCTTGCTCGTGAACCGGCGTAAGGGCTCTTCCTTGTCCATGCCGATCACCGAATTGTAGTCGCCGGTCATGCCCACGTCGGTGACGAAGCCGGTTCCTCCGGCCAGGATGCGGTGATCGGCGCTCGGCGTATGGGTGTGAGTTCCGACCATGAGGCTCGTCTTGCCATCGACGAAATGACCGAATGCCCATTTTTCGCTCGACGCTTCGGCGTGGAAGTCGACGATGGAGGCGTCGCAGGCCTCGCCGAGCGGACAGAGCGCAAGCTCGCGCTTGATGGCGGCGAACGGATCATCGAGCGCGTCCATGAAAATGCGGCCCATCACGTTGAGGACGAGGAGCCGCGCCCCTTTCGCGTTCTTGACCACCGCCGCTCCCCGTCCCGGCGTACCCGCGGGGAAATTGACCGGCCGGATCAGGCGCGGCTGGCGCTCGATGAATACGAGCGCCTCGCGTTGATCGAAGGCGTGATTGCCGAGCGTCACCGCGTCGACGCCGACGGCGAGGAAATCCTCGAATATGGATTCGGTGAGTCCGAACCCGCCTGCCGCGTTCTCGCCATTGACGATGACGAAATCGAGGCCCCAGCGGGCGCGCAATAGGGGAGCTTGCTCTAGGACGGCCGCGCGCCCGGACCGGCCGACGACGTCGCCGATGAACAGCAAACGGATCATCGCTCGCTAAAGAGTATCGTTTCCTGTTCGGTCACAATTGCGTCCAGGGTCTGGTCATGGGCTTCATAGGGCACCGCAGCGACTTCGCATACTCCATAGGCGACGCCAATTGCGTGGACTGGCTTCATCGCGCGTAAGTTGCTCAGGGTCCGGTCGTAATAGCCGGCGCCATAGCCGATGCGGTGGCCGCGCCGGTCGAAGCAGGCAAGCGGCACGAACAGGAGATCGGGCTCGACGACGTGGCGCTCCCTCGACAGGTTCGCGAATCGACATCGCGCCTGCGCGCGTGGGTTCCCCGGGCCGCCAGAGGCGAAAAGCAAGCGCCGATCCCCGGCCAACGACGACCGGCAAGGCGGTCGCGAATCCTTCGTCGGCAAGCGCAGCCAGAAGCAGGAGCGTGTCCGGCTCGTCGCGCACCGGGTAAAAGACCGATACGATCGGGGGACGCCAGAAACGCGCGAGGCGCAAACCTTCCTCGGCGAGACGGCGGCTGAAGGCCGCGCGAGCCGCGGGCTCGACTTTCCCTCGCCGGGCGAGAGCCTCGCTGCGCAGGAGCGCCTTCGGCCCGGCCTTGTTCGACGTCAAGGGTGATCGCCGCTCCGAGAAGGGCCGTCGAATTCATAAAGCGCGGAGCCGAGACGGCCGTTGGACGGTGATCCCGGGCGCCTACGTGAGTAGGTGGGAGCCATATGCCGAAGCCCACGAGCCTCGACAGGGACAGCCCCCATGGGGATCGTACGGCCCCGAGGAATGTTGTCCTGACGCGCCACCCAGCTCCGCATCCGTTATCTAGTCACTTCCTCTGCAAATGGCTAGGGCGGGCGAGGCAAGCCGTTTGGACTTCCCCGGCGTCAAAAGGTTCTATCGCCTTGGCGCGGCCCGTCCCTATGATCCCATATCGATTCCTCACTTTCAAACGAGCCCCAACCTGACGATGACAGAGCTTGCTCGATCAGCGGCCGGCAAAACCACGCCGCTCGGATCTTCCGACGTCTTCATGACTCAGGCCGAGCGCCGGGCGGAGCTGCGCCGGATGCGCACCATCGCGACGCTGCTGCTTGTCCTGATGGCGGCGATCTATCTCGCCATGCGTCGCGCCCCGGGGAACTGGGTCTGGGCGCGCTATCTTAGCGCGTTTGCGGAGGCCGGCATGGTGGGGGCCTGCGCCGACTGGTTCGCCGTCGTCGCGCTTTTTCGCCGCCCCCTCGGGCTGCCGATCCCCCACACCGCCGTTGTCCCTGAAAACAAGCGGCGCATAGGCGCGGCGATGGGCCGCTTCATCACCAACAACTTTCTCTCCCCACGCGTCGCCATCGCACGTCTGTCTTCGATTGACTTTGTCGGTCTCGCGGCGCGATGGCTCGAGGACGAGCGCAACGCGCCGGCTCTCGCGGCGGCAGCCCGACGCGCCGTTCCGTATGCGCTCGATCTCGTGCCAAAAGCGGCAATCGACGAATGGGTCGCTCTTGCTGCGCGGCGCGTGATCGAGGCGGTCCCCGCCGCGCCGCTTGCCTCCCGCGGACTCTCGATCCTGTGGGCGCAGGGAGCGGGCCAGACATTGCTCGATCATGGCCTCGATTTTGTCGAAACGACGCTCGAGCGCCACAAGGCAACCATCGTCAGGCATGTGGCCCAAAAGTCTTGGCGCTGGATCCCCAAATGGGTCGACGACATGATCGCCGCCAAGGTGATCAACGGACTCAGCGAGACCGTGAAGGAAATGCGCGACCTCGACCATCCGTGGCGCGAGCAGGCCAATGCATTGATCGAAAACTTGATCGACAACCTCGCGCACGACCCAGAGATGCGCGCGCAAGGCGAGGCCTTGAAGCAGGAGATCCTCGCTAATCCGGTGTTCGCCGAGCAGGCGCAGGCGCTGCGGGAAGGGCTGGAATCGGCGGTTCTGGACGATCTGCCTCGCCACGCCGAAGCTGTTGTCCGTTGGCTTGCCGCCTCAGCCAGCGCGCTCGGCCGGTGGCTCGAGGAGGATACTGCGCGTCGGGTGAGGATCAACCGGCGGCTCAGGCTCCTGGCGCTACGCACCGTCCTTCCTCGCCGAGCCGAAATCGGCGCCTACATCGCCGCAGTGGTCGACAACTGGGACACCCCGACGCTCGTCAACCGCCTGCAATTGCAGGTCGGCAAGGACCTGCAATATATCCGTATTAATGGAACGCTGGTCGGCGGCCTGGTCGGGCTATTGATCTTCGCGCTTTCGCGCGCGTTTGGCGGATAAGCGCCGTCAGGCACGTCGCCGTGCAACAGCCAGGATCGCATAGCCGCGAAACCGGTTCGCTGTCTCGCATGTCATACCGCGCTGGGCGGCTAGCGCCGCAAGTGCGTCGCTGAGATTCTCGCGCGGAGCCACGTCGAAGGCGGCGAGCCAGAGCATAAGCCCCGCCTTGAAGGGGCGAGGCAACCCGGCGCAACCACCGAAATCGACGATCTCCAGCGATCCGCCGGGCGCCACAACATCAAGCGCTTGGGCGAGCGCTTCGCGCCAGGACGGGATCATCGACAGGGCGTATGAGATCATCACGCGCTCGAAATTGACGCAGCCGAATATTCCGCGCGGGTCGAGCGCCGTCGCGTCCGCCTGGGCCAAGGCGATGCGCGAGGCGAGCCCGGCCCGCGCGGTCGACGCGGCCGCGGTCGCCAGCATTTCCCGCGATACGTCTACGCCGAAGAGCCGCGCTTCGGGATAGGTTTGCGCCAGTTTGACAAGATTGCGCCCGGTGCCGCAGCCGATCTCCAGCACCTTGTCGCCGGGAGCGGGGCGAAGGCGCGAGATCGCCTCGTCGCGGCCGAGAAGATAAAATTTGCGGCTCAAGTCGTAGATGTAGCGCTGACGTCGATACATGCGGTCCATCAGCGCCGCGGCGTCGCTCATGTCGCGCATTTAAGCGTGTAAAGGTGGAACGCGCCGTAGATCGACGAGCGATCCTGCCGGCTGAGTTCACGGCTCTGTTCGTCTTCGTAACGCCACGCGCCGAGCACGTTGTCGGGCACGCGGCCAGGCAACAACCGCTCGGCCGATGCGGTGCGGAAGATGACCCGTGCGCCCGGCCGTGCGGTGCGGGTGATCTCGGACCATAGCGCCGTAAGCTCGGCGTCGTTCATCCAGTCTTGCGCGTCGAGCAGCGCGTAGCGATCGAAGCTCGTCGCCGGCAAATCGCGCAGGATGTCGGTGAACGAGCGCTGGACGTAGCGCACACGGCTTGAGCGGCCGCGGACGGCGTCGAAGTTCTCCTTCTGCAGATAGGGCGGGAGCGCGGGGTTCGGCCCCGGCGCATAACGCCGTCCGAACGCCTGCCACGCGAAATAGTTGTCGGCGATGTCGAAGCCGCAAGCCAACCTCTCCACGCGCTCACTTAAGACGGCTCCTATTCCCAAGGGGGAATCCGCGGCCAGAGCCTGGTATTGGACCGGTGGAATGCCCAACCCGTAGAGGGATGCGGGCTGCTTCAAGAGCCAGCGGACGAGCGGTTTGTGGAAGATCGGCGCCAGGCGTTTCTCGTAGAGGGCGCGCTGCTCGTCGAGCGTCCTGGCCTTGAGCACGATTGACGGGTCGAGGCCATGCAAACGCGCAAGCGTGTGGCCCGCGCCAAGTACGTGTCCGAGCAGGCCGTGACGGTACAAATTGCGGGCGAAAAGGCCGATGCGCCGTCGCCCGAACGTTGTGCGCTTGTCCCAGTAGGCGCGCGCGGCAGGGTCCAGCTTTGCGCGTAGGCGGCGGTCATATGCGGCCACGTTGGCGCGCGCGTCGGCGCGGCCGAAAAAACGGAAGAAGCTGTCATAGTCCGGCAGGTTCTGGGCCGCGCAGATCTTCAGGCGGCCTAGCGCGACATGCGCCCCGTTGAGATCGACCGCGGTGACCCCGGCGGGATCCGCTGTCAGATAAGAGAGGACGTTGCAACCGCCGGAGGCAATCGCGATCACCTCATGTCCAGGGCCGATATCCAGCGCCTTCATGTCGACGACCGGATCCTCCCAGATCTGAGGATAGACCAGGCGCTTGAACGCAAGCGTGAACAGGCGCTCAAGCATGCCAGCTCGTGAGAGAGGCTTCGAGCGATGGACCGCGGCTTTGAGCCCTGCGCTGGTGGCGCGACGCGCGATGTTGGTCGATTGTCGCAAGCGGCTTTCCCCCATCATAGGCAGATCGGAGCCCCGCTAATCGAGTCGCATGACGAGGACGTGACGGGCGCGCGCGGACGGCGGGCTCCTATCCCAGCCACCCCTGCAGCGCGACGCCAGCGAACAGAATGAGTCCGGCGTCGCGATTAGAGCGAAAAAGCCTCAACGCCGTTGCCGGATCGGCGTCTTCGAGTTGCGACGTTTGCCAGGTTAGATGAGCACTAAAACCCAGCCATCCGATCAGCGCAATGGCCCCGCCCCCCGCGGATTCAATCGCCCCCAGCGCCAAGGCGGCGGTCGCAATATAGAACGCCCCAACGCCGAGCTTCACCCGAGTTCCGAATAATCGTGCGGTCGAGCGGATGCCGACGATGGCGTCATCGCGCGCATCCTGCAGCGCATAGATTGTGTCGTAACCGATCGTCCACGCGAAGGCGGACGCGTAAAGCAAGGTGGGCGCGACCGAGAGACTCGCGAAGGTTGCGCTCCAGCCCATTAGCGCTCCCCACGAGAAAGCAAGGCCCAGCGCGGCCTGCGGCCAAGAGGTCACCCGCTTCATCAACGGGTAGACGGCGACAATGCCTAGCGAGGCAATCCCGAGCCAGATCGAGAACGTGTTGAAGCTCAACAGCACCGTGAGACCGATCAGCGCGAGGACGACAAGGAACACCGCAGCCGCACCAATCGTGACTCGTCCGGACGGCAAGGGACGGTTGCGCGTACGCTCGACTCCGGCGTCGAGCTTGCGGTCCAGAATGTCGTTGTAGGTGCAGCCGGCGCCACGCATGGCAACTGCGCCGATCAGAAAGAGAGCGAGATGCCACAGGTTGGGCCCGCGATGGACGGCAAGGCCCGCGAGCGCCGTCCCCTCCCAACACGGGGCGAGCAGCAGCTGCCATCCAGCGGGCCGGTCGAGACGTGCAAGCTGAACGAAGGGGAGCGCGAAATCCGGCGTCAGACGCAGCACCAAGCTCGTTGGCCGTGCGTCCGGCAAGGCGGACGCGCGCTCGTGCGCAAACGTCAAAGAGGTCCGGCGGGCAACGGCTGCGCCTGTGGACCGCTCCCCCCGCCTTGAGCCGCTTGCTCCTTCATCTTTTTCATCTGCGCCGCGACGGTGCAGGCCTTCGCACTAAAGGCCATGTTCTTGGCGTGGTGCTCCTTGAGTTGGGCGATCGCCTCGTCGGGGAATGAGCACCAGTCCTTATTCTTTTCCATATACGCTATTAGCGCGTTCTCAGCACGGACCAACCCTCCAGATTTCCCGCAAAACCCTTCTGGATCCAATGGCTTACCGTGAAAAGATTTGGCGAAATTGTTGACGATTTCCAGCTGCGTGTTGCGCGCCTCGGCAAGCTTTTGCATGTCGGAGCCGCAGTCGGCATAGGCTGATCCGCTCAGTCCGACCGCTAAAAATAACCACGCTACCACCACGTGAAATAGTTTTGCCACCACCGCGTCAACCTCGAGTCGCGCCGCCCGGATTGGCCGCACAAACCTCAAAAAAAAGGCAAAAGCGCGGCTGAGGGCGTTTGCGAGGACGATGAGTTTTCGCATGATCGCGGTCAGGGCGACTTTGGCTGGTTTTCCGGCGTCGGCGGCGGTGCGACCCTTCACCAGGGCCTCGCGAGCAACGTAGAGCTCCTTCAGTTCGAGCAAGACCTCGCTTCGGGCTGGGGGCGCCTCCAGTTCCAGCAATGCGCCCATGCGAGCCAGCATCGCCCCGTCGAGGCGATCGGTCTTCGCAAGCTTGCCGGTCGCTTCGGCGAAGCGGCGCGCCTGACGTGGATTGACCTTGACGAAAGGAACGCCGGCCGCGGCGGTCGCGCCGGCCTGCGCCAGGCGCTCTACATGCCAGCGCTCGTCGCGGCTCGCTTCAATCCTGATCTGAAAGCAAAGTACGCCCGGCTCCTTGACGCCGGAAAACCAGCCAAAGTCGCCCTGACCGCGATCATGCGAAAACTCATCGTCCTCGCAAACGCCCTCCTAAAGGCCAATCGGCCTTGGACGCCAAAACACCCTTGATCAAAACGGATACTCTAGAGGCGGAAAAGCCTGAGTCCGGGCGCCCCTGAAATCGACGCCTAGACCCAAGCGCGGGATCCGTAGTCGATACCGTAGCGATCTGGCGCCGAGGCGATCGCTGCCATTCCAACCAACACGGCGTCCTCACGCGTGACAAGCCGGGTTGGAATGCGCTTGGCGAGCCCGTCGACCGGCGCCTTGTCCTCGAACGCCTCGCGAAATGCGGTCTCGTCGAGAAAATCGGCCACTCTCGGCAGGACACCGCCGGATAGCGTCACCCCGCCGGTCGCCACGAATGTCACCGCCATGTCGCCTGCGAAACGGGCGACGATGTGCCAATAAAGCCTCACACTTGCCGCTTCTTCACCCTTCGGGTCAGCCGCCGCGGCCGTGGTGACGGCGGGCGGGTCTACGTGCGGATCGGGCGCGCCTAGCGCCATCATGCGCGCGCGGTGGACGCGCGCAAGGCCCACGCCGGAAATGACGCTTTCGCTAGTGACGCGCCCGTGCGCGCGCTCCAGATGCGGCCAGAGCGCCAATTCCTCAGGCCGCACAGGCCCAAAATCAATATGGCAGGCCTCCGACGGCACTGGGGTGAAGCGCCCCTCGGCCTCGACCAGCGCGGCGACGCCAAGCCCAGTGCCAGGCCCGAGAATCACTTGAGGACCTTCGGCCCCGAACTGAAGCGGGCCGATGCGCTGTTCCCAACCCTCTGGAATTGTAGGCAACGATAGCGCCTGAGCCTCGAAATCGTTGAGCAGCAATCCCTGTTTCAGGCCAGTGCGGCGCGCTGCTTCCGGGCCATCCATCACCCAGGGCGCATTGGTGAGCTTGAGCATGCGCCCGACCACCGGCCCTGCTCCGCAGGCGATCATCGAGCCGGGCCGAGTCCCGAGCTTGGGGGCCGCGGCCTCAATTGCCTCCGCCAGCCCCCGATAATCGCCGGTGTGCAAGTGGACGACGTCGCTAAGCGGGCCTCCGGGTTCGCCGACGAGCGCGAAGCGCACGTTGGTGCCGCCAGTGTCGCAAACAAGAGCGGGAAAGGGGAAGATGAAATTGGTCATAGGCAGCCATAACGCAGAACGCCTTGGCCGTGGTCAAGCGCGAGAGCCGGGGGGCGCAGTCCGAACTTGAAATTTTCTCAAATCACGAACAGAAATAGAACTGACGGGTCGAAATCACCCGCAGAGGAATGTCCCCACGCTAGCAACTCTTTTTCGAATGCGCGTGGTCCGCCTTAAGTTTTCGGCGAACCAATGAGTCTTCGGTATGAGAAGATGTACATTTTGCGAATTCTTCGCCGGAGGTGGCATGGCGCGCGCGGGCCTTGGAGAGTTGTGGCGCTGTCTAGATCGACGTCGGGGAAATCGCATGGGTCTGGCCTCTCCCGTCAAGAACCGGGCAAAGATCAGTTCCCTCGAAGACATGTTATTTCGTGAGTTTCACGGACGGTCCGCATTGATGAACAGCAACATCCCGAGGCCGCCGACGACCAACTGGGCGAAAGCACCGGAACCATTCCAGAGAGTTCAGGTGATGCAGGACACTGAAATCGCGGAAAAAAGGACCCTACCCTTCGTTTGCCAAGTTGAATACTACAGTCAGATTATCAATCATCTCCTTGCGATCGAGAACTCGAGAGAAATCGCGAGAGCTATTCAGGCCCACTTCGAGCAACTCCAGCAAGTCGAGGTTGACGAACATCGCGGACAGGATTGACCGGAATCTCAGGATGACCGCCTCGAAGAGAAAGCGGCGTGGCTGCAGCACCGCTTGGGCGGCGCAATGACCAGAAGAATAGAAACAGTTTCGGATAAAGCCTACGACCGCTCAGCGGCTATGCGCGCGGTCAAATCGCGCGACACAAATCCAGAGCTTGCGGTGCGCGCGCTTCTGCGCCCGATCGCGCCGGGCTACCGGCTTCATCGCGGCGATCTGCCGGGAAAGCCCGACGTCGTCTACGCCTCCCGCAAACTCGCGATCTTCGTCCATGGATGCTTTTGGCATGGACATGACTGCGCGCGCGGCGCGCGGGCGCCCAAGACCAACGCCGCCTATTGGCGCGCCAAGATCGCTCGCAACCAGGCGCGGGACGAAAAGACCCTCGCCACCTATGCCGCAATGGGCTGGCGCGCGCTCGTCGTCTTCGAATGCGAACTCAAGGACAAGGCGGCGCTCGCCAAGCGCCTGGCGGAAAGTCTGGCGGGTCGGGTCGATCGCCCGCCGTCAATGCGAGCCCAACAACAGAGGTCATGAAGGGCGGTCGCCGGGCGTGGCCGCTGACGCATGCGCTTCAAGCGATCGGCCGGCCATCCGCTTCCCCGTAATTTCCCGACAGATCGCAGGTTTGACCGGAGCTGAGGCGTCGAGGTGCTGACGGGCTGCTGCGGACAAGGCCATCTGGGAATCGGACGCAATGTGGCAGCGCTCAGCACATCTAGTCGTGGCTTACCTCTTAACGAGGGCTGGTCGGTCGCCAAAAAGTCGTGACGTCGCCTGCCGATCATCGCCAGGCCCTTCCTTGGCGCGGAACTTGCGACCTGAAATGCACCAGGCGTCTCCATGAGGCGCCCGGCCTTGCGCCAGTGTTTGCCGCAGTGCAACATCGATCTTTCTTCGAGCCCGACGGATGCGCCAATGGCCATGACCGCCAAAATCCAACAGCTGAACCCTCGCCCTGCGGACGAGAAGGACGTTCCGCTGCGCGACGATATTCGTCTGCTCGGCCGTATTCTCGGCGACACTGTGCGCGAGCAGGAGGGCGAAGAGGTTTTCGAGCTGGTCGAGCAGATTCGCCAAGCCTCGATTCGCTTCCATCGCGACAACGAGATTGGCGCGCGGCGCGAGCTCGAGGCGACGCTCGACAGCCTCAACGCTGACCAGACGCTCGCGATCGTTCGCGCCTATAGCTATTTCTCGCATCTCGCCAACATTGCCGAAGATCAGCATCACATTCGCCGCAACCGTGCCCATGCAATCGCAGGCTCTGCGCCGCGTCCGGGCTCGCTCGCTTACGCCTTTCAGCGCACGCGGGAGATGGGCGTCGAGCCGAGTGCGCTTACCGACTTCTTCGATCAGGCGCTGGTAAGCCCGGTCCTGACCGCCCATCCGACCGAAGTCCGGCGCAAGAGCACGCTGACACGCGAGCTTGAGATAGCGAAATTGCTCGACGATCGCGAAAACGCAGCCGGCAACGAGGACGAGGTTGCGCTCAACGAGGAACGGCTCCGGCGGGCCGTGCTCGTCCTATGGCGCACGAACCTGCTGCGCCAAACGAAGCTCAAGGTCATCGACGAGGTGGCCAACGCCCTCTCATTCTACGACTATACATTCTTCCACGAGTTGCCTCGCCTTTACGGCGCGATCGAAGATCGAACTCGACGCCACTTCGAGTGAGCCGCGGACGAAGCCGATCGGCTCGTTCCTCTGCGTCGGGTCGTGGATCGGCGGCGACCGCGACGGCAATCCGTTCGTCACCGCTGACGTGCTTAACGAGTCGATGCGGCTCCAGAGCGCGCGGGCGATTGGCCACTATCTTGACGAGTTGCACGAGCTGGGCGCTGAGCTGTCGCTGGCTTCCAATCTCGCCTCGATAAGTCCTGAGCTTGCCGGGCTCGCCGACACGTCTGACGATTCCGCCGCCGCCCGACGCAAGGAGCCATACCGACGCGCCATCACCGGAATGTATTCGCGCCTCGCCAAGACAGCGCGCGAGCTTGACCACGTGATCGCCCTACGTCAGCCGATCGTTGACCGGGCGTCATACGCGTCGTCGGCGGAATTCAGCGCCGACCTCGCGATCATCGCGCTCTCGCTTAGGCAGACCAACGCCGGCATTGTCGCTCGCGGGCGTTTACGCGCCTTGCAGCGCGCCGTAGACGTGTTCGGGTTTCATCTGGCGCCCATCGACCTCAGGCAGAACTCAGACGTCCACGAGCGCACAATCGCCGAGCTTTTTACGGCGGCGTCGCCTGGCCTCGACTACAAGGCGATGAGCGAGGAGCAGCGGGTGGAACTCCTGCGTCGCGAACTCGTTTCGCCCCGCCCGCTCTTCTCGCCTTTCATTGCTTACAGCGAGGAGACGGCGGGCGAACTCGCTCTATTTCGCGCCGCGGCCGATATCCGAATCAAATATGGCCCGGGCGCGATCCGGACCTCGATTATCTCCAAGACGGACAGCGTCTCCGACATGTTGGAACTGGCGCTGATCCTGAAGGAAGTGGGTCTCATCACCGCGGAAGGGTCGTCGGCGCTCGCGCTCGTGCCGCTGTTCGAGACGATCGAGGATTTGCGCAACTGCGTCGGCGTGATGGATAAGCTCCTTTCCCTTCCCGAGTACCGCAGGCTGGTCGATTCGCGTGACCGGGAGCAGGAGGTGATGCTCGGCTATTCCGATTCGAACAAGGACGGCGGCTTCGTCACCTCGGGCTGGGAGCTTTACAAGGCGGAGATCGGCTTGGTCGAAGTCTTCCGCAAGCATGGCGTGCGCATCCGCCTCTTCCATGGGCGCGGCGGCTCCGTCGGGCGCGGCGGCGGTCCGAGCTACGACGCGATCCTGGCGCAACCGGGCGGCGCGGTGCAGGGGCAGATCCGCATCACCGAACAGGGCGAGATCATATCGAGCAAGTACTCGAACCCCGAGGTCGGGCGACGCAATCTGGAGACGCTCGCCTCGGCGACGCTCGAAGCCACGCTCTTGCAGGACGAGAGCCCCGCGCCAGACCCATCTTTTCTCGAGACAATGGAGGAATTGTCGCTTTCCGCCTACAAGGCCTATCGCGGCCTTGTCTACGAGACCGAGGGCTTCGTGCGCTATTTCTGGGCCTCGACCGTCATCACCGAGATCGCAAGCCTCAACATCGGGTCGCGCCCCGCCTCGCGCAAGAAGACGCAGGCGATTGAGGATTTGCGCGCGATCCCCTGGGTATTCTCGTGGGCGCAATGTCGGCTCATGCTGCCCGGCTGGTTCGGCTTCGGCTCGGCGGTGAAGGCCTATATTGACGCCCATCCCAAGCACGGCCTTCAGACGCTCAAGGAAATGTATGTCCGCTGGCCCTTCTTTCGCACTCAGCTCTCCAACATGGATATGGTGATGGCGAAGTCCAGCCTCGCAATCGCCTCGCGCTATGCGCGGCTGGTGGAAGACGTCAGTCTGAGGGAGAAGATCTTCGCCCGGATCTCAGGTGAGTGGCGCGATTCCGTCGATGCTCTCAACGCGGTCATGGAGCAAGCGAAGCTGCTCGAGAGCAATCCGCTGCTCGACCGCTCGATCCGTAATCGTTTCCCTTATCTCGACCCGCTCAACCACGTGCAAGTCGAGCTTCTTAAACTGTACCGTTCGCGCGCCGCGAGCGAGAAGGTGCTGACCGGCATTCAGCTCACTATCAACGGCATTTCGGCAGGGTTGCGCAACAGCGGGTGACCAGCAGCGTGCGAGCCGAAGCGATTCATCCCCCGCCCAGGACCCCCTTCATCGCCAGGTTGGTCTCTTGCGCGTAACGGCGGGCCGCGTACGCTTCGCCAAGCGTGCCCAGCACCTGTTCAGTTCCGCGCGCTGTGACGACGAGCGTGTCAGCCTGTGACGCGCCGAAGACGTCGAGCGCCTGGCGGACGTTCTCGTCGGGATGAAGGACGGTCGCAGGCAGACGGGCGATGGCGGCGATGGCCCCGCCGTCACTGCTCTCTTCGAGGGCAAGCGCGTGAGCCTCGGGAACGTGGACCAGTCCTTGATATCGCTCGTCTTCGCCAATTGCGACGACGAAGTTGGCGCTGCCCAATGGGTAGGCTTCGCGGAACGCGCGGACCGACTGATCGGCAGGAAACCTCGGCGGCGCAGGCGCCATCATCCGTCCGACAGTCAGCTCACGCAGCCACCCGACATCCTGGCCGCCGCGGATCGTCTCGCCGCGCAGATGCAGCCGCCAAGTGGTGAACGAATAGCCGAAGGTCGCGCGCACCGCGAGCGTGGTCGCGATCGAAGCCGCGAGAGCGCCGCCGGCAACGCCAAGGTTGCCGGTGCTTTCAAGCACCAGAAAGGTCATGGTCAGCGGGCCGCCAACAATGGCCGCGCTCAGCGCGCCCATGCCGACGAGCACGCAAGCCGTGGTCTCCAGTCCCATCGACGGCGCCAAGGCGTCGACGCCGACTGCATAGAGCTTACCGAGCAGCGAACCGACGAACAGCGAGGCGAAAAACATTCCGCCGCGAAAGCCGGAGGCCAGCGAAACAAGGCAGGCGAACAGCTTGAGCACGATGAGCGTCGCCAGTTCGGACGCCGACATCGGCCAGTAGAAGTCGAGCCCGAGCGCGCCGTGGCCTGCCCCCAGCACTTGCGGGCTGTAAAGCGCCATCGAACCGACCATAAGTCCGCCAAAGACCGGTCGTAAGAGACGCGAGGGGACCGTCCAGCGGAACGCCCGCTCGATTAACGCCGCCACCCGCATTGCGCCCACGCCCACTGCCGCCGCGACCAGGCCGAGGCCGATCAACGCGCCATAGTCGACGAACGTCAGCGGGGCGACCGTGGGCGCTGTGATGTCGTAAGGCGCCCCAATGATCGCCTGTGTGGTGAGCGATGCGGCGAGGGTGGCGGCGAATACGGGGATCGCGTTCGCGAGCGAATAGGCGCCGATGATAAGTTCAAAAGCGTAAAAGGCGCCAGTGAGCGGCGCGCCGAACGCCGCCGCAATTGCGCCGCCTGCTCCACAACCGACGAGCACGCGGAGATCTTGCCGGCGCAAGCGCGATCTCACGCCGAGATAGGAGGCAACGCCCGCCCCGATTTGGGCATAACCCGCCTCGAGTCCGACCGAGGCGCCGCATCCATTCGAGATCAATGTCTGGGTCGCCACCAAAAGGCTTTGGCGGAGCGACATGCGTCCGCCGCGCAAAGCGTTGGCCTCGACCGGATCGACCGCAGGGGGCGCTTTCCTGCGAGAGAGCCAGACGTCGATCGCGCCGAGCAGAAGGCCCCCAAGCATCGGCGCGCCAAAGGCAGCGAGGGGCGCAATGCGCTCCGCGGCGCTTAGATGAACATCGAACGGGATGCCGTAGATCCGCACATGCGCAATGTTGACGACGCTGGTCATTGCCGCGACGCACAAGCCAGCAAGGACGCCAACGCCGATCGCAAGCGCAGTCATGCCAAATTCGCTCGCGCGCAATCTCGTGCGCGCGGTCGCAAGCATGATCAGCGCCGGGCGCGGAACAGAGATCAGCCAGGCGCTGCGTCGGATGGGGGAACCCATGTTCAAGTTTATGCGCGGCGGGCGTCGCCCTGCCAAGATCGCAGCGAACGATCTCCCAGCATCATGCCTCAGAGCGCCGAAAGCGCCATGTCGTCGCGATGGATCATCTCGGCGCGCCCGGCCGTCCCCAGGATATGCGCGATATCGCGCGAATTGCGGCCTCGGATGCGCTCCGCATGCAACGCGTCATAGGCAATGAGCCCTCGCCCGATCTCCGCCCCGCGCTCGTCGCGGATCGCGACGCAATCGCCGCGCGCAAACACGCCTTCGACCCGCGTGACGCCAGCCGGCAGCAGGCTTTTGCCGCGAGCAAGCGCCGCCGCAGCGCCAGCGTCGACAAACACGGCTCCTTTAAGTTCAAGTGACCCGCCGATCCAGACCTTTCGCGCTGCAACCGGATTCGACGGGGTCAGGAACCAGGTGCATCTGCCGCCTTCGGCGAGCCGGGCGATCGGATGCGGAATGCGCCCATCTGTGATCACCATATGCGCGCCGGCTGACGTGGCGATGCGTGCGGCCTCGATCTTGGTGCGCATGCCGCCCCGCGACAGCTCGGACGCCGCGCCGCCGGCCATCGCTTCGATCTCGGGCGTCACGCGTTCGACGACGGGCAGCAATCGCGCGTGCGTGTTGCCATGTGGAGGCGAATCATAAAGCCCGGCGACATCGGAAAGGAGAATCAAAAGATCCGCACTCGTCATGGTGGCGACCCGCGCCGCCAGGCGATCGTTGTCGCCGTAGCGAATCTCGCTCGTTGCCACGGTGTCGTTCTCGTTGATAATCGGGATCGAGCGCATCGCGAAAAGACGGCCGAGGGTTGCGCGCGCGTTGAGATAGCGACGGCGTTCCTCCGTGTCCTGCAAGGTCAAGAGCACCTGGCCGGCGAGAATGCCGTATTCAGCAAGAGCGCGAGACCACTCGCTCGCGAGCGCGATCTGCCCAATCGCTGCCGAGGCCTGGCTGTCTTCGAGCTTGAGCGCCCCTTTCGGCAGCCGGGCGATCGTGCGACCAAGCGCGATGGCCCCGGAGGACACGACAATGACGTTTGCGCCGCGCTCGTGCAGCGCGGCGATGTCCGACGCAAGCGCTTCGAGCCATTCGCGTCTGACGGCGCCAAGGGCGCCGTCGACCAGGAGCGATGAGCCGACCTTGACAACGACACGGGTGAACTGATCGAGAAAGGGAAGCTTGACCACGATCGCCGGTGAATAGGATTGGCTTGGCCGCCCGAAACCCACAGCGGGCGAGCGTTTTTCGTCTAGGGCGCCGAGGCGGGGATGGCAAGGCAAAGGCTCGAGGGAGGTCCGGGCGCTTTCCCTGACGCGATGATCACCTCGACAAATATTCGATCGAGGAATTGATTCAAGACTGGGCGACGGCGCCAAAGCTGCGACTTCCCGTGCGTAGGTGTGGTCACTCCGATTCGATTCTATGACGCGCGCAGACGCTCGCGTGAGGGCGCCGCCCGAGTGGCGCACACTCCCTCCACCGTTTCCGCTAACGCTCCGAACTCGACCGGCTTGATAAGAATGGCGTCGAAGCCAGCGGCCGACGGGGAGATTTTCCACTCCTCGAAAGCATTGGCGGTCAGGGCGATAATGGGGGTCGGCGACCAGCCACAGGCGGCCTCGAGCCTCCGCAGACGGCGCGTGGCCTCATAGCCGTCGAGAGCTGGCATCTTAAGGTCCATCAAGATGATGTCGAAAGGTCGAGATTCTAGGGGCGCGATCGGCGAGGCCAGACGCAACGCCTCTTCGCCGTCGAATGCTCGAACGGTCTCGAAGCCCAAGCGGCGCATGGCCTTTTGAGTAATGAGAGCATTGATGTCGTTGTCTTCAGCGACAAGGGCGCGGCGGACCAGCGGGGGCGATGAGAGGCGCGAGGCAGGGCCGGGGGTGGGTCCAACATCCCACGTCACACGCTCGAAAAGCGAGCGTGCACGAACCGGCTTGACCAGCCAGCCATCGAAACCCGTGAGCGCCATCTGCCCGAAAGCGCGGCGTTCGAAGGGCGAAAACAGCACCAGGCTGCGTCGGACCGCCGCCTCTCGCGCGGCCTGCGCAAGCCGATTGGTGGCTTCGGGTCCGAGCGCGCAATCGACGATAACGACATCTGGCTTGTGCGGGGCGTTCAATGCCTCGAGGCCGGAGTCCAAGCCCTGGACGCGATCTACATCGACGCCCGCTTCGATAAGGCGGGCTTCGATAGCCGGCGCCTCGAATGGAGAATTGGCGATGATGAGCGCGCGTGTCCCACTAGGGACGCGAGGCATCGTCTCCGGTGTGGCCAGCGGCTCGACTGAGGCGCATTTCGGCAACCGGACGGCGAAGGCGAAAATCGACCCTCCGCCTGGATTGTCAGAAAGCGTCAGTTCGCCGCCCATGAGGCGGACGAGTTCGCGCGAGATGGGGAGCCCCAACCCCGCGCCTTCGAAACGGCGCGCGTGTGAGCTGTCGCCCTGCTCGAAACTGTCGAAAATCGCCTTCCGGCGATCCGGCGGCACGCCGGGCCCAGTATCGATCACCGAGAACCGCGCCGAGCCCATTTCACCGCGCTCGACCGTCACGCAGACGCCGCCACGATCGGTGAATTTGACCGCGTTGCCGGCAAGGTTCATCAGGATTTGGCGCAGGCGCGGGCCGTCCGCGCGGACGAAGCGCGGGGCGCCGGCGCTGAATGAGGCCACGATCTCAATGCCTTTGCTCTGGGCGGGCGGTGCGAGCAGTTCGACCACGCCCTCGGTGAGCCGGCGAAGATCGACCCTCTCGACGACGAGATCGAAACGGCCCGCCTCTATCTTGGCCAGATCGAGGATTTCGTCGATCAGCGCGATGAGCGCGCTCCCGGAACTGCGGATCACCTCGACATAGCTTGCGTTTTCGGGATCGAGGGAAGCCGCCCGCAACAGATCGGCCATGCCGAGAATGCCGCTGATCGGAGTGCGGATTTCATGGCTCATCGTCGTCAGAAAGCGCGATTTGGCCTCGCTCGCCGCCTCCGCCCGGTCGCGCGCGCTCCTCGCTTCCTTGAGTCGCCAAAGTTCATCGCGCAACCCGTCGTTTTCGGCGGCGATCCGCGCCTCCCGCGCTTCCGCTTGACCCCGGGCGCGGGCGGTCGCACCGGCGAGCGCGGCCGCCAAAGCGATGACCGCGCCGGCCTGAAGCCACAGCGCATGAACCGCGAAATCCGCCAACCCGGCGCCCAGATCCATTTCCAATCTCGCTTGAGCGCGGCGTCGCGCCGATCAGCTTGGAGATCATGGTCTCAGCCGGCAGTTGTGAACCCCTTGCGGAATTCGGCCGAATTCTACGGTTTGCGCCGATTCCGACTGTCTATGCCGCCGCGACCGCGCGGTCTGGCGCGCCGCGGTAGGAGAGCGCCTCGGCGAGATGGACGCGACGGGTCGGGCCGCCGCCGTCCAGATCAGCAAGCGTGCGAGCAAGCTTAAGCACGCGATGATAGCCGCGCGCCGAAAGACGCAGACGCTCGGCGGCGTCGCGCAACAGCGCCAGACCCGATGCGTCGGCCTCCGCAATCTCCTCGATGGCGCTGGCCGGCGCACGCGCATTGCAAACGACGCCGTCGAGCCCGAGGTTGGCGTATCGCGCGAGCTGGATCTTGCGCGCCGCCGCCACTCTGGCGGCGGCTTCCGCCGAGCCTTCGCGGGCCGGGGGCGTCATCAGATCCGCCGCCAGGACCGAGGGCACGTCGACGACGAGATCGAAGCGATCCAGGAGCGGACCGGAGAGGCGGCCGAGATATTGCGCCACACAGCGGTCGTTTGGCGCGCGCTTGCAGGCATAACCCGGCTCGTTCGCCATGCCGCACCGGCATGGGTTCATCGCCGCGATCAACTGAAACCGCGCCGGATAGACGATGCGATGATTGGCGCGGGCGATCGCCACTTCGCCGGTCTCGATCGGTTGGCGCAGGCTATCCAGCACCTGGGGCTGAAACTCCGGGAGTTCGTCAAGGAACAGGACGCCATTGTGGGCGAGCGAGATCTCGCCGGGCTTAGCATGCACGCCGCCCCCGACCAGCGCCGCCATCGAGGCCGAATGATGGGGGCTTCGGAACGGGCGCCGGTCGGTCAGCGCCCCGCCGGCAAGGGCGCCCGCAACCGAATGAATCATCGAGACTTCGAGCAATTCGCGCGGCGTCAGGGGCGGCAGGATCGAGGGCAAACGCTGGGCGAGCATCGACTTGCCGGCCCCAGGCGCGCCGCTCATCAACAGGTTGTGGCCCCCCGCCGCCGCGACCTCGAGCGCGCGCTTGGCGCTCTCCTGGCCCTTGATGTCGCGCAGGTCCGGCTGCGGTCCGGCCGCCGCGCGCAGAGCAGGCTCGGGACGCGACAGCACTTGCGCGCCCTTGAAGTGGTTGGCGAGCTGGATCAGGGAGCGGGGCGCGAGAATCTCGAGATCGGCCGACGCCCAGGCCGCCTCGGGTCCGCAGGGGGCGGGGCAGATCAAGCCTTTGCCGGCGCCGTTGGCGGCGATCGCGGCCGGCAGGACGCCAGCGACCGCGCTGATCGCGCCATCGAGCGCAAGCTCCCCGATCACCGCGAAGCCGTCGAGCGCGTCGGGGGGAATGGCGCCGATCGCCGCCATCACCGCGAGCGCGATCGGCAGGTCGTAATGGCTGCCTTCCTTCGGCATGTCGGCCGGCGCGAGGTTGACGGTGATGCGCTTGGCCGGAAGGGCGAGGCCCGAGGCGATCAGCGCCGAGCGCACCCGCTCGCGCGATTCGCCCACCGCCTTGTCGCCAAGGCCGACGATGGTGAAAGCGACCGTGCCTGCGGCGATCTGCACCTGGACGTCGACCGGGCGCGCCTCCACGCCCTCAAAGGCCATTGTCGATACGCGCGCCACCATGTCCGCCCCCGCCCGGGCCCATCGATGGTCGGAACGTTTGCAGAACATTGGCCCGAGCGCAAGGGGCAAATCGGTGGTGAACCGGGGTCGCGCGCCGAAACGCGAGCGGTCCGGGGGTCTCGAACCCACGCGGGCTGCCGCGCATAAACGCCAGTAACCGTCAATAAACGCGAGTAAACGCTAGTAAAAATGCTAGCGTTTACTAGCGTTTATTTTTTCGAATCGAGACTTTTCAACGGGTTACGGCCGATTGGAGTAAAGCGTTTCCTGCACCCGCTCGGGGTCGGCTCGAAACGTCGCCCGCCTTTCCTTGTTCGTCCCGCGCCGGCATGGCGCGGGCTCGATCCCGGCGACAGGCAAAGGTATAGCATGAGTTTCTGTTGTTCGTAAATCAATTGTCGCAAAATTAGCTTTTCGGATTTGGACACGGGAGGCGCTTCCCTCGCGGCCGCGTCAGGCTCGGGGCGGAACGCCGCCGGGGGCCGGCAGCGATCCCGGCTTGAGAGATCGGCGGCCTGGGGCGCAACACATAACCAACGCGTTATTACCGACGCGCCCCATCCTCGGTCTCGGCGGCGATGTTCCGAAAGTCCAAGCGCTCATCGCGCGCCAGGCGAGGGCGCCGCTGATCGACCCTTTCAGCCACCCGGCGGCCTCGTCGAAGCCGGCGAGACGCTCGCGGATGCGCCCGCCCGCGAGCTTAGGGAAGAGGTCGCGTCGAGGCCGAAATCATCGCTTTTGACCGGCATGTGGAGGCGATTGTCCACGAAGGGAACCGAATACAGTCGCATTTTGTCGCTTCGTTCGTCGCCGAGGATCAAGGGCGAGCTGCGCCTGACGAAGTCGACGCCATGGAATGGTTCGATCCGGCTGGCCCGTTGCCCTCGCCGACGACCCCCGAGCTTGGCGAAATTCTTATGAGCGCGGCAAGGATCGAACGTCAGACCGCTGTCGTAAAAAGGCAATGGCGGACATCCAGTCAGATGTCGCGAAAGG
Source organism: uncultured Alphaproteobacteria bacterium (assembly GCA_963833955.1). Lineage (GTDB taxonomy): Bacteria > Pseudomonadota > Alphaproteobacteria > Rhizobiales > Beijerinckiaceae > Roseiarcus. The sequence goes on along the minus strand of CAWHZY010000016.1, from coordinate 42,655 downwards.
GCGGATTCCGGCTCTTCGGCGATATCGCGATGCAATGGCAACAATGCGCAAATAACAGTCACTGCGCGACGGTCTGCCGGGCGCGTCGAACCGATCCCAAGCCTGCGCTTCGAGTATTGGCTCGGGGGGCGGAATCCCTTGGCTCGCTCAACATATCACCGGCGCTTCAACGGCTTTTGTGCTAAGCCGGATGATGCCCGGAGGGTGCGCCATGAGCGAAACCCGGAAGATTGCGGCGATTCTGGTCTCGGATGTGGTCGGTTATAGCCGACTGGCTGGCGCGGACGAAGATCGAACTCTGGCGCGACTGCGCGCGCTGCGCAGCGATCTGATCGATCCCACAATCTCCGTGCACCACGGCCGCATCGTCAAGCGCACTGGCGACGGCAGCGTCATCGAGTTCCGCAGCGTCGTCGACGCCGTGCGCTGCGCGCTCGAAGTGCAGCACGCCATGGTCGAGCGCAACGCGGGCGTCGCGCCCGACAAGCGGATCGAATTTCGCATCGGCATTCATTTGGGCGACGTCGTCGAGGAGAGCGACGGCGACCTCATGGGCGACGGGGTGAACGTTGCAGCGCGGCTCGAGGGAATTGCCAAGCCGGGTGGGATTTGCCTCTCAGAACAAGCCTACTGGCAGGTCAGGTCTCGGCTCGATCTCAAGGTCAGCGATCTCGGCGCAACCCAACTCAAGAACATCGTTGAGCCGGTGCGCATCTATTCGCTGGAAGTCGGCCAGCCGGCGGAGGCTAAGCCGGCACCGGCGGCAACGACACCGGTCAAGCCGGAGAGCGCAACTCCGGCGCCAAGGCCCGGCGGCTGGCTTTTGCGCTGGCCCGCGCTCGCCGTCTTAGCCGCGCTTCTGCTTCTTGGCGTCGCCGGCGGTTGGGGCATGCTTGGCAGGCGACCGGCAAAACCGGCCGAGGCCGCACACCTCTCTATCGTTGTGCTGCCGTTCACCAATCTTTCCGGCGATCCGGGCCAGGACTATTTCGCCGACGGCATTACCGAGAATCTCACCACTGACCTTTCTCGCCTCAGCGGCTCCTTCGTCATCGCGCGCAACACCGCCTTTACTTACAAAGGCAAAAGCGTCGACGCCAAAGAGATCGGCAAGGAGCTGGGCGTTCGTTACGTGCTGGAAGGTTCCGTGCAGCACGATCAGAACCAAGTGCGCGTCAATGCGCAGTTGATCGACGCCGAGAGCGGTGGCCATCTTTGGGCGGAGCGTTTCGACAAACCTCTTGCCGACCTCTTCAGCCTGCAGGACGACATCGTCGCCAGTTTGGCCAGCCAATTGGGGGCCGAGTTGCTCTCCAACGAGGCCCGGCGCGCGGAGCGCGCGCCCACTCCCGATTCGATGGATCTCTATTTCCAGGGCATGGCGTGGCTCAATAAAGGGCGAAATCCCGCCAACGTCGAGCGCGCCCGCGGTTTCTTTGCGCGGGCATTGGCGCTTGATCCCGACAATCTCGACGCAGCCGTCGGCTTGGCGGCTGCTGAGGTGCAGGGGGCCACAGGTTACGCCGTGGACGACAGGGCCGAACGCCTCGCGTCCGTTGAGGCGAACCTGAATCGAGTGCTGTCACAGTCGCCGAACAACGCGCGAGCGCACTATTTGCTGGGCAGGGTCGAAGCCCAAACTAAGCGCGAGGCCCAGGGCATTGCCGAGAGTGAGCGGGCGCTGGCGTTGAATCCGAATTTGGCTTCCGCGCACTCGCTAATTGGTCTCGCAAAACTATTTGACGGTCATCCCGAGGAAACGGAGAGCCACGAACTTGAGGCGTTGCGCGTTAGTCCCCACGATACGGAAGCCGATGTTTGGGTAGAGTATATCGCCCTCGCCAAGCTGCATGTTGGCGCCTACGAGGAGGCGCTCGGCTTCTTTCGCCGCGCGAAGGAATTGAACCCAAACTACGCTACCGGACGTTTCAATATGGCTGCTGCTCTGGTGGAGCTGGGGCGACTCGATGAAGCGCAAGCCGAAGTCCAAGCCGGGCTTGCCCTCAATCCCGGGTTCACCCTCCGCCGTTACCGCGCCGGCGCGCAAAGCGACAATCCAAATTTCTTGAAGCGACGCGAGCGCATCATCGAAGACATGCGCAAGGCTGGAGTGCCGGAGGGCTGAGAGAAACCCGGAAACCCGCTTCGAGCCCGTGAGCGATTGACTTCTCCCCCTTTCTGACCCATCTCTAAGAATCCGCAGAGCTCGGCTCTGAGCGGGGGGATTGCGTGCGTCCTTAGGGAGCGGCGCGTCTTCAAACGCTAACAAGAGGAGAGTGGCCATTCGTCGACCTATGAAGGCAACCGCGGCGCCGGAGAAGGGCGGGCCGCGCACCAATCGCGACATTCGCGCCGTTCAAGTCCAACTTATTGACGCCGAAGGGACAAATCGCGGCGTCATCAATCTTTCAGACGCCCAGCAGCTCGCCGACGAGGCCTCGCTCGATCTGGTCGAAATCGTCCCCAACGCCACCCCGCCGGTCTGCAAAATCCTCGATTTCGGGAAATATCGCTTCCTCGAGCAGAAGAAGTCCTCCGAAGCGCGCAAGCGCCAGAAGGTGGTCGAGGTCAAGGAGATCAAGCTGAGGCCCGGGATCGACGACCACGACTACGAAGTGAAGATGCGCTCGGTGCGCCGGTTCTTCGACGAGGGCGACAAGGTCAAGGTGACGCTGCGTTTTCGCGGCCGCGAAATGGCGCACCAGGATATCGGCTACAAGCTTTTGCAGCGCGTGAAGGTCGAAACGGCCCCAATCGCCAAGGTAGAGGCCGAGCCGCTGATGGAAGGCCGCCAGATGACCATGGTTCTCGCGCCGAAATAGCCCGCGTCACGCCTTTTTGAACGTCTTCGACACGAAAAACCCGCCCCCGAATTGACAATGAGGGGCTGGAGCGCTCATGATTGGCCCATACCTGACATAAGGCCGCTTTTGGCGGCCTGAATTTTTTGGGCCAGCGCCGAATTGGGCGCCCGGCCCGGGGACAGAGCCTTGACGACTGCGCAGACTTACGCTGATGCCTCCGCGACCAGCAGTCGGGGGGTGGAAACGGCGACGGTTGGCGTTCTGATGGCGCTCAGCGCCTCGCACATGCTCAATGACGTGATGCAGTCGCTGGCGCCGGCGCTCTATCCGGTCTTCCATCAGCGATTCGCGCTGAGCTTCTTCCAGATCGGCCTCATCACTTTCGTCTTCCAGCTTACCGCCTCCTTCCTTCAGCCGCTGATCGGGATGAGCCTGGACAAGCGGCCGCTGAATTTCATCCTGCCGTCGGGCATGGCCTTCACGCTGGTCGGCCTGGTGCTGCTGGCTTTCGCCAATTCCTATTTGCTGATCCTGCTCTCGGTGGCGGTGGTCGGCATCGGCAGCGCCGTCTTCCACCCCGAGGCGTCCCGCGTGGCGCGGGCGGCGTCAGGCGGCCGGCACGGTTTCGCGCAAAGCCTTTTTCAGGTCGGCGGGAACTTTGGGCAATCCTTGGGCCCGCTGCTTGCGGCTTTCATCGTGGTGCCGTTCGGGCAGCATTCGGTGCTGATCTTCACGGCGCTGGCCTTGGCGGCGGTCGTCATTCTGACCGGCGTCAGCCGTTGGTACGCCGCCGTTCGCGCCCGGCCTCGCAAGGCGGCCGCGGTGACGGGGCCGGCCCATCCGTCCCGCGTCGTGCGGCGCACGCTTTTTGTGCTGATCGTGATGCTGTTCTCGAAGGTTCTCTACCTCTCGAGTCTCAACAGCTATTATACCTTCTATCTGATCCAGACTTTCGGCGTGTCGATTCAGAGCTCGCAGGTGCTGCTGTTCGTATTCCTCGCTTCCGTCGCCGCGGGCACGTTCCTCGGCGGGCCGCTGGTTGACCGGTTTGGCGCGAAGTTCGTCATATGGGGCTCGATCCTTGGCGTTCTGCCCTTCACCCTGCTCTTGCCCCATCTCGGACTGGTCGGCACGGTGATCAATTCGATTGCGATCGGCCTCATCATCTCGTCGGCCTTCTCGGCGATGATCGTCTATGCGCAGGAGCTCACTCCGGGCAATGTGGGAGCGGTGGCGGGCCTGTTCTTCGGCCTGAGCTTCGGCTTGGGCGGCGTTGGCGCGGCGCTCTTGGGCATGCTGGCCGACAAGACGAGCCTGACCTTCGTCTATCACGTCTGCGCCTTCCTGCCGGCGGTCGGCCTGTTGGGAGGCTTCCTGCCCTCCGCGCCCGGCAAGGCGGTCGTCGCGAAGAGCGTTTAAGGCTCTAAAACCTCCGAGCGCGGTGAAGCGGAATCTGACTTCGATGCGGACACATCACGCGACGTGCGCCCGCACCCATTAGTTTTTGCCACAGCGCAAGCCATGATGTAAAATGGGAGCGCCTCGTCGCACTCGCGGCCGTCGAGGCGGCTTTCCGCTGAACGGCGCTAATCGGTCCGTAGCAAAGCCCTCGCTGGCCGAACAGGTGGGGCTGCGGCCCGATGCCGACCCCTCCCCCCAAGCATCATCTTCCCGCAGACAGATCGGACCTGACGTTCGAAGTCCATAGCCTAAGCTCCTCTGGCGCTAGAGGCCCATCATCGCGCTCAACGGCGTATCGTTGCATTACGGCGAGGCGAGATTCCGTTTTTTTGGAGATAACGGCGCCGGGAAGAGCACGCTCGCCAAGACAGTCTTGCATCATCTCTCGCGATCAGGGACAGCGCCTGTGTGATGTTGGAGGCCAAGACCTTCTAAGCGTAAGCAAGCGCGCGCGACGCTATTTGATCCCGCCCATAGTCAGGCCGCCGACAAGCCACCGCTGGGCGAACAGCGCAATCAAGTAGACGGGGATGATGCCGGTGAGTGAGGCCACCGCCATCTGACCGAAATTGACGAGCCTTTCGCCTTGGAAGAGAGCGATGGCTACCGGAAGGGTGCGGCTGGACGAGTCATTGCTGAACGACGAAGCGAGCAGGAATTCGTCGAATGCAAGAATGCCACAGATGAGAGCGGTCGCGGCTAGGCCGGGCGCAATCATTGGCGCGATGATGCGCCAGACAACCGTGATATGGCCGGCGCCGTCCAGCCAGGCTGCCTCGTCAATCTCCGGCGGCAGCCTGCGCACGAAGCCGGATAGCAGCCAGAAGGCGACCGGCAGGTTACCGAGGCCGTTGACGATCGCGAGGCCGGTGAGCGAGTTGAGCAGCCCGACCCGCCGCAACAGCAAAAAAAGCGGTATCAGCGCGACGACGGGCGGCGCGACATAAGTCGCGAGCGTGAAGGCCGGCAGGAAGCGGCCGCCGATCTTCAGCCTCACCATCGCGTAGGTTGCCGGGAAAGCGAAAGCGACTGTCAGAATGGCGCTGAAAAACGCCACCGCCACCGAGTTGAACAGGTAGCGGACAAGCGGGATAATCTGAAACGTATCCCGCCAATTGTCGAGCGTTGGCCGCCCCGGCAGGAAATGTCCGGAGAGGGCCTGGTCGGGCGACTTGAACGACACCGAGACGAGAAAGGCGATCGGCAGCACGAAGAAGGCGATGACCAGCGCCGCACCGCAATAGGCGACGAACCAGCCTCGCCGCCTTTTCCTCGAATTCGTGCGCTTCCATCATCCCGCGTTGGCCTCGCTATAGCGATGGAGCCAAGTGAGCGGCAGGATTATGAGGCTCACCAGAACGGAGAAAATGATCGTTTGAGCTGAGGCGAGGCCGATATCAAATTGCGCAAGCGCCGTTCGCCAGACTTGGAAGGCCGCTACGGTCGTGTCGAAGCCCGGGCCACCGAAGGTCAGTCCGTAGACGAGGTCGAAGAGCTTGAAGGCGATAACGACGCGCAGAAGAAGGATCGCGAGCAGCGTCGGCGCGAGCAGCGGCAGCGTGATGTGCCGCAGGATGTTGGAGGCTGAGGCGCCATCGACGCGCGCCGCCTCCACAATGTCTTCGGGCAGCCCTTGCAAGGCGGCATAGGAGAGGATCGCAACGAACGGCGTCCATTGCCAGATGTCGGCGACGGCGACCGAAAGGAACGCCCAGGGCATGGTGCCAAGAAAGAAATTGGCTGGTCGAGTAGACCAGTCCTGACAAGAATCCCATCCAGCAAGCCTCCGGCAGGTGCAAGAATAAGCTTCCAGGCGGTCGCGACCATCATGGGCGGCGTCATCAGGGGCAACAGGATGACGCCGCGTATCCATCCTGCGCCGCGCAGATTTGTATGCAAAAGGAGCGCGATCGAGAATCCGAGCACCATCTCGATCAGCGGAACCGGAAGGGCAAAAATAACTGTTCGCCCGAGCGATGCACGAAATGTCTCGTCGCGGGCGAGCATGAGATAATTCATCGCAACAGGCCACTTTTGAAATGGGCGGCCGAGGCTACTCTTGGAGAATGAGAGCGCGACGACGTCTATGAAGGGGTAGATGGCGAAGATCACCAATCCCACCACTAAGGGCGCCACCAGAAGCCAAATGACTGGCCGCGATCCGCGGATTAAAGCCCTCGGCGGATCGCGGGCGAGGTCCGCGGCCGCGTTATCCGCCAAGCAGCTCCACCCACATCGCTTGCGTGTCCTTCATCGCTTGCTCCGGCGTCTTGGACTTCGCGAGAACAAGCGCGAGCTGGTCCGCCCAACCCTGAAGCATCTTCGCGGCTGGCACGCCGGTCGGCCAGACAAGCGCCCCGTTCAAGGCCTGCTGCGCCGCCGCCTGCACCTTCGGAGCCGCCTTTTTGTAGTCCTCGCTCTCGAGCGTCGACATATAGACTGGGTCGATGCCAGTACCTGGCGTGACCATCTGCTTGAGATTGATTTCAGGGCTGCACCCGAACTTGACCAGTTCCCAAGCGGCGTCCGGATTCTTCGAGCCAGCCGAAATGCCCAAGCCGAAGCCGGCGTTCAAGGATGCGCGGTGTTTGGTGTTGGACCCACCAACAGGCATTTGCGTGACGTCCCACTTGTCGACGATCTGCGAAGCTTTCGGATCCTGAGCGTTGACGCCGAGGTCGGTCCAGAACTCGATCATCGCCGCCTTCCCGGAGAGGAACGCTGGCAGGCCTTGCTCGAAGCCCGTCTCGAGGGGAGTCGGAAAAGCGTGGGGCGCGACGTCGAGCATCGCCTGCGCCGAGGCGATACTGACATCGCTGTCGAGGAGGGGCTTCCCGTTAGCGTCCAGGAACGCGCCGCCAAAGCCGCAGAGACGGTTAGCGTAGCTGCAGCCGATCTGGAAGGGCTCCTTGCGGCCGAGCATGACCGTTCCAAAAATCCCGTTCCCTTTCTCCGCTTCTGTGACAGTCTTGGCGGTCGCGAGATATTCATCCCATGTCTGGGGCGCCTTGAGCCCGTGCCGACCAAGAATCTCGGTATTATAGAACAGCACATGCGTGTCGCCGTCATAAGGCAGGCCCCAGCGCTTGCCTTCAGACAACGTGTAAGGATCCCAGAGCACGGGCAGGAACGCCTTCGAGTTCGATCTCCTTGGCGATGCGCTCGGTGACGTCGACGATCGTGCCATCATGCGCGAGAGCGCCGAGCAAGCCGTACCAGTAGTCGATGACGTCATAAACGTTCGCGCCGGACTGCACGTCGAGCGTCGCCTTTTCAAGGATCTGGTCGTTCGGCACCGCGATGACGTTGACCTTGCCGCCCGTCGCCTTTTCGAAAGCCTCCGCGACAATGCGTCCGCCCACGACATGCGGTTGGATCACCATGAGATTGAGCGTCACGCCAGAGAGGTTTGGGGCGGCGCGCGCGCCCCAAGGATCGAGACCGGCGGCCGCGCCCGCCGCAACGCTCCCAGCGAGAAACCGTCGCCGCGTCAGCGAACCGGGAGATCCGGATCCTAAAGAACTCATCTCAGTGCGCTCCCTCCGGCCATCACGATTGAGATCGGTCGTCCGATACCCGCGATCAGCCTCGACGGAGAAGTTGCCTTAGCGTCTTGAGCACATCAATGGAGGCAGGTCCGGTTTTCCAAATATCACATACGTGAATTGCCCGACTAGGCGTGTGGCAATGTCGCCTTGAGCTATGAGCCCGCCAACGATCGGATTGAGTCGCGCGGGCATCCTATCTCGCCTGTGAAAACTCATCTTATGTCGTCTGCAAACTTCTGCGGATCCCAGACGCGGCCACGATGTTCGGGCTGCGGATCGCAGCGAAAATTTCGCTCTTCGATGTACCACTTGCCGTTCACCTTGCGGAATTTGTCATAATAGATTCCGGTCTCAAAAATCTTTGGCACCGGATAGACGCCGCAGGTGAAGCCAATGATGAACGAGCGCATCGTCGCTGCCTCGCCGTCGCCTTCAAGAATCTGCACGCCATTGTTCCAATGACGAAGTTGCCCCTCGGCAAAATCGCACACGGATTTGCAGAAGTCGTGAAGCTCCTTCCGGCCTACGTATCTCTTCGCCATTTTGGATTGCGTGCCGGCACCGGTGTGCAGGAATGCGCCGTCCTCCGTAAAGCAATTCGCGTAGGCCTCGGGATCACCAAGATCGATCGCAAAGTCGTAACGCGCTATCACCTCACGAATCTCTTCGCGGTCTTCCAAAGTTAGCGGCATGGTCTGACTCTCCGTTTCTTTTGAATCCTGCACGATTGCCGGTCTATTTCGCCATGATCGCGGCCAGCAGCTTGGTCAGATATTTCTTGAACGCCTCGGGATGCTCCGACATGGGGAAGTGGCCCATGCCCTCCATTTGCGTGTAGGTCGCGCCCTTGATGGCGTCGGCAAGCGCACGCGAGCGCTCGGGGGTCGCGGACCAGTCGTAGTCGCCGCTGATCACGTGCACCTGGGTCTTCGATGTGTCGATCTTCGAGGCGGTGTGGGTGAGGTCGTGTTCGCCGAGGTAGTAGTCGAGGTCGCCGCGGAACACCTGCGGGCCGCCCTGGCTGTAGACCCAGGCCGTTTCGCGACGGAACTGTTCGGGGCTGTGTGGAGACATCTGGCCCAGCATGAGTCCGGCCTTCGTCTCATTCGAGGTGCGCGGATGCGACAGATACTCGAGGAAGGGCTCCGGATCGTGCGTCGCCAGGCCGCCTTCGACCGCGATCACGGCGCGAAACAGTCCAGGCTTGGCGAGCGCGAGGTCGGGCGCGAGATGGCCGCCCATCGAGCAGCCGACATAGATCGCCTTCTCAATCCCGAGCGCCTGCGTCATCGCCTCGATGAACTCGATGGCGAAGCTCTGCGACAGCGAATAGCGCTCCCGCCACCAGGGCTTGCCGAGCGGCGGCAGCGACTTGCCGTGATAGGGCAGATCGTGGGCGATGAAACGGAACTCAGACGTCAGTTTCTCGTCTTCGAGGATGTGGCGCCATTGACGCCCGTCGCTGCCCGCCGTGTGCTGCATCAGAACGGGCGTTCCCTTGCCGGCTTCCTCGAAATAGACGCGATATTCGACGCCTTGCACAGTGAGATGGACATAGCGGCCGGTAATTGGACTGAACTTGGTCGCCACGGCGCTCACTCCTTCTCGACAGTCGCAAGCGACCGCAGAATCTCTCCCGAGCGACGGATCGCGTAATAATAGGGCCAGAGATAGTCGGGGTCGCCGCCGAGGCGAAAGCCATGATGGGCGCTCGCCGGATAGAACTCGTGATACCAGGGGTCGGGCAGCGGCTTAAAGAACTGCGCCCAGTCGTCGGCGGGGGCGGTGATGACGACGTCTCCCGAGCCCGAGGTCGCCGGGGCCTGCGCATCAACCGCGCTGACCTCGCCGTCTTTGATCTTGATCAGATAGACGTCGTCGCCGATGTCGAAGCGAAGGCTGCCGCTCCAATAGCGCGCAAACACCCGGAACTCCGGATCGTCGCGTAGCGCGGACTTGAGTTTGTCGCGCGAGACTTTCACCTTCAAGGCCGAACCTCCCTCGTGCTCCCCGCGAGCGCCTCGCCGCGAACGGAGAGATAGCGGGTGCGAGACAATCCATCTCTGCTGCCAGCATACCGCGCTATGCGAGCTTGCGCCCTGAGATTTCGCGTCCGATGGATTGGATTCAAGCCAGGACGGCATGCGCTGGTACGGAAATCACATACGTGAAAACTCAGGCGCTGCTGGACGCGACGAATCCTAGGCACGTGGAAGACGCCACCCGTAGAAGAAGGTAGCGAGGATCGTCGGAAATCATTTTTGATCTGATGGTATGGGAGCGCCCGAAAGTCGATAGCTCTATTGCATTTCACCGAGGAGCGGGTCTTCGATTTGGCCGGTTTCGCTACTCGCACCAACGGGCTTCGTCGACTGACTTCGGAAAGGGCGCGGGTGTTAAGGCTTGACGGTTCTACTTAAGGCGGCAGGCGCGACTTGGGATGACGTCGTATTTCGGCGAATATATGTGGTCGACGTTGACGGATTCATGAAAGCCGTCTCGGATCCGACGCTGCCGCTCCCATGGAGTCGCGAGCATCCGTCGCCGAGCACGACGATTGGCGTCACCCGCCTATCCAACCCCGGCTTTCTGGTGGAGGTCGAAATCATCGCGGCGCCAAACACTTGAGAGCTTGATAGACGTGGGGCCGCGCTCCGAATGATTGGTCTTCGGAACTAAGTCACGCGCAGGGCCAAGGCCGGTCGCCGATCATCCTCGTCGCCTCCAGCACAAGGCGTCAGCTGAATCGGCGACCCGCCATTTCGCGACCGAAAGGCACTCGCGACATTGTCATACGAAGATTTCGCAGAGTCGGGCTTAAAAGAACTTCATATACGGTCTGTTCTCCGCCAGCCTCTGAACATAGAGCGCGAGCTCACGCATGTGATAGTCGCCAAACATGGTTGACTCGCCAAACGGAATTTGGCGGCTTGGCGGCACATAATCCCACCCCTTTGGCCGATGATAATTACTGTGCAAGACTAGGCCTTGATGGGCAGAATCGCGGCTCAAATAGGAGTTGCTGAGCAGCGTCTTCGTAACGGTCAGGCCGGCCTGATGGTAACGTCTCCCATCGTGTCCCGTGGCTTGGCGCCAAGCTCCGAAACGCAGGAGCGCTTGCGCCGCGTTTACGGCAGCCGCGCTGTCAACCGGTTCAATGTCGTTTGATGGATCGGCCGCTCGCCCGTAAACATCGCCAAGAACATGGAGTCGCGGCGCGCCGGTGTCCCAATATGGAATGCCGTCGGTTGCAGTGTGGGAGATATAAAACTCACTCGTCGCTTGAGCGGCCCGCTCCATCACTTCCAACACCACCACCTTGCCGCCAAACGGCTCAAAGTCGCGAGCGTCGCAATGCTCGACAAATTCTAGCATCTCGGCGAAGCCTAGCATCACCCAGGATAAACCACGCATCCACGTGGAAAAGCCGGAATAGCCCTGTTGTGCTCCGACAGAATGAAATTCCGGCCTCTCGAGATTGAAAATAACTTCCTGGGCAACGCGGCCGGGCTCATCATAAATGTCACGCCCCTCGCCATAAAACACCAAATAACGAGCGGTCGAACGCGCATGAGCGAGGGCTCGGCCCAGCAACGATATGACCTGATCTCCCTCGACTTTCATCACCCCGCCAAGCTGGTGCGCCAAAGCCAAGAGACGAACCGATCGGAAGCTATCGGCCAGCAGCGAATGGCGTCCAAAGGCCGAATAGATATAGCCATCGTCGCCGCCGAGATCGGCCCATCGATGTCCCTGCACGGCGCCGGAACAACACAGTGCGAGGTCGACATAATCGCGTTGTCCTGGATGAAGATCGATGCGGCCCTCTCTGTTTAGTCTTTGCAAATTCCCGTATGTGCTCATCTGGTTGAAGCCATGATCATGGCTCCCGAAATTGGTGATGTGCGCCGGCATCTCCGCGCGAATCCGTTCCATCCCCAAATCAAGAAAGCTCTGCTCGCCGGTCGCGTCGAATTGGAGAATGGCGCTGCCGAGCTCGAACCCTTGCGTCCATTCGGTCCAACCGCGCGGCTGGTAACGTCCTGCAACCGTGTGAACGGGAGATCCTTTGCTGCGGTCCATCGTGCGGTGAATTGAAACGATCTTGCTTCCCGAGGCCTCCCAGAGCTGCCGGATGGCAGGCAGCAGGTCGAGAGGGGTGATGGTGTGATCGATTTTCACGGGCGTTGACCTTTTTCGTACTCCCCAGAGCATCTTTTAGACGGATAGGGCGGTCGAGGGCTTACTCCAATTACGAAGGGGCTTGCTCCGTTTAAGAACGGGAGCGCTCGAGTAACGTTGTATGATCCACCGGCTGATTTGCAGGGACTTGTGAAGCCTCCGGCGACGTGTTCGCCTTGTCGGCGGCGGATGCTGCGCAAGACTGAACAGCTGGAGCAAAAAGGGAAGGACCGGGTGGCCGACTACGGCAAAATGGACAGGCTACTTCGTGAAGCTGTCGAACTCTGGCGCCGTACCCGGGGTGATCGCGATCGCGGTCAACGCGGACGAACGGCTTTATGAAAACGCAATCGGCCGGCGCGGGCTCTCTACGGCCGAGCCGATGACGCTCGACAGCGTGCTCTTTTACGCTTCAATGACCAAGGCGCTGGTCGCAGCCGCGGCAATGCAGCTTGTCGAACAAGGCCGCGCCGATCTTGATGAGCCGATCTTGCGGTTCCTCCCCACGCTTGCCAAGCCAAAGGTCCTCGAGGGCTACGACGCGGCCGGCAAGACGATCATCCGCCCGGCGAAGCGAGAGATCACGCTTCGCCATCTCCTTACGCATACCTCGGGGTTCGGATATGACATCTGGAATGCCAATGTTTGTCGCTACATGGCGGAAAACGGAATTCCAGGAGTCTGCGACTCTCGCCTCATAACGCTCGACGTGCCCCTTGTCGCCGATCCAGGCGAACGTTGGGAATACGGCATCGGCATCGACTGGGTAGGTCGCTTTGTCGAAGCTGCGAGTGATCAGAACCTAGAAGATTATCTCCGCGACCACCTGTTCGAGCCGCTGGGGATGCGGGATACGGGCTTCATTCTCACTCCCGATCGCCGGCGACGGCTCGCTGAGCTCCACCAGCGCGATCCTAACGGCTCGTTGCGTCCGATCGATCAAATGATGACCCAGACGCCGGAGTTCTTCATGGGCGGAGCCGGCCTTTACGGCACCGCCGGCGACTACGCCGCCTTCATCCAGATGATATTGAACGATGGCCGCTCGCGCGAAGGGCGACGGATATTGAAACCAGAGACCGTTGCGCTGATGGGCGAAAACAGCATTGGCGACTTGCAAGCCGGCGCGTTGAAGTCCGTCATCCCGGCAGCTTCTTACGATATCGATTTCTTCCCTGGTATGGACCAGAAATGGGGCCTCTCATTCCTGATCAACACCGAAGATGCGCCTGCCGGTCGTAGCGCCGGTAGTCTGAGCTGGGCCGGCGTCATCAACAGCTACTACTGGATTGATCGGAAAAAGAAGCTGGGTGGCGTGCTCATGACCCAGATTCTGCCGTTCGCCGACCCGATCGTATTGAAGCTCTACGACAAGTTCGAACGCGCGACTTATGGCGTCAAGTCAACTCCTGGACGGGCCGAAGAGCGGGCCGGTTCGCCAGCTATGTGATCGATTTCGGCACTTATCGCTGCCGAGGAATCACGGTCCTGCTGCGTTGTGGCGGGGAAGTGCAAGTAGCGGGCAGCTCACGCCCGCGCGAATGGGAGGAAGGCAATGAAAAATCTAATCGCGGCCGCAATATTTGGCCTGGCCGCAGCTGCCGCCACCACGGCGTTTGCCGATGGGCCGGTTGATTCATCCAAGGTTCGTAAGGATCTCACCGCCGCGACCGTCGGCAAAACATACAAGATCGCGACTGTGGTGAAAGTCGACGGCATTGCATGGTTCGAGCGCATGCGTGACGGCGTCGGACAATTCGGTAAGGACACCGGGCACGACACGTGGCTGGTCGGACCAAGCCACTCTGACGCGGCCGAACAGGTCGCTCTCCTGGAAAATCTAATCGCGCAAGGCGTCGACGCAATTTGTCTCGTGCCGATCGCCGGCGATGCGCTCGAGCCTGTACTGAAGAAGGCCCGCGATCGTGGGATCGTCGTGATATCGCACGAGGGTTCTGACCTCAAGAACGTCGACTTCGATATCGAAGCCTTCGACAACAAGGCCTACGGAGAGGCCCAGATGAAGGAACTCGCGAAGCTGATGGGTGAGGAAGGAGAATACGCCACCGCGGTAGGCACCGTAGGTTCTCGCTCCCATATGGAGTGGGTTGACGCGGAAGTTGCCTATCAGAAGGCGCACTTTCCAAAGATGAAGGAAGTCGCCGACCGAATCGAGCTGTACGACGATACCGGATACGACAAGCTGAAAGAGGCGCTTGTCGCGCATCCGAATCTGAAGGGCGCGATCGGAGGATCGATGCCAAGCGCCGCAGGGGCGGGTCAGCTCGTGGCCGAGCGTCACCTCGAGGGCAAATTCTTCTTCGTTGGAACCAGTCTTGTCTCAGTCGCGGGGAAATACCTCAAGGACGGCGATGTGTCCTACATCCAGTTCTGGGATCCCGCCGATGCAGGCTATGCGATGAATGAACTTGCCGTTCTCGCGCTGAACGGCAAACGCGGTGACATCAAGGCTGGGCTCGACCTTGGCGTTCCCGGGTACAACGATCTGACGACGCCCTCCCGGCCGAACCTGCTTTTCGGCGCTGGATGGGTGGGGGTAACGAAGGAGAATATGGACAAGTATCCCTTCTAGAAGCCAGCGTTTCGCATCGCTCGCGGACTCCGCCTCACCATGCTTAACGAGCTGATGGGACTGCGCAACGTCTCTAAGACGTTTGGCGGTGTGGCGGCCCTCCGCGACGTCTCGCTGTCGCTTCGCCGCGGCGAGATTCACTGCATTGCCGGTCAGAACGGGTCCGGCAAATCGACTTTGATAAAAGTCATGTCCGGCGTGCACAGGCCGAACAGCGGAACAATCACGATAGACGGCAAAGAGGTGTCGACGTGGACGCCGCGTGACGCGACCGAAGCCGGCATTCAAGTCATCTACCAGGATTTTTCGCTCTTCGGAAATCTAACGGTGGCGGAAAATCTGGCGCTCAGCACGCTGCGCCACAGTGGCAATCGAGTGATCAAGCGCAAACAGATCATCGATATCGCGCGTCAAGCGGCCCAGCGCCTCGGTGTCTCGTTCGACCTTCAGCGTGATGTGGAGACTCTTCCGGTAGCGGCTAAGCAGCTTGTCGCGATAGGGCGAGCTTTGATGTCTTCCCCGCGGCTGCTGATTATGGACGAGCCAACAGCCGCGCTTACCGGTCGTGAAATCGAGACCTTGCTGCAAGTCGTGCGTGAGATTCGCCGGGGCGGTGTCACTGTCGTTTTTATCAGCCACAAGACGCGAGAGGTGCTTGAGATCAGCGATCGCGTAACGGTTCTGCGAAACGGCGCGATCGTAGAGTCGGGAGAGGTTGCCGATTTCGACGAAGCCTCGATCACTCGGGCTGTGACCGGGCTCGAACATCGCGATGAGCCCTTTCGCTATGAACCTCGGGACGGCCCACCGCGCCTCGAGGTTCGAGGACTCTCGCTGTCCGGGCGCCTGCATAGGATCGACTTGCGTATCATGGCCGGCGAGATCGTTGGCCTGTGTGGTCTTCTCGGCTCAGGCCGGACGGAACTGGCCCTGACACTCTTCGGAATGCGTCCCGGCTACACCGGAGAAGTCCTAGTTGATGGTCAGCCCATCACGCTTCGTAGCACTCAGGCCGCAGTGAGGTACGGGATCGGATACGTGCCCGAAGATCGGTTGTCGGAAGGGCTGTTCTTCGGCCTCAGCATCGCCGAGAACATTCTCTCTGCGAAGATTGGGACCTCGACGAAGCTCGGCATTGATCAACAGCAAATGCATGCTGACGCGTCTATGATGCAGGAGGAAATGCAGGTCGCCGGGTCGGGTGACCGCCCAGTCCAGGCGCTCTCCGGCGGAAATCAGCAACGGGTTGTTCTGGGGCGTTGGTTGCTGACACATCCGCGCATTCTTGTTCTCAACGGACCGACCGTTGGCGTCGACGTCGGCGCAAAGATGGCAATTCATCAAGTCATCCGGCGACTGGCCGCACAAGGCCTTGGTGTTCTGATGATTTCGGACGAGGTCCCTGAGCTCATTGAGAATTGCAATCGCATTGCGACAATGCATGAAGGACGCATCTTCGAGATGCTGGAGACGGCAGGTCTGCGCGAAGAAGACGTAAACGATCGGCTCCGAGCGTTTGCATGATTCGGGTCCCCCGCTTCGTCTTTAGCATTGAGTTTTCGGTCGGCATGCTCGTGCTGCTTGCCATGATTGTGATCGGCGCCATCAACCCGTCCTTCTGGCAGCTCCAGAACATTTTCGGCCTCCTAAGAAGCAACGTCGTCATCGGCATCATGGCGCTGGGTGTTCTGGCGGTGTTGATCTGTGGCGGCATCGACGTCTCATTTACCGCGTTTGCGGCGCTCGGCGCCTATGCCGCTCTACGGCTCGGCTACATCTATGCGTCAACCTCGGCGCTTTTGCCTTTGGTGATCGGCGCCGCAATCGGAGGCGGCCTCGGGTGCATCAACGCGCTCTTGATCGACAAGATCAAGATCATCCCGCTCATCGCCACGCTGGGGACGGGAAGCATTGTTCGCGGGCTTCTTCTGGGCGCGATTGGAGCGAAGATCGTCAATGTCGACAAGATGCCCCAAGGTCTGATGGATGCAGGCGGCGTTCAATTGTTTACCGTCACCGGCGCGGACGGATCGAAGGTTGGGTTACCTGCGGTCTTTCTTGCCTATGTTGCGATTGCGGTTCTGATGCACCTCTTCCTCACCAGAACGCTGGTGGGAAGGAGCCTCTTTGCCGTTGGCGGCGATCCGGAGGCCGCAAGCCGCATCGGGTTCGACGTCGGCCATGCCCGTCTCATTGCGTATGGGTTGGCGGGAGCCCTTGCCGGCCTCGCAGGCGTGACGCATGCAGCGCTCAATTGGGTTGGCGAGCCACGCGCGTTCGACAACATGACGCTCGACGTCCTCGCTGCCGTCATCCTCGGGGGAGCCAGCATCTTCGGCGGACGCGGCAGCGTGATCGGTACGATGATCGGCGTCTTTATGCTGGTCCTCATCAGCAATAGCCTCATTATCCTGGGTATTCCAACCACTTGGCAACGCGTCCTTCTTGGGGTCGTGATCATTGTGGTCACAGGGGTCACCTACGTGCGTCGGGTCCAGGAATGACTGCGCTCGCCAACCCGCGCCGTCGAATGTTTCGATGGCTCAGCGTCGATACCTTGGTGCTCCTGGCGCTCCTGGTCGCGATATTCGTTGGGATGACCGGACTGCTCGGAGGCCGTTTCGTCAATCTCTACAACTTTCAGTCGCTCATGTTCTCGACGCCGGAACTGGGTCTGCTGGCGCTCGCGATGATGCTATCGATGCTGCCCGGCGGTATCGACCTGTCCCTAGTCGCCATGGCCAACCTTGCGGCGGTCCTGGCCGCGCTCTTCTTCCGGCATCTGGCCCTGTCGCTCGGCGCTCCGATTGCTCAACTCGGTTTCGAGGCCGCGCTCCTGGGTGTTCTGGTAGCGCTCACCGTGGGTGCACTTTGCGGAGCGCTCAACGGGTTTCTGATCACGCGGCTTCGGGTGACCCCAATCCTGGCAACGATCGGGACTTCGCAACTCTTTTTCGGCATCAGCCTCGTCGTCACGGGAGGCCCCGCAATCCAGGGCTTTCCCACCGGATGGACAGCAATTGGAAATGACACCGTTTTGGGCGTGCCAATTCCAATGCTGGTGATGGTCTCTGTCTATTTGCTGGTGATGCTGTTGCTTCGACGCACTTCGCCAGGCGTTTCAATGACGCTCATAGGGACCAACGCGCGGGCTGCGCGCTTCAGTGGTGTACGCAGCCGGGCTATCGTATTTGGCACGTTCGTCCTCTGCGGCGTCATTGCGAGCGGCGCTGGCATTCTCATCTCCGCGCGCACCAATGCTGCAAAGGCGGATTATGGATCCTCATATCTGCTTGTCTCCGTTCTCGTAGCCGTGCTGGGCGGCACGGACCCATCGGGTGGGCGAGCAACCGTCATCGGCGTGGCAGCGGCGTTAAGCGCGTTGACGCTCCTATCGAACGGTTTCCAGATGCTGCGCTTCAGTAACTTCCTGGTTGAGTTGATTTGGGGCGCCTTCCTGTTGGCGGTGTTATCGCTACAGTTTTTGCGCGCGCGGTTTGAAATTTAGGTAAACGAGGTGCTGGGCCGATCTTGGGAAGTGTCGGCGCCGACTCGGAGCAGGCCACATATGGCTGACCGGAGCCGCAAGGTAGCGCGCAAACCGGCGCTTTGGGCGCTCTCGACCTCACAGGGAGCAGCTTTCGCGCGGGCAGATGGGCGCTCGGTCTATGCCATTGGCACGGCGTTGAAGCTCTCTAATGCCAATTCTATTTGAGCGCGACTCAACGCGCTCAAACCCGCGCAACGGCGCGGGCGCGCATTCGCGCTTCGGCCATAAGGCGATGATCGGTTCCGATCATCGAGTCTTGGTATAGTGCCTGGCTTCGAACATTGACGTTGGGGGATAGAATAACTTTCAGCGGACTTGGGCAGGCCGCGATCGGCGATGTCGAGGTCTTCGCCGGACCGAAGGCGAGACGGCGTCGGGCACGGCCGAGTTGCCTCGTCATCTGCGATGACGCCGTTCCAACTAACGATTCGGTGGTGTCGATCCTCGGGCCTAGGATCCCTGAAAGGCTTTTTGGGCGGACCCGTTTGCGCGACCGCGTCATCCTGGAGCGTTGGCCTGCAGTTTCGGCTGGACGTTCGTGATCAGGGGGGAAGTCGGGTTTTTCTTGATGCTTGAATCGAACAGATTTCCGCGACGCCAGCCCCACGGGCTCTACCATATCCCGATCGGCGACGGCCACGTAACTGCTGTGAATGACGGGACGTTCCAAGCCTCGTTCGATCTCATCGTCGGGATCGACCATTTGGAATGTGAGCGGCTCGAGAAAGCCGCCTTCCGACCCGTTCCGCCAAAGATGACGATGAACGCTTTCCTGGTGCAGATCGCAGGCCGGCGGATGCTGGTCGACACGGGTTGCGGGGTCAGTATGGGCCCGACCCTCGGAATGCTCACCGACAATTTGCGCTCCATGGGTATCGAGCCGGAAGACATAGACACGGTATTGATAACTCATCTTCATCCCGACCACGTGAATGGGCTTATTGACGAGCACGGACAAGCTGTCTTTCCGAAGGCGGAATTGGTCGTGAACGAGGTGGAGCTGAACTTCTTCCGCAATCCAGATTCGCCCAGCCAGTCACCGCCTGAGACGCTCGAGTTTTTCGAGGGCGCCCGGCTTGCGACCGCGCCCTACACTGATCGCATCCGAACAGTTCGCGACGGCCCCGTGTTTCCTGGTGTGACCGCCATCACCCAACCGGGGCACACGCCCGGGCAGACCGCGTGGTTGATCGAATCCGGAAACGAGTCCGTCATGATCTGGGGCGACGTTGTGCATATGCCGCACCTGCAGATGGCGGCGCCCCAAGCCGGGACGGTGCTCGACGTTGATCGCGCGCAGGCGGTCGCGACGCGAAAGCGCGCTCTGGACATGGCGGCGACGGACCGGATCCGCGTCGCCGGCACCCATTTCGACTTCCCGGCCATCGGCCATATCGAGCGTCGAACAACAGGATTCGGGTTTGTCCCCGAAGTGTGGCGGGCGCTTGTCTGAACAGCGCAGGGGGCGGTGAGGTCGGGCGCACGGCTCCAATCGTTCTAACTGGCCGATGCGGCCCAAAAACTGAGACTGGGAGGATAAACGAATGAACTTCAATCGCAGACAAATCACGA
Organism: uncultured Alphaproteobacteria bacterium; assembly: GCA_963833955.1. Taxonomy (GTDB): domain Bacteria; phylum Pseudomonadota; class Alphaproteobacteria; order Rhizobiales; family Beijerinckiaceae; genus Roseiarcus. The sequence continues at coordinate 22,945 of CAWHZY010000016.1, read as the reverse complement.
AGGGCTTGGCCGCCGGATTGGCGACAACCACAGCGCTCACGCAGCTTCCGACCACGGCCTTCGCGCAGAAGAAGCTGCGCATCGCCATGGTCGTCAAGGTGCTCGGCATCAATTATTTCGACGTCGGACGTGACGGCGGGCAGGAGGCGGCGAAGGAACTCGGCGATGTCGACCTTATCTACGCGGGCCCGACCGCGGCGACAGTCGAGCAGCAGATTGCTGTCATCGATACGCTGATCGCGCAACATGTCGACGTTCTGCTGATCTCGGCGAACGACGCCCATGCGCTCATTCCAACCACGAAAAAAGCGATGCAGCGCGGCATCACGGTCCTGTCGTTCAACTCTGGCATCGCCCCCGAGGGACGCGCGATGCAGATCAGCGCGCCCCATGACGAACTGGTCGGCGCCAATGATGTGCGGATGATTAGCAAGACCATTGGCGGCGAAGGCGAGATCGCCATCCTCTCCGCCACATCGCAGGCGACGAACCAGAACATCTGGATCGAAAAGATGAAGGAGGAGCTCAAGAAGCCGGACTACGCGAAGATTACGCTCGTCGGCGTCGTCTACGGCGACGACGCAGCGGATAAGAGCTATCGCGAAGGGCAGGGGCTCATCAAGGGCCACCCGAATCTGCGCGGCATCATTTCGCCGACGGCGGTCGGCATCATCGGCGCCTGCAGGGCGGTGACCGACGCTGGTCTCATTGGCAAGGTCTATGTCACCGGGCATGGGCTGCCGTCCGAGATGAAGTCGAACGTGTTGTCCGGCGTGTGCCAAACCTTCCAGCTTTGGAATCCGGCCGACCTCGGTTACGCCGGTGTGATGTACGCGGGCATGATCGCACGGGGCAAGTTGAAGCCAGAGCCTGGCGTCACCACGAAGATTGGCCGCTTGGGAGACATGACCATCGAGGCGGAGAACAACGTTTTCTTGAAGACTTTATTGATCTTCGACAAGTCGAATATCGAGAAATACGCCGCCCAGTTCTAAGCGATGGCAGGCGCTCGACGTCTTTGCTCAACCGCCGGGCTGAAAGTCAGCCTGGCAAACCGCAGTGGCCCGGCGGGTGATCGCCCTAAACGACGGCGCGCAGACAATCTTTGTTCGCACGCCGCGGATGGCTCCGGCGCGTGACGACTCCATCGAGCCGGTCGAACGCAGCGCCGCGCCTGACCTTGTCCAATATCAGCAAGAATTTTCCCGGCGTTCGCGCGCTGAGCGGCGTCAGCCTGTCGCTCTATCCCGGCGAAATCACAGCGTTGATCGGCGAGAACGGCGCTGGCAAATCGACCTTGGTCAAGATCATGACCGGGATCGTGCAGCCGTCGGAAGGTTTGATCAGTCTCGACGGCCGTGACATCGCGCTTTCCTCCGCTCATGCCGCATTCGCTGAAGGAATCACGGCCATCCACCAGGAGACGGTGCTCTTCGACGACCTTTCGGTGGCCGAGAATATTTTCCTCGGCCATGCTCCCCGCACGCGCTGGCGGGGGATCGACTGGCGCGCCATGGCGCGCGAGGCGCGAAAAGTCCTGGACAAGATCGGCGCGCGCCACATCCATGTCGACGCCCGGCTTCGTGATCTTGGCATCGCCAACAAACATTTGGTCGCGGTCGCGCGCGCCCTATCAAGCGACGCCCGAGTGGTCATCATGGACGAGCCTACCGCGGCTCTGTCCTTCAAGGAGGTCGACGAGCTGTTTGAGATCGTCGAACTGCTGAAAGCGGACCGGAAAGCCATCCTCTTCATCAGCCACAAGTTTGAAGAAATCGAGCGCATCGCCGACCGGTATGCGGTGTTTCGCGATGGCGAGATGGTGGGCGAGGGTGTTCTCAAGGACGTAAGCCGGGACGAAATTATCACAATGATGGTCGGCAGGTCAGTTGACCATATCTTCCCCGCGAGGCGCCCTCGGATCGCGCCCACAATTCTTAAGTGCGAGGGGTTGTCGCATCCCACTGAATTCGAAGACGTCAGCTTCGAGTTGCGTGAGGGTGAGATCCTCGGCTTTTATGGCCTGGTCGGCGCGGGTCGCAGCGAGGTCATGCAGGCGCTCGCGGGCGTGACCAGACCGAGTCGGGGTTCAATCACGCTCGCGGCCAAGACGGTCGCGCCGAAATCGCCAGCCGATGCGATTCAAGCGGGTATCGTCTATGTGCCCGAGGAGCGCGGTCGACAGGGCGCGGTTTTCGGCCTGCCAATCTTCCAGAACGTCTCGCTTCCCTCACTCGACCGCACATCCAAGGCAGGCGTGCTCCGTCTCGCCGAGGAGCTCGCGCTTGCGCGCACCTATACACAGCGCCTGGGCTTGCGGGCTTCATCGTTGAGCCAGGACATCGGCTCCCTTTCCGGAGGCAACCAGCAGAAGGTGATCATCGCCAAATGGCTTGCGACGGCTCCGAAGGTCATCATTCTGGACGAGCCGACCAAAGGAATTGATATCGGCTCGAAGGCCGCCGTTCATCAGTTCATGGCCGAACTCGTCGAGCAAGGACTGTCGGTGATCATGGTGTCGTCGGAGCTGCCGGAAATTCTCGGCATGTCCGACCGCGTCGTTGTCATGCGCCAGGGACGCATAAAAGCCGTGCACGACATTGTGGGTTTGACCGCGGAGACCCTGGTCCGCGCGGCTGCGGGAATCGCAGCGTGAAGCGGATATTTCAGTTCCGCGAGATCTGGTTGCTGCTCGCGAATCTTGTGTTGCTCGCGCTCGTCGGAATGCGATTTCCGGATTTCATTCGGCCTGCGAACTTGGTGCAAGTCTTCAACGACACTTCGCTCCTGATCATGCTGGCGCTTGGCCAGATGGCGGTGATCGTCTCCCGGTCGCTCGATCTGTCGATGGCGTCCAGCCTGTGTTTCAGCGGTATGGCGGTCGCCATGCTGAACGCGGCGCATCCGGGCGTCCCCGTCGGCGTCCTGATCGCCGTGGCGATCGCCGTCGGCCTGGCGCTTGGCGCGCTGAACGGGCTCGTCATCTGGCTCTTCAGCGTCCCGCCGATCGTCGTGACGCTCGGCACGCTCGCCATCTATCGAGGAGCGACTTATGTCCTCTCCGGAGGGGCTTGGGTCAACGCCGATCAGATGAGCCCGGCCTTCATCGGCTTCCAACGGATTAACGTTCTGGGCCTGCCGGTTCTGTCATGGATTGCGATCGTCGTCGTTGTGATCTTCGCCACGCTGATGCGACGGATTCCGTTCGGTCGCTCGATCTACGCCGTCGGCGTCAATCCGACCGCGGCGCTCTATGCAGGCATCGACGTCGCCCGGACAAAGTTTTTCGTCTTCTGCATCTCCGGCGCGGTGGCCGGGCTTGTGGGTTATCTGTGGATTTCACGCTATGTGATCGCCTCGGTTGAGGTGGCGAGCGGCTATGAACTCACCGTCATTGCCGCCTGCCTTGTCGGGGGCGTGTCGATCGCTGGCGGCGTCGGCTCCGTCGCTGGGACGGTGTTGGGTGCGTTGTTCCTCGGGATTATTGCCGACGCCCTCCCTGTGATCCACGTATCGCCATTCTGGCAGATGGCGATCTCGGGTGTCGCTATCATTGCTGCAGTTGCGCTCAACCTGCGCAGCGAGCGGCGGCCAGGGCGCCTAATCCTCAAGCGAGCCGAGCAGACATGAGCGAGAGGCGGGTCGAGCGCGGCCCAATTCCCGACCGCTTGCATGAGACGGCCTGGCGAAGGCTCATGCGCTGGGAAACGCTGCTGGCCGCGATCGCCGTCGCTGTATTCGCCCTCAACAGCGTCGCCTCTCCGTATTTTCTCGACCCTTGGGCTCTGTCTGACCTCACTTTCACCTTCACCGAGAAGGGCCTCATTGCGCTGCCGATGGCGCTTCTCATCGTGTCAGGCGAATTTGACCTCTCGGTCGCTGCGATCGTGGCTCTCGCGTCCACCCTCATGGGGATGGCGGCGCAGGTCGGCGCATCGACGCCAATATTGGTCGCAATTGGCGTTGGAGTGGGGATCGCTTGCGGGGTCGGCAACGGCCTGCTTGTCGCGTATTTTCAGCTGCCCTCGATCGTGGCGACGATCGGCACGATGAGTCTGTTCCGGGGCGTCGCGTTCATCATTCTGGGCGACCAGGCCTATGACAAATATCCTGCGAGCCTTGCCTATTTTGGACAGGGCTACGTCATCAGCGTCGTCTCTTTCGAGCTCGCCCTCTTTATCGCCGCGGCGCTTACTTTCGGCTTCGTGCTGCACTGTACGAGCTTCGGCCGGCGGATCTTCGCAATCGGCGCGAATCCGGTCGCCGCACGCTATTCGGGGGTGGGTGTCGAACAGATCAAGTTCCAGCTCTTCTGCTTGACGGGTCTCATGTCGGGCGTCGCGGCGGTGCTCATCACATCGCGCCTCGGTTCGACGCGGCCATCGATCGCGCAGGGTTACGAACTCGACGTGATCACCATGGTCGTATTGGGGGGTGTCAGCATCCAGGGCGGGGCCGGGTCCATTCCGGGCGTCGTACTCGCGGCGTGCATCATGGGATTGGTGACTTTCGGCCTCGGCCTTCTCAACATACCCAGTCCGGTCATGTCGATCATCGTTGGAGCCATGCTGATCGTGGTCATCGCGCTGCCCCTCGTTTGGCGAAGAGTGCTTCTCAAGAGGTTGGGCTGACCGGAGGTCATGCAACTCTTCGAGAAAAACTCCGTGCGAATACCGGTCGTTGTTGCAGTCGAGATCACGTTTGTATGCATCAGGACTTATGACCTGGCCCTCATTCTCGTTCCCAATAACCTGCACAAGGAAATCGTTCTAGCCGCCGCCGGCGGCCGCTGGCGCTGTGGTCGGCTCGAACGTGAAAAAAGAGCCAATCAACCATCGACGACAATGCCGCCTTCATCATGCGCTTCGCGAGCAGCGCTTATGGCGAGGAGTCGTGGCTCGTGCCGGACTGGCTTGGGCTACACAGAGACCAAGATCCTTCAGCTCAACGATTTCATTCAGACGCTCGCGGCGAATGCGCGCCCGCAGACCGACTTCTACGGGTGGAAGACGGTGCAGGTCGTGGACGCAGCCGTGAAGTTCGATCGACGACCATGGGTGGGTGCGCGTCAACTCGATCGAAATGGGCCTGCTGCGAAGCTCTTCATGCATCGCGCGACGCGATGCCGGCGTTCCGAAATAGAGGGGGCGGCGACCGGCAGCACGTATATGATTTGTGAAGCTCGCGTCGAGCGGAGGTTGCGTCGAGTAGGACCGGACTTCAAGGCATTTTGAATGCAGGTGCGCGGCGCCTCAATTGGGCGCTGCGCTGCGGCAGAGAACGCAAAATAGCCAACGCAAGTTGGAGGAAAGGGAGAGGTCGATGATCTTCAAAACGTTGCTTGCAGGCGTATGTCTGCTGAGCCTGTCAGGCGCCGCCTTTGCGCAAGATAAGCCGGCGAGCATTTCCGATTCCGAGTGGGCGCGCATCAAGCCGCTCATCGATCCGGCCGGTGTCAGCTGGAACCCTTATAAAGGCATGGGAGTGAAGAAGGATGGGTCGCCCTACCGCGTGCTCTACCTTCCGGTCTGGATGGGCGACGATTATCAGGTCGTCGCAGCCAATTTGGCTAAGTATCAATTAGAGCAGGCCGGCGCCAAGTTCACGCTCGTCTCGGCGGAATTCGACGCCCAGAAAGAAGCTCACGCCATCGAAGACGCGATCGCGACCAAGAGTTACGACGCGATCATTATGCAGCCCATGGATCCGGGCGCATTGGCATCGACGATCGACAAAGCGATTGCCGCCGGCATCGACGTCTATGACTGGGTCATTCCGGCAAAGACCGACAAGCTGACCGGCTTCGCTGGCTATATCGCCGATGCGATGGACGGGAACGGGCAGATCGGCCAGATTTTCGCTGAGAAGGCCAAGGCCGCCGGCGCGACACCCGAGAAGCCGTATCGTGTCCTCGAGATTTGGGGGATCCGCGCCGCGCCGATCTGTCAGGACAGGCACAACGGCATCATGAAGGGCATCGGCGACGACAAGGCGGTCCAAATTGTTGAATCGGTCGACACCGCAGGCCAGCCAGAGGCCGAAGTGAAGGCGATCCAGGACGCGTTTGCTCGCTATCCCGACATTCAGGCGGTTTACCCGCAGTTCGGGGACGCCGGCGCAATTATCGAAGGACTCCGTTCGGTCGGGCGACTTGCGCCCAAGGGCGATCCGAAGCACGTCGTCGTGATCTTGCAGGACATCGACAAGGCGATGCTCGCTCCGCTCAAGGACGGTACATTCGATTACACGATCTCCAACAATCCCTGGCACCAGATGGACGTCGCGCTAAAGCAGTTCATGTGGCATACGGTGCTCAAGCAGAACTTGGCGGCCGGCGATGCGAATTCCGGCAACGTCAAGCTGCCGAAGTGGGTGCAACTGCCCATGCCGCTTCTGACCGGGGAGACGATCGACACCCCCAAGGCGCACATGTGGGGTGGAACGATTGCGTTCACTGAGATGCCGCTGGGCAAGTGGGCGGACTGGCCGGTTCTCGATACGAAGTCGATCGGGCTGCCGACGCCGACGATCGAGGATCGCAAGAAGCTCCTGAACTACTGACAGAGGCCCGACTGCGTGGGCGGCTTCGACGAAGCTGCCGTCCGCGCACGGGGCGCGAATGTCGTCGTTCGGGCGAGGGAGAGAGCCGGATCAGACGGCCGCGGAAGGTGATCGATCGAGGAATGAGTCTTTGAACGACATTGCCCTCAATATGGTCGGGATCAGTAAGTCGTTCGGCCCCGTTGCGGTTCTCAACGACGTTAATCTTGAGTTGCGCGCAGGCGAGGTCCACGCCCTATTGGGCGAGAATGGAGCGGGCAAGAGTTCGCTTATGAAGATCCTGATGGGGGTCCATCAGCCTGACCGCGGCCAACTCATAGTCGGCGGCCGCGCCGTCCGGTTCGCCACTCCAGCTGACGCGCAGCGCAACCGCGTGTCGATGGTCTACCAGGAGTTCGGGCTCGTGCCGACGCTCAGCGTCACCGAGAACATTTTTCTTGGTCGCTTGCCAACGCAATTTGGAAGGATCGCTTGGCCGCGCGCGCACGCGGACGCCGCCGCCCTGTTAGGGCGGATCGGCAGCCGCGTCAGCTGCGAGGCGATCGTTGGCGATTTGAAGGTCGCCGATCAGCAGGAGGTCGAGATCGCCCGGGCGCTCTCTTATGACCCCTTGGTTTTCATTATGGACGAACCCTCTTCGGCGCTCTCGCGGATCGAAGTCGATAATCTCTATGGACTGGTTCGCGTCTTGAAGAAGAACGGCATCGCGATTGTCTACATAACGCACAAGCTGGACGAAGTGTTCGCGCTCGCCAACCGAGTGACGATCCTACGCGATGGCAAGGTGGCGGGAACGTTTGGCATTCGTGATCTCGACATGAAGACGCTTGTGGAAAGCATGACGGGCAAGCCCGTCAGCGCGGACGCGATCCGAGAGAGCGCCGAACCTCTGAGCCTGGAAAACGTCATTGAGCTTGAGGAGTTCGCCGCCGAGCGCATGTTCAGCGCCGTGAATTTCGCCGTCGGCAAGGGAAGCGTCGTTGGCGTTGCCGGCGTGATCGGCGCAGGGAAAAGCGAACTGGCGCGCGCCATCGTCGGCGCGCTGCCCAAGGAGGTCGACGTTCGCGGCAAGATGGTCTTTCAAGGCGCGGCAGTCGATCCGAGAACCATGACGCCCAATAAGGCGCGACGGCTTGGTATAGGTTTCGTGAGCGAAGATCGTCAGGCGGAAGGCCTCGTTCAGGGCCAGTCGGTGCAGTTCAACATCGTGTTGCCTGCGCTCAATCGAGTGTCCACCGGATTCCTGACTGCGCTCGGCGCCGCGCGCCAACTTGCGCTTTCGGTCATGGATGCCGTCGGCTTGCGGCCCCGCGAGCCGGCGAAGCTCATCCGGCTCCTGAGCGGCGGAAACCAGCAGAAGGTCGTCATTGGCAAATGGCTCGCGGCGCAGTCGAAGTTTCTCATCCTCGACGAGCCAACGCGCGGCATCGACGTGACCGCTCGGCAGGAGATCTACGACGTCATTAGGCTGCAGGCGCGTGACGAGGGCGTCGGCGTCCTCCTGCTGACATCCGACATGCGCGAGATTCTCGTCGCCTGCGACCGTATCCTAATCATGGTTCAGGGGCGGATAACGCGCGAGGTCGCTCCCCATGAAGTCACCGAACATGAGCTCCTCGACATGATCATGCCGGTCGGCGTGCGGTCCGAGGAGCCTGTTTCGAATGTTTTGGCTGACGCGCAATGATTGGACGCCTCCTTCGCAACGACGACGTGCTTCGCCTGATCGTGCTCGTGGCCCTCGTCATCATGTTCGGGCTGCTGACCAACGGCGTCACCTATAGCCCGCTGGGCTTACGGAATATCTTGCAACAAAGCGCGATCGTCGGCATCGCGGCGATCGGGCAAGCCTTCGTGATCCTCACCGGCGCCATCGACGTTTCGCTCTATGGAATCGGCATGCTCGTGAGTGTGATTGGCGCGTCTGCATTGACGAGTTGGTTCGACCTCAACCTGTTCGGCGGCGATCCAAGTTCAATCTGGACCGGCGCCGGCATCATGCTGGCGGTCGGCGCCCTCATGGGCGCCGTCAATGGCGCCCTTGTAGCCTGGGGGCGGATACCTTCGCTGGTCGTGACCTTAGGAACCTGGCAGATCGGCGTCGGCGTCGCTCAGCTTATTGGCGGCGGTTACACCATCACCGATATCACGCCAGACTTCGGCGTTTTCGGGCAATCGTCGATCGCGGGCGTCCCGATTCCGATCGTTGAGATGCTCGTTCTGTTCCTCCTCGCGGCCTATGTTCTACACCACACCTCATTCGGGCGATCGATCTACGCGGTCGGCGGGAATGCGGGCAGCGCCTACCTTTCCGGGATCAAGGTGCAGCGAATCCACTTTGCGGTGTTTGTCATTTCCGGGATTATGGTCTCGCTTGCCGCAATTTCGATCACGTCGCGCATGATGGCGGCGTCGGCGCGGACGCTGACCGGCCTGCAGATCGACAGCGTCGCCGCCGTGACGGTTGGGGGCGTCAGTATTTTTGGCGGCAAAGGCACGATCTTCGGCGTCCTCGTCGGCACCCTTATCCTTGCCGTCATCGACAGCGGGCTTGGGGCCATCGGCGCGACCACCGCCGCCCAGAATACGGTCAAGGGCGCCATCATTATCGTCGCCGCGTCGATCGAGTATTTTAGACCGCGCCTGCGGCTCAACAGGGCGGCCGCATGACCATGGGCGCAACGCCTGAAAAGAGCGCGCCGACTGGCGTCAGGAACTCGCCGGCGCGCGGGCTTCCTGCGGGCGAGGACGCCCTGCGCTGCCTCGTCCTCATCGCGCTTATCGCCGGCTTTGCGTTTGCGACGCGAGGAGCGACAATCAGCGGCGCGAATATCGCCAACGTCTTGCTTCAATCCGCGATCACCGGGATCGCTGCCTGCGGTCAGGCGCTGGTGGTTCTGACCGCCGGCCTGGACCTTTCCGTTAGCGGCGTGGTCGCCTTGTCGATGATGATTGGCGGCAGCCTCATCACGACGCCGGTCTCGTCGTTTATCGCTTTGCCGGCGATGGTCCTGGTTGCGGGTGCTTTCGGATTTGTGAATGGCTTCATCGTGGCGCGGTTCCGGCTGCCGGCCCTGGTGGTCACTTTGGGAAGCTGGCAAATTGGCAACGGCCTTGCCTATCAAGTCACCGGCAAGGGGTTTGTCGACCACATCCCTCCAAACATCGCAGCGATTGGGCAGGGTCAGGTGCTCGGGATCCCAATTCCGGTTATTGTCTTCTTCGCGATCGTCGCGTTGAGCTACTTCCTCTTGCATCGCACGCCATTTGGCGCCGAAGTTTATGCAGTCGGCGGCAATCCTAGAGCTGCATTCATCAGCGGCGTACCGGTTCAGCGCGTTCGGATCATGGTTTTCGCGATCGCGGGCCTCCTCTATGGCGTTGGCGCTGTCATCAGCATGTCGAGCTACCTTAGTGCGACGATGGCGCAGACGACGGGCCTTGAACTGTCGACGATCTCGGCGGTCGCGATTGGCGGCGTGAGCCTCGCTGGCGGAAAAGGCACGATGATTGGCGTCCTTTTCGGTACGCTGATCATCGGAGTGGTCGACAATGGTTTGAGCATCATGGGCGTGGGGCCGGCTTATCAGGCGATCGCCAAGGGGGCGATCATCATCGCCGCGGTCGGGCTTGACTCCCTGCGAAGATCTTCCCGCCATTAGGCGCAGTTCGCAGCCGCTTGTCAGCCCCAGGTTATCGGCACCATTCGATGACGCTGAAAGACGGCGCGGACTCCAAGTCGATTTTACGCCCGGCTGCCGTGTGCGCCGCTCGCACGAAGATACCTAACGCGCAGGGCGAAGTCTCGACCATTTTGGCGCTAGACAGACTTGGTCACGCGATCGCCGCCAGCGGTTCCGTAGTGATGAGGCTCGCCGCCCGGTCCGAGAAGAGCACCTAGCACTACTTTGGCAGATCGGGCGCGGCGGCTTCGCTAAGGAGTTTGGCGCAGTGGGGACATCGCCTGGGCGGAGGGCGCGTGAAGAGGTCAAGGATGGCTTGCCTGATGGCCGGCAGGCTCGGTTGTGGCGGCGGTCCCCCGATTCTTTTTTTTCCGTCCCGCGGCCTTGAGGCGGCGGGTCTGGAGGAAGGCGTAAGCGATCATGGCCATCAAGGCGTGCCGGTGCAGCCCGATCCACGATCTGCCTTCGAAGTGGTCAAGGTCGAGTTCTTCCTTCAACTGCTGATGCGCCTGCTCGCAGACCCATCTGGCTTTGATGGTGGCGGCGAGCGTCTTGAGGCTGGTATCGGCCGGAAGGTTGGACACATAGTATTTTTGCTCGCTGGTCGACCGCCGTTCGCCGACGAGCCAGACTTCGTCGCCCGGCATGCATTGCATGCGATCATCAAGCATGCGGTGCTTGTGACCGTCCGCAATGCGAACGCGGCGAGCTGCGAAGAGGCATGTCAACCGGCCCTTTGTGCCCCGCCGCCAATTGACCCTTCGCCATTTCTCTTCCGACAACGACGCTTCGGCGGAAACCGGAGGCTGATCCGGGATGCTGTACTTGCGCGGCCTTCCTGCCTTGGAGACAGGAAAGAGCAAAGCGACGTCGGCGGGATAGACATTCCGGCGCCGCGCCAGCCCGACCGCTCACTTGAGACCGCGCTCGCTCAGAGCCTGACGGAAAGACCCGCTGGAGCCGTATCCCGAATTGGCGAGGACGCAACCGAAGCGCGCGCCCGAGGCGATGACGCGATCAATCTCCTCGATCGCGATCTCAGGCTTCGTCAGCGCGTTCCGTCTTTCCTTTGGCACGCGAGCCCGCGCCATGCGCTCGGGATCGTTTGTCCAGTCTTCCGGCAGGAACAGCCGCAGGCCGACCATCACCGGGACCTCGCGCGACGCCAGCGTCAGCGAGACCAGCGACTGACAATTGGCCGTCTTTCCGAGCGACGAGGCGTATTGCGGCGCGACGCCGACCGAATGCTCGCCCTTTTTCGGCAACGCCGTGTCGTCGACGATCAGCCACGCGTCGCGGCCGCCAACCAGCTTGTCGGCCGCGGCAAGCAGGGCCTTCTCAATTGGCGCTGCGTCCCACACGCCGCTTGCGATGAAGTGATGAAGCTGGTCGTAACCGACCTCACCGTCGCGCGCCGCCATGGGTTGAACGCTCTTGCGGTCGCCCCCGCCGATCAGCCCCGCAACATAGACAGGGCACATCCGTGCGCGCGTCTTGTGCCGCAAAGCGCTCACGAACGGCGAGAGCCATCGATCAAGATCGGACTTCCAGGCTTCTTCCATGGTCGGCCCTCCGCAATGCCGACCACCCATGAATTACGCCAAACACGTTTCGGGAATCCTAAAAATGCCAAAGGCCAGAGAAATCTGCCAAAGTAGTGCTAGCCGCAGACTGCGCGCTTCGCCGCGACATATTCGCGTTCAAGCCGAGCCACGAGTTCGGCGACCGGCTGCACGGATTTGACCGCGCCGATGCCCTGCCCGCTGCCCCAGATGTCGCGCCAGGCCTTGGCCTCCGACGAACTGCTGCTGGCGGAGGCGAAGCTCATCGCCTTCGCCTCGCGCTCGGGCAGGCTGTCCGGGTCGAGACCGGACCTGACGATCGATGGCTTGAGGTAATTGCCGAAGACGCCCGTGAAGTAGGTGGACCCGATGATGTCGGAGGCGTCGCCGTCGACGATCGCCTTCTTGTAGTCGTCAATCGCGCGCGCCTCCGGCGTGGCGATAAAAGCCGTGCCGATATAGGCGAGATCCGCGCCCATAACCTGCGCCGCGAGCACGGCCCGACCCGTGGCGATCGCGCCCGAGAGCAGCAAGGGCCCATCGAACCACGCGCGAATGTCCTGGATCAGCGCGAAAGGCGAGGTCGGCCCAGCGTGGCCGCCCGCGCCCGCGGCGACCGCGATCAGACCGTCGGCGCCCTTCTCGATCGCCTTGTGCGCGAAGCGATTGTTGATGATGTCGTGCAAGGTCACGCCGCCGTATCCGTGCACCGCCGTGTTGACGTCCTCGCGGGCGCCAAGGGAAGTGATGACGATCGGCGCTTTCCACTTGACCGTCATCGCCATGTCTTCCTCGAGCCGCGCGTTGGACTTGTGGACGATCTGGTTGACTGCAAACGGCGCGGCGGGGCGTTCGGGATGCGCGCGGTCATGGGCGGCGAGCGCTTCGGTGATTTCGTGCAGCCATTCGTCGAGCTGCGAAATGGGGCGCGCGTTGAGCGCGGGAAAAGCGCCGACGATCCCAGCCTTGCATTGCGCGATCACCAGCGCGGGATGCGAGACGATGAACAACGGCGCGCCGACGACCGGCAGCCTGAGCCTGTCTCGAAGAATGTCCGGCAGCGCCATGCAAGTCCCCTGGCGGCTGGGTGCGATCCGCCCTCATCGTTCACACATAAACCGACGGCGAGGACACGGGCAAGCGCGTGGCCGATGAGCTCATTTCGGCTCCGTCAACCAGGCGCAAAGGTGCTGTCCGACGCCGCCACGAGCCAGTGTTTGCGCGAGCCACGGCATAAGCGTCCGCGCTTCGTCCACGAGCGTATGGGGCGGATTGACCACGAGAAGCCCTGCGCGCGCCAGCGGAACCTGCCCGTGCGCGCCGATTGGCCCGTAGCCGACGTCGAGTTCGAGCCGCAGGATGTTGGGCTCGCCAAGCGCGGCGATCGCGTTGAGAAAGCGGGAATCGGCTTGCGCTTCGCGGATCGGGCGCCACGCGATGTAGGTCCCGGCCGGCCATTTGCGCAAAGCCCGTTCGAGAGCCCGCTCGACGGCGGCGGCTTCGTCCGGCGCTTCGAACGGCGGGTCGATCAAGACGAGTCCGCGGCGCTCCTTGGGCGGCAGATAAGCGTTGAGCGCGACATAACCGTCGGTGCCGACGATGCTGAGCCGCCCATCGCGCCCGAGCGCGGCGATCAGCGCCTCGCGTTCGTCGGGGTTTGCTTCGCAAAGCGCGATGCGATCCTGCGCGCGCATGAGCGTTTGCGCGATCGCCGGCGAACCGGGATAGCTCAGCGGCCTGCCTTCGGCGTCATACGGGCCGACGGCTTCAAGGTAAGGCCGCAGCAGCCCGGCGATCGGTGCGGGCGGGGAACTCGCCAGAATCCGGGCGATCCCGTCGCGCCATTCCGGCGAACGCTTCGCTTCCTTGCTCGCCAGATCGAAGCGCCCCCCGCCGGCATGGGTGTCGATGAATCGGAAGGGGCTTTCCTTGCGGGTCAGATAGACGAGGACGCGGGCCAGAACCGCGTGCTTGAGCACATCGGCGAAATTGCCGGCATGAAAGGCGTGGCGATAGTTGATCGGAACGATCCTCCCATTCCAGAGGCCCCGGACTTAGCTGAGCGGCGATGGCGCGTCGATCTCGACAACCTCGCTGCGCTTCACGCCGATAGCGCTCGCGAGCAGCTTGAGCCGGTCGCTTACCACTTCGCTGTCGGGGGCGCGGGCGGCTTTTGTCACCTCGAGCCGGACGCAGTTGGGGTCGATGCGCAATCGTGCGCCTTCCAGCACGGCCGGCACGCCGCCGGAAAAGCGGTAGGCGAGCAGAATGGCGCGGCCGAGTATCTGCGCCCGGCGACGTTCCGACGGCGCGAGCAGCTTGACGGCGGGGCTCAGCCATTGCGCATCCGGCCGGCCGACATAACGAGCGTGAATGGCGGCGGCGATGAACACGCGCTCCGGATGGGTGACGCCGATAAAGGGAAACTCGAGCAGCCGACGAAAACTCTCTTCCGCCCGGAGATCGGCCGCGTCTCTCCAGGCAATATCGGACAAAGCGCAGACAGCGACGCGCAGCCTCTTCTCAGCCGTCGTTTCGCCGGGAAAAAGGCTTTCGGTCCATGAGACCAGTTCGGGCGCGAATTCGGGCACACGCGCAAGCGGCAGGCCGATCAGCTGGGCGCCCTCGACCAGCGGATCGAGATATTGTTCCTCCCGGCTCAGCTGCGAATAAAGAAAGCCCTCGCGCAGGCCGAGAGCGGAAAAGACGACCCGTTCCGGCTTCAGATATTTGAGCACACGATCCAACGTCAGCGCCGCCGCCGGCAAAGTCCGCGCCCGGCGCTCAGCCACGCCCGGCGTCGCCGCGAGCTTCGCTACGGACAGCCGCGACACGGCACGCGCGAATTCGCGCGCCTCCGCGGCGCTGAGCGTGTAGCCGTGCACGACTTTGACCGGCGCGCCGACCGTGTCCATGTGCGCTTTCGCGAGCGCCCGCCAGCCGCCGCCGACCGGATAGAACACCGGTCTCGCCAGCTGGCGCGGAAGGCTCCGCCGCAGGATTTCGTCGACCTGCCGCTTCGCCGCCGAAACGCCCACGGACAGCATGGCCTCGACCGGCAGGGCGCCGAGCGGCATGCTGACCCAGCGATCCCCGACGCGGTCATCAATCGCTTCCGCGACTTCGAGGCTGCCGCCGCCCATGTCGCCGACCGTCCCCACGGGGCGGAAGAATCCGGAAATAACGCCGAAGGTCGCGAACCGCGCTTCCTCAGCCCCGCTGAGGATACGCACTTTCAGGCCCGCCTCCGCCTCAATCGCCGCGGCGAGTATCGGCCCGTTCGAAGCGCGACGCATGGCCTCCGTCGCCACGGCGTCGATTCGGCTGACGCCCATGGCCTCGGCAATGGCGCGAAATCGCCGCACAGCCTCGACCGCTCGACGAAAATGATCGGGTGAGATTGCGCCGGTCTCCGGCAGCCCTTCGGCAAGTCGGGCGAGCGACTTTTCATTGAAGCGAGGCATCGGCGCACGGCCGAGTTGGTCGTAGACCAGGAGCCGGATCGAGTTCGAGCCGATGTCGACGATCGCATAGGGGCGTCGGTCGACCTGCCTGGCGCGCTCGGGATCGAGTTCGAGCGGCCGTAGCGGCTCTTCCGATGTATGAACGGGTCGCTTCGCCATTCGGTCGTCTCCCGCCGAGACTTTACCACGGGCGACGGCGACATACTGTCGACGGTCCGGCTGTCTCGCCCGCTTAGACGGCAACAGGGCGCCCGTCAGGACTGAACGCAACGCCGCCTGACAGAGCTTGAGCGACAAAAGGTTGCCGCGCGCCGCGTTCAACGGCTCCCGATTGTCTTCGATCGCGCACAAGAGTTCGCCCATGGCGCCAGCAAAGCCGTCGTTGAACCAGGAACCCGTGAGAAGCGGCCGGGCGACGCCCGCTTCGGTATAGAGCTCGACCGCCTGATGGCCGAGGTCAGGGCCCTGGCTGGAAACGACGCCATTCGCGCCGATGACCGAAGTCGAATCGCGCGCGCCATATCGGGTCGCGCCATCGAAGACAAGCGTGGCCTGACCGCCGTCAAAGGTGACCAGCGCCTGAGCCAAAAGCGGCGGCCGCGCGGTCTGTCCGGCGGCTCGGGCGGTCGTCGCATGAACGAAACGGGCGCGTTCGCCAATGACGCTCGCGAGAAAATCGAACCAATGGATGCCGAAGTCCCAGAGGATGAGATCGTCCATGGCTTCGAAAGACGTGCCCGCAATCCAGCCGTGGTTCCAGCGGATCTCGACATGCACGCCTGTGACTTCCCCGATGAGGCCCGCGCGGACCGCCTCGCGGATATAGGCGAGATGCGGCGCCCAGCGGCCGTTCTGGTTGACGGCGAGCTTGAGGCCGCGCCGCTCCGCGAGCTCAACGAGTTCGAGGCCGTCGTCGAGGTTCTCGACGAACGGTTTCTGCGACAGCACATGCTTGTCGGCGTTCAACGCGCGCCGCATGAGATCCAAGCGGACGTCCGGATGGGCGGTGAGGTCGAGGACGCTCAAGTTCGGGTCGCTGAGCAGGGCGCCAAAATCGTCAGTGACGCGCGCGTTCGGAAAATGAGCGTCGCGGCGCGCGCCGGCGCGTGTAAGATCGCGCGAGCAGACCGCAACGACGTTGAGGCCGTGGCGCGCATAGGCGTCGAGATGAGCCCCGCTGATCCCGCCGGCGCCGACGAGCGCGATCGGCGCGAGGCGATCGCGCGGCATCGGCGGACGATAGGGAAGGTCCGGCGCTTCAACCTCCGCCGCGGCCTTGGCGACCAAAGCGTAGTCGTCGGACGAAGGTTCTAAGCCCTTCTCCGTCTCGGCCGCGGTCATGGCAGGAGACTCAACGTGCGCCGCTCGCGGGCCGAAAGCGCCGCCGTGTCGACGATGCGCTGAGCGGTGCGGCACAGCGCCGGATCCAGTGGCCCCTCGAAAGGCAGGTCGCGCTCCTTGCAATGGAGCACGTATTCGACCGGCTTGCGGAACGGCGCCTTCAATTCATCGACGGCAACTTGGCGGATGGTCGGATCAGCGCGGGTCTGCACGCCGACATGCGCTTCGTAGTCGTAGCTCGAGATCGTGCCCTCGGAACCAACGACGACGAAACCGCACTTGGGCTGCGGCTGCGTGATCCAGGGATCGGTGAAGGTCCCCCAGCGCGTTTCGAGTTTCGACAAGCCGCGGGCATACCGACAGATGACGATGGAATGCTCGTCGACTTCGAGCCCCTCCGGCTGATCGACGACTGCGGTCACCTCGATCGGCGCCTCGCCGCGCATGAACCAGGTCCCGAGCGTCGCGCCGTAGCCGAGATAGTCGAGCAGGCTGCCTCCGCCCGAGGCTTTGCTGTACCACCACGAGGTCGGCTTCTCGCGCCGCACCTCCTCGTCCGACACGACGACTTTGTCGGCGCGATGATAGAGCGGGCCGCGGTTGCCGTCGTAAAAATGAACCTCGATCACGTCGCCGATGACGCCATCATCGATCAGCCTTTTGGTCGTCACGTGGGACGGATACCAACGCAAAGGCCAGTTGACGGCGAGCCGCACCCCCGACTTCTTGACAGCCGCAAGCATCCGGTCGGCGTCGGCAAGCGAAGCGGCGAAGGGCTTTTCGAGCAGGATGTCGATTCCGAGCGCGGCGACCTCCTCGACCACATCAGCATGCCGCGCGGTCGCCGGACAGAGAATGGCGAGATCGGGATGTGTCTCGCGCACGCATTGCGCGATGTCGCGATAGACCCGGTCTTTGGGAACAGAGAAGTTGGCGATTGCCTCCGCCATCCTCGCCGTGTCGTTGTCCGATACCCCGGCGATCTCGGCGTTGGGGTGCTCATGGACCTCGCGCAGGAGGTCGCCCATGTGCGCGTGTTCGAAGCTTAAGCCGACGATCCGCCATTCGCGCATCTCAGGTCCTCACGAAAGCCTTAAAGGCCGCTTGCGCCGATCAAGTGTCTCCCGACGCATCGCTCCCGCGTGCGCCCGCTTCGCGGCGCCGCTGCTCGACGCGCAGCACCAGCGCCATCGCCACCGCGAGCGTCGCCGAAAGCGATTTGAATCCGGAGAAGCCTTCCTCGATTACCTCGACATAAGCCTTCGACACCGGAACCAACGGGCTGAAGGCGCTATCGGTCAGCGATACGATCGGAACGCCGCGCTGCGCGGCCGAAGCAGCCAATTCCGGGGTGATCGAATTGTAAGGCGTGAAGCTCACGGCGAGTACAGCGTCGGAGGTCGACGCGCAGCGCAGCAGCTCGAACGCGGTCGAGCCGACATTGTCGAGCGCAAGATTGCGCACGCCGAGATTGGCGAGCGCGAGCGAGACATAGCTCACAATCGAGAAAGCGCGCTTGGAGCCGATGATGTAGATCAGGTCCGCCGCCGCCAGCGTCTCACTCATCATCTCGAATTGGGAGAGGTCGAGCCGATCGCGGACGCCGGCGAGCGCCGCCGTGGACGACCCGATGAACCCGTCGACCAGGCGCGCCGCATCGCTGCTCGATGCGCTCTCCCAACGGTCGCGGCCCCTGCCCCCGTCCGCGAGATGGGCCTTGAACACCTCTTGCAGATCGGAAAAGCCCGAATAGCCGAAGGCTTGCGCGAAGCGCACCAGGGTCGAGGGCTGGACGCCGGCCTCGCCGGCGACGCTGGTCACTGTGCCCAACGCCACCGCGGTCGGATGCTGCCAAAGATGGATCGCGACCTGGCGAAGTTTTTTCGGGAGCCGAGCGGTTCCAGACGACAGCACCGCGCGCAGCTCCTCATAGCTGCCGGGTCGCGAATAGCCGAGCGCCGCGCCGACGCCAGCGTCGGCAACCATTTCGGCGCGATCGGCCCGCTCGAGGGTCCGGCGGCTATTCATCACCGAGCCGCTGCTTAAGATAGCCGCGCGCGTCGCCGCCGAGCAGTCCGCGCAGATGCCGTGCGATGGGTTCAACGACCTGTGGGCGCGCCATGTCCGCGCCGAAGATGGGAGCTATGGACAGAACGGACTTGGCCAGCTCGGGCCAGTCGGAACCGTTTTCGCCAATCGCGATGACGGCCTCCGCGTAAGGGTCTGACGGCGTCCAGCGAGCGCCGAAGCGACGCGCGCCGCTCAAACCATAGGCGATCCAGCTGGCGACCGCGAGAATGAGCAAGCCGGCCGGCTGGCCCGTTGCAAGGCGCTCGCGCAATGGATCGACGAGACGCTGAACGATCTTCTGCGATCCGTCCGTCCCGATCTGATGACATCGATGACGGATGGCGGTGTTACGGATGCGCGCCATCGACTGATCGATGTATGGAGCGATCTCCATGCCCGCGAGCTTCGGCAGCGTGGTCGAGGTTTCCCGCTCGAGCATCTTGCGCGTTAGCGCCGCGAGCACGGGATTGGCGGCAGCCTGATAAGTGAACGCGTGGCCGAGGAGTGCGCCTTGATGCGCGAGCGTCGATTGCGCGGCGTTGAGCACGCGCATCTTGATCTCTTCGTAAGGTTTCGCGTCGGCGACGAAGGTCGCTCCGGCGAGATCCAAAGGCGGCCGCTCCCCGGCGAACTTGTCCTCGATGACCCATTGCCGGAAGGGCTCGCCGACGACCGCGCCAGGGTCGCGCGCGCCAAGCGCCTCGAAAACTTTGTCGATGTCTTCCGGCGTTGTCGCGGGCACGATCCGATCGACCATCGTCGATGGAAATGTGACGCGTTCCTCGATCCAGCGCGTCAGCTCCGGCGATCGCAAAGCCGCAAACTTGAGCATCGCCGCGCCGAGCCGCGCGCCATTGGACGGAACGTTGTCGCAGCTGACCAGAGTGAGGGGGGCTTCCGCAGTCCGCCGCCGCCGATCGAGCGCCAGCGTCAGCAGGCCGAGGAGGGTGCGGGGCGGCAAGCCGCCTTCGAGATCCGCGCGCAGCGCCGGATTGTCGAGATCGAGCGCGCCAGTCGACGGCGTCAGGCAATAGCCTTTTTCGGTGACCGTGATCGTCGCGACGGAAATCTCTGGCCCGCCGAGCGTGGCGACCGCGGCCTCGGCGCTGGTTTTGTCGGTAACGTCGATCACTTGGCGCAGCGCGCCGATGATGCGCGTCTCGGCGCGATCGTCCTGCCTGAGCGTGCGTGAATAGAGACAGTCCTGGGGGATGAGGAGATCGGCGAGGCTTGGCGCCGTGAGGTTCACGCCCAGCACACCCCACCGTCCGAAACGAGCCTCGAGCATGTCGTCGATGAATTCGGCCTGGTGACAGCGATGAAATGCGCCTACGCCAATATGCGCCATGCCGATCTTGAGGCTCTCGCGATCATAGTGCGGCTGGCGCGCCGATGGCGGCAGCTCCGGCAAAACACTACGAGACAGGCGTCGCATCGCCTCAAGCCTCAGTCCAGCGCGCCAAAGACGTTCTGCGTATAATCGATCAGCGCGCCCGACATCGGCTCCGAGGCGTCGGAGAGAAGGAAGAGTGAGAGCCGCGCGACGTCGTCCGGGTTCAGCAGGCGGCCGAACGGCATGCTCGCCGCGGCGTCGGCCAGCCATCCCTCGCCCTTGCCGAGCGTGACCGCCTGCATCTGCCGCTCGGCCGGCGTATCGACCCAGCCCAGAATGATTCCATTGACGCGGATGCGATCGAAGCGATGCGCGTGCGCCGTGTTCTTGGTCAACCCAGCCAAGGCCGACTTGGAGGACGCGTAGACC
The DNA here is from genome assembly GCA_963833955.1 of uncultured Alphaproteobacteria bacterium. GTDB lineage: Bacteria > Pseudomonadota > Alphaproteobacteria > Rhizobiales > Beijerinckiaceae > Roseiarcus. Next base: position 2,502 of record CAWHZY010000016.1, on the reverse strand, counting down.
GCCAGCTCCGGCGCTCCGCCGCGAGCGTGCACGGAGAGGATATTGACGATCGAGCCCGGCGCCTTGCGCTCGCGCAAGTGATTGACCAGCCTTTGCATGAGAAAGAATGGCGCGCGCGCGTTGACCGCGAAGAGCCGGTCCCAAAACTTCATGTCCGCTTCGGTGAGCGATCCCCTGTCGGTAAGCGCTGCGGAATTCACAAGCCCGTCGACGTGACCGAACCGCTTGAGCGCGGCGTCGAAGATCAAGTCCGGCGCATTGGATTGTTCGAGATCCGCCGCCACGAACAAGGCGGGCGTCCCGCTTCGCTCGACCTCAGCCGCTGCGGCTGCGCCCTTGTCGGCGTCGCGTCCTGTCATCACGAGGCCTTCGGCGCCGGCGCGGGCCGTCGCCTGGGCGATCGCCAAGCCCACGCCCTGGGTTGACCCGGTGACTATGACCACCCGCCCCTTCACGCCGCCTCCCGCGTAGATTTCTCAGTTCGGGCAATTTTGGATGAGAAATTCCAATTGTCAAATCTTGGAAATTTCATAGCAAGCGTGGGAGCTATATCCACCGATTCCGAATTGACATATGGAAATTTTTTGCCAAGATCGCGACCACGGCATAATAATTCGCCCTCAAAGGGCCAGCGCCAGCCGCAGAGGGAGAGACCGCATGCGAACCATCAAGGGCCCGGGCTTGTTTCTGGCTCAGTTCGCGACCGACACTCCACCCCATAACACCCTCGCTGGAATCGCGAAATGGGCGAAGGATTACGGCTACAAGGCAATTCAGATCCCAACCTGGGATAGCCGCTTTTTCGACCTTGATCGCGCTTACGACAGCGAGACCTATTGCGACGAGATCAAGGGAAAGCTCAGCGACATCGGCATCGCGATCAGCGAGTTTTCAACACACTTTCAGGGCCAGATGGTGTCCGTTCACCCGGCCTATGATGCGATGTTCGACGGACAATGCCCGGCCGCCGTTCGCGGCAATCCCGAGAAGCGGCGCCTTTGGGCGGCCGACCAGGTGCGCAAGGCGGCGCGCGTTTCACGCCGTTTTGGCCTGACCGAGCATGTCACCTTTAGCGGCTCTCTCGCGTGGCCCTACTTCTATCCCTATCCGCAGCGGCCGGCCGGACTGATCGAGGAATGTTTCGCCGAGCAGGGCCGTCGCTGGAAGCCAATTCTCGACGTCTATGACGAGAACGGCGTCGACCTCTGCTTCGAAATCCACCCGAGCGAAGACGTGTTCGACGGCGACTCCTTCGACATGTTCCTCGACGCGGTCGGCGGCCACAAACGTTGCAACATCAACTACGACGCCAGCCACTACATCAAGCAATGCATGGACTATCTCGGCTTCATCGACGCCTATCACGACCGCATCAAGATGTTCCACGTCAAGGACGCCGAATTCAACCCCACAGCAAAGCAGGGCGTCTTAGGCGGCTACAAAGGTTGGCTCGAGCGCGCCGGCCGCGACCGGTCGCTCGGCGACGGCCAGGTCAATTTCAAGGCGATCTTCTCGAAGCTCGCGGCCTATGATTTCGCCGGCTGGGCAGTGTACGAGTGGGAATGCTGCCTGCAGCATCCCGAGGTCGCGGCGCGCGAGGGCGCGAAGTTCATCGCCAATCACATCATCGAGGTGACGGACCGCGTGTTTGATGACTTCGCCGCGACCGGCTCGGACCGCGCGACCAACCTCAAGCTGCTCGGCATCAAAGGCTGAACCGATGGTTCATGCGACCGCCGTCGACGGGCTGAAGGGCGGACGGTTGCGCGTCGGCATGATCGGCGGCGGGCGCAACGCCTTCATCGGCGCCGTTCATCGGATGGCGATGCGGCTCGACGACCTGATCGAGTTGAAAGCCGGCACCCTGTCTTCGGACGCTGAAAACGCGCGCTTCTCGGGCGCCGATCTGGGTCTTGCGCCGGACCGGACCTACTCGGATTATCGCGAAATGGCGGTTCGCGAGGCGGCGCGTCCGGACGGCGTCGAGGCCGTCGTCATCGTCACCCCGAACCACCTGCACTTCCCCGTCGCGAAGGCGTTCCTCGAAGCCGGGATCGACGTCATCTGCGACAAGCCGCTGTCGACGACGCTCGCGGAAGCGTCGGAGTTGGTCGAGCTCACGCGCGCCAAAGGACTTATTTTCGCGGTGACGCTGAACAATACCGGCTATCCGATGGTGCGCCAGGCGCGCGAAATGATCGAAGCTGGAGAACTCGGCGACATTCGGGTCGTCCACGCGGCCTATGTCCAGGACTGGCTGACTCTGCCGATCGACGCCGACGGGCACAAGCAGGCGGAATGGCGCACGGATCCCACTCGCGCAGGCGCTTCCGCATGCCTCGCCGACATCGGCGTCCACGCGCACAATCTGGCTTTGTTCGTGACCGGACTCGAACTCGACGCAGTTTCAGCGGAACTCACGACCTTCGTGCCGGGTCGCCGCCTCGACGATAACGCTCACGTGCTCATGCGGTTTCAAGGCGGGGCGCGCGGCGTGCTGGC
>CAWHZY010000015.1:0-583584 GCA_963833955.1 uncultured Alphaproteobacteria bacterium | reverse complement strand
GTGTTGATCTGGCCCGTCTTGTCGTTCGGGAGTGCGCGTGCCTCGACGTCGGAGGGCACCAGGCTCGGCAGCACGCCCAGGAGATAATCGTCGAGCGCGCTAGAATCGTGGATGATCGCCATCGCCTGCTCGCCCAGCACATAGGACGGACGCACCACGAGCGGCAGCCCGAGATCGGCGGCGATGAGGCGGGCCTGCTCGACCGAATAGGCGATGCCGTTCTTCGGCCGCTTCAGCCCAAGCTTGTCGAGCAGGCGCTTGAAGCGGTCGCGGTCCTCGGCGAGATCGATCGAGTCCACCGAAGTGCCGAGGATCGGCGCGCCAGACTTGTTCGATGACATGGGCGAGCTTGAGGCGGCGTCTGGCCGCCGAACTGAACGATCACGCCCTTGAGGAGCCCACGCTCGCGCTCCTTGTCGAGAATTGCTCAGTACGTCCTCGGCGGTGAGCGGCTCGAAATAGAGCCGGTCCGAGGTGTCGTAGTCGGTCGAGACGGTCTCCGGATTGCAGTTGATCATGATCGTCTCGTAGCCTGCCGCGCTCAGCGCGAACGCGGCGTGGCAGCAGCAATAGTCGAACTCGATCCCCTGCCTGATCCGGTTCGGGCCGCCGCCGAGGATGACGATCTTCTCGCGCTCGAAGGGTCGGCTTCGCATCTCGCCTTGCCGGCGAACGGCGCCTCGTAGGTCGATACATGTAGCCGTGGGGGAGGCGAACTCAGCGGCGCAGGTGTCGATGCGCTTGTACACCGGTTGACGCCGAGCCGTCTGCGGGCGGCGGCGACGTCGGCCTCGGCCTTGGCGGAGAGGCGCTGCGAGGCGCGCGTCCGAGAAGCCGCTCGCCTTCAGGCTCTCATATCGCCAGCGTCAGGCGGCAGGCCATGTGCGCGCACCTTGCCTTCGAGCGCGACGATCTCGGCGATCCGTTCGAGGAACCAGGGGTCGATCTTGCTGCACTCGTGGATCTCTTCGACGCCCATGCCCAAGCGCATCGCCTGCGCCACTTTGAGCAGGCGGTTGGGCGTCGGCTGGCCGATTGCGGCGCGCAGCACGTTGTGGTCGTCGCCGTGGCCGAGCCCCTCGATTTCGATCTCGTCGAGCCCGTCGAGGCCGGTCTCCAGCGAGCGCAGCGCCTTCTGCAGCGATTCGGGGAAGGTGCGGCCGATCGCCATCGCTTCGCCGACCGATTTCATTGCCGTCGTCAGCGTCGGCTCGGCGCCGGGAAACTTCTCGAAGGCGAAGCGCGGGATTTTGGTGACGATGTAGTCGATCGTCGGCTCGAACGACGCCGGCGTCGCGCCGCCGGTGATGTCATTGGCGATCTCGTCGAGCGTATAGCCGACCGCGAGCTTGGCCGCGACCTTGGCGATCGGAAACCCGGTCGCCTTCGAGGCGAGCGCCGACGAGCGCGAGACGCGCGGGTTCATTTCGATCACCACCATGCGCCCGTCAGCCGGATTGACCGCGAACTGCACATTCGAGCCGCCGGTCTCGACCCCGATCTCGCGCAGGACCGCGATCGAGGCGTCGCGCATGATCTGGAATTCCTTGTCGGTCAGCGTCAGCGCCGGAGCGACGGTGATCGAATTGCCGGTATGCACGCCCATCGGATCGATGTTTTCGATCGAGCAGATGATGATGCAATTATCCTGCTTGTCGCGCACCACCTCCATCTCGAACTCTTTCCAGCCGAGCACGCTCTCCTCGATCAGGACCTCGTCGGTGGGCGAAGCGTCGATGCCGCGCTCGACGATCTCGATCAATTCGCTTCTCGTGTAGGCGATGCCCCCGCCGGTGCCGCCCATGGTGAAGCTTGGGCGGATGATCGCCGGCAAGCCGATGTCGGCTACCGCGGTCAGCGCCTGGCTCAGCGTCTTCACCTGATGCGAGCGTGGCGTCTTGAGGCCGATGCGCGTCATCGCCTCGCGAAACCGCTCGCGGTCCTCCGCCTTGTCGATCGCGTCGGCGGTCGCGCCGATCATCTCGACGTCGTACTTATCGAGCACGCCCATCTTTCTGAGGCTCAGCGCGCAATTGAGCGCCGTCTGCCCGCCCATGGTCGGCAGCAAAGCGAAGCCGCCCGGGATCGCGTGGCGTTCCTTCATGATGATCTTCTCGACGATCTCGGGCGTGATCGGCTCGATATAGGTCCGGTCCGCCATGTCGGGATCGGTCATGATGGTGGCGGGATTGGAATTGATGAGGACGATTTGATAGCCTTCCGCGCGCAGCGTCTTGCAGGCCTGCGTCCCCGAATAATCGAACTCGCACGCCTGGCCGATGATGATCGGGCCAGCGCCGATGATGAGAATGGTGGAGATGTCGGTCCGTTTGGGCATTGGGTTCCTGGGCTCGCCGCTCGGCGGGGTCACGCGCAAGAAAATGCTCCTTCGCGGCCTAATGGACCGGAAGGGGCGCAACTCTCGGGCAACGAACGCGGGATCGGCCTTCCGCGCTCCCTAGCCGAAATCGGCGTGGCGCGGAAGGGCGCGGTTGAAAGGGCCAATTCTTCCGAGAATTCAGCGCGACGCTGGGCTTCAGAGAAGTCCTTGGGCGACTTGGCCCGATAGGCGCCCTGAACGCGTCCCCATCACATGCGATATAAAAGATCCATGGACAAGGCCGCCATCCTCGCCAGGCTTCGCGAACATGAGCCCGCCTTGCGCGAACGCGGCGTCAGCCACGCCGCGGTGTTTGGCTCGCGCGCGCGGGGCGATAACCGCCCCGACAGCGACATCGACATTCTCGTGGAGATCGGACCGATGAGCCTGTGGGGCTATGTCGGCTTGACGCAGTTCATCGAGGGCCTGTTTCCCGAGCCTGTCGACGTTGCCGACCGAAGCCGCCTGAAACCCTTCGTCCGACCGACAGCCGAGCGCGAAGCGATCTATGCGTTCTAGCAAGGATCGCTCCGCCCTCTTCGATATCCGGGACAACGCGGCTCTCGCGCGGGGCTTCGTGGGGACCCTCACCTTAATTGAATTCAAGACCGATCGCCGCGCCTTTTATGCTGCGACGCGCGCCCTCGAAATCATATCGGAGGCCGCACGGCGGCTTGCTCCCTCGGTGCGCGAGCGCCATCCGAGCTTCCCTGGCGCGCGATCATCGGTGTCGGAAACGTTCTGCGCCACAATTACGATGATGTCGCGGAAGAACAGGTTTGGCGCACCGTCTTGGAAGACCTGCCGGCCCTCGATCGCGCCGTCGCGGCAGAGTTAGAGCGGAGCGAATGACCAAAGTCCAATGCCGATGCGGCGCTGTCGAGATCGAGATCAGCGCCGAGCCGATCGTGCAATTCTACTGCCATTGCGACGATTGCCAGGCGGCGCACGGAGGCGCCTATGCGCCGGAATCCGTCTATCCCGCAGACGCCGTGAAGGTCGTCCGCGGCGATCCGTTGGCGTGGAAACCGAAGCGGAATCCCCGTGTCACCTGCCGCGAATGCGGCACGCGCCTGTTTATCGATCTCGAACCACTACGCCTGCGGGGCGTCAATGGATATTTGCTCCCGCCGGGCGAATTTCAGCCCGCCTTTCACACGCAATGCCAGTTCGCGGTCCGGCCCATCGTCGACGACCTGCCGCATTACAAGGGCATGCCGGCGCGTTTCGGCGGCTCAGACGAAACGGTCGGGTGGTAGCGCCTCGGCTCCTTCACCTCCATCGTCTGTCATGCCCGCGAAAGCGGGCATCCAGCACGGACTTGAAAGGGCAATGGATTCCCGCTTTCGCGGGAATGACAATATGGCCGGCCGTGACCGCTCCGGCGCCGACTTGCCTCAGAACTTATACCCGATCCGCGCGCCGACCTGGGTCAGGCCCGGGTTGATATGGGTGCACAGGCTCGCATGGCTGATGTGCTCGATATTGGCGATGAAATCCCAGTGTTCGCTGAACTGGTAGCCGAAGCCGCCGGATTCGCGGAAATCCCAGCGGCAGCCGGTGTTGACGCGGTCCGGCTCGTCCCGCAATGGCGAAGTGTTGACCGCGGCGCCGAACTCGCCCTCGAAGAAGAACCCCTTATAGATCGGAATGCGCCAGGTGAGGCCGGTGAAGCCGTAGCTCGTCTTGCCGCCGGTGTTGATCATCGCGCCGATGTTGATGCGCGGATTGAAGAACCAGGAAAACCACGGACCGCCGATGTTATTGGCGTAGCCGATCGGATTGGACAGGAGTTCGCCCGAGACGTCGACCGGCGCGCCCTCGTCGTGAATCCAGTTGTGGGCGTAAACGCCGACCCGCGCCTCATCCACAAAGTTGATCCAGGTGGTCGGTCCCGGCGCGATGACCGGCGCGGGCGCGGGCATCGTATTGTCGATGCCAAGAGAGGACATGTCGGCGGCTGCCGCCGGCGCAATCGCCAGCGCAGCCCACGCGAGTCCCGCAATGAGCGCTTGCCGCCCCGCCCCCAACTCAAACCTCGATTTCCGCACCCCGCGTGAACTTGAATAGAGGCGCCCGCGGTTCGAGGCAAGCGCGGGAGGCTCCAGCTTTCGGCCCCGGCTGCACAATCAGAAACAGTGTGGCGCCGGCGACATACCGGCGCAAATCGACATCACGTCGACGCGCTTCTGGCGTCTTTCCCCCCGAAATGCGATTGTATTAGGGCTCCTTCTCAAGGACCAGGAAGCTCAGATCATCGCGGAGCGGCGCGCCAAAACGATCGTCGCCGTAGGGAAAAGGCCCGGTCTCGCCGGTTTTGTGGTAGCCGCGGCGAAGATACCACGCGATCAGCGCGTCCCTGACGTTCACGACATGCGTTCGGATGCGCTTCCCGCCCCGATCGCCCACCCCTTGTTCGGCTGCACAATCAGAAAGAGTGTGGCGCCAGCGACATAGGTTGCTGCTTGGAACAAGCACGCTGCGCTGAGCAGACGACGTCCATAGTTCGTTTGACAATGCCGTTGATCGCTCGTCCTTATAACTCTCTTAAGCCTATTCGTTTCGATCAAATCGATCACGCGAGCGTTATCTCCCTTCCGACTTCGGTCGCGAATAAATCGACCGGATCACACGATCGTTATCTCCGCTCCGACTTCCGCCACGAATAAATCGACCGGATCAGTGTTTGCTGCTCGTCGAACCTAAGCGGTTTGCCGCGGCGTTTCCAACAAGAGCGCTGTACTTACGTCAAGGATCAAGGAGACTGCGCGCAATGAAGAGATTACTTCCACGACTACCTCCGTGGCGTTCGCTGCACTGTGCGCGGGCCCCGGGGTCGCCAATGCCGAGGGCTTTTCTCAAACAAACCTTGTTTCGGACGCCCGGCCTGGCAACGATAACCCCCAGCCTGGTGAACCCCTGGAGTGTCTCGTTCGCGTCCGGGGAAATCCCATCTGGATTTCGAACCAGGGCGCAAATATGGCCCCGCTTTATCCGGTGACGGGTAGCGCGGGCGTGGCCGCGGCGCCGTTCACCGTCAACGTCCCGACGACGGCAAGCGGACCCCACGGCCCGACCGGGCAGGCCGCCAACGCATGTTGCAAACGGCAGAAATCGCAACTGACCGCGACCCCGGTCCCCTCTACAGACGAACAAGCGACGCAACTGAAATGGAGGTCAAACATGCCGAAACAGGACCGTCACCGCCTCAACACCCTTCGCGCGCAACTACTGGAGCACCCCGTGTACGCGGAGGTCACTTCGGTCCAGGATCTGAGGCGATTCATGGAAGATCATGTCTTCGCCGTCTGGGATTTCATGTCGCTCCTGAAGCGGCTGCAGCAAGATTTGACGTGCACGAGAGTTCCGTGGTTCCCGGCCGACAACGCCCGGGCTGCGCGCTTGATCAACGACATCGTCATCGGCGAGGAAACGGATGTCGACCCGGATGGCTCCTATGTCAGCCACCTCGAGCTCTACCTCCGGGCCATGGCGGACGTCGGCGCCAGCACCCGTCAATTCGACACGTTCCGCTCGCTGGCGCGAGTCGGGACTTCGGTCGAAGGGGGCCTGGTGCGGACCGGCGTGCCGGCTCATGTCCGAGCTTTTGTCGCGCATACGATGACGCTGGCCCAGTCGGGGTCGACGGAAGAAGTCGTGGCCGCATTTTTTTACGGTCGCGAGGATATCATTCCGGAGATGTTCAGCCGGCTTCAAAAGACGCTCGCTGGCGCGCGAGGCGACAATGCTTCCTTGCGTCATTTCATCTACTACATCGAACGGCACATCGAGCTCGATGGCGATAGCCACGGTCCAATGGGGCAGGAACTGCTCGAAGGCCTGGTCGCAGACTCGCCCGAGAGAGACGAACGGGCGCTGCGCGCCGCGTGCACCAGCATCGAGGCCCGGATCGAGCTTTGGAATGGCACATTAAGCACACTTCGCGAGCGGCGTGCGGCGTGAAGGCCACGCCCGAAACCTAAGCCGCCGGACGACAGATCGGCGAGTTCTGATGGTTTCGGGACGAGCGAACTGAGCAAGAAACAGACCCGCCGCTTCCCGACGAAAGCGGCGGGGTTCCTCGGCAATCGTTGATTTACCAGCGTTTCTTTGTCTATCCCGCGCTCGGCCGGAGCTTTTTTGCGACATTATATTTACGATTTTCAGAATATATGCTATTCTGTGACGTTTTCCCTTAAAGCGGCGGCGTGCCCGCGCGGAAGGAGAGTCACGGATGGTTCAGGAGACAGCGCCTGCGCGCCGGCAATTGGGCGCGCTCGGCAAAATGGCGCGGCGGAAGCGGATCTTCGCCCGCTTGAGGGAAGGCGCGAGCTATGAGGAGATTGCGGGCGAGGAAAGCGTGAGCCGCGAGCGCATCCGGCAGATCGTCTCCGAGGTTTTGCAGAAAAGGTCGGTCGACAGCGGCGCCGATCACGCGAAGCTGCAATTGGATCGTCTCGCGCCCGTGATGCAGTTGGCGGCCGAGGCGGTCGCCGCGGGCGACGTCACGGCCATCACGCCCTATCTCAAGGTGCTCGATCGGCTCGACCGCTACCAGACCGTCGCCAGCGCCAACCAGGTCTATGACGACGAGGCGCGCCAGAAGCTCATCGACAAGATCAACCGCATGGCCGAGAATTTCGGCATCAACGAGGACTTCGCCGCGGCGGTGGAGGCGCATTTGAAGGCGATCGGCGAGATCCCCGCTGACGAGCCGGGCGAGGCGGCGGCGGTCGAAGAGCCGCCGGGCCTGGATGAGAGCGATGCGGCGGCGGGCCGGGCGAGCCTGGCCGAAGGGCCACAGGAGGGCCAAAGTCAGGCGGCCAACTGGATGTCCGTCCGGGATCGGCTCGCAACCCCAGAGGCGAGTTGAGACGGAGCCAGATTTTTTTATTTGGATTCGCCGCAACTCTTTGAAAAGTCCCGAATTCGACCAAGGAAATCCAAGGAAATGCAAGGATATTTCCTTGGTTTTTCTTGGCTTTTCTTGCGCCAAACTCGCCCCTGGGTTGCGCCGGGGCGTCTCAGGTCAAGCCTGGACCGCGCCCGTCCGGCGCGGTTCCGCTGCGGCAGGGTCGAAGCGCCATGCGAAAATCGCCTCGCGCCGCTTAACATTCATCGTCAAACATCAAAATTTATTCATGCCGTTGGCGCGGGCTTCACTACCGCTGCGTAAACCTTGAATTTCAGGCATCGGATTAACCCCTCGAGGGCCGAAACGGCGCTACACTTGGCCGTCAGACCGAGTTGCGGTCAGAAGCGACAATGAGTGTCGGGATTTACGCGTATGGCTCAAGGCCGTGTGCCCTCCAACGCCGTCGCCGCTGGCGGGGCCCCGCCCGGCTTCGACACACCCGAGGCGGCCTTCAATGCCGCGCTCCTGCGCGAGCAATATCGTTCGCTGGCGCGGCTTGGCCCTTATATCCACGGGATCGTCATCGTCGCGGCCCTGGCGTTCGTCGGCGCGTCGCCAACGGGCTCGCTCCTGACCGGCATCCTCCTGCCGACAGCCCTCATTGCCGTGTCCGTCTTCCGGCTCCGTTCGTGGTTCAAGGCGCGCTCGGGCGTCGATCTTGAGGCGCTCGACCGCGTCCGGCGCAAGGTGCGCGCGGCGAGCGTGCTCGGGCCGACGCTGACGTTTGCGTTCGCGCTGACGACGGCGATTGCGACCTGGCAGGACGGCGTGGCCGAATTCGCGCTGGCGCTCCTCGCCGTCTGGGTCGTCGCCGCCGTTTGCGCGATGTGCCTGAACAGGATCGCGGGCGAGGCCAATGTGATCGTCATCGCCGCGACGGCGTTCCTCGTCATTGCCTTCGTGGCGCGCGGCTCGGGACTGACGCTCGGCCTCGCGCCGCTGGTCGCCATCGCCGCTTTCTTCATCGTCCGGATGCTCGACGAGCACTTTCGCATGTTCGCCGAGATCCTGCGGTCACGGTTCGTGATCGCGGAAATGCAGCGCGTCTCCGAAGCGGCGCGGCAGGCGGCCATGACGATCGCACTGACCGACGATCTGACTGGGCTCCCCAACCGCCGCTGCTTCCAGAGCCTCCTCGCCGATAGAACAAGAGCCGGAGCGGGGACCGGCGAGCCGTTCGCACTGGGCCTGATCGATCTGGACGGCTTCAAGCCCATCAACGACCTTCATGGGCATCCCGTCGGAGACGATATTCTCAGGCAGGTCGCCGGCCGGCTGGCCAAGGCGATGAACGGGCGCGGTTCCGCCGCGAGGATCGGCGGCGACGAATTCGCCATCCTCTGCAATGGGGTCGGCGCGCGCGACGAGGCGGTTGCGCTGGGCAAGGAAATCCAGGCGATCTTCGCGGCGCCGTTCGACGTGTCGCCGCTCGGCGTTCGTTTGAGCTGCGCCTGCGGCTTTGCGCTCTTTCCCTCGACCGCCGCCGAGCCGGACGAACTGGTGCGACTGGCCGACGCCGCGCTCTACCGCGCCAAGGCCAGCGGATCCGGCAACGCGGCCATGTTCGACACAAGAGCCGGACGCACCGCCGCCGGCGGGGGCGCCTTCGAGAACGACCTCCGCCGCGTGATCGACGATTCGGAGCGCGCCGGACCGGTTGTCGACTTCGCAACCCGAACAGAGGCTTTGACCCGCCTGCGGGCTTAGACGGTCGCAGGACGCGCTTCGCAAGTTCGCCGTCGCAAATCGATACAGCGCGCCGCTCGGGCCCAAGTTGGCCAACGGCGGGGAGGCGCGTACGATCGCCGCCCGCAAAGGGGACACGTATGCCGAGTGGCATCCATCATGTGACCAGCATCGCGAGCTCGGCGCGCCGGAACCTCGATTTCTATGAGCGTACGCTTGGCCTGCGCCTGGTGAAGAAAACCGTCAATTTCGACGACCCCGGCGCCTATCACCTCTACTACGGCGATGCGGCCGGCCATCCGGGCACGATCCTGACCTTCTTCGCGTGGGAGGGCGCGGCGCCTGGCCGGCTCGGGATCGGGGAGACGCAGGAGACGGTCTTCAGCATCCCGGAAGGCTCGATCGGCTACTGGACCCAGCGCCTGGTCGAGAAGGGCGTCGCCCACGATCCGCCCATGAAGCGTTTCGGCGCAACGACGATCGCGTTCAAGGATCAGGACGGGACACGCCTCGCGCTGAGCGGCGCCAAGGGCGTCGAGGCCAGGCCTGGGTGGAGCGCGGGCGGCGTTCCCGCGGAACATTCCATTCGCGGCTTCCACAGCGTGAGCCTCATGCTGGCTGAAGCCGGCCCGACCGCCGCCATTCTGACCGACGTCTTCGGCTTCGCCGCCGGCGGAAGCGAGGGCGCGACGCAACGCTTTCAGGCGCCGGGGGTGGAGATCGGCGCCATCGTCGATCTGAGGACGGCGGGAGAGTTCCTGCCGGCGCGCCAAGGGGCGGGCTCGGTTCACCACATCGCCTTTCGGGCGGCGGACGACGCGGAACAGGCGGCGATGGTTCGCAAGCTCGCTGAAAATCACCAGTTGCGCACGACCGAGCAGAAGGACCGCAACTACTTTCGCTCGATCTATTTCCGCGAGCCCGGCCGGGTGCTGTTCGAGATCGCCACCGATCCGCCCGGCTTCGCCGTCGACGAAGCGCCCGATTCGCTCGGGGAAGCGCTGAAACTGCCGCCATTCCTGGAAGGCCGGCGCGCAGCGATCGAGGCGGCGCTGCCGAAGCTCGACTAGCGCATGAGGCGGGCCTTGCCATTCCCGACGCCCCTCGGAAGCCGGCGATGGCGCCCGAACTGGCCTATATTCATCGCTTCGAGCCCGGCGCCGGCCCAACGCTTCCGCCGGTTCCCCTTCCCCACGGCACGGGTGAGACCGACCTCGTAGAACTGGCGACGGAGACCCCGTCGGCGCTACAGCTTCCTGGCGACGAACGCGACGATGTCGGTCATGACGGTCGAAGCCGCCTGATCCATCGCCGCGGCCACATGGGCAGCGTCGGTTGACTCGACCGGAATGCGAAGATTGAAAATCTGGTCCGCCATGATCTTCCCGCTGCCAAGCGAGATGATCCAGGCCGCGATGTCGACGTGGATTTCCTTCGTCTGGACGTCGAGCTCGAAGGCGCGAATGTCGAGATCGACTTCGTAATTCGCATTCGCCGCCGGACCGTCGATCCAACGCGCGAGCCCGGCGTTCTGGAAACTCTCCGCGAGCCGCGCGCGGAAAAGCGCGGGCAGCGGCTCAGGCCACTCAGCGCCAGCGAGCGTGGCCAGCGTCTGCGATTCGCGGACCAGGATATGATCGCTGTCGAGATCGGCCGTCGCGCTCGGCTGGCCGATCCGGAACTGCGAGCGGACGGCGTGGGCCGGCGGGGGCGTCGCGGCGGCGAGGTCGTACAGGGTCGGAGGAGGTCCGCCCGCGCATGCCGAAAGCGCGAGCGCAAGGACGCTCGCGGCGGCGAATTTCAATCGACCTCGGGATCCCCCCCAACATAGCCCCATCATTGCCCGCCGTGATACTCGGGCAGCGCGGGTCTTGAACCGAAGATGACCTGACTTGGATTGCGCCCGAGCGATCGCACCACCCCGTCGATGTCTTGGACCGTCCGCCTCGCCTCAACGGCGAGCGCCTCGTATTCGCGCAAGCCCGTATTGGTGAACCGGCTGAGCCCGCTCGCGATGTCCTTGATCCGCGAGTTGACGTCGTCAGCGAGTTTCTTGACCGAAACTGCAGCCTCGCCGATGCGGTCGACCGCGCCCTTTGTGCCCGGCGCGCCAAGGAAGCTTTGCGCGCTTGTCAAAACGCCGTCGACCTTGTCGGCTGAATTGTTCAGCTTGGCGGACATCTCGGAAAAGTTCTTGAGCGTCGAATTGATATTGCCGCGATTCTGGCGCACAGTCTGCACGACCTCGTTTGCCGAGTTGACGATGCCGGCGATCTTCTGCGAGTTGACCGCCTTCAGGAGCGAATCCGCGTCAATGAGCGCGGTGTCCAGACGATTCGCAGAATCGTTGAGATGACCGGCGAGCACGGCTCCGTCGCGCGCGAGAGCCTTGACGTTGTCCGAGCTGTCGGCGAGCGCCTGGCTGAAGGTCCGCGCATTGTTGAGGAGCGCGTGGATCTGGTCCGGTTCGACCGCCTTGAGCACACGATCGGCGTTTTCCGCGACACTCTGAATTTGCGCCACGACCGGCTGAACGGTCTTGCTGATCTCGGCCAGGTTCTTCAGCGTCGCGTCGACATTCGGCGCGTTGTCGGCCAAGGCCTTGGAGAAAACATCGGCGTTGTGAAGCGTCGACTGAATGGAATCGGAATTGTCAGAGAGAAGCTTGTCGGCGCGATCGATCACCGAGACGCCCTTGGCCGACATCGCCTGGACGTTCCCTACGATCGCACGAACCTGTTCCGTATCGATCGATTGAACGAGCCGATCGGCATCGTCGGAGAGCGTTTGCAGGCGCGCCGCCAGCGGCCCGATCTGCTTGCCGAGTTCACCCACGCTCTTGAGCGCCGCGTCGACTCCGGCCGAGTTATCGGCCAAGGCTTTCGAAAACTGATCGACGTTCGCAAGCGCCGAATGGATCGTCGGGGAATTGTCGGCAATGATCTTATCCGCGTCGTCCAAAACCGACGTCGCTTTGATTGATAGGGCGTCGACGTTATCCAGAATGTCCTGTAGCTGGATCGACTGTCCGGCGTAGATCACGGGCGGCCTGCCATTCTCGGCAACGAGCGCCGGTCCGGCGGTGACGCCGCCCAAGAGGGCGACCACCGCGCCTCCAGTGAGCCCTTGTGTCTCAAGACGCGCCTTGGTGTTCCTGTCGATTGGCGCCTCCGAGCTGACGTCAATGTCGGCGACGACCTGGTGCGGGTCGCTCCGTGAGAAAGTAAGATGCGTGACCTCGCCCACCTTAATGCCGTTGAACGAGACGTTGGCTCCGGCCGAGAGTCCCGCCACCGATCCCTTGAAGACAACTTGATAGGTCCGATGACCGCCAGCGCTTCCGTAGCCCGCGATCCACATTATAAATAGAAACGCGCCGACGACCGCCGCCAAAGTGAAGGCGCCAATCAAGACGTAGTTGGCGCGCGTCTCCATTGTGCTCAGCGCCTCGCATTCTGGGGCCGGTCGTCCGCAGCAAGCGCTGCGGGCTGATCGGCGGCCGCCCCGAGGCGGATCACACCCCTCTTACCGTGGAAATAGGACTTGAGCCAAGGATCGTCGGAAAGCAAGAGTTCGCTGATCGGACCGGCGGCGATAACCTTTTTATGCCCAAGCACCGCAACCCGGTCGCAGATCGCAAACAGGCTGTCGAGATCGTGCGTGACCATGAAGACCGTCAGTCCCAGGGTCTTTTGCAGCGTGCCGATGAGATCGTCGAAATCGCCGGCAGAAATTGGATCGAGCCCGGAGGTTGGTTCGTCGAGGAAGACGATCTCCGGGTCGAGCGCCAGCGCCCTCGCCAGCGAAACGCGCTTGGTCATGCCGCCGGACAGTTCCGAAGGCAATTTGTCGGCGGTTTCCGGAGGCAGGCCGACGAGCGCCAGCTTCTGAAACGCGAGGCCGTCGAGAGTCGACTGGGACAAGCCAAGATGTTCGCGCATCGGCGCCTGAATGTTCTGCCGCACCGTCAAACTGGAGAACAGCGCTCCTTCTTGAAAAAGCACGCCCCATCGCTCGCCGACCACGAGACGATCGTGCGGGGTCATCTTGTCGACGTCCAAGCCGAACACTTCGATGGTGCCCGCCTGTTTATACAACAGGCCAAGGATCGTGCGCGTCAGAACCGATTTGCCCGCGCCAGAGGCGCCGACAAAGCCCAGCACTTCGCCGCGGTAGAGGTCGAGATCGAGCCCATCCATCACCAGGTGGTCGCCGAAGCCCACTTTCAGGCCGCGCACGCGAATGACGGCTTCGCGCTCGGAAGGGTCGGGCGAGGAAGGTTGAGGTGAGGAGGCCTTGTCGTTCAATAGTCCACCGTGGCGAAAAACATCGCAAATATACCGTCCATGACGATGACCATGAAGATCGACTTGACCACCGACGATGTCACGCACCGGCCGAGCGACTCGGCCGACCCGCCCACCTCCATGCCTTCGGTCGCGGCAATAAGGCCGATCACAATGGCCATGAACGGCGCCTTGATGAGTCCGACCAGGAACGTCTCGGGCAGAACGGCGTTTTGCAGACGAAGCAGGAACGCCGCCGGCGTCAAACCCGCGTAGAGCCAACTTACCAGCAGACCGCCCGCGATCTGCGCCAGGTCGGCAAGAAAGGTCAGGACCGGCAAAGCGATGACCAGCGCCACCAGCCGCGGGATGATCAGCACTTCGAGGGGATCGAGCGCCATCACCTTGAGGGCGTCGATCTCCTCGCGCATCTTCATCGAGCCGATCTCGGCGGTGATCGCCGATCCCGTGCGTCCCGCAATCATGATCGAGGTCATCAGGACGCCAAGCTCGCGCAAGCCGAGGACGCCAACCAGATTGACTGCGTAGGCGGAGGCGCCGAAGCTGTTGAGTTGGAAGATGCCCTGCTGCGTGACGATCGCGCCGACCAGGAAGTTGATCAGCACGATGATCGGCACACTGCGCAGCCCGTACATCTCCAGGTGATGCACCATCGGGGTCCAACGCCAGCGCCACGGCTGCGGGGCGAGGCGCAGGAACATCACCACGATTTCGCCGAGATAGTCGACGATGTCGAAGAAATCGGCGCCGGAGTTGTAGATTGTCTCGCCGACCGCCGATAGCAACGCGATTGTGTGCGCCGGAGGAACCAGCGTGGACTTCGATGGCGGGTGGTAGCCAGCCTCCTTGAGCAGGATGTCGTGCTTGGGCTGCTCGCCGCGGTAGGAGACCGTAGCTCCTGCGCCCGCGAGTTCGTCCTGGGCGCGATCGATGAACCAGGCCCCGGCCGTGTCCATGCGCTGAAGACCGGCGAGATCGAGGATCACGCGTTTCGCGTCTTTAGCCAGTGAAAGGAGCGAAGCCCCGGCAGCCTCCAGCTGGGGACCGGCGCCGACGATCCACTCCCCGGCCAGCGACAGCACCACCCCGTCCTGGCTGTCTTGACGAGCTACGGAAGGCGTCGTGGTCACCAAGCGCTCCGGCCGAGCAGAAACGGCGCTCATATCCCGCCGCCGCGCGACTGTCGAGCAAACACGATGCCGCCGGCCGCCCGCAAAGGATCAGGGGAAAAACAAACCAAGTACGAATTGGACACTCTGCGACACGGACTCAGATTCGCGAATAAGGCGAGTCGAATTTTTCGCTTCCCCGTGGAGCCCGTAAACATCATCACCAAATCGTCCGCCTGCCGGCGCCGCGCATGCCTCAAATGGAGACTGGCGGACCATCCGTCGGACAAACGGTGAAGGAATTGGCGATCGCCAAATCGGCGCGGGCGGCGCTTCAAAGGCAAGCCGCAATCGCCGCTGTTGCGCGGCATCCGCAAACATCGTCACCAAATTGTCGGCCTGTTGGGCCTGGCCCCTGCGTCAAACAGGGACTCGCGGACCATCCGTCGGACAAACGGTGAAGGAATTGGCGATTGTGCAAACCGCCGCGCGCCGCGCTTCAAAGGCAAGCCGCAATCGGCGCTGTCGCGCGGGCCGATCAAGTCTTGGTTAACGCGCCGCCGCAGGCGCCGATCACCGAGCGAGCCCTGCGGGTCGTGTGAGCAAATTGGCGCCCCGGCTTTGGCCAAGCGTTGCAGTACCGACAAGGACCTCCGCTATGGACGCGGAAACGGCGTCGTCAAAAACCCGCCCGGGGCCATGATCGAAATCCTGACAACGTGGCTGAACAGCCTCCCCGCCGGGGCGTTGGCGCTGGTTCCATGCGTCTTTTTCCTGACGATCATGCTGGCGGGCATCGTTCTCATTCACCCGCTCATGCGCCGCGCGATCCACAGCGAACGGCAGGCGAATGACGTCGTGATCTTCGCCGCCGCCAATTATGGGCGCTCATCTACGCGGTGCTGCTCGGCCTTTTGACGGTTGCGACCTTCCAGACGACGAAAGATCTGGAAGATCATATCGGCGAGGAAGCGTCGAGCCTATCGGCGAGCTTGGGAGGCGAGATCAAAGCCCTCCAGGAGAAGAGTCCGGTGCTCGAAAATCTCAACCCTCAGGACATTGTCACCGAGGCCCTTCCCGCGCCCCTGGATCCGGCGGCCTTGGAAGCATTAAGGAAGCTGGGACTCTTGAAGTAGATCTTGCGAACCGCTAGCTACGCAGCCTGCAAAGACTGAGCCTTCAATCCATCATCGCCGCCTTGAGAATGCACACCATCGTGGCGTGCGCCGGCTTCTCGCTCAGGTTGCGTATCCGGTGAGGCATATCGCAGCGGTACCGCAGCGTCTCGCCGCCGCAGGCGGCCGTCGTCGTCTCGCCGACCTCGACCTCGAGCTCGCCGTCCAAAACCGACAGGCACTCCACCGAACCGCGCAAATGGGCGGCCGATTCGAGGACTCCGCCCGGATCGGCGTGAAAATCGTACCATTGCAGCCAGTCGACGGTTTTCAGCCAGCCGATCACGGCAAGACGGCAAAGTCCGTCGTCGGAGACGAAGACCGGCGTGGTCCCGCGGCCCAAATGTTCGATGAACGGGCCCTCTTCGGCGCCCCGCAGCATCGATTCGATCGACACGTCTAGCGCGTGGGCCAGCCGCCAGATCGTTGTCAGCGTCGGGTTGGTCTCATTGCGCTCGATCTGCGAGATGATCGACTTGGCGACGCCCGAATGTTGCGACAGGTCGGCCAGCGATAGCCCGTAGCCCTTGCGCAGCTTGAGCACCGCCTGCCCGAGCTGGTTGGACAGCGAGGCTGCTCCCACTTCGAGAACCTTGGCTTTATCCTTACCTTCAACACCCATCGTGCGCCTCGAAATTTGCGTCGATCATAGACGAGTTCGTCCTAATTATCGTACAGTTTTGTTCGTTTTCTCGGACTCGAATCTGCGAAAACCCCTCGCCTGACGCCCCCGCATCTTATGACGGCTCGATCGGAGAATGACTTGAAAGCGCCTGGCAAGGCCCGCCCGCCGCGACGCAGGCGTGGGTTTGGAGACGCGGAATCGCTAGCGGCCGCGGGGAAGCGGTCCGACCATGTTCAGTCTCTGGTGCGCGCGTTGGGCATCATCAACCATCTCGCCTCGGGCGAGGAGGGCATGACGCTCACCCAAATCGCCGAAGGCATGGGACTGGCGCCATCGACCGCGCACCGGCTGCTCACCACTTTGGAACAGGAGCGCTACGTGCATTTCGATCACGAGCGTCGGCTCTGGTCGGTGGGGGTGCAGGCGTTCATGACCGGCGCCGCCTTTCTGAAGACGCGTAATCTGGCCGGCATCGCGCGCCCCTACATGCGCGCTCTGATGAACGAGAGCACGGAAACCGTGAATCTCGCGATCGAGGACGAACACGAGGCGGTCTACCTGGCGCAAGTCGAGTGCCGCCAGATGATGCGCGCCTTCGCCCGGCCCGGCGCGCGCGTGCCTCTTTATTGCTCGAGCGTCGGCAAGGCGCTGCTGTGCGCAGTGTCCGACGGCGACCTCGCCAACGCGCTTGAGCGCCAGGCCATGCGGCGACTGACGGAAAAGACCATCGTCAACAGGACGGCGCTTCGTCACGAACTGGCCCTGACCCGCGAGCGCGGTTTCGCCATCGACGACGAAGAACATGCGTTTGGGCTTCGCTGCGTCGCCGGGCTCGTGTTCGATGAGTTCGGCGAGCCGATGGCTGCAATCTCGATATCCGGGCCGACGGCGCGCATCTCGAACGAACGAATCGCTCATCTCGGTGACCTCGTGCGACAAAAGGCCGACGAAATCACTGCGCAGCTCGGCGGCGCCTTGCCCGAGTGGCGCAAGCTCAGCTAGACGCACCGCCCCGCGAAGAGTCCCACTTCCTCGGTCTGGATTGCGCCATTTCCACAATGCGGAAAATGTTGTCGAGCCTCTTTGGCGCGCACTTTGTTCGGGTATCTTGATGGGGTAGCAACCCCTTCGGCGCAAAAGGGGCATTTGCGCCGAGGCATGACAGTAGGGAGCCACGCGCGAGCTGTCGGGCGGTTGGCGCCAAAGCGGAGTCGCGCCAAGGCGAGTTGGCCTCCTTGCAGCCTCGCGAGGCGTGGGTGATCACAGTAGGAGGGAAACGGCAGGCGCAACCGAAAACGGTGTCGACGGACAGAATTGACGCTGGAAGATTCTAGCGCCAACGACAGCCAAACAGGCGGCGCTCCGGGGAGGGATCCTGGCGTCGCGACGTAAAAAAGAACTTTTATCACCAGAGGAACCAAGGAGAGTCTAATGAAACGTTTGGTTGCTTCCGCCGCGGCGATCGCCGCGGCTCTTCTCGCATCGGGCGTCGCCCGGGCTGATGACGCTCTCCAGACTCTGGAGGGCATGCATATGACGGCGCCGGTCGATTGGCCGACCATCCCGCAGGATGGACCGAAGGCGGACGCCGTCAGGCAGATTCTGAAGGACAAGATCAAGCTGCCGCCGGGATTCCACATTGAGCTCTACGCCCTTGTTCCCGACGCGCGCCACATGGCGGTCGGCCCGCAGGGCGTCGTGACCTTCGTCGGCACCAGAAAGAGCAAGATCTGGGCGGTGACCGATCGCTCGCGCACGGGCGCCGAGGGCGGCGTCGAGGTCAAGGAATTCGCGCCGAGTCTGCCAAAGAGGTTGCCGAACGGCCCCTGCTTCTCGAAGGATGGCTTCCTGTATGTGGTCGAGCAGAATCGGGTCCTGCAATATGCGGCGGCCGAGTTCTTCTATGAGGGGCAGGACGTCGCGGTTGGCGTCGTCGTTCCCGAGGGCGGGTTGATCCCGAAGTCGGAAGAGAGCTTCAACCACACGGCGCGCGAATGCCGCGTTGGGCCTGACAACAAGCTCTACATCCAGATCGGCCAACCCTACAATGTGCCGACAAAGGAGAAGGCGGAGCTCTTCAGGAAAGTGGGGATGGGCGCCATCATCCGCATGGACCAGGACGGCAAGAACCGCGAGATCTATGCAACCGGCCTGCGCAATCCCGAGGGCCTGGACTTCAACCCGAAGGACAAGACGCTTTGGAGCAACGACAATCAGGTTGACGGCATGGGCGACGATATTCCGCCCGGCGAGATGAACCGCATCGACAAGATCGGCGAGCAGTTCGGGTTCCCGTGGTACGGCGGCGGACACACCCGCACCAACGAGTTCAAGACCGAGACGCCTCCGGCCGACGTGGTCTTCCCGGAAGTCGAGCAGGTCGCGCATGCGGCCGACCTCGGCCTCTCCTTCTACACCGGCGACCAGTTCCCGGCGAAGTACAAGGGGGCGATCTTCTCGACGCAGCACGGTTCCTGGAATCGCACGGTGCCGGTTGGCGCGCGGGTCATGGTGACCTTCCTCAAGGAAGATGGCCATGTCGCCGGGCCTTCAATCCCGTTTGCCGAAGGCTGGAATGACAACGGCCACTATCTCGGCCGCCCGGTTGACGTCCAGCAATATTGGGACGGTTCGCTGCTCGTTTCCGACGATCTCGTCGGCGCTGTCTACCGCATCTGGTACGACGGCAAGTAAGTACCTAGTCTAACAAAGGACAGCTCTCGCGCTGGCGGGAGCTGTCTTTTTTTTCGACCTCAGTTGGAGGACATATGCGGTTTGATCTGCGTCTGTCACTGAAAGCGCTTTCCGTTGGCGCGTGTCTCGCCATCGTCTGCATGAGCCAGGCCGACGCCGGCGACGCAAAGGCGGGGCGCGCGAAGGCGGAATCGGTATGCGCCGTCTGCCACGGTGTCGATGGCTTAGCGAAAATCCCCGAGGCGCCGAATCTCGCGGGCCAGAGCGAGAGCTATCTGACCGAGCAGATCACTGCCTTCAAGTCGGGAGAGCGCAAGAACGAAATGATGTCGGTCGTGGTTCAGGATCTCTCCGAGACGGATATCGAAAATCTGGCGGCGTATTATTCGGGGATCGAGATTTCGGTGAAGACGCCGGCTCAATAGCTTGACACGCCGGCGACGTTCGGCCGGGCGAAAACGCAGCATGGACAATGTCGCGTCGGCGCACCGGCGGAAACGCCGCGCCGAAGCTCGGCGATGTCGGTCGGATGGGTAAAAAAATAGCGCCAATTGGCGCAAAAAACATCGCACCCGACAAGCGCCCCATCGCATTGGGTGCGCCGATCCGAGGGCTCGGGTATCAGAAGACGCCGCCCGGTTTGATACGGGCGGCGTTCGATATCACATTTCCGCCGACAGGTAGCTCGTCACTTCCATGCCAACGCAGACTTCACAAACTACGGGGGTCGACCATGCCATGGCGTCGTTTCCTTCTTCGGTCTTGCAGGCTCCGTTCCGCTTGGAGCCCAGAGCCGAATATAAGGTACCACGGCGCCCAAACAACCGTCAAACCGTCGCTTTCCATTCAATCGCGGATTTTTGATGAGCCTCCGACCTGCCCCGCCAGGCGCGCCGGATCGACCCTGGAACCTCACCTGACGCTCCGGTCAACTTGCCGATCAAATATTCACTAAATCAGAAATCCATCAAGAGCTTGCCTTTACAGCGCCTGTCCGCCACGGACTCATTGGCTGAGCATGAACGTTATAAAGTCCCCCTTCTCCGTCGCGGTGCAGTCTCGGCCGACCACATTGTTGCAGTTTCGTCCAAACCACTTTTCCGCTTTCGCCTGATCGCTGTAGCGCTTTGAATTCGCCGAGGCCGCCATCGGCTCAATGTCCTTCCCTGCGCGTGTTTGCCCTGCCTTTGTTGGGTCTGTGGTGTGACAGGTCGTGCAGGATGGCGTGTCGGGCTTGCCCGTCGAGAAATGGGTCCTGAAGAGATGCTCGCCGCGCTCAGCGGAAAATCCGCCGAATCCGGGATCGGAGGCTTTCGCCTCACTTGCATAGAAGTCGAGGAGTGATTTTGGCGATTCGCCCGCGGCCGCGGGGACAAATGTAGAGGCCAAAACAACGATCGAGATCAGGCCGCAATCAGTCGCTTTCATTGAAAAGCTCGCTCCGGAATATGGATCTCCTGCGGATCAAAACGGCCTGTCGAAGCATCGCTGTGACACTTTTCGCAAGCGCCTTTTGCGACGACCGCCCTGGATTTGAATACGCTCTCGGGAATCTCCCGATGCATGCGAACCCAGAACGGCGTCGCCGTCAGGCGAAGCGGATCGTGAGGGTTCGAGCGCTGAAGCTGGTGGGCGGCGCGCGTATCCCATTTCTCAGCGGCGTTCATCGTCAGGTACGCGCGTATACGGCTTGAGAGTCCGGGCTCGAGACTGGCGTCCTCGCCGAAATGATTCGAAAGACCATCCATGATCGCGATCCAACGCGCGCTCGGGGCGAGACTCGGGGGATAGGCCATATGGCAGCTCCCGCATTCTTGCGCATAGGTCTGATCGAGTGGCGCCGTCGGCACTCCCAATGCCGGGCGTGCCGACAGCGCCACGATCTGACTGGCGGCGCCGATCAGCCAGAGCAGAATGCAGAGCCCGGCGAGCAGCGGCTTTGGTTTCGCCGGCCTCGCCGCATGGTCAGTGGCAAAAGCCGCCTTCTGACCAGTAATCATGGCCAGCGGCAGATTGGTGCGGCCTTGGATAAACTCGTAGGCAACGCCCAGGAGATGACCCGCGATCAACGCAAGGAGACCATAAGCGAGAGCCAGATGGAGTCTCTGCGCCGCCTTGCCCGAAACGTAGGTCACCGCAAAAGCCAGGGGGCCCTGCTTGTCGACGCCACCCAGGGTGATGACCCCTGTCATCAGGGAAAGTGAGATGATCGCGAGGAGGGCAAGCGCCATCAGGCTGCCGAGTGGATTGTGTCCCCGGTATCGAGGTCGGCGACCGGCGACAAACCCGGCGAGGTCGGCATTGATCGCGGCAAGGTGAACGGGAAAGCTGGAAAATCGCGCATAGGTCGAACCCGTGAGGCCCCAGAGTATGCGAAAGGCGACGAGACCTCCAATGGCGGCGCCTGCCGCGATGTGAATATTCAGCAAGTTTCGTGGTCCGGAAAGGCCCGTGACCAAGGCGGTCGCGACTGTCGCGACCATGAGCCAGTGGAATACGCGGACGCCAAGGTCCCAGACCGGCGTCACCTCAGGAGCGGCGGCCCGCTTACCCATTGTCGTTCGCCATTTCGGCGCCTATCGAATGACCTTCCCGTAATGGCAGGCGAGGCAATTGGCGGCCGATTTGACCTCGCTGTGCTTCACTGCTTCGAAGTTGAAATCCGCGTGCATCTGGTTCCACCAGGGCGTAGCCGTAATTCTCATGGGTGTGCTGTCCGACGAGAGCGCACTTAAGAAATGCCGCTCCCGAAACGTGGCGTCTGAAGAATCCGCGGCGTGCGAGGTCAGGAACTCGCGGATGACGTCCAAGTCCTTCTTCGGGATCGCAGCGTCTTCGCCGAAATGATCGTCCATCGTCGATAGAATGGCAGCCCAGGAACGACTCGGCAGCATCCGGGACGGAAAGACCATATGGCAGTCGCCGCATTGTTTAAGCTCCGCTGGAGCTCCCGCGTTGCTCGGCGCCAGCGGACCCGGCGGCTCGGGGTCGCCTCGGGCGAGGCCAAAGGCCGCTTCAACGGCTGCAACGAGGGCCACGGCGGCAGCGCCTGCGGCCAGACGCCCAAGGGTTGATTTCACTTTTATCACTGTGGAGGAAAGCCCAAATGATCGGTGACACAGCTCATGGCCGCCTCACGCCACGCGTCGCTAAATCTCCGCGCATAGCGCGGGCGTCCGGCAATTGTTCGCCGTCTCAAAAAGCCCCCGCGAAGGCGCCGCCGTCGATGAGGATGTTCTGACCCGTGATGAATCCTGCGTGGGCGCTGGCGAGGAAAGCGCAGAGCGCGCCGAATTCGTCCGGATCGCCGAATTGCCCGACCGGGATTCGCGCTTTCGAATCAGCGCGCGCGATATCCACGCTGACGTTCCGCTGGGCCGCCGCGCGCGCAAGACCTGCTTTTTGACGGTCGGTCTCAAACGATCCAGGCTGGATCGAGTTGATCGTCACATTGTCGCGCGCGAACAGACGCGCCGCCGAGGCAAGAAACGCCGTCAATCCCGCGCGCGCCCCCGACGAGACGTCGAGACCGGCGATCGGCGCCCGGACCGAACTCGAAGTGATGTTGATGATTCGCCCGAATTTGCGCTCGACCATCCCCGGAGCCAACGCCTGGACCAAAGCGATGGGGGTCAGCATGTTGGACTCGACCCCTTTAAGGACATCCTCGCGGCTGATTTCCGCGAAACTCTTGTATGGCGGCCCGCCGTTGTTATTGACGAGAATATCGGCGTCCGGGCAGGCGGCGATCAGTTCCGCTCGCGTCGCTGGATTGTCCAGATCGCCCGAAACTTCATGAATCTCAACGCCCGTAGCCTGGCGCAGTTCGGTTGCGGTGCGACTCAGGACCTCCTTGTCCCGTCCGTTGAGCACGAGTGCGCATCCGGCTTCCGCCAGCGCCTGGGCGCAGGCGCGGCCCAAGCCTTTGCTCGACGCACAAACGATTGCCTTCCGGCCTGCGATTCCCAAGTCCACTGTGGCGCCCCTGCTCTCGACACTGTTCAGGCTGAGAATTATAAACCTTCAAGTGCGTCGCGTCATCGAAGCGACATGAGAATCTGCGCAGTCATTTCTCGTTGTTCGCCCCCTCGCGAGGAGGCCCCCGGTGCCCAAGTCCCAACAGACCCATCGCTACAGGACCCTGTTCCTGTCGGATTTGCACCTGGGCACGCGCGGGTGCCAGGCGCATCTCATTTTGGACATGCTGCGCCATGTCGAGGCGGACACGATCTACCTGGTCGGCGACATCATCGACGGCTGGCGGCTCCGCTCCGGCTGGTACTGGCCGCAGGCGCATAACGACGTCGTGCAAAAATTGCTGCGCAAGGTGAGGCGCGGCGCGCGGATGATTTTCGTGCCCGGCAACCACGATGAATTCGCCCGGCAGTTCTTCGGCCTGACCTTCGGTGGGATCGAGATCAAGCGGCAGGCGATCCACACCGCGGCCGACGGCAAGCGTTATCTCATCATTCATGGCGATGAATTCGACGTCGTCGTACGCCATTCGAAGTGGCTCGCCTTCTTCGGCGACTGGGCCTACGATACCGCCCTGTTCGTCAACACGCATTTCAACGCGGCACGCCGCGCCTTGGGCTTGCCCTATTGGTCGTTTTCGGCCTGGGCGAAACTCAAGGTCAAGAACGCGGTCAATTTCATCGGCTCATTCGAGCAGGAACTCGCCGCGGAAGCCAGGAAGCGCGGCGTCGACGGCGTGGTCTGCGGGCACATCCATCATCCGGTGATCCGCGACATGGAGGGCGTGATCTACGTCAACACCGGCGACTTCGTCGAATCCTGCTCGCTGGTGGTCGAGCACTATGACGGGCAGATGGAAGTGTTGCGCTGGAAGAAACCGCTGCAGCTCGCCGCCTGGGCCGATGACAAGCAATCGTTCGAGGAGGAAGCGACCGAGGCGGGGGCTGACGAGGCGCAAGCGGAATTGGCCTGATGCGTATCCTGATCGCCACCGACGCCTGGCGCCCGCAAGTCAATGGCGTGGTGTCGACCCTGGAGCGAATGACTCAGGCGGCGGCTGAATTGGGCGCGTCGTTTGAATTTCTGACGTCCCAAGGCATGTGGACCGCTCCCCTGCCCTCCTACCCGGAAATTCGCGTCGCCATCCCGTCCTGGCGAAGAATCGGCCAGCGCATCGAGGAAGCCAAGCCCGACCACATCCACATCGCCACCGAAGGCCCGATCGGCTGGCTGACGCGTCACTATTGCCTCACCCACAAGCGGATCTTCACCACCAGCTATCACACCCGCTTCCCCGAATATGTGTCGGCGCGCATCCGCGTTCCTGAATGGCTGACCTACGCCGGCTTGCGCTATTTTCACGCGCCTTCAGCCGCGGTGATGGCGCCGACGCCCATGATCGCCGCCGACCTCACCCGCCGCGGCTTTCCCCGGGTCAGGCTCTGGACACGCGGCGTCAATCACGCGGTCTACCGCCCGCGGTCGAAGCGCGCGCTCGACCTGCCGCGGCCGATCTTCCTGTCGGTTGGACGGGTTGCAGTGGAAAAGAACCTCGAAGCGCTGCTTGGCCTCGATTTGCCTGGCTCGACCGTCATCGTCGGCGACGGACCGGTTCGCCGCCAGCTCGAGCGCCGCTATCCGCACGCTTATTTTCTCGGTTCCAAACAGGGCGAAGAGTTGGCCGGCATCTATGCGAGCGCGGACGTGTTCGTCTTCCCCTCGCGCACCGACACGTTCGGGATCGTCATGATCGAGGCCATGGCCAGCGGCCTGCCAGTCGCGGCCTATCCCGTGCCCGGGCCGATCGACGTCGTCGGGGCTGGCGCGGGCGTGCTCGACGAGGATCTACGCGCGGCCTGCCTCAAGGCGTTGACCTTGTCGCGCGAGCAGGCGCGCGAGCATTCGATGCGTTTCACCTGGAAAGAGAGCGCGCGCCAGTTCCTCGAGAACATCGAAGCGAGCCGCTCGGACGTTAAGCTGACGAGCGTATCGTCTCCGAAGACCGTCGGGCTGGTCCGGCCGGTCAAGAACGGCTAGCGGCGGAAACCCGCGGATACAACCTGGCCCGCGAACTCCGTGCAAGGAAAACCAAGGAAAACCAAATAAAACCAAGCAAATAAGCTTGCATTTCCTTGTTTTTCCTTTGTCGAATCGTGACTTTTCAATGGGTTACGGCGAATCCAAATAAAAAAATCTCGCCGCCGCCGCGAGACCCGCTCTGGTTGCAAAAGGCGGCCATGCGCACTCCAGGCACGGCGCGTTTGGACAGCGCCGTCACCGCGAGCCATAGGGCGTCGAGAGACGCCCCTCCTTCCGGACGGCGATCATCGAGTTTTGATCTTACCCCGGCTTTCGGCTTTACGCAAACAAATGTCGATGGCTCCCGGCTAACGGCGCCGTCCGCCATCGGCGCCCGATGGGGCGATTCCCCAATTAGGAATCGGCAGGTCGATTCTAATACACGCGCAT
The DNA here is from genome assembly GCA_963833955.1 of uncultured Alphaproteobacteria bacterium. GTDB lineage: Bacteria > Pseudomonadota > Alphaproteobacteria > Rhizobiales > Beijerinckiaceae > Roseiarcus. The sequence goes on along the minus strand of CAWHZY010000015.1, from coordinate 558,249 downwards.
CATGCCCATTCTATTTGAGCGCGACTCATCGCGCTCAAACCCGCGCAACGGCGCGGGCGCGCATTCGTGCTCCGGCCATAAGGCGATGATCGGTTCCGATCATCGAGTCTTGGTATTATTGGCCAATACAGCCGCATTATTCACCGTTTTCAGGCGCGTGCGTTCCGTTTTCGCTCCTTCCGAGAGCGGCGCAAAACGGAAACTCGAGCCAAGCCGCCGCGCGCCACTCGCTCGACAGGCCCCCCGAACTTTGTAAGGCCCATTCCAATTGAGCGCGACCCATCGCGCTCCATTCCGCGCAACGGCGCGGGCGCTTGGGAAAAATGAGCAGGACTTCGAGCGGGGAGCCGCGCGCCGGCTTCACGCCATCGCCCCCGGGCGTGCGATCCTTGCGTCAGCGAAAACTTTTTCAAGCGCCTGGCGCCGTCGAGTCTCGAAGCCCTTGCAGGGCTAGCCGCAAGGAGCTGCGAGGCGGGAGGCTGGAGGAAAGTATTTCGCTCCAGCCATAAATCGGTGCGCCCTTGACTACGCCGCTTTCGCCAGCCGCTGCTGCACCGTCGTCCTCAGCTTGTTCAGATCGTGCGCGAACAGGCGGATGCCGTCGGACAGCTTCTCCGTCGCCATCTGGTCCTCGTTCATCATCCAGCGGAAGGTCTTTTCGTCCATTGCGACCTTGGCTGGCGCGGGACCGGGCTTGGCCGGGTCGAGCTGCCGCTTAAGCTCGCCCTCCTCCTTCGACAGCGCCTCGAGCAGCTGAGGCGAGATGGTGAGCCGATCGCAGCCCGCGAGAGCCTCGATCTCGCCCGTGTTGCGGAACGACGCGCCCATGACGACCGTCTTGACGCCGTGGGTCTTGTAATAGGCGTAGATCGAACGGACCGATTGCACGCCGGGGTCGGTTTCGGGAGTGTACTGCCCCCCGCCGGCCTTCACATGCCAATCCAGGATGCGTCCAACGAAAGGCGACAGAAGGAACGCCTTGGCGTCCCCCGCCGCGATCGCCTGGGCGATCGAGAAGGCGAGCGTCATGTTGCAATCGATGCCCTCGGCCTGCAGGCGCTTGGCCGCTTGCACGCCTTCCCAGGTCGAAGCGAGCTTGATGAGAATGTGCTCGTGGCCGATGCCTCGCTGTTTATATGCGGCGATCAGGGACTTCGCTTTGGCGACCATGCCCTCGGTGTCAAAGGAGAGATCGGCGTCAACCTCGGTCGACACGCGGCCGGGAACGATCTTCGTCAATTCTGCGCCGAAATTCACGGCGATCCGGTCCGTCACCTCGCCGACCGAAGCTTTTTGTTTACCCCCCCATGCAATCGCCTCGTCGACAAGACGCGCATAGGCCGGCATCTCGGCCGCCTTCAAAATCAGCGACGGGTTCGTCGTGGCGTCGGTCGGCTTGTAGGCGCGGATCGCCTCCATGTCGCCGGTGTCGGAGACGACGGTGGTCATGGTGCGCAATTGTTCGAGCTTACTGGTCATGGACGAGCCTCCTTCGCGGCAACTCCCCGCTATCCGACAAGTTCCCTTTGACGCGATTGTCGCGCCTCGGGGCGTCATACGCAAGCGCGAACCCGAAGCGCGGGCGGGAACCTAACGCATTCAAGCCCGTTCTTGGTCACGGTCACGTGATTGCCAAGGAGCGCCCCCATGTCAAACCGAAAGACACTCGAAGACCTGTTCTCCGAGACCCTCAAGGATATCTACTTTGCCGAGAAGCAAATCTTGCGCGCCCTGCCCAAAATGGCGAAGGAAGCCTCGTCGCCCGAACTTAAGCAGGCTTTCGAGACCCATCGCGACCAGACGGAAGTCCACGTGGAGCGCCTCAACGAGGTGTTCGAGCAACTGGGCCGGGCTGCGCGCGGCAAGACCTGCGAGGCGATCCTCGGCATTATCGACGAGGCTAAGGAAATCATGGAGGATTTCAAGGGCGCGGAGGCGCTCGACGCCGGCCTCGCCTCGTCAGCCCAGGCGGTCGAACACTATGAAATCGCCCGCTACGGCACGCTCAGGACCTGGGCTCGGGAACTTGGGCACAACGAGGCGGCGAAACTGCTCGACCAGACTTTGCAGGAAGAGATCAAGACCGACCAGCTTCTCACCAAGATCGCGACATCGACGATCAATATGAAAGCGAAAGCGGCCTGATACCAAGACTCGATGATCGGAACCGATCATCGCCTTATGGCCGAAGCGCGAATGCGCGCCCCAAGCCGTTGCGCGGGCTTGAGCGCGATCCGTCGCGCTCGAATAGAGTGGGTATAAGCGCTCGCCCGAGCCAGAGGCGGCCGGCGTCGCAATCGCTGGCCGCCGTCTCATTCCTTCCCGGTCACGACGCCGATGAGAAACCGCGCTAGCGCAATGAGCGGCGGCGTCAGCCCGACACAGCACGCCAGCGGCCATCCCCCTCGCGCGTAAGCCCATGCGCCGAGCGCCGAGCCTATCGCGCCGCCCACGAACGCCGTCGACAGGTAGACGCCGTTGAGCCGTCCGCGCGCCTCCGGGGCGAGCGCGAATATGGCCCGATAGCCGAAGACGAGATTGGCCTGCACGCCGAAATCGACCGCGATGGCGGCTGCGACCAGAAACAAGAGCGCAACGGCCGAGCCTTGCGGGACAAAGATCGACCCGAGCATCGCGAGCGCCACGAGGGCGATCGCGGCGCCGGTCGCCGGCCGCCCCCAGCCGCGATCGGCGACCCGGCCCGCTATCGGCGCGGCGATGGCCCCGGAAACGCCGGCGAGCGCGAAGAGCGCGATGCCATTCTGCGTCAGGCCATAGTGCGGCCCGGCCAGCAATAGGGGCGTCGTCGTCCAAAAAAGGCTGAAGGCGAAGAACAGGCAGCCCTGAATGAAGGCGCGCCGGCGCAGGATCGGGGTCCCGCTCACCAGATGGACCATCGAGCCCATCAGTTCGCCATAGGTCATTGTGGTTCGTGGCGTGCGGGTCGGCAACGAACGGGAAAGCGCGGCGGCGAGAATCACCATCACCGCGGCCGACAGCCCGAACACCACGCGCCATGATGATTGCGCGGCGATGAAGCTGGAAACGGGGCGCGCCAGCATGATGCCGATCATGAGCCCGCTCGACACCATGCCAACGACGCGCCCGCGTGTCGCATCGGGCGCGAGATGCGCGGCGAGCGGGATCAGGATTTGCACCGCAACCGAGCCCAAGCCGATCACGGCGGCGCAGGTTAGAAAGACGCCCGCGGACGGAGCGAAAGCCGCGCAGGCAAGCGCAACCGCACTGAGCGTCGCCGAGATCAGGATGAGCTTGCGGTTCTCGACGAGATCGCCGAGCGGCACGACGAACAGGAGGCCGAGGCCATACCCGATCTGCGACATTGTCACGATGAGGCCCGCGGCTCCCCTGGCAAGGCCAAGCGATCGGGCGATCTCCGCGATCAGCGGTTGCGCGTAATAGATGTTGGCGACAAGGAGGCCGCAGGCGGCGGCCAGGGTCAGGATGGTGCTGGACGACACATCCGGCGGCCGAGGCGGCTTGTGCGGCGCCGGCGGAGGCGCTGGCTCACATGCAGCCTCCGCAATCTTTACCCGATCCACTGACAGCCCCCGTTCTCAAATACGATAGCCCTCCCCTGAATGATTGGCGCGCGGAGCGCCTTCTCCTGCGGAACCCCGGCAATCAGGGCCATAAGGACACGCGCGACCCCTCCATGCGAAGTCACAAACGCGTGTTCGCCGAGGCCGTCGAGCCACGGACGCAGGCGGTCCGCGAGCATGGCGTAGCTTTCTCCGCCCTCGGGCACAAAGGCCCACCGATCCTTGCGCCGCGCCCGTAAGGCTTTGGCGTCTTTAACTTCAATCTCCGGCCAGGTCAGCCCTTCCCAGGCGCCGAAACTGAGCTCTTTCAAGACTGGGTCGAGGCGATAGCGCTTGGGTTCGAGTCCCATTGCGGCGCGCGCAAGCTCCATTGTCTCCCGCGCGCGCTCGAGGGGCGAAGCGAAAAAGGCCCGGGCCCCGTCAAGACGGTCGATCTCGCGTCCGACAAGGCTCCGCAGCGTTCCGCCGATCGCGCGCGCCTGCTCGCGCCCACGCGCGTTGAGAGGAATGTCGAGCTGCCCCTGCAGACGGTTCTCGGCGTTGTACGCCGTCTCGCCGTGGCGGACGAAGATAAGGCGATGCGGAAATTCCGGCACGCGGAGACAGTCCCCCTCGAACAATTCGACTGGCGGGTTTGAGCGCGCTCAGCGATCGAGCGTCAGCGGCCGGAATCCCCATTGCTTCGCCAGCGCCAGGCATTCGCTGACCGTTCCCACGCCGTTCGTTGTCGATACCGCCCGCATCGACGCCGCAGCGCATGCATGTCCGAGCTCAAGGCACTCAATCATCGGCCATTGCTCGTGCAGCCCATAAAGCAGGCCGGCGGCGAAGGCGTCGCCCGCGCCGTTCGCGCCTATAATGGCGGTCACCGGCAGAGCGACCGAGCCCAGCGCAAGCCGCGATCCGTCGCGCCCGACCACCACCCCGCCCTCGGGGAAGTGAGCCGCCGCCCAGCGCATGGAGCCGAGCGCGAGCACGTCGTCGATCGCGCGCGCGAGCGCGGCCGGGTCGGTCGAACCGTCGGCCCGCCGCGTCTCGCGTCCCGCCAGGGCGCCGATCTCGTAATCGTTGACGATGAGGCAATCAAGATAGGGCAGGCAGGGGCGGCCAAGCTCGGCGAGCCGCTCCGCCCGGGTGGTCATCAATTCGAGATTGGCGCTGAGGCCGAATGCGCGAGCCTTGCGCAGCACGGGGACCCAGCCATTCGCGTCGCCTTGCCATGGCTGGTCCATCGCCTTGTGGGCGCCCGGCAATCCCAGATGCAGAATTTTCGCGGCCGTGGACGAGAAATCGAAGTCGTCGGGCGTCATCTCGGCCGCCACGCCCTGATGGTAGAAGTGGGTGCGCCGGCCGTTGGACGCGACATTGAAAGCGTCGACGCTCATTGTCGAGGCTCCCGACACGGCCCGAAGCGCGGTGCGGTCGACGCCACGGGCGTCGCATTCCGCGAACAGAAAGCGCCCGAGATCGTCGTCGCCGACGAGTCCCATCGCCTCGACCGGCAGATCGGGATCGAGGCGCTTGAGGTCGAGCGCCATGTTCGACCCAGACCCGCCGTTCTGGCGATCGATCGCAAAAACTTCGTTGGAGGTGTCCTCATCCGGCCAGCGCGCGATCGACTTGTTGAAGTCGACGCACCAGGTGCCGGCCGACAGCACGCCGCGCCGCTCGCTCATCTCTCAGCCCGACTTGAGGACAGTTTCCGTGATCGCGCTGTCGATCGCGATCTCGCGCGCCGGTTTCAGACCCTGCTTCTCGAGCGCCGCGTGGTAGTCCTTGACCGCCTCGAGCGGGGTCATGGCGCCGTCGGCGACCGCGCGCATGAGCCGCACGATGTCGAGCGGGGATTCCGCGAGGTTGATCTTGCGGCCGAACAGCGCGACCCGCGCGCCATATTTCTCCGCCTGATGAATGAGCTCGAAACAGTCGCGGGTCGTGCCGGCCCCGCCGCCCAGCACCCCGACCACGAGGCTAGGGTCGAACGACGCCAGCTCCTCGAGCGCTCTTGGGCCGTTATAGACGATCTTGAGGAATTTTGGCCGCTCCGCCTCGGTGAGGCCGGCGAGGCATCGGACGATCGCGTCGTTGACGAACTGAGGCACCATCTCCGGCGTCAGGCCGCGCTCGACATTCGGATTGAACACCTCGAGGAAATAAGAAAAATCATTGGCTTCGGCATCGTCACGAAAATCCGTGAACGCCTCGAGCGAGACATGGTCGGCCTCGATGTCATTGGTGAAGGTGATCGAATAGAGCCCAAGGTCGGTCAGCGGCTTCACATGGCTGAGCGATGCGGTGCGGAACGGCCGCGACGGCTGGTTATGAAAAGACGCGCCGCGATGGCGCCAGACGTCGGTCGTGTCATTGGCGCGGATCACGGGCTTGACCCCGGTTCCGGCGAAGACGTTGCGCTTGACGAGGCTTTCCAGATTCGAGACCGAGGTCAGCATGATGTCGACGACGTCCTGCTTGACGATCTTCTCGACCGAATCGAGGAACTCGGCGCGCGTCTTGAAACGCCCCTCGCCGCGCCCCGGCCCAACCGCATGCAGGCCCGGCCCCATATCGGGGTCCTTGGCGTCCGCGATGATGAAATCCGAACGCCGATAGGCGCCGCTGTGAATGCGCGCGAGCTTGTCGTCGAGCCGAACCATGAACGCCTCTCCAGTTTCGCGGCCGGTTTACAGGGCGCTCCTTACGCATGGCAACTGGGTTGAGCGGGTCGCTGGCGCTCCTCGCCGGTTGCCGCTAGCTTCCGGCCGCCAGCGGGGCCCGCTTTTGCGGCTGGAGTGTCGATGGCCAAAGTTTACGCAACCCGCGCGACGCCGGGACCGTCCGGGGCTGGCTGATCGCCGCGGCTGGATTGGCGTCTTATCTCGCGAGCGTCGCCGGGCCGGCGCGCGCGGCGGATGATGACCCCTATGCACGGCCCGAAGCCTGGCTCTGCCGCCCGGGCGCGTCCGACCTCTGCGCCGCCCCCGTGGCCGCAACGGTCGCCCAAAGCGACGGCTCGCGCACAACCCGGGTTTTCAAGCCGAACCCCGCAGCGCCGATCGACTGCTTCTACGTCTATCCCACCGTCTCCGAAGATCCGGCTGGCAACAGCGGCATGACCGCCGGACCCGGTGAGCAGCGGGCGGTCGCGCAGCAATTCGCGGCCTTCGCCTCGGTCTGCCGGCCGTTCGCGCCCATCTACCGGCAGGTGACGATCGCCGGCGTCGAGGCCGTGCTCCGACACGAGCCGCTCCCCGTGGATTTCAAGCTTCCGTATGAGGATGTGCGCGCGGCGTGGCGACACTATCTCGCGCATGACAACGAGGGCCGTCCGGTCGTGCTGATCGGCCATTCGCAGGGCGCGCGAATCCTGGCGCGGCTCATCGCGCATGAGATCGAGGGCAAGCCCGAGCAGCGCCTCCTCGCCGGCGCCCTCATCCTCGGATTCGACGTCGAGGTCCCGGAAGGCAAGGACGTCGGCGGGACGTTCAAGACGATCCCGCTCTGCCGCGCGGCGGGGCAGAACGGCTGCGTCGTCGCCTACGAGACCTTCCCGGCGACTGCGCTCCCGCCCGACGATTCTCGTTTCACCCATCCCGAAACGCCAGGCATGGAGATCGCTTGCACCGATCCCGCCGCGCTTGCCGGGGCTAAGCTCGATCCCATTCTCGCGACCCAGACGAACCTGCTTGGCAAGCCGCCGCTCGATCCAGGCTGGGCGGCGTTCGTCAAGCCGCTCGAGGCGCCGTTCGTGTCGCTGCCGGGAATCGCGTCAGGCCATTGCGTCGAGGGGCCGACGGCCTCTTATCTTTCGGTCTCGATCAACGCACCCCCGGCGGGTAGCGTCTGGCCGGCGACCCTCCCCGGCGACCTCGTCGTGGACGGGCGCCTTCTCAAGAGCTGGGGTTGGCACCTGATCGACGTCAATATCGCCATGGGCAACCTCATCGACTTCGTCTCGACATTGCGAAAGCCCGGCCCGTAACCCAGATTCGCCCCCTTGCGCGATGCGCCCATACTTTCAACGGAAGAACAACCTGATGCCTGAGTCGCAACGGCTTCGCATTCTCCTCATCGGCGCAAGCGGAGTGCTGGGGCGCGCGATCGTGGCCGAGCTTTCGCCGCGCCATGACATCGTGTCCGCCGGATCGAATTCGGGTGACATTCGCATCGACATCGCCAATCCCGCGAGCATCGTAGCGGGCCTGAAAGCGGCGGGGCCGCTGGACGCCGTCGCCTGCGCCGCCGGGCGCCGTGAACTGGCATCCCCTTTCCGCGATCAAACTCGCGGGGCTGGAAAAGTCTTCCTACGGATTGGGGCTGACCGACAAGCTCATGGGCCAGGTCAATCTGGCGCTGGCCGCCCGCGACCACATCAACGACCACGGCTCGATCACGCTGATCGCCGGGGTGCTCTCGCGGACGCCTATCGTTGCGGGTTCGTCCGCCAGCATGGTCAATGCGGCCATCGAGGCGTTCGCGATGGCGGCCGCGATCGAGATGCCCCTCGGCATCCGCATCAATGCGGTGAGCCCGACCGTGTTTGAGGAATCCATGGGCGCCTTCGGGCCGTTCTTTCGCGGTCACGATCCCGTGCCGGTCGCCCGCGCCGCCCGCGCCTTCAGCCGCAGCATCGAAGGCTCCGAGAACGGCCAGACCTACCGCGTGGTCTGATCGCGACAGATGAGCAAAGCACTTTCCGCCTACATTGTGCTCGCCGCGCTGACGCTTGTCGTCTTCGCCATCTGGCCCGACCTCGACCTTGCGGGCGCGCGCGCCTTCTATCACGGCGGCGGCTTCTTCGGACGTAACGACTTCGAGCGCTTCGGCCGCGATTTTTTCCGGGTGACGCCGTTCGTCGTGCTGGCGGCCTATGCGGCTTTATGGCTCGCGAAGCATCGGGGTGTCAGGCTCCGCTGGGCGCCGAGCGGCCGAGCGATGATCTTTCTCATCGCCACGATGATCATCGGGCCGGGCCTCATCGTCAACCTTGGCTTCAAGGACCATTGGCATCGTCCCCGCCCGATCCAGACCCAGGACTTCAACGGGCCGAGCCCTTTCATGCCCTGGTATGACGACAACGGCGGCTGCAAGAAGAACTGTTCGTTCGTCTCGGGCGAAGCCTCGACCGGCTTCTGGATGGTCGCGCCGGCGAGCGTGCTTCCCCCGCCCTGGCGCGCTCCCGCCATTCTCGCCGCCTTCGCCTTCGGCTTTGGGGCGAGCCTGCTGCGCCTGGCCTTCGGCGGCCACTACATTAGCGACGTGCTGCTTGGCGGGCTTGTTACGCTCATCGTCATCGAAGTGGCCAGGCGCGTCATCTGGCCAAAGGGCGATCGTGAGGACGTGAGGCGTTTATGATTTCGGCCGGGTCAGGACGGCAGCTTGTTGCGCTTTCACCACGCCGCCCGAATTGCCTTCGCTACCCCCGTCGAGTGACCGGCGCTGATTGACAACGGCCAAGGCGAAGAGTCTCCTGCTTCCGCGGAGGAGACGCCATGGCGGAAGCGCCAATCATAGGCCGGCGGCGGTGGGGAATCGGGGCCCTGCTCGGGGTCGGCATTCTCATCAATTATTTCGACCGTGTGAACATCTCGGTCGCGGCGCCTCAACTCCAGCAGGAGTTCGGCCTGACGCCCGGCGATCTGGGATTGCTGTTCAGCGCCTTCTTCTGGTCCTACGCGATTCTGCAGATCCCGGTGGGAATCGTGCTCGACCGGCTCGGCGTCACGACGGTGAGCCGCATTGGCGCGTTTCTTTGGGGCGTCGCCTCGGGCGTGGTCGCGTTCGCGACCGGCTTCGGCTCGATCTTCGCGGCGCGTGTCCTGCTCGGCGTCGCGGAAGCGCCAGCCTTTCCGGCCAATTCCAAGGCCACCGGCTATTGGTTCCCGCGCGGCGAGCGCGCGAGGGCCACCTCGATCTTCGACGCCGCGGCGAAATTCTCCAACGTCATTGGCGTGCCCTTGGTGGCGGTAGCCGTCGTGACCTTCGGCTGGCGGTGGGGCTTCGGCCTCACCGCGATCCTTAGCTTCGTTTACTTTCTCGCTTACTGGTTCATCTACCGCGATCCGAGCGCCGATCCGAAGCTCAGCCGTGAGGAGCGCGACTATATCCGCACGGGTGGCGCGACGCCCGAGGGCGAGTCCGAGGCGAGCCCCATCGGCATGTTGGGGTACCTCTTGCGCAATCGCAAAGTATGGGGGCTCACCATCGGCTTCGCCGCTTACGGCTATTCGTTCTACCTTTTCCTGACCTGGCTGCCCGGCTATCTGGTCAGCGAGATGCACATGAGCATCATCAAGTCGGCGGGCTATGCGGCGATTCCGTGGGCTTTCGCGACCGTCTCCGATCTCGTCGTCGGCGGCTGGCTCATCGATCACCTGCTCGCCAAGGGCTACGATGACACGAAGACGCGCAAGGCGGTGCTGGTCGGCGGCATGGTTCTCGGCCTCGCTGTGTTCGGCGCGACGATGACGACGAGCCCGGTATGGGCGATCGTCTGGATCACCATTGCGCTCAGCGGGCTGGCGGCGGCGGCGCCGGTCGGGTGGTCGATCCCCTCGCTCATTGCTCCCAGGGGCGGCACGGGAACGATCGGCGGCGTGATGAACTTCTTCAACAATCTCATGGGCGCGATCGCGCCAGCGGTCACCGGATTCGTTGTCGGCGCGACGAATTCCTTTTCGCTCGCGTTCCTGGTGGCGGGAATCGTGCTCCTGGTCGGCATCTTCTTCTTCGTCGTCGTGCTCGGAAGGATCGAACCGATCCCCGAGCCGGACGCGGTCGCGGCCGCTCCTCGCCCGCGTGAAGCGACGATGAACCACGCCAGGAACGGATCCGCCCTGGTCGTCATGGGCGTGTCGGGCAGCGGCAAGACGACCGTCGCCGAGCGGCTCGCCAAAGAGCTCGGCTGGCCGTTCATGGAAGGCGACCGGCTGCATCCTCCGGCCAATGTCGAGAAGATGCGGCGGGGAATCCCGCTGACCGACGCCGACCGCGGCCCCTGGCTCGATCGAATCGGCGAGGAGCTTAAAAGCTGGGCCGCCGAAGGAAAGTCGGGCGTACTGACCTGCTCGGCGCTCAAGCGCGCCTACCGCGACCGCATCCGCGCCGCGCGGCCCGACGCTCGCTTCATCTATCTGAAAGGATCGGAAGCGCTGATCGCGTCGCGGGTCGCCGCACGACATCACGAATATATGCCGGCCTCGCTGCTGCGCAGCCAGTTCGACACGCTGGAGGAGCCGACGCCGGACGAGCCGGGACTCGTGACTGTCGATGCGGGCGGCTCAGCGGAGGAGGAAGTCGCCGCCGTCATCGCCGCGCTCAACCTTGTCTTAAGGATCGCGAGCCGGGTTGCACCCTCTGCGCGCCGCTCTATAAGTCCGGCCGACGTTTCCGAGGGCCACCGCCCTCAACCGTCATGGCCGGGCTTGACCCGGCCATCCACGTCTCTCCATCCGCACGATCGCGGGCAAGCGCGCTTCCCGTGCGCTCTTCGGCCCCTTGGGCGGACGAGTTCCGGCTCGCCTTAGAAAGCTGAGCGGCGTGGATGGCCGGGTCAAGCCCGGCCATGACGGGCCAAGTTCTGAAAGAAAGTCCCGCCGCCCATGCCGAGCCCCAAGAAGCCGCAAGTCAAGCGCGTCGTCCTCGCCTATTCGGGCGGGCTCGACACGTCCATCATCCTCAAGTGGCTGCAGACCGAATATGGCGCCGAGGTCATCACCTTCACCGCCGATCTCGGCCAGGGCGAGGAGCTGGAGCCCGCGCGCAAAAAGGCTGAGCTGCTCGGCATCAAGCCCGAGCACATTTTCATCGAGGACGTGCGCGAGGAATTCGTGCGCGACTACGTCTTCCCGATGTTCCGCGCCAACGCGCAATACGAGGGCCAATATCTGCTCGGCACCTCGATCGCGCGGCCGCTGATCGCCAAGCACCTGGTCGAGATCGCGCACAAAATGGGCGCCGACGCGATCGCCCATGGCGCGACCGGCAAGGGCAATGATCAGGTGCGCTTCGAATTGTCGGCCTATGCGCTCGAGCCCGACATCAGGATCATCGCGCCGTGGCGCGAGTGGGAATTCGCTTCCCGCAATGCGCTCATTGCCTTCGCCGAGCAGCATCAGATCCCGATCGCCAAGGACAAGCGCGGCGAAGCGCCGTTTTCGACCGACGCCAACCTCCTGCACGTCTCGTCGGAGGGCAAGGTTCTGGAGGACCCGGCGGAAGAAACGCCAGCTTACGTCTATTCGCGCACCATTCATCCCGAGGACGCGCCCGACAAGCCGACCATTGTCGAGATCAGTTTCGAGAAGGGCGATCCGGTCGCGATCGACGGCAAGGCGATGAGCCCCGCGACGCTGCTCACGGCCCTCAACAAGCTCGGCCACGATAACGGAATCGGTCGGCTCGATCTGGTCGAAAACCGCTTCGTCGGCATGAAGTCGCGCGGCATGTACGAGACGCCCGGCGGCACGATCCTGCTCGCGGCGCATCGCGCGATCGAGTCGATCACGCTCGACCGCGGCGCCGCTCATCTCAAAGATGAGCTGATGCCCAAATATTCCGAGCTCATCTATAACGGATTCTGGTTCTCGCCCGAGCGCGAGATGCTGCAGGTCCTCATCGACAAGAGCCAGGAGATGGTCGCAGGGCGCGTGCGGCTCAAGCTCTACAAGGGCGGCGTCCATGTGATCGGCCGCGACTGGCCGCATTCGCTCTACGACCAGGATCTCGTCACCTTCGAGGAAGGCGCCGTCGCTTACGACCACCATGACGCTGCTGGCTTCATCAAACTCAACGCGCTGCGCCTCAGGACGCTGGCGAAGCGGAGGAAGAAGGCCGCGAAGGGATGATTTCGCGGCGGCGCGCGCGCGTTGGTTTCGTCTTTCTCGCGGTTCTTGCATGGTCCAGCGCGCCCTCGCGCGCCGACGACAGCACCGCGACCCTCGGGGCCGGCGGCCTTGCGCTGGAAAAGACGGACAAGATCGCGCTCGTCTCCGAGGACCTCACTCTCTCGCCGACAGCGGTCAAGGTCTCCTATCGCTTCCGCAACCTGACGAACGCGGACTGCGAGACCATCGTCGCCTTCCCGATGCCGGACGTGACGGGAAGCGTGGATATGATGATCGCCATCCCCGATCCGGGACACGACAATTTTCTCCGCTTCACGACTCGCGTGGACGGGAGCCAAGTCGATTCTCAGGTCGAGCAGCGCGCGTTTCTGACGGCCCCCGGCAAGCCGGATGTCGAAATCACCGAACGGTTGAAAGGCCTGGGCGTGCCGCTCGTGCCCACTATGGAAGCGGCCGGCGCGGCGCTTGCGGCGCTGAGCGCGCCGCAGCGCAAGGCGCTGGCCGACGCTGGTATCGTCTACCCCCTGGACGTCGATGTCGGCAAAGGCGCCCATACGGAATGGACGCCGCTCTGGACCCTGCGCTCGAAGTTCTGGCGCAAACAGGTTTTTCCGGCGGGACGCGACCTGCTCGTCGAGCAGACCTACACGCCTGGGACCGGCAGCCAGTCGACCCTGACCTTCGGCGCGCCGGACCTTAGCGCAACGCAGCTCGCGCATTATCGCGAGACATACTGCACGGACGGACCCTTCAGAAGCGCCGTCCAGTCCCTCTACCGCAAGACCAACGCGCCCAACGCCAAGGTCAGCGCGTTCGAGGAATATCTGTCCTATGTCATCACGTCCGGCGCCGATTGGGCGGGGCCGATCGGAACCTTCCGCCTTGTTGTCGACAAAGGGGATGCGACACTGGTTTCGTTCTGCGGCGACGGCGTGAGAAAGATCGGGCCAACGACCTTTGAGATGATCGCGAAGGATTACACGCCCAAGCGCGACATCGACGTGCTCTTTATCAAGACGAATTCGAACCGATGAAAGGGCCGCGCGCCCGATGCAGGGCGCTTTTGGACCCAAGCGCGGCGGGCGCAAACTAAATTACTTTCATTTTATGTATATTGATGCAATGCTTGTCGCCCAACAGCCGATCCGGGCAGGCTTTTCGAGCGCGGAACTAAAAGGGGTCCTAACCCATTGAGGACACTCGAGCACGCCGGTAAAATTGCCGCTACGCTCGAAAATCTCACTCGATCTTGATCCCCTTCGCCTTTGCCGCGGCGGCGACGAACTTCATCGTCTGCGAAAACGCATCCTTGAGCGGCTCGGCGGTCCGGGCGTCGGAAATCTCGGCAAACCGGGCGGCGATCGTCTCCGGCGTGCGCTCGCTTTCGTCGAGATAGATGCCGGGCGTCTCCCCAATATGCGTCACGGCAAAGACGCCGGCGCCGGCGCCCAGAATGACCCGCGAGGGCGCGTTCTCGCTCACGAGAAACAGAACGCCCGGCGTCACGCTTTCCGGCGTCATGAGCTCCGCGGCGACCGGGCGAGAGCAGACCCTCCGTCATGCCGGTGCGCGCCGTCGGCGCCAGGATGTTGATCGCGGATATTGTTCTTCGCGCCCTCGAGATGCAGGACGTTCATGAGCCCGATCATGCCCGCCTTCGCAGCGCCGTAATTCGCCTGGCCGAAATTGCCGTAGATGCCGGACGCCGAGGACGTGAGTACGATACGCCCGTAGTTGCGCTCCCGCATGCCCGCCCAGACGGCCTTCGTGCAATTGGCCGAGCCGATCAGGTGCACGCGAAGCACGAACTCGAAATCCGCCATCTCCATCTTGGCGAAGGTCTTGTCGCGCAACACGCCGGCGTTGTTGACGAGGATGTCGACGTGCCCCCACAGCCTTTCGGCGCGGGCGACCATCTCGGAGACTGCCGCTAAATCGGCGACGTCCGCGTTGTCCCCGATCGCCGTCCCGCCGCCTGCGCGAATCTCTTCGACGACCTTCATGGCATTGTCGAAGCCGACATCATTGACGACGACGTTCGCGCCGCGCGCCGCAAGTCCCAGAGCATGCGAACGTCCGAGACCGGAGCCAGCGCCGGTGACGACGGCCACTCTGCCTTCAAAGTCGATTGCCATGGAATTTCCCCCTTGCAGGCGCGCTTACCCATCGGCGCTGCGTCCGGGAGAGATTAGTCCGTGCGGCGCTACGCTTACAATATCGCCGTCGTTCGCCTTCTGCCTGAGCCTGAAAGCCGCAGTCAGATTGCGCTCGCCTCGGCCTTCGCGAGGACGCAGCCCGAAATCAGCCAATCGCCGTTCGACCCACGCCGAAAGCTGTAGAGCGCCGTCCAAACGACGTTATCGTTGTCGACCAGAGTCGCTTCGAGGCTCGCCTCGTCGCCCGATTCCTTGAAGGCGCCAAAGTCGGCGCTGCGATGCCGGTAGACCGGGGCATAGTGGTCGCGAACCATCGCCATGAAGTGATCGGCGTCGCTGAACATGTCCTTGATCGTGGGGGCCGCGAGCGCGTACGCCGCCTGCCCGTCGTCCCGCTGAAAGGCGTCGAATTGCCGCTCGACGATCACGCGCGAGCTTTCGGCGGTCAGATCCGCCGCTGACGCAGCCCCGGTCAACAGGGTGATTGCGACCGCCCCCGCTCCGACCATTTTCATGATTTGTCCCATGATCGCCTCGGCTTCGAGCTGTCCCAACCCTTATACGCGCACTGCCGCACAATGGTTTCACTTGGGCGGCAAGATCTGGGCCGTTCATGGGACTTGACGAACGACCCTGCTCTGTCGATTGACGGCAGTCCAAATCTGTTCGCGCTTTGTTACACAGGCGTCACATTCGCGCGTCAAAGACCGGTCCGGCGGGGAAATGCGTGACTCCGTCGACGATTCGCTCATGCGAAGCGGCGCCCCATGGCCCCAAGAATTGGAAGCGACCTGGAAGAAATCCGCGCCCTTCTCGCCGAGGTGAAAGCTTTACGCGAGGACGTTGAGCTCAAAGGCGCCGAACTGAGAAGCAGTTGGGGCGTCGACGCCGACAAGTCGAAGGTTCCGCTCGCGCGTTCTCAACCTCTCCCACTACATCGCGCTGCGCGCGCATGACGTCACCGATCTGCAATTTCGACTCGCAGCGCGTGGCCTCTCTTCGCTTGGCCGCAGCGAAAGCCACGTCGCGCAGGCGCTCGATGCGCTCATTGCGACCCTCAAGCGCCTGAGCGGCGAACCGACCGCGCCTTATCCGGCGCCGATGTTGGCGAAGGCGGGCGCGGCGGAGCTGGAGGCGGAGGCCGACCGGCTTTTCGGCAAGCGGCAAAAAGCCGGCCCTCGCGCGCGGATCATGGCGACCTTGTCGCCGGAGGCGGCGGAACCGGAATTCGTCGACAATCTGATCGCCGCCGGCATGGACTGCGCGCGCATCAATTGCGCCCACGACGACGCCGAAATGTGGGGGCGAATGATCGAGAACGTGCGAGGGGCGGCCGCGCGGCTCGAGCGTCCCTGCCGGGTTCTGATGGACATCGCCGGCCCGAAGTGCCGCATCCTCCGGGTGAAGGCGCCGCCGAAAACGCGCCTCTTGCGCGGCGACCGGATCGTCCTGATCGACGAACTGCGCGACAAGACCAAAGAGCCAATCGCCTTCTCGCTCAATTTTCCCGAACTCGTCGACCAGCTCGCCGTCGGCTCCGAAATCTTCATCGACGACGGCAAGGCCGCGGCCCGAGTCGTCTCCAAGGCGCCGGGCCGAGCCGAGATCGAGGTCTATGCCGCCCGCGAGAAGGGGGTGCGGCTCAAGCCCGGCAAAGGCGTCAATTTTCCCTCGACCGAGCTCGATCTGCCGCCGCTGACCTCCAAGGACTTTCGCGACCTCGACTTCATCGCCGAGCATGCCGATCTGATCGGCTATTCGTTCGTGCAGCGGGTCGACGACATCGAGCTCCTGCAGGATCATCTGGTGGCGCGCGCGCCCAAGCGCGAGCCGCCGGGGCTCGTGTTGAAGATCGAGACGCCGCTCGCGGTGCGCAATCTGCCGCCGCTCATCCTGCAGTCGGCCGCGCACAATCCGACCGCGGTGATGATTGCGCGGGGCGACCTCGCGGTCGAGCTCGGATTCGCCAGGCTCAGCGAAATACAGGAGGAAATCCTGTGGCTCTGCGAGGCGGCGCACACGCCGGTGGTGTGGGCGACGCAGGTGCTCGACAATTTTGTCCGCGACGGCGTGGCGAGCCGCGCCGAGATGACCGACGCGGCGATGGCTCAAGGCGCCGAATGCGTGATGCTCAACAAGGGGCCGTATCTCACCGAGGGCGTCGGTTTCCTGCGCGATGTGCTGAACCGCATGGATCGCCACCACGCCAAGAAATTCGCTCGGCTTCCTCCGCTCAAGCAATGGGCGTGAGGGACGCCGGGTAAGGCCGCGCGCAAGAGGGAAACGCGCGGCCCGACCCGGGTCAGCCCATCAGCAAGTCTCCGAACAGCTGCCAGCTCTCTCCATCGAAATTCGCCAGCTGCATCTGGCGGATCGGGCTGTAATTGGTCGGGGATGTGTTGATCTTCATTCCGGGCAGCAGAAGGGGAAGCTCGAGGTCCTTGAGGTCGGCCGCCTGCTTCATCACGTTGTCGCGTGAGAGATCGTTCCCGCACTGCTTGAGCACCTGCATCATCGTCTGCGCGGCGCCAAAGCCGTAGGACGCATTGGCGTCGTTGAGTTCCTTCGCCGACATATATTTGCCGACAAAGGCCACCCATTCCTTCATGCCCGGATCGTCCTTCCAGCGCGGGTCGGTCGGGTCCTTGCCGTAATAGGCCGTGATCAGACCCTTCGACTTCTCGAGGCCCGCGGGTTTGAGGATGGTGGTGACCGAGACCGAGACGTTGGTGACGTACCGCACCCCGTTCCAGCCGAGATCGTAGGACTTACGGATCGCCTGCGCGGCGAACTTTGGCGTTGCGGCGATGAGCAAAATATCGGCGCCTGAGCCCTGCAACGTCACCACTTGTGAATTGACCGTTGGTTCGGAGGTTTCGTAGGAAGCCTCCTTCACGATCATGCCGGCATGATCCGCGCCGAGACCCTCCTTCAAGCCGGCCAAATACTCCTTGCCGAAACCGTCATTCTGATAGAGCACGCCAATCTTGCCGTTCGGCTTGGTGGCGAGGATGTGCTGGCCGTAGATGCGCGATTCCGTCACGTAGCTCGGGTTGAAGCCGATCGTCCAATGGAAATGCTCAGGGTCGGAGAACACGGCCGCGCCAGTCGACACGAACAGCTGTGGCACCTTGTTGTCGTTGAGATATTGCCGGATCGCCAGGTTCGGCGGCGTGCCGAGCGTCTGGAACAGAAACGCCACCTTCTCGTCTTCGACCAGGCGGCGCACCTGCTCGACCGTCTTTGGCGGACTGTAGGCGTCGTCGAGGCTGATGAGATTGATCTTGCGGCCGTTGATCCCGCCCTGGTCGTTGATCATCTTGAAATAGGCGGCCTCGGTGCGGCCGATCACCCCGTAAGCCGACGCTGGGCCGCTGTAAGGCATGGTTTGCCCGATCTTGATCTCGGTGTCGGTGACGCCGGGCGCATTAGCCGCCCGGGCGGAACCGGCGCTGGCGGCGAAGGCCGCGGCGGCGGCGCTCGATTGTAGAAATGTCCGTCGAGTGATCATGGCGCTTCTCCCTTCCCTTCGTATTTTGCGGCGACATTGACGCCGCCTGTTTCAACTTTCGGCTGCCGAGACGAGGTCAGCGCTCGCGCCGCCGCCCGCGCCGCGCCCGCTACGCCTGTCGGCATCGCGGCCATTACCAGAATGAGCAGCGCTCCGTAAATCGCGCCCGGCAGCGCCTTGGCGCCTTCGCCGAAACTCACCGTGAGCTGGTCGGCGAGATTGGGCACGAACTCGATGAACAAGGCGCCGAAAAGCGCGCCGCCAAGCGAAGCGAGCCCGCCGACAACGATGCCGACGAGAAAGGCGAGCGACAGCGCAAGCCCGAAGCTCTCCGGGGAGACGAAACCGACCGCAAGCGTGCTCAAGCCTCCCGCCACGCCGGCGTAGAGCGCGCTGACGCCGAAGCACGTGGTCTTGTAGAGCGCGGCGTTGACGCCCATCGTCTCGGCGGCGATCGGCTGATCGCGAATGGCGACCAGCGCGCGCCCGACACGCCCCCGCACGAGGTTCTGCGCAGCCCAATAGAGCGCCGCGGCGCAGGCGAGGCAAACGAGGTACAGCCATTGGTCGGCGGTCAATCCAATCCCGAATGGCGCGCCGGGCTTGGCGAGCGTGAGGCCCTGCGAGCCGCCGGTGAGCGCGTCAAAGCCCTTGTAACTCAGGATCTGCGGGGTTGCGACGGCGAGCGCGAAGGTCGCGAGGGCGAGATAGAGGCCGCCGAACCTGAGCGCGGGAAAGCCGAACAGAAAGCCGGCGACGAAGCAGGCGACGCTGGCCAGCGGGATCGCCGCCCAGTACGGCAAGCCAAATCTCACCATCAGGATCGCCGCGCCATAGCTGCCGATGGCGAAAAACGCGCCGTGGCCGAGCGAGATCTGCCCGTTGAAGCCGGTCAGGAGATTGAGGCCGAGCAACGCGATCGCGAGGATCAGCACCTGCGCGCCCTGATAGATGTGGTAGCCCGAAGCCGCGAACGGGAAGGCGAGCGCAACGATGCCGACCGCGATGACGACGAGCGCGCCGAGGGCGTTGTCGGCGTCGGTCATGATCAGACCCTCGCCACGAGGCGGCGCCCGAACAGTCCGGACGGCCGCCACACGAGCACCGCGATGATGATCGCAAGCGCCACCGAGAGCTTGACCTCGTCGCCCACCACGTAGGCGCCGATGAGATTGCCGAGGACGCCGACCGCGACCCCGCCGAAGACGGCGCCGAACGGATTGTCGATGCCGCCCAGCACCGCGCCGGCGAAAGCGTAGAGCAGCACCCCGCCCATCATGTTGGGATCGAGATAGACGATCGGCGCCGCCATCATCCCCGCGACCGACCCGATCGCCGCCGCCAGACCCCAGCCGATCGCCAGCATCCACCCGACCCGAATGCCGACCAGCCGGCTCGACACCGGATTTTGCGCCGCGGCGCGCATCGCGAGGCCGAGCGGCGTCAGGCGAAAAAACGCGTAGACCAGCACGAGAACGCACAAGGTCACCACGATGGAGCCGGCTTCATGCGACGACATGTAGCCGGCGCCGAACCAGGGGCGGCCGGTGAACGGGGAATTGAACGAGGTGACCGAATAGCCGTAGAGCCATCCGGCGAGCGAATTGAAGATCAGGCTGAGCCCAATGAACACGATCACGGAAGCGAGGATGGGCGCGTTGGCGAACGGCCTCACAACCAGCCGCTCGATCACCACGCCGCCGATGAACGAAGCGACGACGGTGGCGAAGAAGGCGAACCAGTAGGGCTCGCCCAGATCCATCAGCTTCCAGGCGAAATAGGTCGAGAACATCGCCATTTCCCCTTGCGCGAAATTGATCAGATGCGTCGCCTGGTAGATCATCACCAGCGCCAGCGCCATGATCGCGTAGACCCCGCCGAGCGCGAGACCGGACGCCAGTTGATGCAGGAACTCGCCCAAGTTCTTCAGTGCTCCTTTCGCATCGGCAAAGCCCCTTTAAACCCGACCGTCATCGCGAGGAGCGAAGCGACGCGGCGATCCAGAAGGCCGTGAGGCGCCCTACGTTCCCTGGATTGCTTCGCCATAGCCCGTCCGGAAGGACGGGCGTCTTCCGCCGCCCTAGGGCTCGCAATGACGATCCTGGTTCGACGAAAACGCATCACGTTAGTAGCCGAGGTACGCGCGGCGCACCGAATCGTCGGCGCGAATCATTTGCGAGGGACCGCTGAGCGCCACCCGTCCGGTTTCGATCAGCACCGCGCGGTCGGCGAGATCGAGCGCGAGCGAGGCGTTCTGCTCGACGATCAGGAGGCTCAAGCCCTCGTCGCGATTGATCTCGCCGAGCGCGCGAAAGATCTCCGCCACCACCAGCGGCGCAAGCCCGAACGACGGCTCGTCGAGCATGAGCAGGCTCGGCCGCATGAGAAGCGCGCGCGCGATCGCCAGCATCTGCTGCTCGCCGCCCGACAGCGTTCCCGCCTGCTGGCGACGCCGTTCGGCGAGGCGCGGGAAGAGGCCGAACATCCGATCGAAGTCCGCGCGCACGCCTTGCCGGTCGGCGCGCACATAGGCGCCCAGGCGCAGGTTCTCCTCGACGGTGAGATCGACAAATGTGCCGCGCCCGTCAGGCACGTGCGCTATGCCTAAACGCGCGACGTCCTCGGTCGCCAGCGCGCCGATCGGGCGGCCGCGAAAACGGATATCGCCGGTGCGGCGAATGAGTCCGCTCAGCGCCCGCAGGATCGTCGTCTTGCCGGCGCCGTTGGCGCCGAGCAATGCGGTCACGCCGCCGTCCTCGACCTCGAAATCGATTCCATGCAGCGCCCGAGCCGCACCGTACCAGGCTTCGAGCCCCTTCACCTCGAGAATCGCCGAGCTCAATTCGCGCTCCCGAGATAGGCGCGCACCACCTCGGGATGGCGCCTGACCTCGTCCGGCCTGCCGTTGGCGATGACCCGGCCGAAGTCGAGCGCGACCACCTGGTCGCTGACCCGCATGACCAGATTCATGTGGTGCTCGACCAGGAGCACGGAGACGCCGCGGCGGTCGCGGATGGCGCGGATCTCATCGGCCAGTCCATCGACTTCCGAGTGGTTGAGCCCGCCCGCCGGTTCGTCCAGCAGCAACAGTTTTGGGCCTTTGGCGAGCGCGCGGGCAAGCTCCACCCGCTTGCGGATTCCGAACGACAGGGCGCCCGCCGGACGATCCGCGACGTCCTTGAGGCCGAATTCCTCGATCAGCGCGTCGGCGTGCTCGACGATCCTCGTTTCCTCGCGCCTCGCAAGCGGAAGGCCAAGCGCATTGGCGAGGAAGCCGCCGCGCGCCATCGCGTGCGCGCCGACGCACACGTTCTCGCGCACACTCATGGTCGAAAACAGAGCGACGTTCTGGAACGTTCGCGCAATGCCGAGAGAGGCGAGCTCGTGCCTTGCGCAGCTCGAGAGCGGGCGTCCGTCGAACACAATCGTTCCTGCGCCCGGATCATAGAGACGCGAGATGCAATTGAAGAGCGTCGTCTTGCCGGCGCCGTTCGGACCAATCAGGCCGCAGATCGCCCCGCGGGAGACCTCGAAGGAGACATCATCGAGGGCGGTCACGCCGCCGAACCGGATCGTCACCCCCCGGACCGCCAAGAGGGCGGCCGCCCGGAGGTCCACGGCCTCATCCGCGCCTTCGGCTTTCGCCTCGGCCAGCTCCATGAACTCTCCGTCCCCGTTGTCGTCTAGCCCGTCAGGCCAGCCATTGGCCGCAGTCTTGACGTTTCGGGCTCGCTTGTCACCTGCTTTGTTATTAGGACTTTAGTCGATGGCGCAGAACCGCGGCGGGCTCACGCCCGGCGGGCGAGAAACGCAAGCACCGCCGCCTTGAACACTTTGTCGCCAACCGCGAGATTGTGATCGCGGCCGGGGATCGAAAGCGCCTCCGACCGCGGCAACAGGGCGACGAGCTTCGAGGGGTCGCCGGCAAGCGCATCCCGCTCGCCGACCGCGACCAGAGTCGGCTGATTTATGCCCGCCGCCTCGTCCAGCGTCAGCCTCCTGCGCGAACCGCGGACGCAGGCGGCGAGCGCGGCGCGGTCGCTCTTCGTCTGCTCGGCGAAGCCGCGGAACAGGCGCTGCGTCGGATCGGCAAGGCTGTCGAGCGACGGCGCCTCCAGGGCTTCGGCGATCGTCTCGGGCAATCCCCCGTCGCGCACCAGCCGATCGCCGAGGCCGCCGAGGACCAGCGAGCGCACCAGGCTCGGCTGGCCAAGGGCGAGGAAGCTCGCGATCCGCGCGCCCATCGAATAACCCATCACGTCGGCGCGCTCGACGCCCAGATGGGCGAGCAGGTTCACGGCGTCCCGAATCATCAGATCGAGGCGATAGTCGGCTGGAGCGTAGAGCTTTTCGCTGTGCCCGTGGCCGCGATTGTCGAACGCGATGACCCGGCGCCCATCGCCGGAGAGCGTGTCGAGCCAACGCGGGCCGACCCAGTTCATGCGATGGTTGGAGGCGAAGCCATGAACGAGCAGGATCGGCTCGCCAAGGTCTTGCCCCTGCGGCTTCACGTCGATGAAGGCGATGTCGACGCCGTCCGACGAAAAACGCCTGAGCTCGGCGCCGCCGCCGGCTTCACCATCCCGCATGGGCGCTCCCGCCAATCTGACAAAGGAGCTTACCGCAGGGGAAGCGCGGCGCGAAGCCGTGGCGTCAGAGCGAGGTCGCGAACGTGGTCAGCCAGTCCGGCATCGCCGCGACGAGAACCGCCTCGATCTGGTGGTCGAGGCCGGTCAACACGGTCGCGCCGATGAGCGCAAACGCCGCGCCGAGCGCGACCCTGCCGCCCGCGCCGGCCCAGGCGAAGCGGGCCCGCGACGCGACGCGGCCGAGCGCGTAGCCGGCGGCTATGAGCGCGCCCGCCGCGCCGAGCGCGTAGGCCGCCATCGTCGCCATCGCCGCGGCCACCGAACCGCCCTTGGCGGCGAGCAGCAACGCGGCGCCGAGGATCGGGCCGGCGCAGGGCGCCCAGGCGAAAGCGAGCACGACTCCGGCCGCCGCCTGCCCGGCGAGCCCCGCATTCGGCAGCCGCTCGCCTAAGGCGCCGGCGGCGCGGCCGGCAAAACCGAGCCTGAGTTCGATCGCGTCGCCGATCGCCGGAACCATCAGCGCCGCGCCAATGGCGATCATGATGACCGCGGACGCCGTTCGCGCCCACTCCCAATCGCCGAACTCGACGCCAAAAGAGGCGAGAACGCCGCCGATGACCCCGAACGTCGCCGCCAGCCCAAGCCCGAGCGCGATCGGACCGCGCGGGTCTTTTGCGCGGGCGCTCGCAACCACGACCGGCGCGAGCGGCAGCACGCAGGGGCTGAGGATCGTCAGCATTCCCGCCGCAAAGGCGAGCGGCAGGTTGAGGATGAGGTTCACATCGCCGCCTTGAGGACCTTGACGACCGCCTCTTGCGACATCTCCCAGGACATGCGCGCGACTTCCTTGCCGCCCTTGTAGGCGATCAGCGTGGCGCGGGGACAGTCGAGCTTGCTTACGACGTCCTTCTGTTTGTCATAGTCGACGCGGAAGACGCTCACCCCGTCATAGGCGGCATCCTTCTTCAGGCTATCGAGGATCATTGTCTGCGCATGGCATTGCAGACACCACCAGGCGGCGACGTGGACGACGACGGGCTTGCCGGAGGCGATCGCCTTCTGCACGGCGGTCGGATCGTAGGGCTGAATCTCGAACGCCCTCGCCGGAACGGCGAACGCGATCGATGCGGCCCCGGCAAGGGCCAAAAACGCTCTTCTGCTCTGCATGCTCGTCTCCCGATTTTGCGTTGCCTGATCAGTTACGCGAGCGGCGCCGGAATGGTTTCAGGCGGCCGGGAACTCGCCCCCGATGAATCAACCTCGCGTCCCAGGCCGGAAACGACGAGGACCGCTTATACCAATTCTACTTGAGCGCGACTGATCGCGCTCAAACCCGCGCAACGGCTTGGGGCGCGCATTCGCGCTTCGGCCCGACCCGCAGGGCTTCTGGGACGCTTGCCCATGAGCGTCACCCCGAGGTCTCGCGAGCCGTCAGTCAAAGCAATGACTTGATCCGTTCGGCGTCTTCTTTCGTGGCTGGATTGTAAACCACCATGGTGAGATCCGTTCGCCCATCGACCGCGAAGGCGGAATATTCGAAGGCGAGCGGACCGAGCGCCGGGTGTCGTATGTGCTTGACCCCCTCGCCGTGGTGGCCGCGAACGTCGTTCTCACGCCACATCGCCCTGAACTCGGGACTGAGCCGGCAGAGGTCTTCGACCAGAGGTTCGACCTCCGCTTCGGCGCCGGCTCGCGCGGCGTCCACCCTGAACGCGCCCAGCACGAACCGCGCCACGCTCTCCCAATCGTATTGCGCCGCGCGGGCGCGCGGGTCGAGAAAGATGAAGCGTAAAATGTTACGCTCGTCCGGCGGCAGCGATCCGTAGTCCACGAGCATCACGGTCGCCGCCCGGTTCCAGGCGACGACGTCATATTTCGCGTTTCTGATGAGGGCGGGGCTCGGGTCCAGAGCGTCGAGAACGCGCTGCAGGCGCGGCGTGACGCCGCCGCTGTCGAGGTAGCGGGCTTCAGGCGGCCGGCCGAGGCCAAGCAGGAAAAGATGCTCGCGCTCGACCTCGGTGAGCATGAGGGCGCGGGAGATCCGATTGAGCACGTCCGCCGAGGGCGCTCCGCCCCGCCCCTGCTCGAGCCATGTATACCAGGTGGGGCTGATGTTGGCCCGCTGCGCCACTTCCTCGCGACGCAGCCCCGGCGTGCGCCGCCGCTCCGGGGCAAAGCCGAAGGCGGCCGGATCGAGCTTCGTGCGCCGGTCCTTCAGATAGGAGGCGAGCCGGTTCTCGCGCGCGACGGGTTCATCCATCCTGTTAGCCATTATAATATGATAAGCTCACTACTTTACTACAATAGCTGACTAGCCCAGGTTTGTCTCCAACGAATATGGAGACTGCTCATGCGTGTTTTCGTCACGGGCGCGACAGGCTGGATCGGCTCGGCCGTCGTCAAGGATATGCTGTCGTCAGGACATAAGGTCACGGGATTGACCACAACGCCGGACGGCGCGCGCAAACTGCGGGCGATCGGCGCCGAGGCGCGGGTGGGAAGGCTTCATGACCATGCCCTGCTGCGCGAGGGCGCGGCCGACTCGGACGGCGTGATCCACCTGGCCTTCATCCACGGGTTGTCGAACATGAGTTTGCCGACCCGCCTCCGGCTGTTCGCCGGGCTCCTGAACGGCGGGATCGTCCAGAGCTTTCTGAGTATCCTTGCGGAAACGGAATCGGGCGCCATCCGGGCTTTGGGCGCCGGTCTCGAAAGCTCAAAGCGCCCTCTGGTCGTGGCGTCCGGAGTGCTCGCCCTGCCGCAGGGCAAGGTTTCGACCGAACGCGACAACCATGTGCCGAGCGGTCCCAACCGGGCGTTCTCCGAGACGGCGGCGCTGGACCTGATTGCCCGCGGCGTCCGTTCCTCGATCGTGCGGCTGCCACCGACCGTGCATGGCGCAGGCGAGCACGGTTTCATGTCCCGGATCATCGCAGCAGCGCGCAAGAAAGGCGTTTCGCCCTACATCGGCGACGGCTCAAACCGATGGCCGGCGGCGCATGTGTCCGACGTGGCGCGCCTCTTTCGTCTCGCGCTCGAAAAAGGGGAAGCGGGCGCGAAATTCCACGGCGTCGATGACGTCGGAATCCCGTTCCGCGAGATCGCATCGCTGATTTCGACCAAGCTGAACGTCCCGACTGTCGGCATTCCAGCGGCGAAGGCCGGCAAGCATTTCGGAATCATCGGCAATTTCGTCGGTCTCGATAATCCGGCGTCCAGCGAATGGACCCGGAATGCGCTGGGTTGGCGACCCGAGCATCCCGGCCTGCTCGCCGACATGGACGCTCATTATTTTGGCTCCGATCGGTCTCGCCGCCGCAGCGTAACGACGATCCCCAATCATCCGACAAACATAGAGGTTTGCTCATGCGTGTATTTGTCACTGGCGCGACCGGATTTATCGGCTCGGCCGTCGTCAAGGAATTGGTCGCGGCGGGCCATCAGGTGATCGGCGTCTATCGCTCGGACGACAAGGCGCCGGCCCTGGCCGCTGCCGGGGCCGAGGTCTATCGCGGATCGATCGATGATCCAGATAGCCTGAAGCACGGCGCCGCCCGCTCGGACGGAATCATCCACCTCGCCTTCAACCACGATTTTTCGCAGTTCGCGGCGAATTGCGAAACCGATCGACGCGTCATCGAGGCGCTCGGCTCGGCTCTCGCGGGCTCCGACCGACCCTTGATCGTGACTTCCGGGACCGCGATCGCCAAAGTCGCGCCCGGTGAGCTCGCGAGGGAGGACGCTCCCGCGATCACCGCCAGCGAGTTCCCCCGCGCGGCGTCCGAGGAGGCGACCGCAGCCGCGGCCGCGACGCATGGAGTGAGCGCATCCGTCGTTCGCCTGCCCCAGGTCCACGATCCGGAGCGGCAGGGACTCATCAGCCCTTGGATCGCGATCGCACGGGAAAAGGGCGCTATCGCCTATGTCGGCGAGGGGCGTAACCGCTGGCCGGCGGCGCATATATCCGATGTCGCTCGCCTCTACCGGCTGGCGATCGAAAAGTCGGAGCGGGGCGCGATCTATAACGCGGTCGGGGAGGAAGGCGTGCCGGCGCGCAATATTGCGGAGACCATTGGTCGACGCCTGAAGATGCCGGTCAAATCCATCCCGATGGAGGAGGCGGGAGCCTATTTCGGCTGGCTTGCCCATTTGGCCGCGCGCGACATGCCCGCGTCCAGCGAGCTAACGCAGAAAAAGCTCGGATGGCGGCCGACCGGACCTGGGTTGATCGCCGATCTCGAACGCTTGCCGGTCTGAAAGCCCAACGCCGGACCGTCGGGCGCCGCGGTAGATCGGCGACGCCTGCTTTCTCGACCACGACATTCCGGGGGAATCGGCGGCGCGGCAGTGCGGGCCTGCGCAGTCCGCAGCATCCGGGTCTTTCGCCTCGCCGCTTTGTGCGATAAGGCGGCGCAACCGATTGGCCTACGCAAGGAGGAAAGCATGATTCGGTCGAGTTTGCTCAAAAGCGCCTGCGTGGCGATCGCGCTTTTAGGTTTTAGCGCGCCGCCAGCCGGCGCCATTGAAATGCAGGGCTCGAACCCGACGGCGCAATTGAGCGAGGGCATGATCTCGAAAGCCTATATCGCGCATCGCGGCGCGACCGCTGTGGGCCCACGCGGCGGCGTCTACCATCGCGGCGGAACCGCCGTTGGCGGCTATCGTGGCGGCGCCTACCGGGGCGGAGTCTATCGTGGCGGCGTCTATCGCGGCGGCGCCTATGGGGGCGTCTACCGTGGCGGCTACGGCGGCTGGGCGCGCCCCGGCTGGTATCGCTGGGGACCGGGCGGCGCGATCGCAGCCGGCGCTGCGATCGGCGTCTTGGCCACCGGCGCGGCCATTGCCTACGCGGGCCAGCCGCCCGCGCCGGGACTGTGCTGGTACTACACCGACCCGAGCTATCGGCAGGGGTTCTGGGACGCCTGCCAGTAGGCGAAGGACTATGTGGACCGGCCGAGGCTTCTATGCTTCGGCCGCGTCGCCTTACCGAAATCATCCTTATTCGCGAAACTTCGGGGCGGCCGGTCTATCCGCTTCATATTCGTCCACGGCTTCGCCAACGGTCGCGAAGAAGGACTCTTCGCCAATCTGATCGAACAGTCCGAAGCGCTTCAATTTGTCCTTCACAGGATCTTTGAGTTCGGCAAAGCATAGCTTTGTCTGGGCATGCCGGAGTGTTTCATTCAATTCCGCGAGCGCGTCCGCCGCGGTGACGTCGACGCTTGTGACGGGCTCCGCCGCCACAACCAGCCATTGGACCGGAGTAGGAGCCCGCGCCACAGCGTCGAGCGCGCCGTCCTTAAACAGTTCCGCGTTGGCGAAAAATAGCGGTGCGTCCCATCGGAACAACACCAGCCCAGGCAGCTGGCGCGCATCGGGATAGCGCGTGATGTCATGGTATCCCCTAACGCCCTCGACCCGTCCCAACACCGCGGAGTGCGGACGCCAGCCGTCCCAGAGAAACTCGAGCACTGCGATCACAACTGCGATGCCGACGCCCTCGATGGCGCCAAAGACGGCAACGCCCGCGAAGCACACCATCGACAGCCAAAACTCCCATTGTTGAATTTTGAAAAGCCGCTTGAGGTCATTGACCTCGAACAGGCCAATCGCCGACGAGATGACGACTGCGGCCAGCGCGGCGGTGGGGACATTCTTGAGAAGATCCGGCGCCGCTAACAGAAGAAGGGCGACCAAGAGCGCGCCGACCACGCCGGTCAGTTGAGTCCTCGAGCCGGCGGCTTCAGCAACCGGAGTGCGCGATGAGCTGCTGCTCACCGGGAAGCCCTGGAACAATCCGGCGGCGAGATTGGCCGCGCCGAGTCCCACCATTTCTTGATTGGGATCGACTCGCGTGCCTGTGCGAGCGGCGTAGGTGCGGGAAAGGACGCTGGTGTCGGCGAACGACACCAAGGAGACAGCAAAGCCGCCAATGATAACTGGAACCACGTCGGCGGATGGAATCCAGGGAATTGAAAACGCGGGCAGGCCGCGGGGAAGCGAACCGAGCACTGAAATATTCGCGCTCTCTCCCAAGTTGAAGAAGGAGGTGACGGCTGTCGCAGCAATCATGGCGACGAGGATGCCGGGAAAACGCTTGCGACTCTTCACGAGCAAAATCACTGCAAGGGTGGCGGCTCCGAGCGCGAACTCAACCCAATTAACCTTCCCGCTTGCGATCGCGCCAGCGATTGCCCAAAAGTCCCTCAAAGGTCCGGCGCTGCTGATCTTAAACCCGAGCAGTTTGGGGAGCTGACTGATCACCACGGTCAGCGCGATTCCGTTCATGTAGCCGTAGCGGATCGGCTTCGACAAAAGCTCGGTTACGAAACCGAGCCGAGCAATCCCGGCGACGATAAGGATCGCCCCTGAGACAAGCGCCATCACGCCGGCGATCGCGATCGCGCGATGCGGATCGCCGCCCGATAGCGGCGCAACGACCCCGAATATAACGGCCGCCAGCGAGGAGTCCGGTCCGAGCACCAAGATCCGACTGGGCCCGAAAACCGCGTAGGCCAGCAAACAAGCGATTGTTGCGTAGAGGCCATAGATCGGGCCGACGCCCGACGCGACCGCGTAGGCGATGCCGACTGGCGCGAGCATCGTTGTCAGCACGATTCCAGCGACCAAGTCGTGCGTCAGCCAAGCCGATTTGTAGCTTCGCAACGTAGCCAGGCCCGGCAACCACCTGAGCCAGCTTGTTTCCTTCGCAGCGCTCGAAGTGGGATTGCTCACTTGGCTGCCTGGCCTCGAGTCCTGGCGCCGCTATTGGAAAGCCGTCGCGGCTGACGTAGGATATCATCGTCAGGTCGAGCGACCGAGTCATGCGGATACTGGAATCTCCAATCCGCGAACGGTTGGCCAGAGAAGACGAGGGAGGAAACCTATGCGTTGGACGCATCTGGCCAGAAACGTGTGTCTTGGCGTTTCGCTTCTTTGCCTCGGATTGCCGGAGGCTGAGGCCTTCGAAATCTTCGCCCCGCCGAGCGTCGCAGGGCACATGGACGACGGTTTCATCACTCAGGTGAGGGCCGGTCGTGGAGGCGGCGTGCATCGCGGCGGCGGGGGAACGCATCGCGGCGGCGGGGGAATGCATCGCGGCGGCGGGGCGTATCGCGGTGGCGGCGCTTACCGTGGGGGGGCCCATCGCGGCGGCGCCTATCGTGGCGGGACTGCCTACCGTGGGGGCGCCTATCGTGGCGGGACTGCCTACCGTGGGGGCGCGTACCGAGGCGGGGCCGCCTACCGAGGCGGCGCCTATCGTGGCGCGGCTTATCGCGGCGGCGTGTATCGCGGCGGCGCTTACCATTATGGCGGTTGGACTCGTCCCGGGTACGGCTGGGCGCCTGGCGGCGCCATCGCGGCCGGCGCGGCGCTTGGCTTTGTCAGCGCGGCGGCCGCCTCGTCTTGGGCCGGCGCCGCGCCGGGGCCGGGCCTGTGCTGGTACTACACCGACCCGAGCCGACGGCAGGGCTTCTGGGACGCCTGCCAGTAAGCTCTTATACCCATTCTATTTGAGCGCGACGCATCGCGCTTAAACCCGCGCAACGGCGCGGGCGCGCATTCGCGCTTCGGCCATAAGGCGATGATCGGTTCCGATCATCGCGTCTTGGTATGAGGCTTGCGACCGGCTTGGCCCTGCGTGAGCAAGACGGCCGGTCTTGAGGTCACAGCGTAGCGAGGCGTCGGCGTTTCCAATGCGCCGCCGGCCGCGAGCCGAGCGCGCTTCCGACCGGCGCATGCTGCCCGTTTGGAGACCAGCGCGAACCCTGAGCGCTCCGCCCGCCCATTGATAGCTATAGAGATAATTTTACATACAATATTAGTATATCAGCGAACGTTGTCGCCAACCCGACTGAAGGCTTTGTCCCGGCGCAAGGACGCTCGCTCTTGCGAGAGAGGATGGATCGTTAATGGCGCCGCATCCCTTTGAAAAGTCTCGATTCGGACTCGTAAATCGCGACCCGCGCCAAGGCCTTCGCTCGCATTGCGGCGAAAGGCTGGACAGCATCGCCGATCGCGCACAAGGTCGTTTCCTCAGCTTTCCTTCCGGCGCCTCGTCCATGATCCCCAACACGCCTCGTCCCTTCGACTTTGATCTCGGCGAGAGCGCCTCGATGATCCGTGACAGCGCCCGGATCTTCGCCGAGAACGAGATCGCACCGCGCGCCGCGCAAATCGACCGCGACAACGCGTTTCCGCGCGACCTGTGGCCGAGGATGGGGGAGCTCGGCCTGCACGGGGTTACCGCGCCGGAGGAATATGGCGGCCTGGGCTTGGGCTATCTCGCGCATTGCGTGGCGATGGAGGAAGTGTCGCGCGCCTCGGGATCGGTCGGGCTGTCGTACGGGGCGCATTCGAACCTGTGCGTCAACCAGATCGTGCGCAACGGCAATGACGAGCAGAAGGCCCGCTATCTCCCCAAGCTCATTTCCGGCGAGCACGTTGGGGCGCTTGCGATGTCGGAGCCGAATGCGGGCTCCGACGTGGTGTCGATGACCACGCGCGCGACCCGCAAAGGCGACCGCTTCGTGCTCAATGGCTCGAAAATGTGGATCACCAACGGCCCCGTCGCCGAGACCTTCGTCATCTACGCCAAGACCGATCTTGCCGCCGGCTCGCGCGGCATCACCGCCTTCATCGTCGAGCGCGGCATGAAGGGCTTTTCGCAGGGGATGAAGCTCGACAAGCTCGGCATGCGCGGCTCCGACACCGCCGAGCTCATCTTCACCGACTGCGAAGTGCCGGCGGAGAACGTGCTGGGCAAGGTCGGCAAGGGCGTCAACGTGCTGATGAGCGGCCTCGACTATGAGCGCGTGGTGCTGGCTGCCGGGCCGCTCGGCCTCATGCAGGCGGCGCTCGACGTCGTCCTTCCTTATGTCCATGAACGCAAGCAGTTCGGCCAGGCGATCGGGACGTTCCAGCTGGTGCAGGGCAAGCTCGCCGATATGTATGTCACGATGAATGCGGCGAAAGCTTACGTCTACGCCGTCGCCAAAGCCTGCGACCGCGGCCAGACGACCCGCGAGGACGCGGCGGGCGCGATCCTCTATGCCGCCGAGCGCGCGACCCAGGTCGCGCTCGATGCGATCCAAACCTTGGGCGGCAGCGGCTACACCAACGACTATCCGCTCGGGCGCCTGCTGCGCGACGCCAAGCTTTACGAGATCGGCGCTGGGACGAGTGAAATCCGCCGTATGCTGATCGGACGCGAGCTGTTCGAAAAGAGCGCTTGAGCTAAGGGCGCGCTCTTTCAGCCGGGCCCCACCGACAAATTCGCGCCCGTCTCGGAATTGAAGAGATGCATGTGCTCCGGGTCGAGAAGGAAAGGTCTTTTTTCGCCGATGCGCGAATCATCTGATGCGCTCACTCTCGCGACAATCCGGTGCGGTCCACTCGAAGCGTCGAGCAAAGTCTCGTGCCCGAGGTGCTGGAGGACATCGACGAAAAGAAGAGGGGCGTCGCGCGCGTCCATATTCCGGGGAACTGGACGCAACGCTTCGGGTCGCAAGCCGAGCACCACCTTGGCCTTTTGATATCCGCCCAAGGCTCCGCGCAGCCGGTCCGGAATCGCGATCGCAAAGCCGTTGTCTGGATCGATCAATTTCGGGCCGTCGATCGCGAGTTCCAGGAAATTCATCGCCGGCGAGCCGATGAAGCCGGCGACAAAGGTATTGGCGGGCTTGTTGTAAACCTCGAGCGGGGAAGCCGCCTGCTGAACAACACCGTCTTTCATGACGACCACAGTGTCGCCCATGGTCATCGCTTCGGACTGGTCGTGCGTGACATAGACGGTCGTCACGCCGATTTCCTGGTGCATCTTGGTCAGGAAGCTTCGCGCTTCGATACGCAGCTTGGCGTCAAGGTTCGACAGCGGCTCGTCCATGAGGAAGACGCCGGGGCGCCGCACAAGCGCGCGAGCAAGCGCAACGCGTTGCCGCTGTCCGCCCGAAAGGGCCTTCGGCAGCCGGTCGAGCAGCGAGTCGATTCGCAGCCGATCGGCGACGCTGCGGACCTGCATGTCAATTTCGCTTCTTCCCTGGCGCCTGATCCTCATGCCGAAGGCGATGTTCTCGAACACCGTCATATGAGGAAACAGCGCATAGGACTGGAAGACCATCGCGATGTCGCGGGCTTTCGGCGGCACGTCGGTCACCTCGCGCCCGCCAATCAGCAATTGACCGGCCGAAATGGTCTCGAGCCCCGCGATCATGTTGAGGGTGGTCGTCTTGCCGCATCCGGACGGACCGACGAGCACCACAAACGAGCCATCCGCTATTTCGAGATTGAGCCGCGGGACCACGACATGCGCGCCGAAGCGCTTCTCGATATCGATGAGGGAAACGTTGGACACGAGCCGCGCCTTTCCTGCCGCCTCAACCCTTCACCGAGCCGACAAAATTGCCGCTGGAAATCCATCGGTAGGCGAAAATGAACAGGATCACGATTGGGATCTGAGAGATGACCAGGCCGGCCGAGGGCAGATTGAACGCCGAAATGTAGCGGTCGCTGTTGAGTTTGAGCATGCCGACCGTGACGGGAAAGATCAACTCGCTATTGAGGAACACGAGGGCGAACACGAACTCCTTCCAGATCGCGATGAAGCTCAGCGTGTAGCCGACGACGATGCCCGGAACCGCGAGCGGCAGGATCACCTTGGTGAAGATCTGGAAGTCCGTCGCGCCCTCGATCTGCGCCGCCTTCTCGATGTCGCGGGGAATGGTGGTCATGAAGCCGCGCAGGATCAGAATCTGCGAAGGCATGCCGTAAACGCCATGAACGATGATCAGGCCAATGCGGGTGTCGAACAGATGCAGCCAACGCAGGATGTCGTAGAGAGGAATGAGAACCGTCTGCTGCGGCAGCATCAGCCCCGTCAGCAGCAAGGCGAATATGTAGCGCTTGCCCGGCGGCTCGAACCGGCTCAGCGCGAACGCCGGCACAAGCGCGAGTCCGACCGCCAGCGCCGAGCCGAGGACGGCGTAGAGCAGGCTGTTTTGCATGAGCACGCCAAAATGCAGCCCCTGCCAAACCTTCACATAAGGCTCGAGCGTCGGCGCGATCGGCAGCGCAAAAGGTCCGTTGAGGAACTCTTTGTTGGGCTTGATCGACGTGATCACCATGAGCGCCAGCGGGCCAATCCAGACGGCCGCCAGCAGGAGCGCCAGGAACGTCGCGAATATCTTCGGCGCCGCATAGCGAAGGCGGACGAGCGTGCGTCCCGAATGGACCGGTAGCGCGGCACTAGACATCGAAGGCGCCCTTGAACAGCTTACCGAGAAGCAAAGCCGCGACGGCGATCGACAGCACGAGGATGGCGACGCTGACCGTCGCGCCATAGCCGAACCGGGAGTTCCAGAAGCTCTCGAGATAGACGAGGTAGCCCAGAACGTTGGTGCGCCCGAATGGCGCTCCCTTGGTCATCACCGCGATGAGGTCGAACGCCTTCAACGACTCGAAAAGGGTCAGCATCACGACCACGGCCGTCACCGGGCGAAGCTGCGGCAAGGCGACGCGCAGCATCATGCGCATGTGTCCCGCGCCCTCGATCCTCGCCGCGTCGAACGTCTCCTTGGGCACGTCGCCGATTCCGGCGAAATAAAAGATCATCGGCAGTCCGGTGAACGCCCACCCGCCCACGACCGCGAGCGTGTAGATGGCGATGCGATAGTCGCCGAACCACTCACGGACCAGAAACCCAAGGCCGAGAGCGCGCAGAACGCTGTCGAATGCGCCAAAAATCGGGTTCAGGATCAGAAGAAACATCAATCCCACGGCAACGAGCGACATCGTCACCGGAAAGAATATGGCGGTCCGCAGAAGGGTTGGGAAATAGACCGCGCGCGCGCGCATCGCGTAGGCAATGAGAAATCCGAGAACGACCGGGAAGGCCAGCGAAACCGCGAGCCACTTCAGATTGTTTTCAAGCGAGATGTAGAAATATTTATCGCCGAGCATGTAGGAATAATTCGCGAACCCGACGAACTTCTTGACCGGCGTCATGCCGTTCCATTCAAAAAAGCTCAGATAGATCGTGTAGAGGATCGGATAGCCGATAAAGCAGAGGAAAAGGACGACCGGCAGCACCAGTCCGAAAATTGTGACAAAGACGTGCTGGCGCGCAAAGGCGACGAAGGATGTTCGTTCGTCGCTCATTCGCGAAGTCATTGCGATGCCCCCGTCGGGAAGCGTGGACGGCTTGCAAACAGGCCATCCTCGCTTTCCGCTGCAGATCTTCTCAAGCGCGCCCTCTCATGAGGGGATCGCGCCTTGACACGCTCCGGAGCCATCCGGCTCCGGCCAAGCGTGTTCAGAATTCTGGAACTCCGAGCGCGCCGCCTAGATCTTGCCCCGCACGCGCTGAGCCTCGGTCTCCGTCGCCTCCATAGCCTCTTCGGGCGATATCGCTCCCGCGAGCACGCCCTGGAGGCCGTCGAGGAAGCGGTCCGAAATGGCGGGCGGCGTTCCGTGGTCGACGTGCATGAAGGTGTAGGAGCCGGCGTCGGACATGGCCTTGCCCAAACGCTGCTCCATCGGCGACAGGTGGGAGAGATCGGTCGAGGCGTTCGAGGCATAGGGCTTGTCGATCTCGAGCTTCTTGGCCGAGGCTTCCGGAGAGACCATCCAGTTCACGAACTCCGCCGCGGCGTCCTTGTTCTTGCTCGCCGCATGGATCATTACGGTGTCCTCGTCATAGATCGACATGACCGGCTTTTTGTCGCCCATCGCCGGGAAGGGGAACCAATCGATCGGCTCGGCGCAGCACTGCGCCTTGTCTCCGCGGAAGCTGCCGAGAATGAACGACCCCTTGTACCAGTAGAGCGCCTTGCCCTGCGCCCAGGGGACCTGCGCCGGGGCGAAGTCGATCGAATTGAAGTTCTCGATGAACATGCCGTCGTCGGCGAGCTTCTTCATCATCGCGGTGATGTCGACGGCGCGCGGGTCGGTCCAGGGGATCTTGTTGTCGATCAGGCCCTGATAGGCGTCGAGGCCGTATTTGTTGACCATCATCGCCGACCACATGAACTGCGCCGGCCACTTCTTCTGGTTGGACAGCATGAAAGGCGCAATGCCGGCCGCCTTGGCCTTGGCCGCGTTGGCCATCATCTCGTCCCAGGTCGTGGGGACGGTGAGGCCGAGCTTGTCGTGCAGGTCTTTGCGATACCAGACGACCGAGGCGCCGAGCTCAGTCGGAACGAAGTAGGGCTTGCCGTTGAACTTCGCGAGCGACACGCTCGCGGTGTTCAGCGATTTGTCCCAGCCGTATTTCTTGTAATAGTCGGTGAGATCGGCGGCGAAGCCGGCCTTGACGATCTCGCCGGCCCGGCCGCCTTCCCACGAATAGAAGATGTCTGGCGGGTCGCTCGAGCTGATCTCGATCGTTTGCTTGGTCTTGTACGTCTCGCCGTCGACGCTGGCGCCCGTCACGTGGATGCGGTCGCCGTTCTTCTTGTTCCACTCGTCGATGAGCCAGTTGGCGTAGATCTCCGACGTCGGCCATGCGGCGCGGTAGAAATACTGGATTTCGGCGGGCGCCGCGTGGGCGGGGGTGAGGCCGATGGCGGTCGTCGCCGCTCCCGCGCCGACGAATGCGGTCGAGCGCAGAAAATTGCGTCGCGTAAGGCGGTCCATGGGCGTTGGCATTGCTGTTTCCTCCTTGAATTTGGCGTCGCGAATTTTTTGACGGCAGTCGAGCGAGCGCGGGTGAGAAGGCGGTAAATCCACCCGGCGCGGCAACCGCTTCGCCGATCGCGTTTAATTAAAGCCAAGTTACTATTATCCCGTCGGCGGGGGTTGTCAAGCAACGGCTTATCCAACCTCGAAAGCGCCGGTTCGGTCAGAAACGGCCGCCGACCAGGACGTTGATTGCAGCGGGACAAACGCCGCAGCGCTCTGCCTGTCGGTCGGCTGATCCTATGACTGCGCGCTCAGAAATTGCGCCACACGGCGACCGCGACGCCATGCTCGGTGTTGGTCCTGACCGTCCAAACGGTCGAGAACACGCCAACCTGCAGCGACCATTTGTCGTTGAGCGCGTAGACGACGCTCGCCTCGGCCACCGATTGGCGCCACGCCGGGAACGTCCGATTGTTCGTCGACATCGACACGGTGGTGAAGTCCTGCAGCATCAGCATGATCCTGGGCGTGAACTTGAATCCGACCGTGAGATCCCCGTGCCATTCGTCTGGCGGGCCCTCGGTTCGCAAGCGATAGGCGATCTCGGCGTCCATGAAGCCGGGGACGGAGCCGATGCCGGGAAACCAACCGAGGCCCGGGATTGAAGCCAGCGTGAAATTGCGGCCAGCGTTGAGGCGCGCTTCGCCTGCCCACCCGGTGTTCCCCTCCTGGGCCGGCGCGTGCGAATCATGCGCTCCCGGAATGAACGCGGTCGCCTCGCCCGAGAACACCCATTCGCCGGTCGACCACAGCTTCTGTCTTAAGCCCAAGCCGGAATAGTCGAGGCCGTTATAGGTGTTTGGCGTGGGCTCGCCGATCGCATAATGTTCGAAGGCCGTCTCGCCAAAAGCGGTGAGCGAGTCTGTGAGACCGTATTGAACATAGGTCTGCGCGTCGAAGCGGCTTTGGCTTGCCGGGGGATTTCCGCCCCAGGGCGGCCCAAATCCAGTCCAGCCGTAAAGGGTTTCGATGACCTGGCCGGTTCCTTGCGGCATGGTCCAGGCGCCGCCGAATGCGTTCGTCGACGCGCCGGCGATGAATGCCAGCGCGCCAGCGGCAGCCCACCAACGGCTCGGGCCGGCGCGGGTCAAGACCATGCCCCCCAACGCGAACTACGCAGTCCGACAAGGACTCAGAAACAACATGGAAAAGAAGCGGCAACTTTTCCATTGCGTCAAGGGTAAATCAGCGCTGTGAGCGGAAAAAACCTAACACACGCAACAGGTTGTGAGTGATCTGCACATACGGACAACTCGGGCCGTCGACCCCCGACCGACCTGTCTAGGGAAATCGGTCCGGCTTGATTGAGCCGGCCGTCGGGGCTTCATCCGCGCTCGCGTTGAGCTATCCGCTCTGATACACAGCCGCGTGTTCAATTCGCGCCTTGCGCCGCCCGCGTCGTTGTTCGCCCCTCATGATGCGCCGCCGGTCGAATGGGTCGTCACCCCCGGACTGACGCAATACGTCGACGCCGTGGCGGAGATGGAAGCGCGCGCCGACGCGATCGCGCGCGGAGACGCGCCCGAACGTGTCTGGCTCCTCGAGCATCCGCCGCTCTACACCGCAGGTACGAGCGCGAAGGAGAGCGACCTCGTCGAAGCCCGTTTTCCGGTCCATCGCGCCGGACGCGGCGGCCAATTCACCTACCACGGCCCCGGGCAGCGGGTCGCTTACGTCATGCTCGACCTCAAGCGCCGCCGGCCCGACGTGCGCGCCTATGTGGC
The DNA here is from genome assembly GCA_963833955.1 of uncultured Alphaproteobacteria bacterium. Lineage (GTDB taxonomy): Bacteria > Pseudomonadota > Alphaproteobacteria > Rhizobiales > Beijerinckiaceae > Roseiarcus. The sequence goes on along the minus strand of CAWHZY010000015.1, from coordinate 520,186 downwards.
CTCGCTCGAACATTGGCTGATCGAGGCGCTTAAGGCTTTCGATGTCGTCGCCGGGACGCGCGAGAGGCGGGTCGGCGTTTGGGTCGTGCGGCCCGACAAGCCGGCCTCGCCGCTGGGCGAAACGGCCGAGGACAAGATCGCCGCCATCGGGGTGCGCGTGCGGCGCTGGGTGACGCTGCACGGCGTCGCGCTCAACGTCGATCCCGATCTCACCCATTTTTCCGGCATCGTCCCGTGCGGAATCGCCGAAGCGCACTATGGCGTCACCAGTCTCGCCGACCTCGGCCGCCCCGCGACCATGACGCAAGCGAACGCAGCGATGCGGGCGGCGTTCGAAACAATGTTCGGTCCGACCCAATCCGGCTAGCGAGGGCCGCGCCTCCGGTTGCCCGGCCGCCCGGCCGAAACTATAGGCCTGACATGGGTCTTCCAACTGGCCTTCCGGAGAGGAGCCGGCGAGCGTTCTGGGCGCGCCTCTACGCACGGCGGCGCCTGCTCGGCCACCTCGCGGCGCCGTTCGCGCCGCTGCATTACGCGCTGATCGGCGAGAGCCGCGGCTACCGCCCGAACGCCTTCTTCGATCCGAGCTGGTTCCGCGCCCACGCGAACATCGCGCAAGACGCGAGCCGAGGGTTGCTCGAGGCCTATCTCGCCCACCCTGAACCCGACGCGCCCTCCCCTTCCGCCGAATTCGACCACGGCTGGTACGTGTCGCAGAATCCGGATTGGGCCCGAAGCCATCCTCATCCATTCTTGCACTTTCTCGAGCGGGGCTTACGCGCCGGCAGGCGTCCGCGGCCGGATATCGATGTTGAATTCGTCCGCGACATCACGCGCGGCGTGAAACCGCGATCGCTTGAAGAAGCCTCCTTCCGAGTCTTCGACCGCACGCTCGGCGAGGGTGAGATGGGGCCGCCGCTGAACCGGCAGGAATTGCGAGCGCGCCAGGATCGCTTCTATGCCGGCGGCCAAATGCGCATCGAACGCGAGGCGGCTCATCCGGAGCGCGACATTCTTGTCTTCGTCCAATGTGGCCGAGGATTCGACGCAGCCTACGTTCAACAGCCGCGTGCTTATGACGTTCTCCTCAACTACTACCACGAGAGCGATGTCCATCCGAAGGCTGACATTGCGGTGGTTCAGGCAGGAACCAAGACGACCTCCATTCGACGCCTCATGGAGCTTAGGCCGGATCTGCTCCTGCGCTACCAGGCGGTCCTGTTTCTCGACGACGACGTCGAGATTGGCGCCGAAGGGATCGAAGCTCTGTTCGGCGCAATGACCGCGGAAAAACTCGATCTCGCGCAGCCGGCGCTTACTGCGGATTCGGCCACCGCCTATGCGTTCCTGAAAAAACCTTCCGCCAACGCCGGCGTGACGCGGCTATCGTCGGTCGAGATCATGGCGCCGGCGCTGACGCGCCGCGCACTCGAATGCGCGAAATGGGCATTCGCGGAATCGGTCAGCGGCTGGGGCGCCGACCTGCTTCTTGGGCCAGCCGTGCGCTCCGCCTTTGGACCGAACAGCGTCGGGCTCATCGGCTCGGTCTCCGTCCGGCACGCAGCGCCAGTGGATCTCAGCGCCGGCGCCTTCTACGCATTTCTGCGCCGCTACGGGGTCGACCCCGGGCATGAGGCCAACCGGATCGCGGTCGACTTCGGCGTCGAACGCTTTTTGCGGCCTCTCGGCCCAAGCGAAGCCGGAGAAACCTGCCGGGCGCCCTGACCGGCCCGAAGTCATCCACTTGACAAGAGAGGCCTATCCTCGATCTTGGCGGCTGCACGAGCGACAAGAACGACATGCGAAGGGCGCACGAGGCCAGACTTTACGCATTGACCACAGCCACCGCTTGCGGGCTGGCGCTGCTCGCTGGAATCGTGGGCGCGCCCGCGCGGGCGGTGATGCAGAATCTGGTCTTCGACCAATACCAGCGCTGGAAGCCGCGCCCTTATGCATTCGACCAACCCGTCCGCATCGTCGCGGTCGACGACGAATTGCTCAAGCGGCTCGGGCAATGGCCCTGGCCGCGCGAGCGACTCGCCGCGCTTGTCGACGCGTTGAAACACGCCGGGGTCGCCTCGATTTCATTCGATTTCCTGTTCTCGGAAAAGGACCGCGGGGACGCCACGGCTCCGGCCGACAAGACGCCAGACGCAGCCTTTGCGCGGTCGATGGACGACGGCGCCGTTGTCCTCGGCAGCTTCGTCACCGAGCTGCCCAATGGCGCCAGCAATTCGACCAAGGCGGGATTCGTCACCGCCGGCGACGACGCGGCCAAGTTCCTGACGCCGTATCCGGGCCTTCTATCGCCCGTGCCAGAATTGGCTCAGCACGCGGCTGGCGTCGGCTTCCTCAATTGGCGGCCAGACGCCGACCGGGTCGTGCGCCGGGTGCCGCTGATCCTCAATGTGAATGGCGCTCTGCAACCCAGTCTCGCCATGGAAGCGCTGCGCACCGCGCAGGGCGCGTCGACCTATATCGTCAAGTCGTCGAACGCCAGCGGCGAAACGGCGTTCGGGCAAGTCTATGGCGTCCTGGCGATCAAGAATGGCGACCTGACGATCCCGACCGAGGCCTCGGGAGACATCAGGGTCTATTTCGCGCGCGCCGACCCACGCCGCTCGATCCCAGCATGGAAGGTTCTCGAGCCCGGAGCGGATCTCACCGACCTTCGCGGGACGATCGTGTTCTTCGGCGCGTCCGCCGCGCTGCTATCGGACATTGTCGCCACCCCGTTGTCCCCCGCGATGCCGGGCGTTGAAGCGCATGCCCAAATCGTCGAGCAGCTCCTGAGCGGCCAAACGCTGAGGCGGCCGGATTGGGCCCCGAGCGCGGAATGGATGGCGACGGCGCTCATCTGCGCGGCGCTCGTGGTGACCACCTGGATCCTGGGGCCCTACCTCGCGGCGCTCGCCTATGGGGCCATGCTCGCGGCGATTGTCGCGGTGAGCTGGTTCGCGTTCTCCCGTCACGGAATTCTGATCGAGCCGACCTATCCTGCGTTTTCCGCCGCTGCGGTCTATTTTGCTGGCGTCTCGACGCTCTACGCGGTGAAGCGCCATCAGGAGCGCGAAATCCGTTCGGCCTTTGGGCGGTTCGTCTCGCCTGCGGTTGTCGCGCGCCTGGCGGAAAAGCCTGGCGCCCTCGAACTCGGCGGCTTGCAGCGTGAACTGACATTGCTCTTCTGCGACATCCGATCGTTTACGACCATCTCGGAGGGCCTCAACGCGTCGGAGCTCACCCATTTCCTCAACCAATATCTGACGCCGATGACCGACGCCATTCTCGACCGGGAGGGCACGATCGACAAATACATGGGCGACGCGATCATGGCGTTCTGGAACGCGCCCCTCGACGATCCCGATCATGCGGCGCATGCGGTCGAATCGGCGCTGGAGATGCGGCAAACGCTGGTCGCGCTGAACGAGGGCTGGCGCAGCCGCGCTGAGGCGGAGGAGCGCCCGTTCAAGCCGGTGCGTTTCGGCATCGGGCTCAATTCGGGCGAATGTTGCGTCGGCAATCTCGGTTCGCTGCGCCGCTTCGACTATTCCGCGATTGGCGACGAAGTGAACGTCGCCTCGCGTCTCGAAGGCGCGTGCAAAATCTTCGAGGTCGATATCATCGGCAGCGAAACGGTCCGCTCCGAGGCGCCCGACTTCGCCTGGCTCGAGATCGATTCCGTGCTGGTCAAGGGCAAGACCCGCCCGGTTGGTCTCTACGCGCTGGCCGGAGATTCAGGGGTCGCCGCGAGTGAGGAGTTTGCGGACTTGAGCCGTTTGCATGCGGCGATGCTGGCGGCGTACCGGAACCGGGACTTTGCCGGCGCAATTTCGATGGCGAAGGAGGCCTCGGCTCGCGCGCCCGCGGCGGTCCGTGGCCTCTACTCCTACAACTTGCGTCGTTTCACCCAATTGGCCGACAGCGCGCAGGATCCCGACTGGCGCCCGCTGATCGCGCTCGACGAAAAATAGCCGCCAATCCTTCGGGGGGCGGACTGACCTTTCCGCCCAAAACGCCGCTTCCTCAGCGCTCGCTATGCAACGAGCGCACTCGACGTGGACAGAACGGCGGCCGCGCGAACTCTGCGCGGCCTGCCTTCCATCCCGACTACATCTGCTTCTGCTGTTCCGTCTTGCTCTTCGACGCGTGATAGCCAGCGGCCCCAGCGTCGGCCTCGCACATATAGGCGCCCTGCTTCGTCGTGCCGTACCAGCGGGAGCCCGAGTAATGGTAAGTGTGGGACTTGCCCTTGGTGTTGACCCAGACCACCGTATCGGCGGGGCAGCGCCCCTTGGCTTGCGCTTCCGAGGCGAATTCGCCCGCGCCCGTCGGCCGAGCCGCCTGCATGGGTTTCGGCTTCGGCTGATAGGTTGGAGCCGGCGCGATCGGAGCGGGAGCCGGCGCGGGCGCCGGCGCGGCGACAGGGGCTGCCGCCGGCGCCGCGGCGCCTTCCTTCTGGACACGGCATTGCTTCAGGAATTCCGGCCATTTCATGCCGTTGGTGGTGTTGTTCTCCTTGGCGGCCTTCCACTCATCGCCGCACTGCTTCATGATGCTCTGCGCTTGGACAGGGCCGGTGGACGCCAGACCAAGGGCGCCGACAAATAAAAAGGCCGAAAGCGCAACCCTGAAAGATCTGCTGATCATCGTTGTTCCTCCACTATGGGCGCCCCGGCGACTTTGCCGGCCCATTCCCAGCCCAGGCGAATCGCCGAGCTCATTCGTCTTCATGTCGCAGTTCCACTGAACCGAACATGAACATTTTATGATCGGCGATCCGGGCGCAAGGTCGATGCCAGCCCGCGGCGGCGGTTCGTTACACGCCGCTGAGACGCGACCGCGCGATGGCCGTCGTGTCCCTCAAGCTCCCTGAGGCGGCGACTGCCGCCCATCCTTTCTCGGCCAGAGGCTCTGCCGTCTGCCGGCGCGCCACATCGGCGTTAGCGTCCGAAGCGTCGTCGCGCCGCGAGCCGATGCGCTCGAGGCGCGTTGCCAGAGGCGCGTCGAGAAAAAGTCCAGCGAAAGCGACGCCGACCTCCGCCGCCACGGCGGTCGCGGCGCTGCGTTCGGCGGAGGCCGCGAAAGTCGCGTCCATGAGGACCGACTGCCCTGCCCGAAGCGCATTCCGCGCCTTCAGGATAAGCCGTTCGTAAACGCCGCGCGTGACGTCGCTGGCATAGGCGGAAGCCGGCAGATGAACCGTCTCTTCGATCCCGAACATCGTCTTCCGCTCGACGTCGCTGCGTAGCCATAGCGCCCCGGGCGCACGGCCGATCTCGGGCGCCAGCACCCCGGCGAGCGCGCTCTTGCCGACGCCGGAGAGCCCGCCAACGGCGACGAGTTGCGGCGGCGCGGCAGCGAGAAACTTCACCGCACAATCAAAGTAACGGTGGGCAAGCGCGCGCGCTTCGTCCCGCTTGTCGTCATCGAGCCGCACAGCGTTGGCCGCTTCGACTTTTGCGCGAATGGCGGCGCGCAAGCTCAAGAAAAAGGGCAGCGCGACAAGGCCGGTCAAGGCCTCCGGCGGCTCCGGGGCGAGATAGCGATTGAAAATTCGGTTGGCGGCGGCGCGCAAGCCCCGCTCCTCCAGATCCATCAGAAGAAAAGCCAGATCGTAAAGAACGTCCCCGCTCGCAATCTCGTCGGAAAACTCGATCGCATCGAACAGCGTCGGTTCGCCGTGGAGGAGGACGATGTTGCGCAGGTGCAAATCGCCGTGACAGCGGCGAACGAAACCGGCCTCGCCGCGTTCGAGCAGAATTGGTCGTAGGTTCGCAAATGCGCGCCGCGAAGCGTCGGTGAGCTTGCGCGCCGTCGGCGGGTCGAAGAGATCCGGCCGCTCGGCGAAGGCAGCGCTATTCTGCTCGATGTAAGTCTCGAGCGCATGCGCGGCGCGCGCTGCATCCCGGAGCGGCGCGCGATCGTGCGAACGGCGGACTGCAAGCGCCAGCTTGTCGATGATCGCGTCTGAGACGCCCCCCCGATCGGCGACGCGATCGAGCGTTGCGTTCTCGTCGAATCGCCGCATGTGGACGGCCCACTCGACGACGTCGCCGTCTCCACCAATCGCGAAGCTCTCGCCGTGGCGAACAATCGGGAGCGCCGCCAGGTAGATGTCCGGCGCTAAGGGCCGGTTCAATGCGATTTCCGCCTCGCAAGCGCCCCGGCGCTTGTCGAGCGTCGAAAGATCCATGAACGGGAACTTGACCGCGCGCTTAAGCTTGTAGGCGTCGGCCCCGGCAAGAAATACGACGGCGTTCGCCGTATCGGCGCGATGCACTGGCTCGCTCAACTTGTGCGTCTTGGGGTCGGCGAGGAACCGGAACACCGCCTCTTGAGTCTGGGCAGGAGCGTCGTCGGGTTGAAGAGGAGTCATCGGCCGACCTGTCATTGCGATTCCTCATTTCAGCGCGCGGCTCTCGTCAGGCCGGCGCTGACCCTCCGCCACCAACTTGGCCACGAGCACCCCGATACGCGCAACCGCCAGGGCCGTCGCCGCAAACCCCATCGCCAGCAACGCCGATTGAAATAGCCGGCCGGCGCTCGTCGAGGTTGACAGGCCCGGCTCGAGCGAACGCGCCCAGCGACACATCTGGAAGCGCGGACCAGTGTTCCGAGCATGTAATCGCGCAGGCTGATCTCCGACAAGCCGTGCAAATAGCTGGTGGCGACGAAGGCCATCAGCGGCGAGGCCGGTAACAGACCGTCGAAGCAACGAAAGCTATGACGTCCACCTGCTGAAGTGAGAGGCGCACGGCGTCCCGACAGCCGGGCGCTGTCGCAAAACTGTCGCACCCATCGTTGAAGAGTCGCCCCTCGCCGCCGTTTCGTTTTGGCAAGGGCGCCAATCAGAGGAAGCTGCCCCATGAGCGCGAACAAGCCGAGCGCGGATAAACAGGCTCCGGTCAGCGAGCTCCGGAAGCGCATCAACGCCGAGATCCAGGATAATTTCGACGAGGACATCGAGCTCGAACTCGAGGACGACGAGCTCGCCAACCTGCTGTCGGAGAGCGAACATCTCCAATTGCACGATTCCTTGCCGCGGCGGCTCTATTTCAAGGAGCTGTTGCGTCTGCAGCGTGAGCTCATCAAGCTGCAGGACTGGGTTGTGGCCAAGAAGCTCAAGCTGGTCGTCATCTTCGAGGGGCGCGACTCGGCGGGCAAGGGCGGCGCGATCAAGCGCGTGACGCAGCGTCTCAACCCGCGCGTCTGCCGCGCCGTGGCGTTGCCCGCGCCGACCGAGCGCGAGCGCACGCAATGGTACTTCCAGCGCTACGTGCCACACCTGCCCGCCGGCGGCGAGATCGTGCTGTTCGACCGCAGCTGGTACAACCGAGCCGGCGTCGAACGGGTGATGGGCTTCTGCACCGACGAGGAATACGAGGACTTCTTCCAATCCGTACCCGACTTCGAGCGCTTGCTCGTGCGTTCGGGAATCGTGCTGGTCAAATACTGGTTCTCGATCACCGACGACGAGCAGCACATGCGCTTTCTCATGCGCATCAACGACCCGCTCAAGCAGTGGAAGCTCTCGCCGATGGACCTGGAATCGCGGAGCCGCTGGGAGGCCTACACCCAGGCCAAGGAGATCATGCTCCAGCGCACGCACATCCGCGAGGCGCCGTGGTGGGTAATCGAAGCGGTGGACAAGAAGCGGGCTCGCCTCAATTGCATCGCCCACCTTTTGACCCGCGTGCCATACCAGGAGGTGGCGCACCAGAAGCCGGTCTTGCCAGCGCGGGTGCATAACCCCGACTATCACCGCCACCCCGTCCCGCACGAGATGTACGTGCCGGACCACTACGCCAGTGTCGCCGCGGAACATGCCGAGCAGGTCGAGGCAGAGGCGCAAAGCGGCGAAGCCAAAGCGAGCGCTGGCGCGGGGAAGTAGCGGTCCCGAGCGGACTGGTTGGCTTAAGCTATCGCGACGTCCGTATGCGCAAAGTCGTCGCCTTTGAACAGCAGCGGCTCACGCATCGATTTGGCGAGAGCGTAGGCGAAGCAGTCGTCAAAATTCAACCGGGCCGGATGGCCACTGCCTCTCCCGAAATCGCGATAGGCGGCGCGGGCGATCTCGGCCTGCTCCAGGGTGACTGGCTGCGCCACAATTTCCGTTTGCACGATCAACTCGTCGAGTCGCCGAGACAGAAGAGGGTTGCGGTTGGCGTCGACGGCGATTGAAGCCTCGAGATAGTTCGCTGCCGACATGCGCTTCGGCTCGGGCGACATCGTGAGCACGCGCAGGAAACGAGGCGCGTCGGATTCTTCCCCAAGAACCGCGATGACCGCAGAGGTATCGACGATCATTTCGGCAGTCCGCGCTCGTCATGGAGCAGGTCGCCATGGTCGATGGTCAGCAAGGAATCGCGCCAGAGGCTACGGCTGTCCTTCAACAAGGCCTTGAGCGCCTGATAGCGCTGTTCATCGACCTCCGACGTTCGCTCAAGCCGCTCAAGGCGCTCGCGCAGCGCGATTGTCACCGCCTCGGTCAGCGTCTCGCCGGTTTTCTTCGCAAGACGCGCAGCGAGGGCGTGGGCTTCGGGATTTTTGATATTGAGGGACATGAACGGTCAAAAAAGCGCAAGCGAAAGCCATCGCAGAGCTTGGCGCGAGCCGGCGCGAGCAACGCTCAAATCTCGATCTCCCGGCCGATCTCGACCACCCGGTCGCAAGGCAATTCGAGATAGTCGCTGATCCGCTCCGCGTTGCGGCCCATCGCGGCGAACAACACCTCCTGCCAGCGCGCCATGCCCCTTCCGTTCTCACGCGCCACGATGGTTTCGTGGCCGACGTAATAGGTGACATCGTCGAGGTCGATCCCGGCGCCCTTCGCCTTGCACTCCGCCAGGATCGCGTCAATGTCGGGACGCTCCATGAAGCCGCGCCGCGCCTCCGCCCGCCAGAAGTTGTCGTCAATGCGCTCGAGGTTCAGCCGCTCCTCGGGATCAGTCCATGGCACGGAGAGAACCGTCATGGTGACCGCCAACACGTATGTGTGCAGCGCCTTGTTCTGGCGCACGTGAAAGGCCAGGACGGGCGGCGTCTGGTCCTTGACGCGGGTGAAGAATACGGCCGTGCCGGGCACGCGCGCGACCTCGCCCGCATGCAGTTTTTCGAGGAGCGAAGAGAGCGGCGTCAGGTCCGCTTCGACGCTGCGCTGGACCTCGACCGCGCCCCGGTGCCAGATCCACATCACGCCATAAACCAGCGAAGCCAGTAGCAGCGGGACCCACCCGCCCTGCATAACCTTGGCCAGGTTGGTGGCGAGAAAGGCGCCGTCGATGATCACAAACAGTCCCGCGGCCGCGACCGCGGTCCATATCGGCCAATTCCAGATCTCGCGCATGGCGATGAACAAGAGCACGCTCGTCATCAGCATCGTGGCCGACACCGCGATGCCGTAGGCGGCCGCGAGATTGTCGGACTTGCCGAAGCCGATCGTCAGGCCGAGAGTGACTATCATGAGCAGCCAATTGACCACGCCGACGTAGATCTGGCCGTAACCCTCCTCCGAAGTCTGAGTGATTTTCATGCGCGGCAACCAGCCGAGCTGCATCGCCTGGCGGGTCATCGAATAGGCGCCGGTAATGATCGATTGGCTGGCGATCACGGTGGCGATGGTCGCGAGCACGATCATTGGCGTGAGAAGCGGCTGAGGGCACAGCCGGTAGAAGATATTGCCGTCGGTCGGCGCGCCGGCGAGCACGATGGCGGCCTGTCCGGCGTAGTTGAGTATGAGGGCCGGAAAGACGATGAGGCTCCACGACAGGCGGATCGGCTTTGGCCCGAAATGGCCCATGTCGGCGTAGAGCGCCTCTGCCCCGGTTACGCACAGAAACACGCCGCCCAGCACGAGAAACCCCTGGAAGCCGCCCCTTGTCAGATAGTCGACGCCGTAGAGCGGATTGATCGCTGCGACAACGGAAGGATGCTGAATAATTCCATGGATGCCGAGCGCCGCTATGACGATGAACCAAATCAGCATGATCGGGCCGAAGGCCCGCCCGATCGCCGCCGTCCCGAACGGCTGGATCGCGAACAGCGCCAGCAGAATCACCGACGCCGCAGGCAGCACATAGCTTTGCAAGGTCGGCGTGATCTGCTCCATTCCTTCGAGCGCCGACAGCACCGAAATCGCTGGCGTGATCGCGCCGTCGCCGTAGATTAGCGCGGCGCCAAACAGACCGGCGGCGATAATGAGCGGCCGTTGATGCCGCTTCACGCCGAGCAGCGTCATCAGCGCGATGATGCCGCCTTCGCCGTCGTTGTCGATGCGCATGGCGATATTGACGTACTTGACCGTGGTGATGATGAGCAGCGTCCATAAGATCAGCGACAGGGCGCCGAGTGTCGCCGCCGGGTCCGGATGCGGCCCGGTGTAATCGAGCACGGTCTTCAGGGTGTAGAGCGGGCTCGTGCCGATGTCGCCAAACACGACGCCGAGCGCCGCGACGCCGGCGAGGCCAAGTCGTCGGACCGATTGCGGCTGGGTGTCGCTTGCTTCGATCGACATCTCTTGCTCTTCCCCGCTCTCCCCTCGACTGTCAGGGCGCGGGGTCGCCCAGATCTCCCTCGATAAGGGTCCACTGAAACAGATTGTTGACGCTTGCGCGCTCTCTCACCCCGTTTAAGAGCTGGCGACGATCCGCGGCGCCCCGGACGCGCCCTCAAAGAAACTCATCTTATACCAGCGGCCCCGCTCGCCCGGCGCCTATTGGTGAAAATCAAACGGAAGGGTCTGCCGGGCTCCGAGTGAATTCCAGGGCTCGCGCGGAAAGCGCGGGTTCCGAGTGTCAGATTCTATCCACTCGCTGCTGGCCAGGATTTGTGTCCTCGGCCAAGGCGACCGAGCGCAGCGCCTCCATGAACCGGCCGAGTTGGTCGTCGATATAGGCGATCGCGGCGTAATAAGCGCGCCGCGCGGGGGACCCTAAGAGGGCCCCTACGATCCTTTGAGGCTGTCTTTAAGGCTTCTTTTTCGCATCGGGCACATCGCCGATCTCGATTCGATCCGGATTCAGCTGCTGACCCGCGCCCTGCCGCCCGACCGCTGACCAAACGGGTCATCTGTCGTCTCTCGGTGACGACGGCGTTGCGACCGGAAGGAGAACATAGTGACTGGGAGCTCGAACAACGCCAGCGTGGACCGCCGCTTGTTCATCGGCGGCTCGGACGCTCGGATCATCATGAGCGCGGGCGAGGCGGCGTTGATCCGCCTCCGGCGGGAAAAGCGCGGCGAGAGCGAGCCAGACGATCTCAGCGATAATCTCGTCGTCCAGCTCGGCGTCGTCGAACGGCGCATCCGCAAGAGCGACTTCGACCGGGTCGCCGAGAAGGCAGATGAGGATGAGGAAAAGAAAAAGTCTACGACCGGAACCGAACGAACTTTAAGAACGCCGTCAAGCGGGGGCTCGACGCCCGGACCGTCGTCGCAGTCGACCTTTCCGCTTGATGAAATGAGTCATGCGCGGCGAAAGGTAAAGCCTTTTGGCGTGCGTCTTGCATTGATGGATGCCTTCGCGCGGGTCGCTGAAAATGTATTCGACGCTTGAAATTTCGGCCCTTATGGTGGACCCACAGGGGCCAGAACGACCATGCGTGCAGCGTGGCTCGAACTTGCAGCCGGCCCCACGGCGGTCGGCGGCGCAGCTGTCAAACCGCCGATAGAATAGGACCGCGGGAGGAAATTATATGCGCGTTGCGATCATGGCGGCGTTGGCGGGGGCGATGGCGTTCGCAGGCCCGGCGTCTGCGCTCGACAAGGTCACCTTCGGCACCAACTGGGTCGCCGACCCGGAGGCCGGCGGCTACTACCAGGCGCTCGTCGACGGGACTTACGCCAAATACGGCCTCGACGTCACAATTCTCCAGGGCGGCCCGATGTCGAACGGCGGCATGCTCTTGATCGCCGGCAAGATCGAATTCTTCATGGGCGGCGACATGATCGGCGATTTCCTGGCGGTGCAGAACAACATCCCGACCATCGCGGTCGCCGCCCACTTCCAGAAAAACCCGCAGATCTTCATGTCGCATCCGGGCGTCGGCTTGGACAAATGGGAGAACCTTCCAGCCGCGAATCCGGCTTTTGTCAGCTCCGGCGCGGTCAACACATTCTGGACCTGGATGCGGCTCGCTTACGGTTTCAAGGATGAGAACATCAAGCCCTACAACTTCAATTCAGTCCCCTTCATCGCTGAGCCGCGTTCGATCCAGCAGGGGTATCTGACCTCGGAGCCGCTGGCGGTCGCGAAGCAGGGCGGTTTCAAGCCCAACGTGTTCCTGCTCGCCGATTATGGCTACTCCACCTATTCGACCCTGGTGGAGACCCGTCGCGATCTTGTGGAGAAGCATCCTGATATCGTGCAGCGCTTCGTCGACGCCTCCACCATTGGCTGGTACCATTATCTGTATGGCGACAACGCCAAGGCCAATGAGGCGATCAAACGGGAGAACCCGGAAATGACGGACGACCAGATCGCCTTCTCGATCGCCAAAATGAAGGAATACGGGATCGTCGATTCCGGCGACACGCTCAAGCTGGGAATCGGCGCGATGACCGACGAGCGCTGGAGCGGCTTCTATAAAGAGATGGTGAAGGCCGGCGTGGCCAAGGCGGGGATCGACTACAAGAAGGCCTACACCCTCCAGTTCGTCAACAAGGGCGTCGGCTTCGACTTGCGTCCGAAGTGACGCTGTCTCGTGGAGGCCCCGCCGCCTGGTCCTAGCCTTGGTGTCGGGGCCGGTCTCGCCGATCGCGCGCAATCGGGACACCCGCTTCATGGAGCGATGAATTGATCGCCGCTGGCCGTCCGCACAGGCTGTGCCGTTGGTGTCACGCGAGCGCAGCTCCCAGACCGCCGACCACTTGCCGACGTCCGGCCAGCCGAGATCAGCTGTCAGCACCACCGCCCTTTCGGTTCGCTCCATCACCGCATAATCGATCGGGGGATGAACTGCTTCGGCGAGCTCTCGCTCGATCCCGGCCACATGCGAGTGCCTGACCCGCCGCATGATCGCTGACATGATTTTGGTGCTCATCGACCTCTCGGTCTGCGCATTGCCTCCAACTATGAATGTTTAGCTTCCGGGAGACCAGATTAAGACCAAGCCTCGATGATCGGAACCGATCATCGCCTTATGGCCGAAGCGCGAATGCGCGCCCGCGCCGTTGCGCGGGTTTGAGCGCGATGAGTTGCGCTCAAATAGAATGGGTATAAGACCTAGGCGACGTCGGATGGCGGGTCGTCGACCAAACTTACCCATCGTCAACGTTAATGAATTTTGCCTGCCAGGTGCGGCCGAATCGATAAAATTCAACCTATTTTGTTTCGCGCCCGCCAAGCGCCGACGGCGATAGTGTTCCCATTCAACCTGGCGGACAACCCAATGCTCTCTCGGCTTTTTCGCTTCATGACCGCGGCGGTGATCTTCGGCCTCGCCTGGAGCACTTTCGTCGAAGCCTCCGAACCGGGCCTTCCTCAGGCCACTCGCGCGCCAGTCGGCGGCGAAGCGTCCATTCCCTACGGCTGGGTCGACTTCTGCAATCGTCACAGCGAAGAGTGCACCCTCGGCAAGCTCAAGCCCATGGATGTGCGGCTGACGAAGCAGAGCTGGAAGGTCCTCAACGAGATCAACTTGAAGGTGAACAACGCGATCGAGCCAATCAGCAACCTCGACCATTGGGGAACGACGCTCGACCATTGGGACTATCCGGTCGACGGCAAGGGGGACTGTAAGATCTATGCTTTGTTCAAGCGCAAGCTGCTCATCGACCGCGGCTTTCCGCGCCAGGCCCTGTTGATGACGATCGTTCGCGACCTCAATGGCGAGGGCCATGCGGTGCTCACGGTCAAGACCGACCGCGGCGACTTCGTGCTCGACAATCTGTCGGATGAGATCCGGCCGTGGACCGCCACCGGCTATCAGTTCTACAAGCGCCAGGCCCAGGACGACCCGAATGTGTGGCTCAGCCTCGGCGGCGCGACCGGCTCCGCGCCTGGAACGGCCGCGTCGAATTAAGGCGGATCGGCGGCAGGCGCGGCGGCGTGGTATGAAGAACCATGACCGAAACCGACCGAGAGCGCCTCATCCGCCAATACGCCGCGCGCGAAATTACCTGGCGCGAACTGCGCGAACGGGGCATTGAGAACTACGTCGAGGTGCTCGGCGCGCTTGGCGCGCTGGGGCTCAGGCCACCGGTCGCGCCCAGTTTCTCCAGCGCCGCGATGCCCTCGTCCGGAAGCGGCCATGACCGCGCCGCGGCGAGGACCTCAGCGAGATAGGCGGGACGCGCGGCGCCAGGCCCGGAATTGGCGCCGAAATAGACGATCGCCTGTTTCGGCCCTCGCTCGGCGATAATCGCCTGCGTCAGCTTGACGTAGAGTCCCTGGGCCAGGCTCTCGTGGCGGTCGAGGGCCGGGATGTCGGACAGAGCCAGGTTCCACAGCACGCCGTGCACGGCTGAGGACGGATTGCGAACGGCGGTCAGCCAACCCTCGCGCATCACCGCGAGCCTATGCCGCTCGAGCCGCGCGAGCCCAAGCGCCTTCGAACGCGGGCAGCGGCGGCCCATGGCGTTGACATCCATGTTGGAGCCATAGGCGAAATAGAGGGGCGTCCGCGCCTCCTATCCGCTCAGCCGCTCGACATTGTGGACTACGCCCTTGTCCCGAAGCTGCGACAGGACCGCGTTCAGGTGCTGGATGTCGCGCACCTGAAGATCGATGACGAAGCGCCGGAAGTCGGCGCCGCTGGGCGAGGTCGAAACAGAGTTGATATTTGCGCCATATTCGCCCAGCGTCGTGGCGATCACGCCGAGCGCGCCGGGCTCATTCAAGAGCGTGACCACGATCTGGGTCGAATAAAGCGCCGTCGGCGCATTTTCCAGATCCCATCGCACGTCGAGCCACAGCTCTGGCCGATCGTCGAATTCGATGAGCGCAGGCGAATGGATCGGGTAGATGACGATGCCGTCTTTCTCGCGAACGCCGACGATGCGCTCGCCCGGCACCGCTCCGCCCTTGGGCGCGAACCTGACCGCCGTATCGAGGCCGATGCCGCGCAGAGGCAGCGCGCCGCCCGCGTCCGATTCGCCTGGCACGCGGAACACGAGATCGGCCGCTTTCGGCAACCCGAACCAGCCGCTTTCGTTCTGAGGAACGGCCGGACCGGGCTTACGCTCGTCCTTGAAGTTTGGAAACACGGCGCGCACAACGTCGGTGGAGAAAATCTCGCCGCGCCCCACGCCGATGAAGACATCGTCGATCGAGGCGCGCGCCAGACGCGACAGCGCGGCCTTGAGCTTCGCTTCCGTGAACTTCTTGCCGGCGCGCTCGAACGCCCGTTCGACGATCTGGCGCCCGAGGCCGCCGAATTGCGCCTTTGCCGCCTCGCGCGTCGCGCGGCGAATGGCGGCGCGGGCGCGCCCCGTCACCACCACGCTGTCCCACGCCGCCGGCGGGGCGCCGCCCTCGGCGCGCGAGATCAGCACCTCGTCGCCATTGTGCAATTCGGAGATGAGCGGCGCGATACGACCATTGATCTTCGCGCCGACCGCGGAATTGCCGACGTCGGTGTGGACCGCGTAGGCGAAATCAATCGCGGTCGCGCCGCGGGGCAGCGCGATCAGCCGCCCCTTGGGGGTGAAGCAGAACACCTGGTCGTGAAACAGCTCGAGCTTGGTGTGCTCGAGGAATTTTTCCGAGTCGTCACTCGCGAGGGCCTCGATCGTCTGCCTCAATCCGCGATAGGCTCGGCTCTCGCTCACCGCCAGCGCGTCGGCGCTGAGCCCCAAGTCTTTATAGACGCCGTGCGCGGCGATGCCGTATTCGGCGACTTCGTGCATCTCGTGCGTGCGAATTTGCAGTTCGACCCGCTGACTGCCAGGCCCGATCACGGTCGTGTGGATCGAACGATAGTCGTTCTGCTTCGGCGTCGAGATATAGTCCTTGAAGCGCCCGGGAACGCTGGGCCAAGTCGTATGCGCCACGCCGACGGCGGCATAGCAGTCGGCGACCGTATCGACGAGAATGCGAAAGCCATAGATATCGGACAATTGCTCGAAGGCGATTGAGCGGCGCTCCATCTTGCGCCAGATCGAATAGGGCTGCTTCTGGCGGCCCTTGACCTCGACCTTGATGCCCCGCCTAGCGAATTGGTCGGTGAGCTCCGCCGCGATGCGCGCGATGATCGCGCCATTCTTGATCTTCATCGCCTCAAGGCGCGTCACGATGAGCTTGTAGGCGTCCGGCATCAGGCAGCGGAAGGCGAGGTCTTCGAGTTCATTGCGCATGCTCTGCATGCCCATGCGGCCGGCAAGCGGAGCGTAGATGTCGAGCGTGTCCTCGGCGATGCGGGCGCGCTTGGCCTCCGGCATGAACTGGAGGGTGCGCATGTTGTGCAGGCGGTCGGCGAGCTTGACCAGGAGCACGCGCGCGTCATCGGCAATGGCGAGCAGGAGCTTGCGAAAATTCTCCGCCTGCTCGGCGTGCTTGGTGACGAAGTCGAGCCTGCCGAGCTTGGTCAGGCCGTCAACCAGCCCGCCGATCTCCTCGCCGAACGCCTTGTCGACTTGTTCGCGGGTGACCGTCGTGTCTTCGATCGTGTCGTGCAGCATCGCCGTCGCGATGGTCGCGTCATCGACCTTGAACTCGGTCAGAATGGCCGCGACCTCGAGGGGATGGGAGAAATAAGGATCGCCAGAGGCGCGCTTCTGGCTACCGTGCGCCTTCATCGCGAACACATAGGCGCGGTTCAGCAAGTCCTCGTTGGCGTGAGGATTGTAGCGGCGAACCCGCTCCACCAATTCGTACTGCCGCATCATCGTCGGAAGCCGACCCGATCCGCGCCGCGCGCCGCCGATTTGCCATGGCGACGCCGGTGCGGTTCAACCAGGACGGGTCGACGTGAATGAAAGAGGGAGCCGGCGTTTCGCTCGCGTTCGCCGGCTCCCGCTCTCGCGCATAGCGCGGGCTGCGAGCAATCATCCACCCCGGCGGGCGCGCGCGCAAGCTTTAATGCGTGCGCTCTTCAGGGTCCGGTCGCTGCGCCCAGTCCAAACAAAAAGCCCCGGAGCTTTCGCTCCGGGGCTGTCAGTTTCAACTGATCGAGATGCGATCAGAAGTAGCGAGTGATGCGGAGCCGGCCCGCGAAACCATCGCTGACCCCCTTCCAGTCGCCGGGCGCGAAGAACTCGTTCGCCTGACCCAGAATTGTAGACGGTTCCAACAAACCCGCTGGGCGCTGACTGGTTCGTGCTCTGATACATCAACTCGAGGTCGAAGTTGAGGTTGGTGACCGGATTCCAGCCGAGATCCGCGCCGACGATCCAGCTGAAGGCGCTGGGTGACAGCGGGCCCTGCGCGGCCTGAGAGAGGAGGCAGCCCGCCAGCGCCAAGCCACAGCCGCCGCCCATGTTGCTCCACTTCAGGCCGCCGATCGAGCCTTCGAGATCGACATAGATCGTCGGCGTGAAGTGATGCTCGAGCAGCCCCGTGACCGACCATGCCGTCGGCGTCGCCCACGAGTTGGTCGCTGGATTGAAGAACGCGTCGGCGAGCTCCATCGGCTGGCCGTTGCCGTTGACCTGGCCGGCCTCGCTCCACATCCCATCCGCCTAAACCCGAATACCACGTCGCACTCCGGGAATAGGCGCCGGTCAGGACGAAGTCGTCTCCCGCGCCGAACGACGGCAGGTTGACTTTCACACCCGCATCAACGGCCCATCCGACCTTGTTCTCCTCGTTGTTGCAGCCCGCAAGGCCGGCGAGGCCGCAACTCGTTCCCAAGTCGGGGTTGAATATCGTCGCCGTCGGTGCTGGCGCTGACATTGACGTTGTGGATCACGCCCGAAACCTGGGCCTCGCCCCAGCCCTGCTTGACATGCAAGGCCCCGACGATGTCCGGCCATTTCTGGCCGCCGTACTGGATCAGCGCAGGATTGAACGTCCCTGACTGCGGCCCCGAATTGGTATTGAAATACCCGCCGTTCTGGGTCGTGCCGCCGCCGGAGGCGCCGACCGTGCCGGGGCTTTCCGCCGACAATGTCGCCGTGAAGCCGCCGCCGAACGAGGCCGTATAGGCCAACAGCAACGGCTCGTTGAAGCCCTTGCGGTCAGGGGAGAAGAAGTTGGCGTAGTTGTCGCCGCCGCCGATGAACGAGAAGAACGACTGCGCCTTACCGGCGGTGATGCCCGCCCAGGTCAGATAGCCGGTGTTCAGATAGGCGATGTTGTCTACGCCGGCGCCACTGAACTGAAGCGGGTCGAATCCATTCGACACGTCCACGTTAAAGTCCATATGCCCGATGAGAGGGCCCCAGGCGGTATTGGACGCCAGGTCGAACCCGAAGTTAGCCCGGCTCGACCAGCCGGTCTCGTTGCGGTAGAAGCTCGTATTCTGCTGAGCCGAGCTGGCTGCAAGCAGAACGCGCTGGGTGTTGCGAGGGTCGATTGTAGCCAGCGTGCCGAGAGCAGAGCCAGGGCCTGTGGAGATCCCGGCGAGCGCGGGGGTCAGTCCTATGGCGGCATTGGCCTCCCCAACAGTGCCCCAATTGTACTGGGTGTTGAGGTTGCCGCCGGTGACCTGCGCGGTCATGTAGCCGCTGAACTTCACGCAGGTATCGGAGCCAGGCAATGTCCAGCCGGTGATGCCACCGACGTTACAAACTCTAACATATTCGACCGGCGCCGCCTTCCTGGTCGGAAGATCGGCCGCCTGAGCGGCGCCGACGGCGACGATGCCGGCCGCGGAACCGAGCAGAAGGCTCTTGATGAGCGTCATTTGTGACCTCCAGTTACGTATTGGGCGTCGGTTTTCTTCTCGACTTCGATTTCCGCGGCCCGCTTGCGAACCGATGACACCGAAGGCGGTCAGCCCCCTCGTCCCGTTTGACTTCCTGATCGTGGCGCTTGCCCTGCAAAAGCCGCCGACCTCCGCGATCGGGAAATCTCCCGCTCACCTGGGTCACCATAGCTTCTCTAAATTTGGACACAATAAGTTTTCTTCATAAACTGGCCTTCAAACACCGTTTGCCTAATCCTGTTGCATAATTGTCACGAGACTCCCAAGCCCCCTAACCAGAGCAATTCTACTATATTTTTCAATTTGTTATGCCAAACAATGAAGACCCTCGCCAGCGCTCGGGACGACTGGCGGCATGGGCCTCCGTCCCGCAGGGGAACGCGTGATCTTTGAAAACACGCCGCCAAAATTCGACCGCAGTCTGGCCTGATTCGGCAACAGCGAGGGCTTGAGACGAGGGTGCGGAATTGCGCTCTATGACTTTGGCTGCCGAGTTGCCGGGCAAAGTCCGCGGCCGCCGAAGGTCGGACGGGCCGGCGCACAAGTTTACGCGCGACAATATTTTCAAGGACTTACCTGCTCTTTTACGCAACTTTTTTCCGCTGCCAACTTCTTGGCCAGCAACGATGTCGGGCAAGGCCAGAGGAGCGCGCGCCGCCCCTGCGCAACGCGTCGCGACCCCGTCCAGGAGCAGGAATGCAAAGTAACATAGCGAAGCGATCGGCTTCGCATCGCGGGGCGTAAGCCATTGATATCATTACGAGCGCCGAATTGGCATTTCGCGGAATTGAGTGTTTTCAACGGCTTAACTTCCATTTCGTTTCGCCACTTTCGCGAGCCGGTGCTCCGGACCTCGAAAGCCCAAGTCAAGCAGAGGACAAGGCCCCATCGGTTACCGATGCCCACAGTCGCGCTCGACCGCTAAAGCCCGAAAGCGGGGCGATCTCGGCTTCAGCTCCGACGATTCCGCCATTATAGCCCATATTCCTGAAATGTCGATTTTTATCTCATTAATTCTGCTTTTCACGATCATATGGCGCCAGCATGAGATCTGACTGCGGGTGAGACCCCGCGCGGCGCGGCGCAAATCCGTTCCGTCGGGGGTTGCTATGAATATCTTTTCATAATCTATTGATTAATAACACTAGACTTGAGCACCAGGCACGACGCACTCACGAATTTGTGCTCGATCGATCACGCACATGTGTCTCTACGCTCGAGAGAATTTCGAGACGAATTCGGTGCCGCCGTGATAGAAAACCCACGCGTACCGAAAACGCCGCCCGGATCGTCTTCCATTCGCTAACTTTCATCCGTGAGAGACAGCGAAGCTCGACAGCGTATTCGTCGTGGAAGACAAACTGGATGCGTAATGCAGGCGAAGCATCAAATGGCGCCAGAACGATGAACGATCATCTTTCGTCTTGCGTGTTGAATCAGGATTATTCGAAACCAGGCGGCAGTCTCGTTCTCCTTATTGAAGACGATCGCGAACTCGCAGGCGCAATTCGCCTCGACCTGGAGGCGGCCGGTCATACCGTCCATATTGCGGAGACAATGGCCGAGGGGCTTCGGGCGGCTCGCTCGGGCGACGTGGCGGCTCTGATCATCGATCGACTTATGAATGGCGAGAACGGACTTTCGATCGTTGAAACGCTGCGCGGCGAAGGGAAGTGGACGCCGGCCCTGGTCATCAGCGGGCTCACGTCGGTCGATGAACGAATTGCGGGATTGAAAGCCGGCTGCGACGACTATCTGGTCAAACCCTTCGATGTTCGCGAACTGACTGCTCGAGTCGACGCTCTCTTGCGCCGCGGCGGCGACGTGGGCCTCATTCGGCTCCGAGTGGCCGATTTGGACATGGACCTGATCGAGCGAACGGTCAGGTGCGAAGGCAGACTGGTCGACCTCGTTCCGAGGGAATTCAAGCTGCTCGAATATTTTATGCGCCGTCCCGGCCAAACGGTGACTCGAGCGATGCTGCTCGAGGACGTCTGGAATTTTCAGCCCCCCGCCTATACCAACGTGGTCGACGTGCAAGTCGGCAATTTGCGCCGCAAGCTCGACCCGGCCGGCAATCGGCGCGTCATTGTCTCGGTCAGGTCGGTCGGCTTTAAACTGAACACAGAACGCTAGGGCTTTCGACTGAGCCTCGACGAACGGCGGACTCTGGTCCAATCGGTCGCATGTCCGAGGCGGGCGCTTCGAGGCGCCTGCCCGCACAGGCTTAAGGGCAGTACGCATTTCACGTATAGCTCAGCGGCAATAGCTCAAACTTTGGGGAACACGCCGGCGCTGGTGTGAAAATGCGGGGCCGCCGCGATCGGCATTCCTGGCATTTCCTTGCTCGAAACTTGCCCGGCGTTTGTACTTTTGACGCTTCGAGTTCGGGCGGCCCGGTGCTCCCATGCGGATCGCCTTATCCGCGAGCTTGGTCGGGCGCCGCTCAGGAGCGAGACGAATTGGCTCCGGGGCGAAAGGGCCGGCGGGGAATCGAGCGGCGCCCGTAAAAAAAGCCCCGGAGCTTTCGCTCCGGGGCTGTCAGCTTCAACCGATCGGGATGCGATCAGAAGTAACGGGTGATGCGGAGGCGACCCGCGAAACCATCGCTGTCGCCCTTCCAGTCGCCGGGCACGAAGACCGCGCCGCTCGCGCCGCCGAGGTTGTAAACGGTGCCGAGGAAACCGCTCGGCGCCGACTGGGTCGTGGCTTGATACATCAACTCGAGGTCGAAGTTGAGGTTGGTGACCGGGTTCCAGCCGAGATCCGCGCCGACGAGCCAGCTGAACGAGTGAGGCGACAGTGGCCCCTGCGCAGCCGAACTAAGGGCGCAGCCCGGCAGCGCGGAGTTGCAGCCGCCGCCCATATTGCTCCAGTTCAAGCCGAAGACCGAACCTTCCAGATCGAGATAGAACTGCGGCGTGAAGTGGTGCTCGACCAGCCCCGAGACCGACCATGCCGTCGGCGATGACCATTGGTTGGTGGCCGGATTGAAGAACGCGTCCGCGCCCCACATCGGCTGGCCGTTGCCGTTGACCTGGCCGTTCTCGCTCCACATCGCATCGTTTATACCCGAGTACAACATGGCGCTCTTGGAGTAGACGCCGGTCAGGACGAAGTCGTCTCCTGGAGCGAACATCCCACCCCATCCCTGCAGGTTGACCTTCACGCCCGCATCAATGGCCCACCCGACCTTGTTCTCCTCCCCGTCGCAGGCCGCCGCGACAAGGGCGCCGCAGGCCGCGCCGACGACGGCGCCGTCGAAGCCATTGGCGCTGACGTTGACGTTGTGAATCACGCCCGAGACCTGGGCCTCGCCCCAGCCCTGCTTGACATGCAAGGCGCCGACAATGTCCGGCCATTTCTGGCCGCCGAAGGTAATCTGGCTGGGATTGAACGTAGCGGCCTGGGGTCCCGAATTAGTGTTGAAATAACTGCCGGTAAAGTCAGAGCCGCCGCCAGACGCGCCCACGCTGCCGGGGGATTCAGCGGACAGTGTCGCCGTGAACCCGCCGCCGAAGGAGGCGGTATAGGCCAGCAGCAGGGGCTCATTGAAGCCTTTGCGGTCGGGGGAGAAGATGTTCGCGTAGTTGTCACCGCCGCCGATGAACGAGAAGAACGACTGCGCCTTACCGGCGGTGATGCCGGCCCAGGTCAGATAGGCGACGTCAACATAGAAAATGTTGTTTGTCGGGCCGCCCTGAAGCGGGTCGAACCCGTTCGAGACGTCGCCCTGGATCGCAGCGTGCCCGATCAAGGGGCCATAGGCGGTGTTGGAGGCCACGTCTAACGACAAGTTGGCCCGAGTTCGACCAACCGGTCTCGTTGCGGTAGAAATTCGTGTTCTGCTGCGCCGCGCTGGCCGCCAGCAGAACACGCTGGGTGTTGCGAGGATCGATTGTACCCAGCGCCCCGAGAGCGCCCGCGGCGCCACTCGCCACGCCACTTATGGGCGCGCCGACGCCGGCTACGCCGCCGGTAAAGAGATCCCCAACACTGCCCCAGTTGTACTGGGTGCTGAGGTTGCCGCCGGTGACCTGGGCGGTGACGAAACCTGAGATCTTCAGGCAGGTGTCGGAGCCCGGCAGCGTCCAGCCGGTGATGCCGCCGACGTTGCAAACTCTAACGTACTCGACCGGCGCCGCCTTCCTGGTCGGAAGATCCGCCGCCTGGGCGCTGGCGACGGCGACGAGCCCCGCCGCCGACCCCAGCAGAATGCTCTTGATGAGCGTCATATGTGACCTCCAGTTCGATGTTGTGGGCGTCCGGTCGGTTTTCGCCTGACTGCCAATTTCTTCCGGATGTCGGCGCATTGCCCCAGCAAGTCGTCGGACCCAGTGCGATCGGGAATTGTCACGCTCGCATAGTTGACCATACGCAAATTCCCCCAGCCCTCAACTCAGATTTGGCAATAAATCGCCAAACGACGGCCATTATTTACCAAGTGTTGCATAACTGGCACAAACAATTCATTGAATTTATATTTATGTATTTTAATTTCATAAACTCTTATTCAATTTTCGTAATTCATATGATACTAATACTGAAGATATATTTATGAGTTTGAATTTATGAAGTATAATTTATTCTTGGACACCTCTCGACGATCCGCCGGACTCAAATCGTCTCTCAGCAAATCATCGCGCCGCGCGCGTATAGGGTCACGAGCCGGGGCGCATTCCAGGCGGGTTACAGAACTCATGACGCTGACATGGACAGTTCGGGAGAATCGCGCCCCTGCCGGCTCGTCGAGATTCGGACTTGCGGTGGCCGACTGACCTGCCGCGCTGGCTGGATCTCGCGTTGACAACGCGTGGGAGCTCAGGCTAGCTCGGAGATGTCAGTCGAAGACACTTCGCGGAAGAGTCCGGCTTAATTTTCGCCGGCGCCGAAGGCGCAACCGCCCCGGAAACGCTCAGGCACTAGGGACCGCGCAAGTGATGACGCTCTGGAAAGAGGCGGGCGCCATTCAAGGCGTACGCCCACCGACGGGGGCAACCGCATAAGACGCGGGAAATCTCTCAGGTCATGGGACAGAGGGGGCGTCCGCGAGCGCTAAGGCCGCGATATGCGGCCGGCGTTGCTGCGGGCGCTTGTTCACGACCGGCGGGCCCATGACCGAAGCCAACCAGAAGACGCCGCTCCACGCCCTGCACGTCGAGCTTGGCGCCCGCATGGCGCCGTTCGCGGGCTACGACATGCCGATCCAATACCCTGCCGGGGTCCTGGCCGAGCACCTTCATACTCGCAAGGCCGCCGGCCTGTTCGACGTTTCGCACATGGGCCAGGCGCTGATCGAGAGCGGCGACCACGCAGCCGTTGCAAGCTTCCTCGAATCGCTCTGTCCGGCGGATTTTCTCAACCTCGCTCCGGGCCGTCAGCGCTACACCCAGTTGCTCAACGAAAATGGCGGAATCGTCGATGACCTCATGGTCACCCGCGCGCCGGGCGCAGAGGGCGCGCTGAGGCTCGTGGTCAACGCCTCGCGAAAAGAGGCCGACTTCGCCCTCATTCGCCAACGCTTGCCATCGGGCGTTCGCCTGACGCCGTTGCCGGAGTCTGCGCTGATCGCGCTCCAGGGTCCTCTGGCGGCCGCGACGCTCGCGCGGCTCGCGCCGGGACAGGGACTCGAGGCGATGGCCTTCATGAGCGCCCGACCGGCGCGGATCGCGGCATTCGAGACCTTCGTCTCGCGTTCAGGCTACACGGGCGAAGACGGCTACGAGATTTCGATCGCGTCGGCTCAGCGCGGAAAGCTTCGCTCGCCTCCTCCTCAGCCAACCGGACGTCGCGCCCATCGGCCTCGGCGCGCGCGATTCGCTAAGGCTCGAGGCGGGACTTTGCCTCTACGGGCACGAGCTCGACGAGACGGTGGACCCGATCGAAGCCGCTCTCGCCTGGTCGATTCAGAAGCGCCGACGCGTCGACGGCGGATTTCCCGGGGCCAAGCGGATTCAGGACGCGCTCGCGAATGGCCCCGATCGTCAGCGCGTAGGCGTGCGGCCGGACGGCCGTGCGCCAGCGCGCGAAGGAGCGGAGATTGTCTCGGCCGCCGGGGCGCCGATTGGCGTCGTCACGTCGGGCGGGTTCGGGCCGAGCGTCGGCGCGCCGATTGCGATGGGTTACGTCGCGCGCGCCCATGCGGCGGTTGGAACCCCGGTCAGCCTCATCGTGCGCGGCAAGGCCTTGAGCGCGCGTGTCGTCACGCTGCCTTTTCATCCCCACGCCTACCATCGCCGTTGAGCCAAGGAGACGCATGATGTCGGAGATCCGCTACAGCAAGGACCACGAATACATCCGCGTCGAGGGCGGCGAAGGCGTGATCGGCATCAGCGATTACGCACAGCAGCAGTTGGGGGACGTCGTTTTTGCCGAGATGCCGCCGGTCGGTAAGACGCTGAAAAAGGGCGACGCAGCCGCGGTGGTCGAGAGCGTCAAGGCGGCGAGCGACGTGTTCACGCCCGCTTCAGGCGAAATCCTCGCTGTCAATTCCGAGGTCGAGTCGACGCCGGGCCTCATCAACGAGGACGCTCTCGGGCGCGGCTGGCTCTTTCGCATCAAGCTCGCGGACGCCAGCGAATTGAGCGCCTTGATGGACGAGGCAGCTTACGCCGACTTCCTGAAGACTTTGGCTTAAAGCCATGCGCTATCTGCCGCTCGACGCAAGCGAACGCCAGGCGATGCTTTCCCGCGTCGGGGTTCCGGACATCGAAGCTTTGTTCGCCGACATTCCGGCCGCCAAACGGATTGAAGGCCTTCTTGAGATGCCGCTCGCGAAAAGCGAGATGGCTGTCGAACGCGCGATGACGACGATCGCCAATCGCAGCATCGCAGCAGGATCGGTTCCATTTTTTCTCGGCTCGGGCGCCTACCGGCGACACATTCCCGCGACCGTCGATCATTTGATCCAGCGGTCCGAATTCCTGACGAGCTACACGCCGTATCAACCGGAGATCGCGCAAGGCACGCTGCAAGTCCTGTTCGAGTTTCAGACCCAGGTGGCGGCGCTCACGGACATGGAGGTTGCGAACGCCTCGATGTACGACGGCTCGACGGCGTGCGGCGAGGCGATGTTGATGGCCCATCGCCTGACGCGGCGCAACCGGTCGGTGATTTCCGGCGGCCTGCATCCGCAATACGTCGACGTCTGCGCGACGCTGGCCCATATGGCGGGCGACAAAATCGTCCGCCTGGCCCCGGATTTGAAGGCGAGCGAAGACATAGCGGCGGCGATCGACAACGAGACGAGCTGCGTGATTGTTCAGTCGCCCGACTTCTTCGGCAATCCGCGCAATCTGACGCCAATCGCCGAGGCGGCGCATGCTCACGGCGCTCTCCTGATTGCGGTCTTTACCGATCCGGTTGCGCTCGCCGCCGTGCGCTCGCCCGGCGAGATGGGCGCCGACATCGCGGTCGGTGAAGGACAGGGAATCGGCAATGCCCTCAATTTCGGCGGCCCTTACGTCGGCCTGTTCGCAACGCGCGCCAAGAACGTGCGCCAGATGCCAGGCCGTCTCGCAGGCGAGACAGTGGACGCGGAAGGGCGGCGCAGCTTCGTGCTCACGCTTTCGACTCGCGAGCAGCACATCCGCCGCGAGAAGGCGACGAGCAACATCTGCACCAACTCGGGACTGTGCGCGCTCGCGTTCTCGATCCATCTCACTCTACTCGGCGGCGTTGGGCTCGAACGCCTGGCGAGAGTCAATCACGCCAATGCGGTGCAGCTCGCCGAACGTCTCTCCGCAATCTCATCGGTCGAAATCATCACCACGCATTTCTTCAACGAGTTCGTCATGCGCACGCCGCGACCCGCCGCGGAGCTGATCGAGGCTTTGGCGAGGCGCGGCGTGATCGGAGGATTGCCGGTCTCGCGGCTTTTGCCCGGGGCCGGGCTCGACGATTGCATCATCGTCGCGAGCACGGAAACCAATACGGACGACGACCGCGCGGCTTATGCGCAAGCGCTCGCTGATTGCCTGCGATAAAGCCCGAACAGAGAGCGCTCCCCATGAACGTTCAAGGCCGCCCGACCCGCCCTGAAAACACCGCTGCCCCGACGGGGGCAACCTTCACCGGCAACCGCGGCCTGAACATGGAGGAGGCGCTCATCTTCGAGAGCGGGCGCTTCGACGCGACCGGCGTCGACATCGACCAGCCGCCGGCCTTCGAGTCGAAACTGGGGCCGCACACGCGCCGAAGCGCGGTCGAATTGCCCGGCCTGACCGAGCCGGAAGCGATCCGGCACTATGTGCGCTTGTCGCGCAACAATTATTCCATCGACGCCGGGCTTTATCCGTTGGGCTCGTGCACGATGAAACACAATCCGCGTCTCAACGAAAAGATGGCGCGCCTACCTGGATTCGCAGACGTGCACCCGCTGCAGCCGGTCTCAACGGCGCAGGGAGCATTGGAAGTTATTGAAGCGCTCTCCGGCGCGTTGCTCACGATGACGGGAATGGACGCCATAGCCATGTCGCCGAAGGCCGGCGCGCACGGGGAACTCTGCGGCATGATGGCGATCAAGGCGGCGATCGAGGCGCGGGGGGAAGGCGAGACACGGCGAGTCGTGCTGGTTCCCGATTCCGCGCATGGCACGAATCCGGCCACCGCAGCCCTGATCGCCTATTCCGTTCGGTCCGTACCGGCGGGCAAGGACGGCATCGTCAGCGTCGAAGCCGTGCGGAGCGCGCTTGCGCCCGATGTCGCCGCGATCATGCTGACCAATCCGAACACTTGCGGCCTCTTCGAGCGAGAGATTGTCGGCATCGCGGATGCGGTCCACGAGGCCGGAGCCTACTTTTACTGCGACGGTGCGAATTTCAACGCCGTCGTCGGCAAGACGCGTCCGGGCGATCTCGGCGTCGACGCCATGCACATCAACCTGCACAAGACGTTCTCGACCCCGCATGGCGGCGGCGGCCCCGGCGCTGGTCCAGTCGTGCTCTCATCGCGGCTTGCCGCCTATACGCCGGTTCCGTTCGTTAAGCGCGAGGGCGACGGGCTTCGGCTGGTCGAGCATGCCGATGGGCGTGGATCGTTTGGGCGGATGTGCGCGTTCCACGGGCAAATGGGAATGTTCGTGCGCGCACTCACTTTCATTCTCTCGCACGGGGCGGACGGGCTGCGACAGGCGTCGGAAGACGCGGTGCTGTCCGCCAATTACATACGCGCCTCGCTCAACGATGTGATGAGCGCGCCTTTCGGCGATCGGGCCTGCATGCACGAGGCCTTGTTCGACGACCGATGGCTGAAGGACACCGGGCTCACGACGCTCGACTTCGCCAAGGCCATGATCGACGAGGGCTATCATCCGATGACGGTCTATTTCCCGCTCATCGTCCACGGCGCGATGCTGATCGAGCCGACGGAGTCCGAATCGAAGGCGAGCCTCGACCTGTTCATCATGACCTTGCGCGATCTCGCCCTCGCCGCGACAGCGGGGAAACACGAGCGGTTCCAGGCGGCGCCGGTCCATGCGCCTCGCCGCAGGCTCGACGAGACGCGCGCCGCCCGCCAGCCGGTGCTGCGCTGGACGAAACCCGACCCGGTTTAGCGGTCTGAAATGCAACGCACTTCCCTATGGCGGCGTTGTGGCTCTAAACTGCCGAACCCGCTCTCCGCCCGCTCGCGCCAGAGGACTGAGCCGTTATGTCATCCGGTCTGATCCGTTTCTTTGCCGCAAGCCTTCTCGCTGTTGCGGCGGTCGTCCCTCATGCGGGCCTCGCTCAGCAGCAGGCGCCGGTCACGGCTCCTTCAACCCCCGCGCCGGCCGGCCCATCGCCTGCACCCGCGGTTCCGCCGGCGGTCCAAGCTCCGGCGGCTCCGTCGCCCGCGCCCGCAAAGCCGGGCGACGCGCCTTCCGCTACCAATCCTGCACCCGCCGCTCCAGAGGGCTCCAACCCTGCCGGGCCCGCGACTTCGGGCGAGGGCTCTACCGGCGAAAACGTCGATCTCCCTGCTCGGCCCTTCGCCTATGTCGATGGCAAGGCAGACAAGGACGAAATTTACAGCGCCATTCTCAATTCACTGAGCACGGTCAAGCGTGAGATGGACAAGGCGAGTCTCGCGCCCGCGGGCCGGCCGCTCGCCGTCTTTGTCGAGTCCGACGACACCGGGTTCAAATTTCACGCAGGCTATCCGCTTGCCGCGGCCCCCGAAGGCAAATCGAGTCTCTCCGACTCGGTCAAGATCGGACAAACGCCGAGCGGCAAAGCGATGCGCTTCGAGCATCAGGGCGCATATGGCGACATTGACGCCACCTATGACGCCATCACGGCCTATCTCGACGATAAGGGAATCGACGCGCAGGACACCTTCATCGAGGAATATGCAAACGACGTGAAGGATCCGGATGATCCGACGCTGCAAGTCAACATCTACGTGCTGCTGAAATAAGCCGTCCGCCCTGGGCCGTTCTGGCTCGGCGAGCTACTGCGCAGCCGCCGTCAGCGCCGCCGCGCCGGTCTCGAACTGGAGGCGGGCCAGACGCGCGTAGAGGCCGTTCGCCGCCATCAGCGAGGCGTGAGTGCCCTCTTCTACCAGGCGCCCCGCCTCGATGACGAGGATGCGATGCGCGTTGACGATCGTCGCCAGCCGGTGAGCGATCACGAGAGTTGAGCGGCCCTTCATCAGCGTTTCAAGCGCGCCCTGAACCAG
The DNA here is from genome assembly GCA_963833955.1 of uncultured Alphaproteobacteria bacterium. Lineage (GTDB taxonomy): Bacteria > Pseudomonadota > Alphaproteobacteria > Rhizobiales > Beijerinckiaceae > Roseiarcus. The sequence goes on along the minus strand of CAWHZY010000015.1, from coordinate 490,729 downwards.
AGTTTCGCTCTCGGCGTCGAGGGCTGAGGTCGCCTCGTCCAAGAGCAGCACCGGCGCGTCTTTCAGGATGGCGCGGGCGATCGCGATCCGCTGACGTTCGCCACCCGACAGCGTCACGCCACGCTCCCCGAGGGCCGTGTCGTAGCCCTGCGGCATGGCGGAGATGAAGCTATCCGCGGCCGCCTGTTTGGCGGCGGCGACGACCGCCTCGCGGGTCGCGCCTGGCGCGCCATAGGCAATGTTGTCGGCGACGGTGGCGCCGAAGATGAACGCGTCCTGCGGCACGAGCGCGATCTCGGCGCGCAGGTCGGCCGGGTTGAGCTTCGAGATGTCGACCCCATCGAGCATCACCGAGCCGCTTCCGGGGTCGTAGAACCTGAGCGCAAGCTGGAACAACGTCGATTTGCCGGCGCCCGATGGGCCGACGATGGCGACGGTCTCCCCGGGAGCGACGCGGAAGCTGACGTCGCGCAAGACGGAATCGTCATGGCGCCCCGGATAAGCAAAGCCGACATTCTGGAACGCGAACTCGCCACGGACGGGCTTCGCGAGCTTCACCGGCTGTGCGGGCGCGACGATACGCGGCTCGACCGCCATGATCTCGCCGATCCGGCCCGCCGCGCCCGCCGCTTGCGAGACCTCGTTCCACACTTCCGACAATTGCCCGAGCGCGCCGGCGCCGAACACGGCGAACAGGACGAATTGCGACAGCGCGCCCCCGGTCATGCTGCCGGCGATCACCTCTTGCGCTCCAAGCCAAAGCACGACGACCACGCTGCCGAAAGCGAGGAAGATCGCAGCCGCGGTGACGATCGCGCGCGCCTGGGTCATGGCCCGCGCCGCTTCATAGGCGCCAAAAGCGGCTTCGCGATAACGGCTGGCGGTGAACTTCTCCGCCAGGAACGACTGCATCACGCGGACCGCCGATAGGCTTTCGGTGGCGAAGGCGGTCGCGTCCGCGAGCCTGTCCTGAGCGCGGCGGGAACGCTCGCGCACTGAACGGCCGGCCGCATAGAGAGGCAGGACGATGATGGGAATCGCCGCCAGCACGAAGGCGGAGAGTTTGGGGCTCGTGACCACCATCATCGTGATCGCGCCGACGAACAGGAAGAGATTGCGCAGCGCCAGCGACGCCGAGGAGCCGAACGTCGCCTTGAGCTGCGTCGTGTCGGCGGAAAGGCGAGAAGCGATGTCGCCGGTCTTCTCGCCATCGAAAAAGCTCGGATCGAGGCGGGTCAGATGGGAGAAGAGATCGGCTCGAAGGTCGGCGACCACCCGTTCGCCGAGCGTCATCACCAGGTAGTATCGCGCCCCGGACGCCAGCGCGAGCACGGCGACGACGCCGATCATGGCCAGAAAATACGCTCGGATGAGGCCGGCGTTCTCGTCCGAGAACCCGAAGTCGATCATCCGTCGAACGGCGATCGGCACAACCAGCGTCGCGGCGGAAGCGATGGTGAGCGCGATCAGCGCCAGCCCGATCCGACCGCGATGGGCGAGGGCGTAAGGAGCAAGCGGCTTCAAGGCGCCGACTGAGACGCGGGACCTTTTGCTGCCGACATCGGCGGCGGATGACATTGCGCGAACGACTCCTGAGGCTGTGCGGCGCTTTAGGTACCGGTTTTCCGCCCAAATCAAGGCCGGGCGACACCCGGCGGGCGATCCTCTCGTCGCGGCCCTTGAACCGGCTTGCCTCAATCGGCCGCGCGCGTTATAGAGCCGCCAACAAAAAGAGCCGCCGGACCTCCGGTCGGCTCTTTGCTTATTTTGCCCGAGATAGACGCATGAAGTCCGATATCCATCCCAACTACCACATGATCAAGGTCGTCATGACCAATGGCGTCGAATTCATGACCCGCTCGACCTATGGCGAAGAGGGCGCGACGCTGAACCTGGACATCGACCCGAACACGCACCCCGCATGGACGGGCGGATCGCAGCAGCTTCTCGATCGCGGCGGCCGTTTGTCGCGCTTCAACACCCGCTTCGGCGGCATGGGCATCGGCGGCAAGAAGTAGCGGCCGGCTCTCCTTGTAGGCGCGCTCCAAAGGGCGTCTTCAGAGACGCCCGTCTATCGACGGGCTACGGAGCGCGGCCGTCCTGGAGCTCACGAAATGGGCGCGCCCGTCGAGCGCACCTGCAATCTGCGAACGCTTGTGACCTTGCCGCCGCCGTTGGCGGCGATGCGTTCACGGGCCACAGTCAGCGGCTCGCTCACTGCCTTCATGTGCCAGCCGTTAGCGTGAAGCAGCGCGACGGGATTGCGCATGATCCCGACGTGGCCCTTCCAAAACACGAGATCGCCGCAGGCGAGCGACGCTGCCGGATCGTCGATCGCGATCGGCTCGCCTAACATCGCCTCCTGCATGTCGCTGTCGCGTGGCGATGCGATCCCGCCGGCCGTGAGCGCCGTCTGAACCAGACCCGAGCAGTCAATGCCTTCTGACGTCCGGCCCCCCCAGAGATAAGGCGTTTCGATGAAGCGCTCCGCGACCGCGACCCAGTCCGGTTCGTTCGCGCCGAGCTCGGCGAGGCCGCGCGACCATAGATAAAGCCCATCGTCCGAGACCGCGAAGTCGCCGTCCTGGCGCACGATCGTCAGCTGCGCGCCGAGCGAGAGGGCCATGCGCGGCGGCAATTTGATGGCCGGCCCCGGATAGGCGTGCGTTCGCAGCGCCGCGACCCGATGGGTTGGCGCAGACGGCGCTCCCAGCGCCGCGCTCGGCAGATAGCCGACATAATGGTCGCGCTCGAGCTGCGCCCAGGCCCAATCCTCGCTCTCGTCATAGACCGTGACACTCTCCCCGAAGAGCGCCTCGGTCTCGAGCGGCGCGTCGACTTGCGGAGAACGCCTAAGCGGCGCGCTCGCCGCGACAATCCGCATCCCCTGCCCCTCCGCGTAGCGCGGCGCATCGACGAGACCGCGCAGGTGCTCCGCCGCGAGGTCGGCGCGGGCGGCGGTCAGTCGGGGGTCGAACGAGGCGGCAGGCATGGCCGCCGGTTAGCACGCTCCCCGATTCGTGGCGACAGCGGACCAGCGCTTCTTTGCTGATCCCTAGGCGAAGGAGTAACCTCGTGGAAAAGGGAGATGGCGATGAGCGCCCTTGCCGACCGACAGGACAATTTTCGTAGCGTCCTCGACCCTTATGGCGCCGCCACCCACGAGGTCCTGAACCAGCCGGTCGAACTCGTCGACTATAACCTCTACGATTCCGACATGGCGCTGAAGGAGGCGGTCCAGCGTGAAGGCGCGAACTTGGGCCAGCGATGCGCTCGGAGCTTTCGGCGCCCGCGCGGGGTCGGCCGAATTTCTGGAGCTGGGGACGCTGGCGAACAAAAACCCGCCCGAGCTCGACACCCACGATCGATACGGGAGGCGCGTCGATCTCATCCGCTTCCATCCCTCCTACCATGCGCTGATGAAGGCCTCGATCGAGGACGGGCTTCATTCGTCGCCCTGGACCGACCCGGGCGAGGGCGCGCATGTGGCGCGGGCCGCGCGCTCGTACATGCACACGCAAGTCGAGGCCGGCCACGGCTGCCCGATCACCATGACCTTCGCCGCGACGCCTTGTCTCAAATTGCAGGGCGACCTCGCCGCGCATTGGCTGCCGAAGATCCAGGCGCGAATCTACGATCCGCGCAACGTTCCCCCCGATGAGAAAGAGGGCCTGACGATCGGCATGGCGATGACCGAGAAGCAGGGCGGCTCGGACGTCCGCGCCAACACGACGCGGGCGATTCCTGTCGGTGTCGAGGGCCCGGGCCAGGCTTACGAACTCGTCGGCCACAAGTTCTTCGTCTCGGCGCCGATGTGCGATGCGTTTCTCGTGCTCGCCCAGGCGCCGGGGGGCTTGTCGTGTTTTCTCGTTCCCCGCTGGCGGCCCGATGGAACGAAGAACCCGCTGCAGATCATCCGCCTCAAACGCAAGATGGGCAATGTCTCGAACGCCTCGAGCGAGACGGAGCTGCGCGGCGCGCTCGGCTGGACGGTCGGCGCTGAGGGACGAGGCGTGGCGACGATCATCGAGATGGTCGCCATGACGCGCTTCGACTGCATGATCGGCTCATCCGCCGGCATGCGGATGGCGGTCTCGCAGGCGATCGATCATTGCCGCCAGCGCAAGGCCTTCGGCGCGTTCCTGGTCGACCAGCCGCTCATGACGGCCGTGCTGGCCGACCTCACGATCGAGGCCGAGGCCGCGCTGACCCTCACCATGCGCATCGCCCGCGCGCTCGATCATCGCGACGATCCACACGAGGACGCGCTGGTGCGCTTAGGGTCGGCGATCGGCAAATACTGGATCTGCAAGCGGACGCCGGGCCACGCCTATGAGGCGCTCGAATGTCTCGGCGGCTCGGGGGTGATGGAGGACAGTCCGATGCCGCGCCTCTATCGCGAGGCGCCGGTCAATGCGATCTGGGAGGGGAGCGGCAACGTTCAGTGCCTCGACATCGCGCGCGCGATCCAGCGCTCGCCGCAGACGCTGGAGGCCTATTTCGCGGAAGTGTCCCGAGTGAAGGGCGAGAGCGCGGCGCTCGACGCGCATGTGTCAGCGCTCAAGGACGATCTGCGCGACCTCGCCGATTTCGACAGCCGCGCCCGCGATCTGTGCGACCGGCTCGCCGTCGGGCTCCAGGGCGCGGCTTTGTTCCGCGCCGCTTCTCCGGTCGCCGACGCCTTCTGTCGCTCGCGCATCGAGACGAAGGGCGCTCACAATTACGGCGCGCTCACCGGGATCGGCACAAAGGCGATCGTGAAGCGCGCGGCGCCGCGTTAGCCCTTCTCCCTCGGGGAGAAGGTGGCGGGCGAAAGGGCGTCCGTCCTTCTGACGGGCTATGGCCCGCCGGATATTACAGTCACGCTAGGGCCGCAAGCTCATCCGCCATATCCAAGACGGCGAGCCCCTCATCCGGCCCTTCGGGCCACCTTCTCCCGGAGGGAGAAGGGAAGCTGGCTCTCAGTTAGCGAGTCCGAATTGAGCCTTTTCAAGAGCTTGCGGCGTGATTAGCGAGTCACTCGGGCTTGGGCCTTCGAGCGCGAGCGGGCGCTCGACAGGAGGCGGGAGCCGGTGCGCCTCGATTTCCTCGCGCGACCGCGGGACAGCGGCGAATCCGTGATAGCGGTCGAGCTCACGGACGATCTTAACGACGCGATCGACGGCCTCGAAGTTCGTTCCCTCTGCGGGGTCGTGCATCGCGCTGAAAGACACGAGCAACGCTTCGTTGAGACGGCTGACCTGAAGGGCGAGGAATTCGGCCGGCGGCTGCGGCATACGCTGAGCGAGGATCTCGCGAACGACGTTGCGCATCCGCTTGAGCGTAAGGCCCTCGCTGGCCGCGATCTCCGGCACCGAAGCGCCGCGATTAAGGAGACCGACGATCCGCTCTTCACGCCGGACCTTTTCGCGCCGCGTGGCTCTTCGTATCCCCGATGACCCGCCCCGAGCGGGGGTGGGTGACGATGCTTCGGCGGACTCGGGCTTCGGGATTTCGCGCTCTGTCATAGAACAAATAGGGATATAGCGATCGCTGACATGAGCCGCACTTTGGGCACCTGGCGGCCGCACGTCGTTCCGCGTTCCACGCTTCGTCGAGGCGGCGTCGGGGCGTGGTGTAGCGCAAAATCACCCTCGAGGAGGATGCGGATCTGGGCCCGCTTGCGACATCCGCCTCATACCCATTCCAGTAAAGGAAACTACTAGGCCTATATATTGCCTTGATTACAGCAAACATAGCCGTTAGTCATAATTTAACAATTTCTCTGACACGGTTTGGCAATTACTGCAGCGTACAGGTCTATGTTCATTACGAATAAGCTTCGAGCCAAGCACAGAGTATGGACAACAAATGACTTTGGATGAGAAGGCATCTTTTAGCGAAGTGCACACGAAATCATAAAATGTTAGCGTTTTTTCGCATTTCCTGCATTTATAATTCTCAAGATAAAGAGCCTCATCCTTTAACACACCTTCTCTAAGATCAAGTGTCAGTAATCGCCCCAGCGAGCGCAAACGCGGTGGCGGCCGTCTCGCACGCCGAGGCCGGTCACATGGCTTCCTGTCTTGCGCTAAACACTCAGAAAACGGTTTTCGTCGCGCCAGCCATGAACGTGAATATGTGGAATCTGCCTGCAATGCAGAGATCAATTAAAATGTTGGAACGAGACGGCGTGATAATAATTTGGCCGGAAACCGGCCGAGAGATTGCGGACTTGTCTGCATCGGACTCAGCGTTGGCATCTGTCGATAGCATCATAAAATCGCTTCTTGCACATTTGCCTTTTGCCTGAAGCATGTAAGTGACGCAAAGCTAAGCGATCGGTGGTCCAAGGCCAAGGATATGTTCCACGCCGTCGACAACGATTTTTGCTTCGTGACGGCTAACCGGCTTTGCCGTGTGAACAGCGTCGTTACGCAATTTACTCCAACGCATGACTTCTTCGTTGGGGATGTCCCGCACAATATCTTCTTCGAACGCACGGCTAAGAAGCTGTCGCATGGACAATGGCCGCTGTACCGCTTCACGAGCGACCTTGTTCAAGCGTCGCCGCAACGTGGCCTCCAGCAATGTCATCGCGGCGATGACCGCGGCACGATATTCCTTCGCCTCGAAAAGCCGGCGCGGCTCCAGGTTCTGGGCCAGACCCATCTCGTTCGCCATGGCCTCCAAGGCAAAGGCGAGTTCGAAAATGAACTGGTTGTCTTCCGACAATACGTCAGGCCGCCGGATGGCCTGGATACCGATGCTCGCGCCGGATAACTGAGTAAACTGAGTTACCACCGCAATCAGCCGAAGCGGCTGGCGATTTGGCCGGGTCGATAATTCCTGTGCGCGCGATGCCGCGAGACCCAATTCAAAATGCGTATTCGCCGACGTCGCATCCACGACCATGACGGCGGCGCGATCAATAAGGGTGTCTATCTTTGCGCTCACGCTGTCGCCGAGATTAATGACATCTGCTGCTGTAACCGGCACGAAGCCTACGGATTCCGCCAGGGGAAATATGTTCTCGCGATAGAAAGGCAGAACGTCGAGCGGGGTTGCGAAGAGGCAAAGCCGGCTCATCGCGTCGCGCGGCAACAGGAACTGCTCCAGCGGCTTCTCTTCGGTTGGCTTCAGCGTGGGACCCGCATGCTCGCGCCGGTATTCGCGCAATTCGGCGAAGGCCTCGGCCAGAACATCACCATACCTGTCACGTGTTCCAGGAAGATTGACGACTTTTACCCCGCGGCGCTCGAAGCGAGCGATGTCTGGGGGCCGGGCATTGACGAGGATGGCATACGCCATCCGCCGCGTTCTACCCAGGCGGTTGCCAACGACATGCCAAATTTGGCGGAAGTCGGGGTCATCAAGGCTGTAGCCCACGAACACAGCTGTCTTGGTAATCAACTGGTTTGCGAGATAGGTCGCGATAAGCGGATAGTTGGCGAGAAACCCGTCATAGTCCGCTTCCGTGACCACAAGGCGTTTGGGATGACGCAAATCGCCGTGAAGTTTTAGCAACAGGGTCCCGGCCGCACCGACATTGATGGAAAGCTGGTCCTCATCGACAACCGGATGAACTGTACGGTTGTCCTGCCGTTCGAAATCGTATTGCTTTTCGAGAAGGAAATCGAAATTGGTGGTGCAGACGATATCGAAGGGCAGACTGCAAAACTCCCTATGTGCAGGACCCGGCTGTGCCCGGTTGATATGCAGCAGTTCGGCGAGTCTTTCGATCAGGCGGGCCCGTCCAAACTCATGTTCGTAAGCCGAAATCGCATCGAGCACCCCCGTCGGCGAATAATCCTGAAGCTCGTCGGCGAAACTTTTGCTGAGGTCGGCCCACAACGGCATCTTCGCGGGCGGTGCCAGGGTCGCGTTAATGGACATCCCGGCACCAAGCACGGGAAGCCAACGACCATTTACGAGATCGTCCAACACCGGTTTTGGAAAATGCGCAAGGTATTTTGGAGCCACGGGGTGTCTGCAATTCATTTGGCGTTATCAGGTAGAGACTAATTGCAATAGAGCCCGAGGAAGCGATGTGGAGCAAGTGCCTTGAGCGTGCGACCGCACCGACGTCGTTGCATTCGCAATCTCGGCGGGAGTAGCGGGCGGCAGGCACTGCTATGAACGTCGAAGGGCAGCTTTCTCTCACATTGAATTCGAAAATCGTCATTCGGTTACGATTACGTGAGCCGTCCATGGTCGCGACCCACGACGTCTGCTTAACGTCAACTTCACGGCCGGTCGACGTCCAAGCTTTTTCTATGAAGAAACCCTCGCCACCACCAGCCGCGCCATTTCTGGATTGAGCCGGCAAACGCCGTCGGTGCGAATAACAAAATCGGCCGGATCGAAAACATGACTTTTGACGAAATCCAATACCGCGCGGTCGATGTTCGGCCGCTCCGGCTCCATTAGATCAAAAATGAATTTCGACGATCCATCGCTGCCTTCATGCATAATTCCAATTGTCGGATCATACCCCTCGGAAATCGCCTTTATCCGAATTTCGCTTTCGAGCGCAGCATACGCATAATTCAATATTGCATTGACTGGATGCCCTGCATTGCGATTGCCGGCCAAATGATAGGGCGACGAGCGCACTCCGATGGACTGCCAATTGTCGGGAATTGGCCTGCGGCTGATGCCGCGCCATTTAATCGGCATGCCGACCCAGCTGCGAAAATAGGAGGCTGCGCAATTCGCCTCCAAGCCGCGCAACTCGGAAATCGTTTCGGGCGGATTTTCTTCGAGTCGAGATAACCCGGCATAAGCCGACCTCATCGCCCGTTCCCATCTTTCGGAGCGAGGAATTGATTTTTCGAGCGTCAATAATGCTCGCCTCGATTTTCCGCGCGATGATCGAGCGACAAAATTCATTTCTCTGCTTGGTATTCTCGCGGGTTTCCAATTGCCAACGCACACGAAAAGGATTGGCGGAATAGCCGCTCGCGCCTGCGACACAGACGATGTCGCCCTTCCAGTCAATTCGAATAAGCGTGACTTTTTGTTCGGCCAACCATGACAAAACGTCGAAAGAAATGCTGCCGCTGCCGTCCAACAGAACAATCCGTTCCGGCAACGCAATGTCTGCGCTAAAATAGCGAATTATTTCTCGCTGCTGCGGGTAGTGCGTAAGCCCATTTTGGACCGTCAGTGCGCCGTTCTCGACGCGCAGCGAAACGCCATGTCCCGCTAAAATCAGCGCCGGCTGCGCGTTTGCTCGTTTGGTCCGCCGCACTGAAGCTTTCGCATATCTGCTCTGCCACATGCTGGAGCTGCCAGCCCAGGCCACGTCGTCTTGCCCTAACTCAATGTCCGCAGGCGTCGGCTCCGCGCATCGCAGCGAGGGCGGCTGCAATTTAACGATCTTTGCTGACCGCTTGACCGTCATCAATGGGGCCCGTGATGAGTTTTCTCCGTTCCTCGGACGATAATCGCGTTTAATTCGTCCTGCCACCGCTTCAATGCAATTTCGTCGACGAGGGTCAATTTAATTCGTTTGGGGCTGAGATTTCCGAGAAGCGCGGATCGTTGCGCCAACGCCATTCGAGGTTCTTTGAATCGAGGCAAACCTTTCGAGCTTGCTCCGCCATTTCAGCGATTTCGTCCGAGGGCAGCATCGCGCCCGGGACCTCTCGCAAGCGAAATATCAGAAGGGTCATTGTGTCGACCAGAATGTCCGGCGCCTTGCGAGCAATCCAAGCCGCTAGGCGCAGCCCGAAGGCGCCGTCGCCATAAATCCAGCGAGTGGCCTCGTAGAGGTTGAGGGCGATCGCTAAACTGTTTCTTGCGTCGTCCCGCGCCAGCCCAATGTCTTCGGCGCAAGCGTCGGCGGCCAGCTCGAAATTCCCCATGCTGATCGCTGTGGATACATCCTTGAGCCCAACCGGCAACAGCTCAATGAGATTGAGCTGTTTTCCAAGAATGGAGTCTCGACCCGGATTTCGTTAGATCTAACGCTCGGATCGTCAGCGCCGCGTCGCTCGCGTGCTCCTCCCCAGCGATCGAGGATTCGGAAGCCGTCAAACTCTCCCGTACCAATGTCGCCAATAGCGCGCAGGACAGTTGGCAACGACTCGGAATCAACTCGACCTTTGATCCGGGAAAGAACGATGTCACCGACCGGTTCCAGCTTCCTGGCCGCATAGTCGTAGGCCGTTTCGCTTTGCCAATCGCGATCGAACCTCCGAACGACCCGCATGAGAAACGGAATTACGCGATCGAGCATGCGGCCCTGCTTGCGTAAACGAGGGCGCCAATGTTTTTCGTCGACCGTGAAACCTAGCCGCCACAGCCCAAACCCGACATAGTCCACGCGGTTCTTTTGTTTGAAGAGCACGCTCGCCGCCCGGACTTGGGCGCACGTCCTTTTTGGATAGAACACGATGCTGCCGCGGTGCGCTGTCTGCTCCTGGACGACGTCCGGCAATAGCCCTTCGCGTCGCCAACGCCGGACCTGGTCCATGGTCCTGCCGGTCTCGGCAAGGACTGCGTCGACCTCAGCCTGGCTTTCTTGGTCCGAACCGACCTGATCTTCGGTCGCCATAAGAGCCCTACGCCAAACGCGCTTTTCCAGGATTTGCGCGCTTCAATTTCCGCGCTCCCTCAAACTCAGGGAGCGCCATCATGGCCTCGAATCGCAAACGAATACGAGATTACGCAAAAGAATATCTGAGGCGCATCGCCCGCGGACTGGCGGGCGGCAAGAGCCGCTCACACGCCCGTGGGCACGCCAGGGCGACGGATGTAACGCCTACCGCCAGTCCCCAGCCTTTCCGGCGCTCTGAGCCGCTGGAAGAGGCCCTCAAGCTTATGAAGAAGGGTGTATCGCAAAAGGAGGCGGCAAGGCAGGCGGGCGTCTCAGCCGAGACCCTGCGCCGCTTTCAGAAAGCCAACACGACGTCTCAGAGGGAAGGGAGGAGGTGGGTCATCGTCGACACCCGGCCCGTGTCGGTTGTCATGGCGACGCGGGGCAAGATGCGCAGCGTCACGGTGTCGCATGATGCGGCCAGCGACATCAGCCATCACTGGATTGCGATCAACCAGTTCTTGGAGACCAATAACCCGTCGCATCTTGCTGCATTTGTCGGCAAGGGACTGCGGGACACAAGCGGCGCCTTCCACCCCTTCGAGACCCGCCCTAACGTCCTCCGCAAGCTTGATAGCGTCGGCGAACTCTCGTTCGTCGACATCTATCGCCAGACGGCGCAGCAGTGAGTGCGCCGCTATGGACCGTCACCAAAGATCCATGGCCCGTGCGCGGGCGGAATGGCGCGCCAAGCGCTCCGGTAAGACCCCGGACTCCCCGTGGGGGTTCGAGAATTGGGCCAGCGAGCCGACGGAAGCTCACCATGTCGCTCGAAAGAAATACGGCGATCAGCTGATCGATGTGCCGGTCAGCATGCACCGCGAGCTGACGAGACGGCAGACGGAGGAGCATCCGCCTGACGGACCCAATCCTGACAACCCGTTGGAACGGCAGGGGCGCCTGCCTTGGGTCTTTCAGACATTTGCGAGTGTATCGCCGACCTGCTTCGTTGGCTGGGTGAAATGCTGATTCGGGCCGCCAAGGATGGAGCGTCCGAACTAAGGAACTGAGACAATGCCGGTCGATGGAGATTTTGGCTACGAGCCATCTGAACCGGTCGACCGGCTCGTTATCGCGCTGCGGGCCTTCGTCAGGCGGGCGCCGAAAAAGCCTGAAGCGGGCTCGAAACCTCCCAAAGCCACGATGCCTCAACTCGTCGATTGGAAGCAGCCAGCTCCAAGGGTGACGCCGAGCGACTGGGTTCTGGTCTTCGACTGCGAAACCCGAACAACGCCCGATCAGCGACTGCGCTTCGGCGCATATCAGCTGCGGTACAAGGGCGAAGTCTGGGAGCGCGGGGCCTTTTATGAGCCAGATGTTCTCGCGCCCGAGGAACTGTCCGTTCTTCGCCAATGTCTGTCCGAGGAGGAATGCGCCTCTGACGGCGAACGCGTTTGCCTGCGGACCCGCGCCGAATTTGTCGAAGAGGTTTTTTATAAGTCGGCCTACGCAGTTGGCGCTCAAATCGTTGGTTTCAACCTGCCCTTCGATCTGTCGCGCTTGGCCATCCGCCATTCGAGCGCCCGGCGGGCGATGAAGGGCGGGTTTAGCCTGACCCTCGCCGAAGACTGGCCTCATGTCGTCGTGAAGCATCTGTCACAGCGTTCGGCCTTAATTCGCTTCGCGGGCGATCCACCCACACAAGAGACACCCGCCGAGGAGGAGGTAGACGAGGAGGTAGATGACGAGAGCGCTGACGAGACGGAGCAGAAGGCAGGACCGGACCGCGGTTATTTCGTTGAAGTCAAAACCCTCGCCGCGGCGCTCACCAGCAAATCGCATTCGTTGGCGTCCCTGTCGGACCTGCTCAAGGTTCCGACGCCCAAGTTAAATTCGGACGAGCACGGCGGTGCGTTAACGCCAGACTATGTTCGGTACGCCCTCCGCGATGTGCAGACGACCTGGGAATGTTTCGACGTCTTGGCGCAGCGGTTCGGAGGTTTCGGCCTGAATGGAACCGGCCTCTACGAGCTTTACAGCGAAGCCAGTCTCGGCAAAGCCTATTTGAGGGCAATGGGCGTCAAGCCATGGCGCCAGATCCAGAAGGGGTTTCCGCTTTATCTCGTTGGCGCGATCATGAGCGCCTATTTTGGCGGGCGCGCCGAAGTCCATATCCGTCGACAGATTACGCCTGTCGTCCATACAGACTTTCTTTCGATGTATCCAACCGTCTGCACGCTTATGGGCTTATGGTCCTTTGTGCGGTCGAAGGGCGTGACGCACCGCGACGACACGAAAGCAGTCACTGCATTGCTCGCTAGAACGCGAGGCGAGTTGGTTGAGATGCTTCGCACGAAAGACGGCTGGACAAGCTTGAGCGCGTTGGTGCAGGTCAAGCCGAAAGATGACCTCTTTCCGATCCGGGCGCGGTACCCAGGAAACGACACCCTGAACATAGGCCTCAACTATCTCAGCGCCGATGAGGCGCAATGGTTCACGCTTGCCGACGTGCTGGCGTCCAAGATTCTTACGGGCAAGACCCCTGAGGTCATCAAGGCGATCCGCTTCAAACCGAAGGGTCAGCAAACGGTGCTCAATTCCATCGACATAGCAGGGCAAACAATCAACCCGGCCACTGACGACTTTTATCAGCGACTGATCATCCATCGAAACGTCATCAAGGCGAAGCGCGACCAAGCAGACAACGAGGGCGATAAGCGGGCATTGGAGACCGATGAACAAGCCATCAAGATTCTCGCCAATGCGACCAGCTATGGAATATTCGTTGAGTTGAATGTGGGAGAGTACGTCAAGCAGCAAAGAATGGTTGGCTATGGCGGGCGGGACAAGGCCTCTCGCTTCCGGTCGCAAACTTCCGAGAGGCCGGGACCATATTTCCATCCGCTGCTTGCGACGCTGATAACGGGCGCCGCGCGGTTGATGTTAGCTCTCGCCGAGCATCAGGTCATCGAGCAGGAACTCGACTGGGTTTTCTGCGACACCGACAGCCTCGCCATCGGCAACACCCGCAAGCTGCCGCATGACGAGTTCGTTGCCAGGGCCTTAAAGGTTCGCGAATGGTTCAAGGACCTCAACCCCTACGGCGAAGACAAGCCGATCCTTCAGGTCGAAAAGGTCAACTTCCCGCCTGGCAAGAGAGACCACCTTCCGGCCCTAGACCCTCCGTTCTGCCTCGCCGTCTCCGCCAAGCGCTATGTCTTGTTCAACCGGCAGAGGGACGGCGTCGTTATCCGCAAGGCGTCCGGACACGGGCTGGGGCATCTGATGGCGCCCTACGATGAACCACCTGGCGAGCGCCGCAAGCGCATGGAAAGGGTGGGCGTCCCGCTGTGGCAGGAGGACCTATGGAAGGAGATCATTCGCGCCGCTGACAGCGATAAGCCGGATGAGGCCCGCTTCATGGAGATGCCCGGGTTCGATGCCCCTGCCGCGAGCCAGTATGCCGCAACCACGCCGGACTGCTTCGGTGGTTCGATGGGTATAACGAGCGCCAGTCCAGCGGACACGCTGTCTTCCCTTTCGGCTTTCTCCTGTCGCTGCAAGCCAAGTCGCGGCTCGAAATGGCTAAGGATGAACCTGGGGCGCTCTCACAGGAACTTTGGCGCCGACGCGAGCCACGGCCCGCGGCGCCGTATTTCAAGAAGCCCCGCGAGGCCAAAGATCATGCTTTCGATCGTGAGCGTGGGGACGCCATCCCGGCGTCATGGCTAAAATCGCATGCCCGAAGCTTGACCCGCTATCACTTGCACCCGGAGACCAAATTCCAAGGCGCGGAATATGATCAACGCGGGCCGCTCGAGCGCCGGCATGTGTTCGCGTTAGCTCAGCAGTCCATCGGCAAGGAAGCCGACAACATCGAGGAAAACGAATTCATCGGTGAAGATGCAGACCCGGCGCACTATGGCGTCGAGCTAACCGATCGGGCGGCTATTGCCGACGCAATCTTCGACATTCCAAAGCGATATAAGATCAGCGACCGCAGGCTGATCGATGAGGCGAGGGTTTCTCACCACACGCTTGCCGGGCTACGCGAGGGCAAGCAGATCGCCGACGCCTCCCTGACGAAGTTATTCCAAGCCGCCGAAGTCTTGCGGCAGGAAGCCGACCCGGCTGCCGCCGCGATGGACAAGGCGCTTAGAGATTTGCGGCGGCTCAAAGAGGTGGTTGGCGGGCGGAATAAGCTCGCGAAATTGCTCGGCTTCACCGGGCAGTATGTCGGTCGGGTCCTGCGAGGTGAGAAGCCGATGACGGAAGAGTTAGTGAAAAGATTGGCAACCCTTTTAGCTGAACGAAATCGCTAGGACCCCCTCACACCACCAACCCCATCGCACTTATCAGAACATTGTTTCATAATGACCAATATTCTGTCCCAAACCTTTAGTCAGTCCCAGCTATGGCGATGATCACACTGGAGCGCCAACTTGAAGAGACGCTTATCACGAAGCTTCGAGATCTCAAGTACGAATATCGTGCCGACATCCGCGACCGCGCAACGCTCGAAGCAAATTTCCGGGAGAAATTCGAGGCGCTGAATCGGGTCAACTCTTACCGATGGCGAGTTTCAGCGCCTTCTGGACGAGATCGTCACGCCCGATGTGTTCACCGCCGCGCGCACACTCCGCGAGCGCAATAGCTTCACCCGCGACGACGGCACGCCGCTGAACTACACGCTCGTCAACATCAAGGACTGGTGCAAAAACACCTTTGAGGTCGTCAAC
The DNA here is from genome assembly GCA_963833955.1 of uncultured Alphaproteobacteria bacterium. Lineage (GTDB taxonomy): Bacteria > Pseudomonadota > Alphaproteobacteria > Rhizobiales > Beijerinckiaceae > Roseiarcus. The sequence goes on along the minus strand of CAWHZY010000015.1, from coordinate 475,468 downwards.
CAGCTGCGCATCAATACCGACAACAGCCATCATCGCTACGACGTCATCCTGCTCATCAACGGCGTGCCGGCCGTGCAGATCGAGCTGAAAACCCTCGGCATCAACCCCCGCCGGGCCATGGAGCAGATCGTCGACTACAAAAACGACCCCGGCAACGGCTACACGAAGACGCTGCTGTGCTTCATCCAGCTCTTCATCGTCAGCAACCGCGATGACCTTTACTTCGCGAACAACAACGCTCGCCATTTCGCCTTCAATGCCGACGAGCGCTTTCTGCCGGTCTATCAGTTCGCCGACGAGACAACAAAAAGATCACCCATCTCGACAGCTTCGCCGAGACTTTCCTCGTCAAATGCACCCTCGGCCAGACGATCAGCCGCTACATGGTTCTGGTGGCCAGCGAGCAGAAGCTCCTGATGATGCGGCCGTATCAGATCTACGCGGTCAAGGCCATCGTCGACTGCATCGCACCAGAATTGCGGCAACGGCTACATCTGGCACACCACCGGCAGCGGCAAGACGCTCACCTCCTTCAAGGCCTCAACGCTGCTCAAGGACAACCCGGACATCGAAAAATGCCTGTTCGTCGTGGACCGCAAGGACCTCGATCGGCAGACGCGCGAGGAGTTCAACCGGTTCCAGGAAGGTTGCGTCGAGGAAAACACCAATACCGGCGCCCTCGTGCGCCGCCTCCTCTCCGACGACTACGCCGACAAGGTCATCGTCTGCACCATCCAGAAGCTCGGCCTGGCGCTGGACGAAAACAGCAAGCGCAACAAGCAGCAGAAAAAGGACGGCAAGAAGAGCTTCAAGGAACAGCTCGAACCGCTGCGCGACAAGCGCATCGTCTTCATCTTCGACGAATGCCACCGCTCGCAGTTCGGCGACAACCACCAGGCCATCAAGGAATTCTTCCCCAAGGCCCAGCTCTTCGGCTTCACCGGCACGCCGATCTTCGAGGAGAACGCCAGCCTAGCAGCAGATCGAAGGCGACGCAGGCCAGCACTCAAGACCACGGAAGACCTCTTCCAGCAGCGCCTGCACGCCTACACCATCACCCACGCCATCGAGGACCGCAACGTCCTGCGGTTCCACGTCGACTACTACAAGCCGCGAGGGCAAGAACCGTGCCCAAGCCGGCGAAACGCTGGCCAAGCGGGCCGTCGTCGAGGCATCCTCGCCAAGCACGACGCCGCCACCGGCGGAGCGCGGTTCAACGCCATGCTCGCCACCGCTCGATCAATGACGCCATCGAGTATCATTCGCTGTTCAAGACGATGCAGGCCGAGAAACAGGACGCCGATCCCGGACTTCCAGCCGCTGAACATCGCCTGCGTGTTCTCGCCGCCGGCCGACGGCGATCCGACGTGAAGCAGATTCAGGAAGACCTGCCGCAGGAAAAGGCAGACAACGCAGTATGAGCCGGAGAAAAAGAAGGAGGCGCTCAAGGCCATCATCGCCGACTACAACGCCCGCTTCGGCACCAACCACAGCATCGGCGAGTTCGACCTCTACTACCAGGATGTGCAGAAGCGCATCAAAGACCAGCAATTGCCCGAATGCTCAAGACTTGCCCCAACCAGGGGCAGAAAAGATCGACATCACGATCGTCGTGGACATGCTGCTCACCGGCTTCGACTCCAAGTACCTGAACACGCTCTACGTCGACAAGAACCTCAAGCACCACGGCCTGATCCAGGCCTTCTCCCGCACCAACCGCGTGCTCAACGACACCAAGCCCTACGGCAATATCCTCGACTTCCGCCAGCAGCAGGACGCGGTCGATGCGGCCATCGCGCTCTTCTCCGGTGAGAAGGCTGCCGACAAAGCCCGCGAAATCTGGCTGGTGGACAAGGCCCCCGTAGGTCATCGAGAAGCTGGAAACCGCCGTACAGAAGCTCGACACTTCATGAAGTCGCAGGGCCTCGACTGCGCCCCGGAAGCCGTGCCCAACCTCAAGGGCGATGATGCCCGCGCGGCCTTCATCAAGCATTTCAAGGAAGTGCAGCGGCTCAAGACCCAGCTCGACCAGTACACCGACCTCACGGACGAAAACCGCAAGCTGCCATCGAGCAGGTCCTGCCGAAAGAAGAACCTGCTGCGGCTTCCGCGGCGCCTATCTGGAAACCGCCCAGCGCCTGAGGGAGCAGCAGGGCAAGGGCCAAGATCAGGGCGACGGCAAGCCGAGCCAGGATGCCGACCAACTCGATTTCGAGTTCGTCCTCTTCGCCTCGGCCGTCATCGACTACGACTACATCATGGGGCTGATCGCCCGCTACTCCGCAGGCGACGCCGGCAAGCAGAAGATGAGCCGCGAGCAGCTGATCGGCCTGATCCAGTCCGATGCCAAGTTCATGGACGAGCGCGAGGATATCGCCGCTATATCAACACCCTCAAGGCGGGCGAAGGTCTCAGCGAAAAGGCCATCCGCGACGGCTACAGCCGCTTCAAGGCCGAGAAGAACGCGGCAGGAGCTGGCGGGCATCGCGGAAAGCACGGGCTGGCGACCGAGGCGCTGCAAGGCTTCGTCGACACCATCCTGCAACGCATGATCTTCGACGGCGAGCAGCTCACCGACCTGATGGAACCGCTTGGCCTGAACTGGAAAGCGCGGCGGGTGAAGGAACTGGACCTGATGGCCGACCTGATGCCGCTGCTGATCAAGCGCGCCGGTGGGCGCGAAATCTCGGGGCTTAGCGCTTATGAGCAGTAAGGGGAAATCGTCTGCCGAGACAGGAGACGGGGCTGCCTTGGTGCCCAAGCTCCGGTTTCCGGAGTTTCAGGATGCTACGGCATGGGAACCGGTAAGCCTGCGCAAAGCGTCGGTTCCAGTTAATGAACGTGTCGGCAAGAGGAAGCTTACCTCGGTCAGCATTTCGGCCGGTACTCGATTTGTGCCTCAAGCCGAAAAATTCGGACGCGATATCTCAGGCAACCAGTATCAGCTCTACACGCTCGTTCGAGATGGCGACTTTGTCTTCAATAAGGGTAATTCCCTGAAATTCCCCCAAGGGTGCATCTACCTCTTGCAAGGCTGGGGTCAGGTGGCAGCGTCCAAACGTGCTTCATCGCCTTTCGTCTCAATAATGGCTTCTCGAACGCCTTCTTTCAGAACTGCTTTGCGCAGAACCAGCACGGAAAGCAGCTTAAGAAGCACATCACCAGCGGTGCGCGCAGCAATGGCTTGCTCAACATCAGCAAAGAGACAGTTCTTCAATGTCGAAATTCCCACTCCCAGCCTAGCTGAACAACAAAAGATCGCCGACTGTCTGGACTCGGCGGATGCGCTGATTGCGGCGCAAGGGCGGAAGGTTGAGGCGCTCAAGGCCCACAAGAAGGGCCTGATGCAGCAGCTTTTCCCTCAGGAAGGCGAAACCCAACCCCGCCTCCGTTTCCCCGAGTTTCAGGGACGCGAGGAGTGGAAGGAAAGCCCTTCTCGCGAACTCTGTGACCATAAAACACGGATACGCATTCGCGAGATGAGTCTTCAGCAACGAAGGCGAATTATGTGCTCCTAACGCCTGGTAATTTCTACGAGGAAGGCGGCTACCGCGACCAGTGAGAAGCAAACTACTTCAACGGCGAATTCCACGCGACTACATACCACAAGGGAGATACGCTCATCGTCGATGACCGAACAGCGGTGGCCTGATCGGCAGCCCGGTTCTCGTTCCCCAGTCTGATAGATTTTACACAATCAACGACTCGGCCTTGTGACCAAAAAGCCATGGCGTCGCTTTGTTTTACGAATTCTTTTTCCACGTCCTGAATACACTGGCGCTTCGAAGGCGATCCACGACACCGCATCAGGCGCGAAAGTCCAGGCACACCTCGCCAACCAGATGTGTCTGGCGACATACGTTGCTTTCTGTTCCGAACACGGTCGATGAACAACAGCGCATCGCCGACTGCCTTACCTCCCTCGACGACCTCATCGCCGCGCGAGACCCGAAAGCTCGACACCCTCAAGACCCACAAGAAGGGGCTGATGCAGCAGCTTTTCCCCCAGGTCGGGGAGGTTGACGCATGAGCAAGCATCAGCATTTCCCAGAGCTTGGGCACGCTGGTGACCCGGCTGCGGTACGATCTGAATGACGCCGACATTCGTGCTGCTCTATCGCCTATCAATCGCACCGGCAAGACCCGCCTCTCGATGGAGTTCAAGGACGTCGGCAAGCGGAAGGACAAAAGAAGAACCCGGCCGGCACGCCCGACACGCTCTATTTCAACGCCTTCACCGAGGATCTGTTCGTCTGGGACAACGATCTCGAAGGCGACAGCGAGCGCTTTCTGCAACTGAACGACAGAGTTCTTCCTTCTTCAACGCGATGACGCGAACTCGCGCTCGACGAGACAATTGCATCAGTACCTCTACCGTATGCCGACTTCGAGTTCGACTTCACCTACAAGGAGTTTCAGCAGGGTACCGACACCGTCTCTCGAGCCCGACATGGTGAGCTTCAGAAAGGGCGAAAAGACCAATATTAAGTTATCGCGCGGCGAGCAGAACATCTTCATCTGGTGCGTCTTCATGGCGATCTGCGAACGGATGCTTGATGGGCATCAGTCCTATCAGGGGAAGAAATACCTCTATATCGACGATCCGATCTCATCGCTCGATGACAACAACGCGATCTCCGTCGCCTGCGACCTAGCCAAGCTCCTCCGCCGGGCGGCCACGCGGAAAGATGGCACTGGTGCGCCCGCGCCGATCAAGGTGATCTTCTCTTCGCACCACGCGCTGTTCTTCAACGTCATGTGCAACGAAATGGGCAGGCGGGCCGAGGGCGAGCCGAAGATCACCCACAAGCGCTATTTCCTGCACCGCCCGGGTGGCGACGGTGCCTACACGCTTCAGGCCACCGATGACACGCCCTTCTTCCACCACGTCGCCACTTTAGCCGAATTGCAGCGCGCCGCCGATCCCGTCAAGGGGAAGCTCTACACCTTCCACTTCAATGCCTTGCGCAGCGTCATGGAAAAGACCGCCTCTTTCTTCGGGCATCCGAGCATGGCCTTCTGCCTCAAGGCGCTCGACAACGAGGAAGATCGGGCGCTTTTCAACCGTGCCCTGAATCTGCTCAGCCACGGCGCTTATGCGATCCACGAACCGACTGAAATGGGCGAGGACAATAAAGATCTTTTCCGCCGCATCCTGAGCGAATTCATCGCGCGGTTTGAGTTCGCCTTGCCAGGCGTTGTCGCCGCCCAACCTGTAGCTCCAGCGCCCGCGCCCGCCCCTGAGGAAGCACCTTCACAATGAACGACCACAACCAAAAACAACTGGGTAAAACCCTCTGGAGCATTGCCGACCGCTTGCGCGGCGCGATGAACGCGGACGACTTCCGCGACTACATGCTGTCTTTCCTCTTCCTGCGCTACCTCTCTGATAATTACGAGATGGCCGCGAAGAAGGAGCTGGGGCGCGATTATCCCGATCCGAAGGCGATCGGCAATGCCGGGCGCTCGCCGCTATCGCTCTGGTATGCGAACAACCCTGATGACGTGGCAGATTTCGAAAAGCAGATGCGCCGCAAGGTGCACTATGTCATCAAGCCGGATCACCTCTGGACCAGCATCGCCAATCTGGCCCGCACCCAGAATGGCGAACTGCTGAACACGCTGCAAGCTGGCTTCAAATATATCGAGAACGAGTCCTTCCAGAGCACCTTCCACGGCCTATTCTCGGAGATCAATCTCGGCTCGGACAAGCTCGGCCGGAAATACGAAGATCGCAACGCCAAGCTCTGCGCCATCATCACAGAGATCGCCGAAGGGCTTGCCGAATTCTCCTCCGACGTCGATACGCTGGGCGATGCCTACGAATATCTGATCGGCCAATTTGCCGCCGGTTCCGGCAAGAAGGCGGGCGAGTTTTACACCCCGCAGCAGATTTCAGACATTCTTTCCGCGATCGTCACGCTGGACAGCCAGGAGCCGGCAACCGGAAAGAAAGCAAGGCTCGACAGCGTTTTCGACTTCGCCTGCGGCTCCGGCTCGCTGCTGCTCAACGTGCGCAAGCGCATGGGGCCGCACGGCATCGGCAAGATCTTCGGGCAGGAAAAGAACATCACCACCTACAACCTCGCGCGCATGAACATGCTGCTGCATGGGGTGAAGGACACCGAGTTCGAAATCTTCCACGGCGACACGCTGACCAATGACTGGGAAATGCTGCGCGAGTTAAACCCCGCCAAGAAGCCCTCCTTCGATGCCGTGGTGGCCAATCCGCCCTTCAGCCTACCGCTGGGAACCGACTGAAGCCATGGGCGACGATGTGCGCTTCAAGAATCATGGACTGGCGCCCAAGTCCGCCGCCGACTTCGCCTTCCTGCTGCACGGCTTCCACTACCTGAAGGACGAAGGCGTCATGGCCATCATCCTGCCGCACGGCGTGCTGTTCCGAGGCGGGGCGGAGGAGCGCATCCGCACCAAGCTGCTGACGGACGGCACATCGACACGGTCATCGGCCTGCCTGCGAACCTGTTTTATTCCACCGGCATCCCGGTCTGCATCCTGGTGCTGAAGAAGTGCAAGAAACCGGATGACGTGCTCTTCATCAACGCAGCGGAGCACTTTGCTAAGTGTCCGTCCGGGAACAATTTGAATTCCTTGAGTTGTTTGTGATTTCACCAGTGCGCGGCCTGATTCTATGGGGAGGGTCGCCGATGTGGACGAGCGAAAACCGCGCCCGTTATGACCGCAGCAAATTGCGCTACCCGAGTGACTTGACGGATGAAGAATGGGCGCCGATGTCGGACCGTTGATCCCGCCGGCCAAGCGCGGCGGCAACAAGCGCCATGTCGATGTGCGCGAGAGTGGTCAACGGGCTGATGTATATCCTGAGCACAGGATGCCAGTGGCGAGCGATCCCGAAGGACCTGCCGGCGCGCAGCACGGTCTGCATGACTATTTCGACCTCTGGAGCTATGACGGCACGCTCGATCGCATCCATCACGCGCTCTATATGAAGTGCCGCGAGCAGAGCCGAGTCGCGAAGCCAGCCCGACCGCCGCGATCATCGACAGCCAAAGCGTCAAAGTCGCCTGAAAAAGGGGGCGTTGCATCGATCCGCATGGCTATGATGCGGGCAAGAAAATCAAAGGCAAGAAGCGGCACGTTCTCGTCGATACGCAGGGCCTGCTGCTGCACGCCATCGTTCACCGCTGCCGATATCCAGGATCGCGATGGCGGCGCGCTGCTGCTTGCCACTCTTGTTCGGCCTGCTATCCCTTCCTGCTGAAGCTCTACGCCGACGGCGGTTATCAGGGACGCGGAATTTCAGGACGCCGATCGAAGAGACTCCTGTCGCGCGTCAACCTCGAAATCGTCAAACGTTCGGACTTCAGGCCAAAGGCTTCGTCGTCTTGCCAAAGCGCTGGGTCGTCGAGAGAACCTTTGCATGGCTCAATCGATGTCGCCGGCTTGGCGAAAGACTGGGAGTGCCTCAACCGAAAAGCCCTTGCATTCCTGCAAGCTCGCCTCAATCCGCCTCATGCTGCGAAAACTATGCATTCAAACATGATGTTCGCGGACAGACTTTAAGGGCAAACGCCAGAACCAGCTCACGGACGAGCATATCGGCAAAATCATCGAGACCTATCAGTTCCGCAAAGAGGAGGACCGCTATTCCAAGCGCGTGAGCATGGAACGTATTGCTGAGGAGGGCTATAACCTCAATATCTCCCGCTACATCAGCACAGCCGAACAAGGGGTCGAAATCGATCTTTCAGCCACGCACTATGAGTTGATCGAGATTGAGAAGCAGATTAGATTATCAACAGCAAAGCATAACTTGTTTCTGAAGGAACTTGGACTGTCACCGTTGCCAGGCGTTGACCAGTGATTAGCATTGCTTGGCTATACCCCGTCCGCATGCCGCGCCACTGCGGCGGCGGACACGGGCTCAACAAGGCAAACTCCAAGAACACTTTCTCATTTGGTCGGTCCCAAATCAGCTAACTGCTGCTGAGCGAATTCGTGTCGCTCGCAACAGAGGGGTGCCCAAAGCGTGGCTCACCTCGGCGTTAGCTATATCCCGTCATAAGAACAAATATAGAACACGAGCCATCGTCTGGCAAGAAAATGTCGTTTCAAGCGTTGTTCGAACTATCGCATTTGATTAGCGGAGATTTTGGACATGCTATCCTTAATTGAAGGCGCCTAAGCCGAAGAACGACCGAGAAGCAACAAAGCAGTCATGAAGCCAATATCGCGATCACCGGGACTAACGCTTCGCGGCGTGATAGGCCTGCTGCTTTTCGCGGGCCTGACAGACGGCGGAGGGTTCGCCTCCACGGGCGCAACGCCCCAGCGCCTCACGCCAGATTGCCCTCAGCGCCGGGCTCTTCCACCAGTTCCTCCAATTCCGCCATCGTCTGTTCGACAGTCTTGTGATGCGGCTCTTCGTACCAGACGGAAGCGACCCTCTCGATGTCGCTCGAGCTCACGCTGACATAAGTGACGTGCGGCCGCTCGGATTCCAGGAACTCATTGATATCGTTCTCGAGCGACTGGATTGGCGTGGCGGCGGCCACGGAAAATAGCTTTACCCGCATTGCTGAACTCCGACAGGGCCTGAGTTTTCCTTTTCGCAGCAGAGGGCGCGGCCTCCAAGCTGGATCTTAATCAATCCCGTATGATTCTGTGGGAACGATTTGACGCCTCGCGCGTTCCGGGCGCTTCATGCCGTCAAGGATTGCGCGCCAAGGATTGCTTTCCATGAAATTGTTTCGCTGTCAGGTTTGCGACAACATCATCTACTTCGAGAATCGAACCTGCGGCCGCTGCGGGCATCGGCTTGGCTATGTCCCGGAGCTCGAAATCATGGCCGCGCTCGAGCCCGCCGGCGGCCAATCCTGGACGCCGCTGGCCGGAGATGGCGCCCCGCGCCGCTTCTGCGCCAACGCAGACTACGACGTCTGCAACTGGCTGACGACGGCCCAGGGCCAAGACCGGCTCTGTGTGGCGTGCCGCCACAACGATACGATTCCCGACATTTCTCACGCCTCGCATCTGAACGCGTGGCGAGACATCGAACTTGCCAAGCACCGGCTGTTCTACAGCCTGCTTCGCTGGAGGCTGCCGCTCGAGACCCGCGTCGAGAACCCGAGCCACGGTTTGGTGTTCGAATTCCTGGCCGATCCTCCCTGCCCCTCCGGTCCCAAAGTGATGACGGGCCATGACGACGGCGTGGTGACGATCGCGCTCGCGGAAGCCGACAGCGCCGAGATCGAGAGGCGCCGGGCGGAATTGGCCGAACCCTATCGCAGCCTCCTCGGCCATTTTCGGCACGAGGTTGGGCACCATTATTGGGACATCCTGGTTCGCGACGGCGGCAAGCTCGAACAATGTCGCGCGATATTCGGCGATGATTCGCAGGACTACGAGGCGGCGCTGAAGCGCCACTACGAGCAGGGCGCGCCTGCGGATTGGTCGGAGCGCTTTGTTTCGGCTTACGCGACCTCGCATCCTTGGGAGGATTTCGCCGAAACCTGGGCGCATTACCTGCACATCGTCGACACGCTCGAAACGGCGAACGCATTCGGCCTCAGGATCGCTCCGGCGGTCGACAGGGAGGGCGCGCATTTCGCCAAGCTCAACTTCGACCCCTACGCGGAGGGCTCGATCGAGCGGATCGTCGACGCCTGGGCGCCGTTCGTGGTCGCCATGAACAGCGTCAATCGGGCCATGGGCAGGCCCGATCTCTACCCGTTCATCATCGCGCCGGCGGTCGTTGAGAAGCTGCGCTTCATCCACGACCTGGTCCGGGGCGCGGCTGCGGACCGCAACCTCCGCGCCGGAGCGAAAGCCGCCTGAGGGCGCGAGTTCAGGCCGGACGCGGCGCCCCGCAATCCTATGGAGGGCGAGGCGCCAGCCTTTACCTGCCCCCGGGCCTTGTGGTGATCGCGGCCGAGCGGGCCCGAGTTTATGCGTCAAACAGTTTCAGCACGAAGGACAGCGCGATCCCAAGCGCGCCCAGCATGGTCAGGAAGGAATCGTATCCGTCATAGTCGTTGCGCCGTCGCTCCCAAGCACGGCTCGAGGCTTTCCTCAGGCCGGGCCAGGGACTCTTCTCGGCCTTGCGCTCCTCCCGCTCCCGACCGAAGCGATAAATTTGGTCCTTGACGGCCGGAACTGCGATGAGGATGCCACCGCCGCCGCCGATCAAGTCGGACAGCAACACTGGACTTAATCCGCCGCCGCGAGGCGCGCGACGGCTTCCTGGACGATATCGGGAATTTTGCGAATGAGGTCTTCCTGCAAGGCGCTGGCCAGAGCGGCGGTCGCTGTGGCGGTTCCCGCCAGGGATGGACGTTCTTCCGCGGCATGCGTGGCGGGCGCAAACGCCAGAACCGGTCTCAATCCCAAAGCATTCGCAATGCGAAAAACCGTCTTGAGGCTCAAGTCGCCCCGACCGCTCTCGATCTTGGAAATTGCCGATTGGCCGAGTTCGACCCGTTCGGCCAGCTCCTTCTGGCTGACGCCCAGAGTGTGCCGGTACGCCTTGAGGTCGCTTCGAACCTCCTCGCAAAGCGCTTCCGCATCACGCTCGACCCCCGCGGCCACTTTGAATCTCGGATCGGCCGCCGCCAGCCGATTGCGCAACGCGCCCAACTCGGAAAGCAGACCATCATTCGTGTTGTCGCATGTCATGTCATCGTCGGCGGTCATCTGGACGCCCCTCGATTTTCGAGGGCGCGCTCCGCGCGCGCCTGGAGATCAAGCCAGTCCTGTTCACTGGCTTCAACATAGCCGTCGATCACCTCAATGATCTCAGCCGTCCGCCCGCGATGATCAACAAGGACAAGCGCTGCGGCGTCGGAGACGCTGCGCAGGATCGAGCGCGGCGGCACAAGGTAGACCTCGGCCTTCGCAGGGTCGAGGTGCGGGACGACCCGGGTCGCAGGACCCCCTACAGCGAAATCTTCCAAAGCGGTGATCAAGCGATTCATCCGAAAAGGAGCGCTCGCACCCCATTCCTCGATGAGCCCGAGGCCGAGAGGCGTATAATTCCTATAAGGCATATTGGCCCTTCTGGCCCGGAGTCAATATTCCAAATGAGAATTTTATTCTCGAATTAATTTACGCAAATTAAAGGGTGACGATTTGAACTCGCCCCGGGCTCTCGCCTCTCCCCGGGTTCGAGGAGAGGAGAGAGCCGCGCCCGGCGCTTACTTCGCCAGCGCCTTGTCGGTGACCGCGGTCGTATAGGCGCCGGTCGGCGCCTTGGAGATGACCGGGTCGGAACCGCCGGTGAGCAAGGTCTTCACCGTGCGCTCATAGTCGGCCTTGTCGAGCGCGCCGTTGGAGCCCTCGGTCAGCTTGTTGACCTCGCTCAGCATCTGCGTCTGGTGATGTTCGGTCTGGGCGCCGGTCGAGTCGTTGTCGAGCACGATCTTGACCGCTTCTTCGGGATGGGCGCGGGCATAATCCCAGCCCTTCATCGACGCCTTGACGAAGCGCGCCATCTTGTCGACGAAGGCCGGGTCCTTGAGCTTGTCCTCCATCACGTAGAGGCCGTCCTCGAGGGTCGCGACGCCCTGATCCTCGTATTTGAACACGACCAACTGCTCGGGCTTGTAGCCGGCGTCGATCACCTGCCAATATTCATTATAGGTCATGGTGGAGATGCAATCGGCCTGCTTCTGCAGCAACGGGTCGACGTTGAAGCCCTGCTTCACCACCTTGACGCCATCGGGCGAGCCGTCGGTCTTGAAGTGCAGCTTGCCCATCCAGTTGAGGAACGGATATTCGTTGCCGTAGAACCACACCCCGAGCGTGCGGCCCTTGAGATCCTCGGGCTTCTTGATGCCGGTGTCGGCGCGGCAGGTGAGTTCGAGCCCGGAATGCTTGAACGGCTGCGCGATATTGACCATCGGGGCGCCCTTTTCGCGCGCGGCCAGCGCCGCCGGCATCCAGTCGACCACGACATCGGCCCCGCCTCCGGCCAGCACCTGCTCCGGGGCGACATCCGGTCCGCCGGGCTTGATGGTCACGTCGAGCCCGTCTTCCTTGTAGAAGCCCTTGTCCTTGGCGACGTAATAGCCGGCGAATTGCGCCTGGGTGACCCATTTAAGCTGCAGTGTGACCTTGTCGTCGGCATGCGCCGCGCCCGCCGTCAACATCGCCGCCACGCCGGCGAATACTAACAAGCTTTTTCTCATTTTTGCTCTCCCTCCACTTGAACCCGGACTCCCGTCACCGCGCTTAAGGACTATCGCATGCGGTGAAAAGCTCAAGCCTCTTTCGCACGATAGGAAGCGTGCCAGAACGTCACCCGGCGCTCGATACTGGCGATGAGCGCGTAGAACAGCGATCCCGTGAGCGCGGCGACGACGATCGTCGCCCACACCATATCGATCTGGAGCCGGCCGACTTCGGTCGAGATGCGAAAGCCCATGCCGACGATCGGCGTGCCGAAGAACTCGGCGACGATGGCGCCGATCATGGCGAGCGTCGTGTTGATCTTGAGCGCATTGAAGATGAACGGCATCGCGACCGGCAGGCGAAGCGCGAGCAGGGTCTGCCAATAATTCGCGCCGTAGGTCTTCATCAGGTCGCGCTCCATCGCCCCGGCGCTGGAGAGCCCGGCGATCGTGTTCACCAGCATCGGGAAGAAGGTCATCACGACCACGACCGCCGCTTTCGATTGCCAGTCGAAACCGAACCACATCACCATGATTGGCGCGACACCGACGATCGGCAGCGCGGAGACGAGGTTGCCGATCGGCATGAGGCCGCGTTGGAGAAATTGCGAGCGGTCGATCAGGATCGCAACGATGAATCCCGCCAGCGAGCCGATGAAATAACCCGCGAGCACGCCCTGGATCGTTTGCCGGAAATCGGCCGCGAGCGTGGGTATCGAGGTGGCGAAGCGCGCCGCGATCGCCGAGGGCGGAGGCAGGATGATCGCCGGCACGTGCAGGAGCCTGACCCCCGCCTCCCAGATCGCGAGCACGGCAAGGCCGAAGGCGAGCGGGGGCAGGAATTCGCTGAGGCGGCGCAGGTTCACGGGGTGAACGCCATTCGCCGTTGCGCGATGCGCTCGGCGCCGCCAATCGCGGCGACGAGCGTTGCGGAGAGCGCCGCGGCAGCGAACAGGGCCGCCCAGATCTGCACCGTCTGCCCATAATAGGAGCCGGCGAGCAGTCGCGCGCCGAGGCCCCCGTCCTCGCTCTTGGTGACCTCCGCGACCACGGCGCCGACGAGCGCGGCGGCGGCGCCGATCTTCATGCTGGCGAAGAAGAACGGCGCGCTGGCGGGCGCCCTGAGTTTCATGAAGGTCTGCGCGCGCGTCGCGGAATAAGTGCGCATGAGATCGAGCTGCAACGGATCGGGCGAGCGGAAGCCCTTGACCATGCCGACCGTCACCGGAAAGAACGAGAGATAGGCCGCGATCGCGGCTTTCGGCGCAATTCCTGTGACGTTGAACTGGTTGAGGATGACGACGATCATTGGCGCGAGCGCAATGATCGGCACGGTCTGCGACGCCACGATCCATGGCATCATCGAGCGCTCGAGCCAGCGCATCGAGACAATGAGCACTGCCAGGCCGATACCGAGCGACGAGCCGAAAGCGAAGCCGATCAGCGTCTCTTCAAGTGTGATGAGCCCATGATAGACGAGGCTGCGCTTCGACGTCGGCGGGGTCGCGAAGACGAGCTTGTAGAGCTCGCTTGCGACCTGGTGCGGCGCGGGAAGCTTCGGCCGCTCCATGTTGAGCGACGCGCCGACTAGGTCCTGGGTGGAGTAATCCGTGCGGCCGGCGTTGGCGAACTGGTCCCGCTGGAGCGAGCGTTCATGAGCGCCGCCGCGAGATACCAGACGCGAGGATCAGGGCGAGGACGACAGTCGCGAGGGGAAGCGCCGATTTCATCGGCGTCCCCTGCCCTCATCCGGCTGACCCTCATCCGGCCGCGCCGTAGCCCGTCCGCAAGGACGGGCGTCCTTCCGGGACGCCCTGTCGCGCGTCCACCTTCTCCCCAGGGGAGAAGGGAGGAAGTCTGCCTTGTCCCTCAGGAAGATCTGCCGCTCTCCCCTCTCCCTCGGGGATGAGGGGTCGGGGGCGAGGGCTGCTACCCGTCATAGGAATGGCCCTCGCGGAGGCCTTGCCTGACCCGGTTGGCGACGCCCAGGAACTCAGGCGTCTCGCGGATATCCAGCGTACGGTCGCGGGGAAAATTGCATTCGATCACATCGTAGATGCGGCCCGGCCGGGGCGACATGACGACGATATGCGTCGACAGGAACACGGCTTCTGGAATCGAATGCGTAACGAACAGCACCGTCTTGCCCGTCACGTCCCAGAGGCGCAGCAATTGCTGGTTCAGCATGTCGCGCACGATTTCGTCGAGCGCGCCGAACGGCTCGTCCATCAACAGAAGATCGGGGTCGAACGACAAAGCGCGCGCAATCGACGCGCGCTGCTGCATGCCGCCCGACAATTGCCAGGGAAATTTGGCGCCAAAGCCGGAAAGATTGACGAGCTCGAGCCCCTTGGCGATGCGGGCCTCGCGCTCCGCTTTACTGAACCCCATGATCTCGAGCGGCAGCGCGATGTTGCGCGCCACGCTCCGCCATGGATAGAGCGCCGGCGCCTGAAACACGTAGCCATAGGCGCGCTTGGCGCGCGCTTCGCGCGGGCTCAAGCCGTTGACGCGGATCGAGCCGCTTGTCGGGTCCTCGAGATCGGCGACCGCGCGCAGAAGCGTCGTCTTGCCGCAGCCCGACGGTCCGATGAAAGATACGAACTCGCCGCGAGCGACCCTCAGGCTGACGTCGCTGAGCGCCTGCACCGGCCCGTCGGCGGTGTCGAAGCGCAACGAAAGCCCGCTGATCTCAATCGCGGCGTCCGCGGCCGGCGGCGTCTTGCGGTCGTCCGGCTTGAGTTTGGCAGCCGCCGCTACGTCCATCGCCGATCCGTTTCCTCAGCGCGCAACGCCCGCCACCGCCGTGAACTCCTTATAGCGCTTGAGCGCGCGCGCGTCCGCAGGAAACGGCTCGCGCTTGATGAAACGGCCGCGCCCAAGCTCGGCCTGCACCGAGCCGTCGCGATAGACGACCTCGCCGCGCGACAAGGTGTAGCGCGGCAGTCCGGTCACTTTGGTTCCCTCGAACACATTGTAGTCGATGGCAGAAACCTGAGACCTGGCGGAGATGGTCTTGTTGGCCTTCGGGTCCCAGACCGTGACGTCAGCGTCCGCGCCGGCCATGATCGCGCCTTTGCGCGGATAGAGGTTCAGGATGCGCGCGATATTCGTCGAGGTCACGGCGACGAATTCGTTCATGGTGAGGCGCCCGGTTTCGACGCCATAGGTCCACAAGACCGGCATGCGGTCTTCGAGCCCGCCAGTGCCGTTCGGGATCTTGGTGAAGTCGGTAAGGCCCAGTTCTTTCTGCTTGGTCGTGAAGGCGCAATGGTCGGTCGCCACCACCTGCAGCGAGCCGGCGCGCAGGCCATTCCATAAATCGTCCTGATGGATCTTGTCGCGGAACGGCGGCGACATGACGCGCCGCGCCGCGTGCTTCCAGTCCGGATTGTAGTACTCGCTCTCGTCGAGCACGAGATGCTGGATCAAAGGCTCGCCATAGACGCGCTTGCCAAGAGCGCGGGCGCGACGAATCGCCTCGTGCGCCTGGGTGCAGGAGACGTGAACAATGTAGAGCGGCGCGCCGGCCTGATCGGCGAGCATAATCGCGCGATTGGCCGCTTCCCCCTCGACGTCGGGCGGACGCGACAGCGCGTGGCCCTCGGGCCCGGTCACGCCCTTGGCCATATAATGCTTCTGCAGGGCGGCGACGATTTCGCCGTTCTCGGCATGGACGAGCGGCATCGCGCCCAGTTCGGCGCAGCGGGTGAAGGACGCGAACATCTCCTCGTCATTGACCATCAAGGCGCCCTTGTAGGCCATGAAATGCTTGAAGGTGGTCACGCCGGCCTTGACGACCTTGGCCATGTCCTCGCGCACGGCATCGTCCCAGTAGGTGATGCACATGTGGTAGGAATAGTCGGAGACCGCGTCCTTCGAGCGTTTCTGCCAATCGGCGAACGCCTCCATCAGCGGCTGGTTGCGATTGGGGATGCAGAAGTCGACGACCATCGTCGTGCCGCCCGACAGCGCGGCCTTGGTGCCGCTCTCGTAATTGTCGGCGGAATTCGCGCCCATGAAGGGCATGTCGAGATGGGTATGCGGGTCGATGCCGCCCGGCATGACGAAGCAGCCCTTGGCGTCGAGCGTGCTGTCGCCCTTCAGGCCCTCTCCGATCGCCATGATGGTCTCGCCTTCGACCAATACGTCGGCCTTGTAGGTGCGGTCCGCGGCGACGATCGTTCCGCCTTCGATAACGAGCGACATGTCATTCTCCCAAACTTGTGTTCGCGCGCAGGCGTGTCGGCGCTTCGCCGCCGCTGACCGTTACGACACGATTTCGGCCTTCTCCAGCACCGCATGCATCAGCACATTGGCGCCGGCGGTCGCCCAATCCGGCTTGATGTCCTCGCTTTCATTGTGGCTGATTCCGTCGACGCAGGGCGTGAACACCATCGACGTCGGCGCGACGCGCGCCAGATAGCAGGCGTCATGGCCCGCGCCGGACACGATGTCGCGATGCGAATAGCCGAAATGCTTGGCCGCGCGGCGCACCGCCTCGACGCAGCCGGGATCGAAGGGGACGGGAGGGTAGTAGAAGATCTGCTTCAAGTCGCAAGTCAGGCCGATCTTGCTGGCGATTGCCTCGACTCCCGTGCGCAGCGCCGCATCCATCTCGCTCAACGTGGCGTCGTCGGGATGCCGGAACTCGCAGGTCATGAACACTTCGCCCGGGATGACATTGCGGGAGTTCGGATAAGGGTTGAGCATGCCGACGGTCGAAACGCCAAGCGGCGCCTTCGACAGGCCGATCGCGTTCACGAGCTCGACGATCCGCGCGGCGCCGAGCAGCGCATCCTTCCTGCGTGGCATCGGCGTCGAGCCGGCGTGGCTCTCGAAGCCGGTCAAGCGAATTTCGTACCAGCGCTGCCCCTGTCCGTGGGTGACGACGCCGACGTCGATCGACTCATCTTCCAGGATCGGACCCTGCTCGATATGCAGTTCGAAGAAGGCATGGACGGGGTGCTTGCCGACGGGCTCCTCGCCCTTGAAGCCGATGCGCTTCAGCTCGTCTCCCAATCCCTTGCCTTCGCTGTCCAGCCGCGAATAGGCGAAATCCTTGTCGTACACGCCGGCGAACACGCCCGACGAAATCATCGCAGGCGCATAGCGCGAGCCTTCCTCGTTGGTCCAGTTGGCGACTTCGATCGGCCGCCGGGTCCGGATGTTGAGATCGTTGAGCGAGCGCACGACCTCGAGCGCGCCGATAACCCCGAGCGCGCCGTCGAACTTGCCGCCGGTCGGCTGGGTGTCGAGATGGCTGCCCACCATCACGGGAGCGAGCGTATTGTCTTGGCCTGGGCGACGCGCGAACATGTTGCCCATCTCGTCGACGGTGACCGTACAGCCGGCGGCCTCGCACCATTTCCGGAACAGCTCGCGTGACTGACGGTCGAGATCGGTTAAGGTCAGGCGCTTGACGCCGCCCTTCGGCGTGGCGCCGATTTTCGCCATTTCCATCAGCGAATCCCAGAGCCTTGTCCCGTCGACGCGCACATTCGACAAGTCAGCCATCAACAGCTCCACGACACATTTGCAAACGCTATTATAGCTTTGACCAAATGGTCAAATCGCGTAATGTTGCGCTGCAGCGCTCATCAATTCGGCGCGGCCGCCCGATGCCAAAGCGGCCCGCGGTTCCCAAACCGCGCGACGCCGGGATGACGGGAGGGCGCCGTCCGAGGAGCTTATGGCGCGTCGCAGACCGAGACCGACCGTCCGGGAGGAGAGCGAACGCGTGCTCCTCGAGGCGGCCGAATGGGTGTTCGCCGAGCAGGGATTTAAGGGCGCGACCACCGCTGCGATTGCGCAACGCGCCGGCCTTCCGAAAGCAAACCTGCACTATTATTTCCCGACCAAGGAGACGCTTTATCGAGCGGTTATCGATCGGGTGCTGACCGCCTGGCTCGCCGCCGCCTCGTCCTTCGACGCGAGCGAGGACCCGACGGTCGCCCTCTCCGCCTATATCGGGGCGAAAATGGACCTCGCGCGCGAGATGCCGCTCGCGACCCGCATCTGGTCGGCGGAGATCATGCGCGGGGCGCCGATGATCCAGGATTTCCTCGACACGACGCTGACCCAATGGGTCGTGTCGCGCGAACAGGTGGTGCGGCGCTGGATCGCCGCGGGCAGACTGAAGCCGATCGAGCCGAAATTCCTCTTCTACATGATCTGGGCGACGACGCAGCAATACGCCAACGCCGCGCATGAGATGGCGACCCTCAACAACGGCCGCCCGCTCGACGACAAGGCCTTTGAACGCGCGAAAACAGAGGCGATCGAGATCATCCTGCGCGGGGTCGCCGCCGGGCAGCCTGCGAAAGGCAGTTCCAGCACGCCGTCGTGAACGCGAAGCGCGTTCGCCGTCGCCAACATAAATTCGAGTTTCGATCTGGTCGCATTGGCGCGACCCAACATATATCAGGACGCGGATTGGAACGAGGCGCTATTCGCTGCTGTGCGAGGCGCACAGGAGGCGCCCGATGAGACGAATAAACTGTCTGCGGATTGCGATTAGCGTCGCGCTGGCCGGCTCCGTCGCCGGATGCCAAACCCAGAGTCAGAACCTTCCCCGGCTAACGATGCAACAGGCTAACCAACTCCCCGCGAGCCAGGTGCCGACGAAGTTCATCGATCCCACCAATCCATACGGATACCCTTACAACATTCATGAAACGGATGGACTGAGCCGCAATCCCGACGATTGCACCCGGTGGGGCTGCGTCGACGTGGGCGGCGGCAGCATGTGATGGAAGCGCCTAAATACCCAGACGCGATGATCGGAACCGATCATCGCCTTATGGCCGAAGCGCGAATGCGCGCCCGCGCCGTTGCGCGGGTTTGAGCGCGATGAGTCGCGCTCAAATAGAATGGGTATAACGCCGTCAGAAGCTCTTCAGAGCGATCCCGCCTTGTAGCGCGACGATCCCCACCGCTCAGCCGGGCGCGCGGGATGACCGGCGCCGGCGCAACCCAGTCTGTGCCGCTTCCGGCTTGGGGACTGCGTTCCCGTTTCAGGCTGCTTCGGGCGAGCCGGGGCGTCCGTGTATCGGGGTGTGGAAAGGTTTTGGACCGGCCTTGACAGCGATATATTTGTTCTAACATATCGATACGCTGGCCGAGACGCCACGCAACAGGCGGGGCACCATGAAAAGCGACGCGCGAAATCGCCGCAATCCACTTGAGGCTATTCGATGGATGGGGACGGCGGCTGGAGCGGCGATCGCACTGGCGCCTCTTGGCGCGCACGCCCAGAGTGCGGAACCGTCAATGTCGCTTCCGGCCCTCGCCCCGCCGTCGAACGGACCTCTCACTTTCAATCCGCCCCCAGCCGTCGAATCTTGGCTCAACATGGTCTCGGCCACGCAAGCGGCGCAACCAAATTGGATGACGCCGCTCGTCACGGTCACGCCTCGCCTCGAACAAGAGTTGCGGGCTGATTTCTATGGCCAGCAAAACGGGACCGGAAGCCAGGGAAACGGCCAACGCATCGACAATTACGGCGGCCCAGGCGGCTTCAGGGTAGAGTTTATCCCCGCCTATAACCTCGAGCTCATTGTGGCGGCGCCGCCCTACGCGACCGCCAGCGGCCCCAAGGGGGATGCGTGGGGCTGGGGCGATTACCCGCTTTTCCTCGCCAAGTATCGCTTCCTTTCCGCCAACAAGGACAACGGCGATTACATCGTCACCGGCTTCTTTCAGATGACGGAAGCGTTGAACACTGAGGGTAAGATTTCGAACCATGTTCTGACCGCCCAGCCGACAATCGCGGCGGGCAAGGGCTGGGGCGACTTCGATATCCAGTCGACGCTGAGCGTGCAGGTTCCCGTCCAGGGGCATGGTTCACCCGGCGACACGCCCGAAATGAACAGGCAAGCCTTCGGAGATCCCATACTTTGGAACACCGCCTTCCAGTATCATTTCATGCAATATTTCTGGCCGGAAGTCGAGGTCAACTACGAGTACTGGCCGAATGGGGAGCACGTCGGCCTCAACCAGGTCTTGGTCACTCCGGGCATCATATTGGGGCGCTTCAAGATCGGCCAGGACACCGCGACCCGGCCGGTCAACCTGATCATCGGCGCCGGGTATCAGATGGCGGTGACGTCAAATCCGGTCACAAAGAACAATTTCGTCGCCACCATGCGGATCACCTTCTAACCAGGGTGTGCTGATCTGTGTGGATCAGGCTTTAACTGGCGCTGCCTTTGTCAGCGCCGGTTCTCGCGCATGGCGCTGAAGCCCCGCTCAGAAATCCACCCGGACGCCGACCGTCGGCGCGAAGTTCACGCGATAGAGATACCCGCTCGCCAAACCGCCGGTGACTTGCGACCACAGGAAGCCGCCGTAAGCCTCGACCCGCTTTGCGGGACGGTAACTGACCATAGCCGAGAAGGCGTTGAGAGCGCCGCGGCAGCTTGACGCTGAAAGGCCGCCATCCGTGCAAGGGGCGGTGTTATAGTCGTTCTGATAGTAGTGATAATACGCGCCAGCGATGTCGAGATTGTCCCAAAGCGCATATTTGACGCCGGTCCAGAACACCCTCAGGATCTTGTGTTCCGTATAAGCGGTCGAGTTCACAAAGCCGGCGGGAACGGGATAGTTGCCGATCGATGTGAAGCCGTTCGCATAGGCGTCGCTTGGATTGGCGAACAGAATATATTCCCACCCCGAATAGAGGGCGGCGTTTCCGAACGTATATCTGACGCCCAAGACGCCGCTGGTGTTGTTGGACAAAGTGGCCTGGAGCGAATTCGCGCTCACTCCCGGCGGAAGCGGAAATTGCGCGAAATTGGATAGCGAAACTGCGTCCTTGTTCTTCTCGCCCTCCACGCCGAAGGTGAGGGGCCCAAAATCGCCCGTCATGCCGAGCGAAAAGGCGCCGTTCGAACCGTTGCCCTGGTCGAAGCCGCCAAACTGATAAAGGCCGGCGAAATGAAATGGCCCAACGCCGATGCGATATTTGAGCGAAGTGTTATATCGAGCGTCTTGCGTGTCTCCGCCCCCAGCGACCGTATTGGAAACGCCGATGACGGAAAAGCTCGACGCCGCGCCCATCGGGTCGAAGCGGTCCGCGCCATCCACGATAAGGGAGTTCTGCCGCCCCGCAAGCAGTTCACCGTAAGTCGGATTGCTGAATCCGATATACGCCTCGGTGTTGAAGAGCTGCCCTGCCCGGCTCGAGTTGCCGTTCGCAGTCTGCGCATCGAGCGGAGTGGTGTTGTTCTCAACCAGCGACTTCGGCCCGTTGGCGCGCTGCAACGTGTAGGGGTCAAAACCGTTCTCGAACTTGAAGACCAGCGACCAATCCGAAACGATGTGCTCCTCGCCCTTGATTCCGACGTGGGTCTGTCCAAGCCCGTTTGGCACGAGCGTGAAGCGGGCTCCATTGCTGTTCTTTGAAATCAGGGTTTCGACGCCGTTGGGATAATTGCCATTGAACGGAACGCCGTGCGTATCGTAGCCCGCGCCGTAGTCGAACCTTCCGTAAAGCCTGATGCCGTTCCAGGCGAGTGGACAATCGTCAGGATCCGCGATCACGAAATCGTAGAGGCTCGCGAAGCACGGGTTCGCTGCGGGCGGCGCGGGCTTGGCTGGCGCCGCCTGCTGTTGGCTCGGCAAATCGGCCCCGTTCGCGTGACACGCCAAAAGAGCGGCCGACGCGAAAAACACCACGGCGTGACAGGATGGCTTGATCAATCGCGCCCAAGACGGAAATTCGACATGGCGCGTATTGTAGTCGTCGATGCGAATGCCGCCAGCAATAAGTCAAATCCGCGAGCGAAGGCGGCGCCCTCTTGGGGCGATCGTCAAGCAGCGCCGCGCCGCTCGGGAGGGCGATCGTCATAGAGACGCTGGCCCCGACAGCCGGAAGAGGCAGGCTCGATGTCATCTGCTTTGAGAGTGGCGCCAGGTATCGAATTGCTGTGTTCGCTCTTCCGCCAGGACCCTAACCCCAGCATGAGGAGCGAGATCGTCACCAGCGCCGTGCCGACAAAAAACATCGCGCTGGGAACGAATTGCAGGCCTGGGATCCAACGCGACAGCATGAAAGAGGTGAGCGCGGAGATCGCCGGTATCAGCAGGAAGAACATCGTAACGTAACCGTTGTCGTTTTTCGTCGCGGTCAACGCCATTTGATAAAAGACCCGCCCCGCGGCCGATCCAGCCAACGTGCCCACGAGCAACAGCAGAACCGCCATGGTCGACGGCTGGCTCAAGTGCGACGCCTGGCCAAAGTCCGATGTCAAAGCCGCAATCGGGATCAGGACCAGAGACGACACGACAAAATTGGCCGCGATGACGGCGGGCTCGTCGAAGTCCGCGAACCACTGGTAGATCAGCGTTCCGCTCAAGGCGAAGAACGCCGGCGTCGGCAGGGCGTAAATCCATTTGCTGTGAATGAAGCTCTCGATGACGTCGCGCCCCAGAATGTTGCTGTCGACGTCGATTTGGCTCCAGGCGATCGCCATTGCGCCACAAAACCCGAGAAGGAAACAAGCGAAGAACACGAACGGGGGCGCCGAGATTGATCTTTTTGAGACAATGAACGCAATCAGCGCCGCCCAAAATGGAGTCAAATTCAAGACGGCCGCCGTGATGATCGGGTGAGTGCTGCTGAGTCCGACGTCGTACAGCGTCAATCCCGCCACGCCGACCAGGAAAATGACGGCGAGCTTAGGCCAGTGTCTTATGCCGAAAACGATCGCGGCGAAGTCGCGCCGGCTGTCCGCCTGCAAAATCAGGAGGGGAATGGAAAACAGGAGGGCGAGCTGCGTGAGGGCCATGAAATCGAGGGAGCCAAGCGTCCTGGCCGCGAGCGCGGAAAACGGCGCTTGAAACGACATGAGGAGCGCGGTCGCGATCGCATAGGACGTTCCCACACGATAGTCCCTGGGACTCATCCGACTTATGCTCCCGATGATCGTGCCGAGCGCATCGCTTCACCGTGTCGGCCGCTCTCTTGAGGCAGCCTCAAAGGTTACAAATGACGAACCTCAGCTAGGCGCCGATTGGCGCTCGGCTGAGCTCTCGCCTAGTTGCTGTCAATGCAACCCCAAACGGCGCAGTCGTTTGGGTTTCGGCTCAGCCCGTCCGTTTCGTGAAAGTTGTACGGATAGGGTTGCGGCCGTGCTGATGGGAACACAGTCGGCCGCTGCGGAACAGCGCCGCGCATATCGGCAAGGTTCTGATGAGCGACACGCGTCGCGTGTGCGGCGGGAACGCCAGCGTTTTGTGACAACGCTGCGGTTGCCGTCATCGGACCGGCGCAAAGTAGAGCCAAAACGGTCGACACAAAGATGGTCTTTGTCATTGGAATCGCTCCATGACGTTTGTGCGAAGGCGAAACTGTCGCACTTTCAGCGGCTTTTCTCCGGACTTACAACAAAGCCGCCGCGCGTCTGTTGCGTAAAATCAGTTTTATAAACGTAAGCGGCCCTTACGTCCCACGGCGCTATGGAGTTGACGAGAGAGTTTGAGGCGCCGAGGGTCAGGCAGCGAGTTGATCGGGGGCTTTGGCTTTGGTGCATGCCCACGGCATAAGTTCGTCGAGGCGCGCAGCGGGCCAGAGATTGACGAGCCTGTTGAGGACGTCGGCGATATAGGCTTGCGGCTCGACATCGTTGAGCTTGCAAGTTTCAATCAGCGAAGCGATGCAGGCCCAGTTTTCTGCGCCATCGTCCGAGCCGGCGAAGAGCGCGTTCTTGCGATTGAGAACGATCGGTCGGATGCCGCGCTCGACGATATTGGTGTCGAGTTCGATGCGTCCGTCGTCGAGGAAGCGGACGAGCCCTTCCCAATGGTTCAAGCGATAGCGCAGGTCCTCGGCGATTCCAGACTTGCCGGAGACGCGCGCCAACTCATGCTCGAGCCACGGCCTGAACGCCATGACGAGCGGCTTGCTCTGCTCCTGGCGCGCGCGGCGACGCTCGTCGGCGCCCATGCCGCGGATCGTCTTCTCGATCGCATAGAGCTCGGCGATCCGCTCCAGCGCCTCGCGGGCGATCGGCGCTTCACCCTTGGCGCGGTCGAAGAAGCGGCGTCGCAGATGCGACCAGCAGAAGGCGAGCGTGATCCGGCCATCGGGCGCCTTGGCGGCGATCGTCTTGTAGGCGGCGTAACCGTCGCACTGAACAACGCCCGCATAATTGTCGAGCAGCTTCAGGCCGTGGATCGCCCCACGGCCGGGTGCATAGGCGAAGGCGATGGCCGGAGGGTCCGCGCCGCCCCATGGCCGATCGTCGCGGGCGACCGCCCAGAAGTAGCCCTCCTTGACGCGGCCTCGGCCCGGATCGAGCACCGGGGCCTTCGTCTCGTCGACCGCGATCTTGGCCGAGGTCAGGATGAGTTCGCGAAGGCGGTCGTAGACCGGCCTGAGTTCTGCGGCCGCGTAGCCGACCCAGAACGCCAGCGTCGAGCGCTTGATGTCGAGGCCCTGGGCGGCCAGCATCTGGGCCTGACGATAGAGCGGCAGATGCCAAGCATATTTGGACACCAGCACGGAGGCGACCATCGCCTCGGTCGGCAGGCCGCCCTTGATCAGCCGCTCGGGCGCCGGCGCCTGAACCACGGCCTCCTCGCAGGCGCGGCACGCATATTTGGGTCGGTGCGTCACCAGCACCCGGAACTGCGCCGGGACCACATCTAGCCGCTCCGAGACGTCGGCCCCGATCGCATGCATCGGCGATCGGCAGCATGGGCAGTTCCGGTCCTCGGGCTCGATCGTGACGTGAACGCGCGGAAGATGGGCCGGCAGCGCGCCGCGATTCGCCCGGCGCTTTTCGGCCCGCGCCGCCGCGGCGGCCTTGTTCTGCTTGTCGTCGGCCGCCTCGCTGGCGGCGACCGCCTGCTCGACGTCCTCCAGCGCCAAAGCGAACTGGCCCGGATCGAGCTTCTCGGACTTGCGCCCGAACTGCATTCGCTGGAGCTGGCGCAGAAGATGCGCGAGACGATCCTTCTGCCTGAGCGCCGCGTCGCGCTCGATGATCGCGGCGTCCCGCTCCGCGAGCGCCGCAGCCAGCCGCGCCTCAAGCGCGTCGATGTCGGGCGGGGGCTGATTCGCGGCGGCGCTCACACCTGAAAGAGAATCAGATTTGCTCGTGCTTGTGGAGAGAAATCAGCCGCTTCGCACAAGCTTCACGACGCCGTCTCCGGCGCCAGAATGTCGCGCGCGTGAAGGCGCGACCAATCCAGCCCGTCGACGAGCGCAGCCAATTGCGACGCCGACAGCCGCATGACGCCGTCGCTGATCGGCGGCCAGCGAAACGCCCCTTCCTCAAGACGCTTCCAATATAAAAAGCTCAGTGTCCGGCACGTGTCTAACCCGCTTCCGACTCAAACGACGTCAGACAATCGCCCACTCGCCAACGCACTTGAAGGTGCGATCAAAGCGCCGCTTACTTATAAATCACATTTTAAATATTGGACTTATACCAATTCTATTTGAGCGCGATGAGTTGCGCTCAAATAGAATTGGTATAAGCGCTTCTGCTTGTCGGCGATCCAGCCGGGCATTTCGTCGCCGCGACGGCTTGCGCCGTGGAGTTTGTCCTCTTGCGCGTCGGCTGCTTGCGCAGCTTCAAGCCAGCGATCCACTTCCGCGCGAAGCTCGGTCTCGCGCCTCTTCATGCGTTCGTAGCTCATCGGCTTGTGTTTGGAGGCGTTCGCCTTGATCTTCGCGCCGTCGAGCGCGACATGCCCCAGCTTCGCCAGCCCGACTTTTTCCGCCAGCTTCAGCACCTGCAAAAACAGCCTCCCAGCGCCGGCAGATGACGCTTCCTGAAGTCGGCGATCGTGCGAAAATCTGGCGCGTCGTGCGCGACGATCATCATGAAATCGACCCGCTCGGCGCAGGCCTTCGCGATCCTCCGCGAGGAACAAAGACCCGAGCAATAGGCATAGAGCAGCAGGGCCGTCATCTGCGCGGATCGAATGGCGGCTGACCAAGCCCGCTTTTGTAGCTCGCCACGATCTCCGACAGATCCAGGTGCTCGCGCGCCAAAGCGACGACGAACTGCGCCAGATGGTCCCAAGGCACATAATCGACGACCGCCGCCGGCAACAGTCGTGTCTGATCAATTGTCCAAGGACGAAAATGTCTGCTCAGGCCTCAAACGGAATCAGATTCGTCCCGAAAATGCCACCACTACTCGGACACGCTCCTAGTTCTGACAGCCAATCCTCCAGCATCGCGGTAATCAACGGTTCGTCGTCGACTATTAAAATCTTCGCCATTCCAACCCCGGTCGCAGGCCACCCAAATTTATCGCAATTGACCTGTCGCACAAGGCGGAACGCGGCCCGCAAAGCAACGCTTGCGCCGCATGGCACACGCCCGTATAAGCCCCGTTGCTGGCTCTGAATAAGCCCGCGGTATCGGAGTGTAGCGCAGCCTGGTAGCGCACATCGTTCGGGACGATGGGGTCGGAGGTTCGAATCCTCTCACTCCGACCAACAACTTAATGAGTTAGTGCCGAAATCCCCTGCGAAAATGGTTGCGATTCGCGCTCATTCCGGCTCCGGCAATCCAACCAAATTAAGTGGCCGCATGAGCCGCTCAACGCAGCGCCCTATGCGGCGCGGGGCTAGCGCAACGCGTTGACCTAAGGCATGTTCCCTTGCGAACGCCGTGCTCGAAACGACAGGCGCCGCGACGATGGGGCATTTTCATGGACGTGTTGGTTATCGACGTGGGCGGCACCCACGTCAAAATCCTTTCGACCGGGCAGAGCGACAAACGGGAGTTCGCATCCGGGCCAAAGATGACGGCACAGCAGATGGTTTCTGGAGTCCGAAAACTCGCCGACGGATGGAGTTACGACGTTGTGTCGATTGGCTATCCCGGCCCGGTTCTGCATGATCGGCCGGTTGCCGATCCGAAGAATCTGGGCCCGGGATGGATGGGGTTCGACTTTAAGACCGGGTTCGGGCGGCCAACCAGGGTCCTCAACGACGCAGCGATGCAGGCGCTCGGCAGCTACAAGAAAGGCAAGATGTTGTTCCTCGGACTCGGAACAGGGCTCGGCTCGACACTGATCGTCAACGGACTCGTGGAGCCGATGGAACTCGGTCATCTGCCGTACAAGAAAGCCACTTATGAGGACTATGTCGGCGCCCGGGGGCTCGACCGGCTTGGCAAGAAGAGATGGCGGAAGCATGTTTTCGATGTCGTTGACAGACTGGTCGCCGCGCTCGAACCTGACGATATCGTGCTCGGCGGCGGCAACGCTAAGATACTCCATGAGCTCCCGCCAGGGTGCAGGCTGGGGGACAACGCGAATGCGTTCAGGGGCGGATTTCTGATGTGGGAGGAGGCCCCGAACTCCGCATTGCCGTCGGTCCTACTGGGTCCTGCGGTTGCTTCGAAGTCGCGCGCAAAGGTAAGGTCAAAGCAATCCTAGCGCGATTGGACCACTCACTCGTCTGAAGGAAACGCACATGCAGCTTGGAATGGTCGGACTCGGACGGATGGGCGCCAACATGGTCCGAAGGCTCCTTACAAACGGCCATGAATGTGTGGTCTTCGATATGTCTCCCAAGGCCGTCGAGGAATTGGTCGACGAAAAGGCGCTCGGGAGCTCCTCGCTTGCCGACCTGGTCAAGAAGCTGGAGAAGCCGCGCGCAGTTTGGCTCATGGTCCCCGCCGCGGTCGTCGACCAGACCATCGCCGAGCTATTGCCGGCGCTCGAGGCTGGGGACACGATCATTGACGGCGGCAATTCCTACTATGTCGACGATATCCGCCGCGCCCATGAGCTCATGTCGAAAGGCCTCAATTATATCGACGTCGGCACCAGCGGCGGCGTCTGGGGGCTTGAGCGCGGCTATTGCATGATGATCGGCGGCCCCGACCACGAGGTGAAGCGCCTCGATCCGATCTTCAAGACGCTCGCGCCAGGCTCAGGCTCCATTTCGCGAACCCAAGGCCGCAAGGGCGAGCCGACGACGGCCGAGCTCGGCTATCTCCACTGCGGGCCGAACGGGGCCGGACATTTCGTCAAGATGGTTCATAACGGTATAGAATACGGCATCATGGCCGCCTATGCGGAGGGGCTGGACATCCTGCGCGCCGCGAATGTCGGCATGAAGACGCATGCAGTCGACGCGGAGACGACGCCGCTCCAGAATCCGGACCATTACAAATACGACATCAATCTCCCGGACGTCGCCGAGGTGTGGCGGCGCGGCAGCGTGATCGCCTCCTGGCTGCTCGATTTGACGGCCACGGCGCTGGCCGAGGATCCTGCGCTGGCGAAGTTCTCCGGACGTGTGTCCGATTCTGGAGAAGGCCGGTGGACTATCAAGGCGGCGATCGACGAGGGGGTGCCGGTGCCCGTGCTGAGCACGGCCCTCTACGAGCGGTTCTTCTCGCGCGGCGACGCCGACTACCAGAACAAGCTGCTCTCGGCGATGCGCTTCCAGTTCGGCGGTCACCTCGAAAAGCCGATCGGCAAATAGCCAGAACGATCGTCGGGGGCCGCGCCTCCGGCCTCGGCGAACGCCGTCTGGGCCCCTTGCATCCAGACTGGAAACCGATGCTAGGATGCGCGGAGCATGAGCGGGGGCGAACAACAAAAAGGGGTCCTTTCCGCTGAGCACGCGCGGCTCGCGGAGGGATCGGCAGCCGCCGCCGGGGGCGACTGGAAGCGCATCGGTCCATACGTCGCCGATCGGGCTTGGGGCACGGTGCGCGAGGACTACAGCGCCGACGGCGACGCCTGGCGCTACTTTCCCTTCGACCACGCCCACTCGCGCGCCTACCGCTGGAGCGAGGACGGCCTGGCCGGCCTCTGCGACCGCGAGCAGCGCCTCTGTTTTGCTCTCTCGTTTTGGAACGGGCGCGACCCGGTTCTCAAGGAGCGAATCTTCGGCCTTAGCGGGCCGGAGGGCAATCACGGCGAAGACGCGAAGGAATACTGGTGGTCTCTCGACGCGACGCCGACCTATTCCTGGCTGCGCTGGCGTTATCACTATCCCCAAGCCGAGTTCCCGTATGAGCGGCTGCGGCGGCAGAACGCCAAGCGCACGCGCGACGAGCCGGAATTCGAACTCCTCGACACCGGCGTTTTCGACGACAATCGATACTGGCAAATCACGGCGGACTACGCCAAGGCGGCGCCCGATGACGTCTTGATTCGCATCACCGCGCGCAACGCCGGGCCGGAGCCGGCCGAGCTCCATATCCTGCCGACGCTCTGGTTCCGCAATCGCTGGTCATGGGAGGACGGCGTCCCCAAACCTGTTATCCGCGACGCGTCCAGCGAGACCGGCTCGGCGGTCATCGCTGAGGACGAGAAGCTCGGCGCGTGGAAGCTCGCCGTCGGCCCCGATCCCACGGGACAGCCGCCGTCGCTTTTGTTTTGCGACAACGAAACCAACTTCCC
Source organism: uncultured Alphaproteobacteria bacterium (assembly GCA_963833955.1). Lineage (GTDB taxonomy): Bacteria > Pseudomonadota > Alphaproteobacteria > Rhizobiales > Beijerinckiaceae > Roseiarcus. The sequence continues at coordinate 445,932 of CAWHZY010000015.1, read as the reverse complement.
GAAAGTCTTTGGCGGCGACGCGGCGACGCCCTACCCCAAGGATGGAATCAACGACCACATCGTCAATGGCGCGGCGACGGTCAATCCTGAACGACGCGGGACGAAAATGGCCTGCTGGCATCGCGTCACGGTCGGGGCCGGAGAGACCGCCGAGCTCAGGCTGCGGCTCACGCGCGATGCGCCGGGCAGAATGATGGATCTCGGCGACGCCTTCACCCGAACGCAGGCCGACCGGAGGCGCGAAGCCGACGAATATTACGCCGCACTACGTCCCCAAGCGGCGACCGACGAAGAAGCGATGGTGATGCGGCAGGCCTTTGCCGGAATGAGCTGGAGCCTGCAATTCTATCACTATGATGTTCCCCGGTGGCTCGAGGGCGACAAGGCGCGCCCTCCTGAGCAACGGAAATCAGGCCGCAACTCGGGATGGCGCCATCTCAGCAACCACCACATCGTCGCGATGCCCGACAAGTGGGAGTATCCTTGGTACGCTTCGTGGGACCTCGCATTTCACAGCGTCGTTCTCGCCCATACCGACTCGGGGATGGCGAAGAACCAGCTGCTGCTGCTGGCGCGCGAATGGTACATGAATCCGAAGGGCCAGTTGCCCGCCTACGAATGGAACTTCAGCGATGTGAATCCGCCCGTTCAGGCCTGGGCCGCGCTGGCGGTGTTCCGCATCGACGGCGCGACGGATTTCGATTTTCTGGCGCGCGTTTTCAACAAGCTGTTGATCAACTTCACCTGGTGGGTCAACCGCGAGGACGCGCGGGGCGACAATATTTTCGAAGGCGGTTTTCTGGGGCTCGACAACATTGGCCCGTTCGACCGCTCGGTGATCATGCCGGGCGAGGTCCTAGAACAGTCGGACGGCACGGCCTGGATGGCGAAATACTGCCTCAACATGCTTGAGATGGCGCTGCTGCTGGCAAATCGGAACCCGGTTTACGAAGATGTCGCGATCAAATTTTTTGAGCACTTCGCCTTGATCGCCGCCGCCATGGAGAACCTGTGGGACGACCAGGATGGGTTCTTCTACGACTGCCTGCGGACCAGGGACGGCTCCGCCATCAGGGTGCGGGCGCGCTCGATGGTGGGGCTTCTGCCAGTCTTCGCCGCGGCAGGGCTCGACCCCTCGCTCTGGGAGCGATTGCCCATGTTTCGAGAACGGGCGCGCTGGTATATCGAGCATAAATTGGGAGCGAAGAACTATCTCTATTATCTCCCGTCCGGCGGCCGGCCTGGTCTCATTTCGCTCGTCGAGAAGTCCCGCTTCCAGCGCATTCTGGCTCGTATGCTCGACGAGAGCGAATTTCTATCGCCTTATGGATTGAGATCGCTGTCGCGCTACCACCTGGAACACCCCCTGGTTCTCGATTTCGACGGCCGCTTCTGCCGGCTCGACTACGAGCCAGGAGAGTCGCGTTCTGGCCTCTTCGGCGGCAACTCCAACTGGCGGGGACCGGTGTGGTTTCCCCTGAATTTCCTCGCGATCGAGTCGCTGAGGCATCTCCACAGCTTCTTCGGTGACGATTTGACGGTCGAACTGCCCACCGGGTCGGGCAAGAAGGCAAATCTACATCAGGTCGCCGCGGAGCTTGAGCGCCGTCTTTTGAGTCTGTTTTTGGTCGACCAGAGTGGCCGGCGTCCGGCGCATGGAGGAAACCCACGCTTCCATAACGATCCGGCATGGAGAGATTCCCTGTTCTTCTACGAATACTTCCATGGCGAGACCGGAGAGGGTCTCGGAGCCTCTCATCAGACTGGCTGGACGGCCCTGGCCGGAGCGCTCGTTGCCCAGAGGCGCCTTGACACGACCTCCAAACCGCAAGCCTGAAACTGCGTAAGTTGGCGCGAGTCTTTGGTTTCTCGCTCTCCCGGTCGCGCAAGCGCAGCTCGCATTGGAACGTTTCGAACCTTTCCGAGGTTGTGGCGATATGGGCGCCTCGCTTTGCGCAAACGTCTAACTAGAGCATTTTCATTATTGGCGGCGATATCCTGAGTTTGCGAGATAGTTTGCGCATTCGTCGGGGGTGAAGGTTTCGAGCGCGCTTGCGATGGCCTGGATCAGGGCGTCGAAGGTTCGCGCCTCGGCTTTGCGCAGCAGGGCCTTGAGTTTGGCGAACCACTGCTCGATCGGGTTGAGATCGGGACTGTAGGAAGGCAAGTAGAGCAGTCGGGCGCCGGCGTTCTCGATCGCCGTTCTGACGCCCTCGACCTTGTGGCTTGGCAGATTGTCCAGGATGACGATGTCGCCGGGCTTGAGCTCGGGAGCGAGAAACTGCTCGACCCAGGCGCGGAACTTCTCGCCGTTGATCGGCCCGTCGAACGCGCAAGGCGCGACCAGACCGTCCTGCCGCAGCGCGCCGATGAAGGTCGTGGTCTTCCAATGGCCCCACGGAACCGGCGCGACCAGGCGCTCGCCGCGCGGGCATCGGCCGTAGAGCCGGGTCATTTTGGTCGACGCGCCGGTTTCGTCGACAAACACAAGATTGTTCGGCCGCCATTCGCCCTGCTGCGCCCGCCATTGCTCGCGAGCTTCCGCTACGTCGGCACGATCCTGCTCTGCGGCGCGTTGTGACTTTTTTTGAGCGTCAGCCCAAGATGCCGGACCCGCGCCCAAAGACAACCGACGCTGACTTTCACCGCATGATCGCCGGCAAGCCACGCTTGCAGTTCAATGAGCGTGACATCGCCTTTCTGCGCCACCTGAGCGCGCAACGCCTCGTCATAGGCGGCAAGCTTCGGCTTCGGCCCGCCGCCCGACTTGTGGGCCGTCACATCGCCGGTCGCCCGACGCCGGCCGAGCGCCTTGTAGATGTACGACACGCTGACCCGAAACAGCGGCGCGGCCGAATACACGCCCAACCCGCAGTCCACCGCCGCCATCACCCGATCCCGAAGGTCCTGCGAATAAGCCACGCCCATGATGCTCCCCAGCGCCGATTCGACCGGCGCAAAGAATCATGGCCGCAAGCCAAAAGGAATCCCCAGATTCCGTCAGACCTGAAAATGCTCTAGAGCATTTTCATTATTGGCGGCGATATCCTGAGTTTGCGAGATAGTTTGCGCATTCGTCGGGGGTGAAGGTTTCGAGCGCGCTTGCGATGGCCTGGATCAGGGCGTCGAAGGTTCGCGCCTCGGCTTTGCGCAGCAGGGCCTTGAGTTTGGCGAACCACTGCTCGATCGGGTTGAGATCGGGACTGTAGGAAGGCAAGTAGAGCAGTCGGGCGCCGGCGTTCTCGATCGCCGTTCTGACGCCCTCGACCTTGTGGCTTGGCAGATTGTCCAGGATGACGATGTCGCCGGGCTTGAGCTCGGGAGCGAGAAACTGCTCGACCCAGGCGCGGAACTTCTCGCCGTTGATCGGCCCGTCGAACGCGCAAGGCGCGACCAGACCGTCCTGCCGCAGCGCGCCGATGAAGGTCGTGGTCTTCCAATGGCCCCACGGAACCGGCGCGACCAGGCGCTCGCCGCGCGGGCATCGGCCGTAGAGCCGGGTCATTTTGGTCGACGCGCCGGTTTCGTCGACAAACACAAGATTGTTCGGCCGCCATTCGCCCTGCTGCGCCCGCCATTGCTCGCGAGCTTCCGCTACGTCGGCACGATCCTGCTCTGCGGCGCGTTGTGACTTTTTTTGAGCGTCAGCCCAAGATGCCGGACCCGCGCCCAAAGACAACCGACGCTGACTTTCACCGCATGATCGCCGGCAAGCCACGCTTGCAGTTCAATGAGCGTGACATCGCCTTTCTGCGCCACCTGAGCGCGCAACGCCTCGTCATAGGCGGCAAGCTTCGGCTTCGGCCCGCCGCCCGACTTGTGGGCCGTCACATCGCCGGTCGCCCGACGCCGGCCGAGCGCCTTGTAGATGTACGACACGCTGACCCGAAACAGCGGCGCGGCCGAATACACGCCCAACCCGCAGTCCACCGCCGCCATCACCCGATCCCGAAGGTCCTGCGAATAAGCCACGCCCATGATGCTCCCCAGCGCCAATTCGACCGGCGCAAAGAATCATGGCCGCAAGCCAAAAGGAATCCCCAGATTCCGTCAGACCTGAAAATGCTCTAGTTAGGCCGTGTGGACGAAATTTCGACAGATGGTGTTTTTTGGGATTCCTTCGTTGAATTGGGCATGATTCATAGGAACTCCGACCGAATCAGGGGCCGGAGCCGATGTCGACAAAGATGGATGAGGACGATTGGACGCACACGCTTGCGGTGTTTCGCGAACGGCCAGCCGGCGAGACTCCCTGATCGATGCGAGCGGCGCTCGCCGCTAAACCGCCCACGCCGCCTGTCTGCGCCGGCCCATGAAACCGAGGCCCGCGAACCCGACCAGCATCATCGCCCAGGTCGAAGGCTCGGGAACCGCGCCGCCAACGGCGAAGTCGAAGCCAAAGCCGCCCGGCCCGTCGGCGACAAGCGTGTAGCCGAATGTCAAATCAATGTTAGGCCCGAGGGCGGACCCCAGATCGATGACATCGTCGTGGAAGAAACTCTCGGCGACCGCCAGGCTCCGGAAAGTCGTATCGAGAATTTCGACGCCATCGGCGGTGATGGTGAATTCCATCGACTGGAAGCCCGCGCCGGAGGAAAAGCCCGTAAGCTGACTATCGATCAGACCAAGCTGCAGGTCGCCCCGATAGCCGAAATCGAAGGTCGAGGTCGCGCTGTAGGTGTTGCTCTCCCCGCCGCCGTCTGGAGCGTAATTGGCGCCCAGGATCGCCGTCCCGAACACAGCGTCGCGCGGCCCCAAGCAGGGCGCTCTCGACATGGCTCGCGCCGTCGATCAGCGTCGTGGCGTAACCCTTGTCGGGAAGCGCGGTCGAGAAAGCATAAGCCGTCTGGCCAGGATTGACGAAGGCCTGACCGGCGCCACCCTGCGCGATCGCATTGGTCGTCGCCGTGCCGCCGCCGGTCGGCGCACCAGCCGACGACTGAACGCTGACGCCGGCAAGACTGCGTCTTTGCGGTCGACTGAGCCTGTCCGCTCGATCCGAGCGGCTGTCGATTGCGCTTGAGCCAACGCGCCTTTTGCGGTCGTGGCGTTCGAGGTTGCGTATGCGGCGCCGGTAGCTGCCGGAGGAACCCCCGCACCTGCCGGCAACACCGCCCGTCGCGACCGCCTTGGCAATCGCCGTCCCGCCGGCCGCCGCAGTCGCATTTGCCACGGCCGAAGCGTCGCCGCCGTCACCGCCAGGTCCGAAAAATTCATCATTGCCGCCCCCACCCCCGCCTGCGATTGCCGAAGATGATGCACCGCCCGAGCCCCTGGCGATCGTCGTACTGATTGCGAACGCGTCGCCGCCAGTGCCTGGCGTTTCGAGCGGGGATGATCCCCCCCGCCACCGGCTGCCATCGCCTTGGAACTGGCCGAGCCGGAGCCATTCGATGTGGCGAGGCTAGTCGCGTCCGCCTCCCCGCCGGCGACGCCGGGCCCAAATCCAAAGTCCGCAAAACTATCACCGGCCGTGCCGCCGTCGGCGGTCGCTGTCGAATTCACACCACCGGAGCCACCGGATGTCGCGGCGCTGGTCGCGGATGCACTGCCGGCCGCGCCGGCACTTGACCCAAGGGATGTTCCGCTCCCACCTCCGGTCGCGCTTGCGGACGATGACACGCCGCCTGAACCACTTGACGACGCTTTGCTGCTGGCGGTGGCGTCGCCACCTGCCCCGCCTGGCCCGGCACCAGACGAGTCGAGGAGACTATCCCCGCCCGCACCTCCGGTCGCGCTTGCGGAGACTGTAACGTTGCCCGTTCCCGAACTGCCCGTTGCCTCGGCAGTCCCCGACCCGCCCGGCCGCCCCCGTTCCGGCCGAAGGCGCCCGCACCGCCAGCAGCGATCGCAGATGACGATGCATCGCCGGACCCGTAAGCTGTGGTTGTGCTGCTGCGCTAGCATCGGCGCCCCGCCCGCGCCCTCAGTACCAAAGCCGGGAAAGATGTTGGCAGTCGCACCCGATCCGCCGATTGCTGTCGCGCTAACCGTCGCCGCACCGCTTCCGAGCGCGGTTGCGATACCCAGTCGCCGTCGCCGTGCCGCCATCCCCGCCAGCGAAACCAATCCCACCGCCGCCGTCCCCGCCGGTTGCCGTCACCGCCGCCGAGGCGCTTCCGGAACCCCCTGCGGATGCGACACCAGTCGCATCGGCGTCACCCCCTGCTCGACCGAAGCAGCAAGCATTGCCATTTATGAAGCCACCCGAACCGCCCTTTGCGGAGGTCAGAACTGTGGCGTTGCCCGCTGCTGAAGTGCCCGTCGCCTGGGCCCCTGCAGCGCCGCCTGCGCCACCATCGGCGTCGTTAGAGTCGCTGGAGCCGCCCGTGCCACCAACCGCAGAACTTGAGACATTAACATTTCCCGCCGAACTTCCGGTTGCCTGAGCGTTCGCCGACCCCCCTGGCCCGGCCAAACCTTCGAAACCGTTAACGTTAACGGCGCTTCCCCCTGCACCGCCAGTCGCGGAGGCTGAGATGGTCACGACGCCATCCGTTGACCTACCTCCTGCAACAGCGGTGGCTGCGGCGCCTGACCCGGCGGCGCCAGAGTTGCCATTAAAGCCGCTCGAACCTCCTGAGCCGCCTATCGCGGTGGCTGAGCTGACCACAGAACTGGCGCTCGAATTCATTGCGGAGCTTTGAGCAGTAGCATCGGCTCCCTGGCCACCTGTCCCAGTGTCCCGAATGACAGCGTCCCCCGCGCCACCGCCAGCGCCACCGCTCCCGCCGTAAGAATAGGCGTCCGCTTCCGCCGGACCGGAAACAATGGCAGTCGATGCCATAGCGTTCGAAGCGCCCCCATTGCCGCCATTGCCGCCGTTGCCGCCGACGGCGCCGGTGCCGCCTTGACCGCCATTTCCGCCGGTCGCCGTGGCCTTATTCAGGGGCGCTGTGATCGGTTGCGTACTCCCTGCGCTGGCGGAAACCGTCTCGCCGTCGCCGCCCGGCAAGCCGGAATCGCCTGGATTGACGCCATCCGCGCCCGCTGCGCCGTCATCGCCTTGGACAGTCACGATGTCCGCGCGAACCCCCGCGGCGCCCACCATCACCAAGGCCAGCGACGCAACGCCGGTCATCAACGCGCGGGTCAAAATTGAATGATGCATGGATTTCATGGCCGCCCCCCCGCGCCGCCGCCGCCGGTTCGCGCCGTTCGAAAACATCCAGCTTCGGTTTGAACATTACAAGGCTGAAATTAGCAGCCCGGGTCACATGCGCGTGTGACGGCGTCGAGATGCGGCCGCCCTGGCGGGTTGGGCGGGGCGGCGCCGGGGGTGGCTCACCCGTTTCGGCTTGCAAGCCGACAGTGCGCTTAAGCGCAGGTTGCGTTTGAGTTGATGCGGCCAATTGTCGCTCGCGCTCGTTGAGCGCGGCGACGCGGTTCAAAGGGCGTCCGGAAGGGCGCCCTTCGATCGGGCTATAGACGCGTCTTCAAAGGACCGGGCACGAGTGAAAGGGCGTCCCGAAAGAGGCATTTCTGTCGGCGGGCGATGGATCGCGTCGGAAAATTCAACCGAATTGCCACCTTCCCTAGGCGCCTGACAGGGCTTTGGGCGCGTTTGGACCTGGCGTCCATGAGCTTGCCGTCAGCGCGGTCGGCGGCGGCAGCGGCTCTGAAACGCGGCGCGATCCCTTGCGGCGGGAGAAAACGGGTGGCGCAGCCGTGGCGCCTGTGGGTCGACCGTTGACCGACCTGCGACGCCAACGCAATTCATTGACAAATCCGGAATCTCAGCGTATATATTTCTGCTGAAGCAAAAATCCTGGGCTCCGAGGATCGGCTGGGAGAACGAATGGCCATGCCTTCAAGACCGGTGGCGGAAGGGCAGAAGAACGCCGGGGGGACGGGTGTTTCGCACAACCTCCGACGCGAGTTCCTGTCGCCGGGGGAATTCTCTTATTCGAATTGAGCGTAACCCATTGAAAAGTCCCGATTCGAAAAAATAAACGCTAGTAAACGCTAGCCCTTTTACTAACATTTACTAGCGTTTAGGCGCGTTTATTGGCGTCTAGCCTCGCGGCGAACTCGCCTCGAGGTTGCACGAACCGCTCAAGCGGGGGCGTTACTTCGGGAACGGGACGGGCTTGTCGGAGAGCGTCTGCAAATAGGCCAGGATGTCGGCTCGCCTATGTGGACTCTTTTCGCCGGGGAACGTCATCTTCGTCCCGGAGGCCATCGCTTTCGGATCTGTGATCCACTTGTTCAGGAGTTCATACGTCCAGTCGCCGCTCACGCCTTTGAGCGAGTTGGAAAAGGCGAAGCCCGGGACCGAAGCGACCTTGCGGCCGACGACGCCCCACAGGTCCGGCCCGATTTTCGGGCCCTTGCCCTCCTGGAAGTTGTGGCAGGTCTCGCAGACCTTGGCGTCCTCCTGGCCCTTCTTGGCGTCGGCCTTGGCAAGCAGCGCCGGCAGCGGCTCTTCCGGCGCCGCCGCGGGCGCGGCGGCGCTGGCGGTCGCCGGGGCGGAGGTCGGCAGCGCGAAGCCGGGAACCTTGGGGGTTCGCGGCGACAGGAGGAGATTGCTGAAGGCCGTGAGCAGCATGACGAACAACACCGCCCCGAGCGCCGAAAGCGCAAACCGGTTCACATTCACGTGGTCCATGGGCGAAGGGACTTTCGTCAGCTGGAGTGAGGTTGGGGGAGCCCGGCGGGACGTTTGTTTTGTATCGTTGATTAGCCGCTTTGCGCTCGCCTTGGCAACACGTATAAGCCGTCGTTCTCCGAATTTGGCTTAATCGAAACTGATGGCCAACCCCATCGTCCTCATCCCCGCGCGCATGAACGCGACCCGCCTGCCCGGAAAGCCGCTCGCCGACATCAACGGCGCGCCGATGATCCTGCATGTCTGGCGCCGGGCGACGGAGGCGGATATCGGACCGGTCTGGGTGGCGACGGACGATCCGCGCGTCCTGGAGGCGGTCGCCTCGGCCGGCGGCAAGGCGATCATGACCCGTTCCGATCACGCCTCCGGGTCCGACCGCATTTTCGAGGCGTTGGGCCTGGTCGACGCCGGCGGCGTTCACGATGTCGTGGTCAACGTTCAGGGCGACCTGCCGACCATCGAGCCTTCGATCGTTCGCGCCTGTCTTGGCCCCCTTGCGGAGCGCGCGGTCGACATCGCGACGCTCGCGACGCCGATCACCCGCGAACAGGAGAAGGACGATCCCAACGTCGTCAAGGTGATCGCGACCGAACTCGACGCGAGCCGGTTAAGGGCGCTCTATTTCACTCGCGCCCGCGCTCCCTGGGGCGAGGGACGGCTGTTGCACCATATCGGTCTTTACGCTTATCGCCGCGACGCGCTTCGGCGATTTGTCGGCTTGCCCCCTTCGCCGCTCGAGAAGCGCGAGAAACTCGAGCAATTGCGGGCGCTCGAGGCCGGCATGCGGATCGATGTCGCGCTCGTCGACACCGCGCCGCTCGGCGTTGACGGCCCGCGAGAACTGGAACGCGCGCGCGAAATGCTCGCGCTTGGGAAGCACGCATGAAAACAGAGCTATCCATCGCTTATCAGGGAGAACCCGGGGCCAATTCGCATATCGCCTGCGCCGAGAATTTTCCGGGCCTGAACCCGCTGCCTCGCCCGAGCTTCGAAGACGCTTTCGCGGCCGTGCAGGACGGCGCCGCCCAACTCGCCATGATCCCGATCGAGAATTCGATCGCCGGACGAGTCGCCGACATTCATGCGCTCCTACCCGCGTCCGGGCTGCACATCGTCGGCGAGACCTTTCTGCCGATTCACTTTCAATTGCTGGCGGTTCCGGGCGCGCGCATCGAGGACCTGAAAGCCGTCTATAGCCACACCCATGCGCTCGGCCAGTGCCGGAACATCATCCGCCGTTATAAGCTCCAGCCCGTCGTCGCCGGCGATACGGCCGGCGCGGCGCGCGAAGTCGCGGAATGGGCGGACAAGAGCCGCGCGGCGCTCGCGCCCCGGCTGGCAGGTGAGATCTACGGCCTCCAGACGCTGGCCTCGGATGTCGAGGATGAGAGCCACAACACGACCCGTTTCGTCGTGCTGTCGAGAGACGAACTCTGGACATCGGCGGGGGGAGGACCGGTGGTGACGACCTTCGTCTTTCGCGTCCGCAACGTGCCGGCCGCGCTCTACAAGGCGCTTGGCGGCTTCGCCACCAACAGCGTCAATATGACCAAGCTCGAGAGCTACATGGAAGGCGGGGAGTTTACCGCGACCCAGTTCCTCGCCGACGTCGATGGACACCCCGAGGACCTGCCGCTCGCACGCGCCCTGGAGGAACTCAAATTCTTCTCCCGCGAGGTGCGTATTCTGGGCGTCTACCCGGCGCATCCTTACCGGAGCGAGTCGCAGGCCCGGTCAAATTAGCATGCAGCCCTACCGGTAATTCTCGGGAAGCTGCGCCTCGATTTCGCGTATTGCAGTCGCCTCATCTTGGGCGAGCAGATAGCCGGCTGCGACAAGATCTGCGGCTTTTTGGCGCGCCATCTCGATGTAATTCGCGCGCCGGCCATAGCGGCGCGTAAGCTCGGCGACCGAGAAAGTCTCCCATCCTGAGAAATTGCCGCAGGTGTCGTTGATCGAGGCGATCTTCGCCGGCGCTAGCGCGATCGGTCGCGGGAGCCCAAGCGGAAGAGCGGCCTCGAGCGTCGGAATACCGCCGATCGGCATGCCGTTGGGGGCGCTCTTAGGCGTCCAGAGCGGCGTTCCATCCAGCCGGTTCACGCCCTCGAGTTCGTCCGAGACAGGCTCCAGCGCGAAGAGAGCGTCCGGCGGGAGAGCGCGCTTGGCTGCGCCCGTGCCGCTGATCGAAGCCATTAGGCCCAGAATGAGCGGACGAAGATACAGCGCGTCTCTGACCTTGCTTAGCGAGATTGGCGCGCCGCCGTTGCATTTCATGTTTCCGAAGACGACCTCAGGAAGCGCGCCAGCGCCCGAGGCGTGAGGGGCCGCTGTCGCATAACGGTGCAGCCCCGGAGGCGCGGGCGCTCGGGCGGATATGCTGGCGCGCAGCCGGTAGAAGTCGGTGAGCGAGATCACATCGACCAGTTCCGGATCGCTCGCGGGGCGGGATAGGAGTTCGTCCGGCGTGAGCGGCGCTCGATCCGCTCGGGCATAGGGAAACTGCTCGTGTTCCGCCGCGAATCCGTTGATCGCCAGCACGACCCCATTGCCGTTCCGGGTAAACGCTCCCTGATAGACAGCGCGGCCGGTCTCGGGATCGACGTTGAAGCCTTCGGCAATGAAGCTGTTCACGAACCACGCGGCTTGGCTCACACCGGCCAGGGTACGGTGGCGGAAGATTGGCAAGGGAGCGTCCCCACTTCGGAATGCGCCGCCAAGCCAGCGGCCAAAATCTCGGACGGCAACTTCTCCGATCCCCTGCGCGCTCTGGGGCACGCCGGCGGTAAGAACCGTTTGCCACTGGACCGCGGCGATGGAGATCCGATGGCCGAGGAGAAAGCCGTCACCGATGGCGCTCGCCGCGGGCTCGGCGGCGGTCGGACCCTTGGCGACGCCGATCACGCCTGGAACAATGCTCCTGCCGCGATTGGTCGTCTCGACGACAATGGTGTCCGCCTCGGATGCGGCTTCCGGCGCGACGATATGGAAGAAGACGTGATAAGGAACGGCGGTCCGTCCAGCCGCAAGCTCTCTCAAACCGGCAACCCGCTCCCCAGCTGAAACTTCGCCATGAATGACGCCCTCGACATAGCGATAGCTAAGGCCGCCGTAGCTTCCGACCGGCAGGACGCGAGTGATGTCGACGCTGGTGATTGTCGAAGGATTTGCGGGAGCCGCGCCTACCGAAGTCGTGACCACCGCTGCCCCTACTAGCGAGCCAAAAAGCACTCCATAAACTCTCATTGGCCTGTGCTCCGCAGCCGCCGATGAGACCGTTGCAGGGGGGGCAAACTCGCGGTCTGCATCGCGGGATGAATCTCGAACGCAATCAGGTCGACAGGAGACGACCGCTCTCGTTCTCGCGGGAGCCATGGCGGCGAGTTAAAAGTGATAGGTGAGACCCGTTGAGAATGCGACAGGCCGGGCATTGGTCTTGATCGTGCCGAGGATAGGGATCGGGCCCAGGGACGGAGCCGTGTTGACGCCCGTCGAGTTCCCCGTCGCCCCTACGAAGCCCTGCTTTGCATCGACAAAGATGCCCCAGTGCTGGTTGAGCATGTAATCGAAGCCGCCCTGGACGACGACGCCGAGCGCGGGTTGGTATGTTGAGCCGACGTTGTAGCCGTCTCGGGTCGCCAAGGCGAAGGTCGGCGCAATGCCAGCCCCCAGATAGGGCTGGAAACGGCCGAACTGGGTGAAGCGATAGACGCCGGTTATGGGCACCGAGGCCGGGAGCAACCTGCTGAGAACCGTACCCGATGGCGGCCCTGTCGGGGAGGATCCGTTAATGGTGACTGTCGCCCACAGCGGAAATCCGCTTGCTACTTCCACCGACCAGTTTGGGGTGAAGGAGTAGCCGCCCTGGATGGCCACGCCGGCGAAGTTCGAGTAGCTCGCGCCCAGGCCGGGAATTTGAAACTGAGGCCCGACTCCCACAGGCACAGTTCCAATTCCGGGAAGGATCATGCCGGCGATCGATTGCTGATAAAGGTTCGACGAACTCCGGTCGAGAACTCCCATAGCGCCGAGTTTGACATACCATCCGGAAAGAGGAGTAGGAGCGTCCGCTGGCGGCGCGGTCTGCGAGGTCGTCACGTCCGCCGCCCGGACTCCGCCAATAGAGGACGCGAAAACCGCGCAGGTGGAGACGCAAGTTCGCAACAAGCTTGTCCGCTTTCTTGAGCTCGCCATGGCCGCGTTTCCCATCCGGATCGGCATGGGTTCTGCACTCTCAAAAGTACGACGCCGCGAACAAACGATTCGCAGAATGTCGGAAATACCCTCCAATTATGAAGGAAACGGGACCTTAATCGATTTCGACTCCTGGGCGGATAAACGCTCTCCCGCTACTCTTATGCACGGGTTCGCGGCAAGAGGGGAGGTCTGCCAGCGTGCTCTAAGTTCACAGCCCAAACACGGAGGGCGATTTTGAGTAGATCCTCCCCCAGCGACCGATGCTTATCCCCTATATCAGCTTCTGCGACGTTTCGCTCTTGGCGGCGACTGGGGTATTCACCAGCGCCTGCGACGCCCTGCGCCCCAAAGCTGGCGAGATTTGGCGAGCCGAAGTCACTCTTTGAGCGCTGGCGCTCAGCCTTACGGATTCGCGTCTCATGGCGCCGCGGCTCAGCAACTGTTCTCCCACCGAATCGTCGCGGTCGGCGGATCTCGAGCTCGCAGCCGCTTGCGACCGCGCTAGACGTCATGTTCAGTCCGCCGTTTTCTGGAGCGGGCAGGTCTTGAGCGTGGAGCCGGTGTTCTTTGTCCAACCATGACTATCTGCCACGGCGAGGAGCGTTTAACTGTACTTGGCAACGGACTGGGCCTGCCCTGGGGCATTCATCTTTGTCAAAAACGGTGCTCTGCGCGCTTGTCTCGCCCGGTAGTTGAATTGGCGAGACGGGTTCGTAGCGCGGCCGTGCAACCGACCGCGCTACGAATGCCTGTTAGGCGAAAGCGAGTTCCTTAGCGAGTTCTTTCGATTCCGGCGGCTCGATTCCGAGCTCCTCGCGGAACGCCGTCAGAGCTGACAGGAGACCTTCCCCGGTGTCGAAAAGCCCCGCGTAGCTCATGGTGCTCCCGATCCGGCGCGGCCTGCCGATGAGCTGCGGATTGCAACCGACGGCTTTTAGAACCCTATAGATCCGGGCGTCGAACACAGAGACGATCTGGGTCAGGCCGGCGATGATCGCGACCTCTCCAATACCCGCGATCAACTCGCTGAGAACGAAGTTGACCCCGTGCCGGCTGCGTTGAGGCTGGCCGTCCACGGCGACGGCACAAATCCGCGAACTCTCCCAGATTGTCGCGCTCTCGATGAATTCACCCTCCGCGAGAAGGCAGGAAAAAACATCCCGCAGCATGTTTGGCCCCGTTGTCGGCAACAGCCGCAACGACCCCCAATATTCGTTTGTACTTGGGTCTACCGATACCAGATACAACGGATTGGCGTCATCGAATTCATCCCGTTCATATCCATCCTTCACAGTAACGTCCCACCCGAGTCGTTCTGAGAAAGTGATCGCCCTGTTACGAAACATCGCGTCCATTTCCTTCGGAAACAACGACGCTCTTGAACCTTCAATTAACTTCAACATCGTGGCATCTCCCTTGCTACGAGACCACGAATGTTAACCTTAAATTTTAACTCCCACAATTCCACATAGAAGTTGAGTTGACATTTTGGAATCACTTAAAGGAAGACCCCTGGAGAGCCTTGGCGGGGATAACTCCAGTAGCAATGGCAACGCCAACTGCATGTGTCAGGTTCGCGCAATTCAACTTATGCCGAGCGGTGTCAAGATAACTCTTCACGCTACCGAACGATATATTCAATATATCGGAAATATCTTGGTACGTCTTACCCCGAGCGGCCCAAATCAGGCACTGTTCTTCCCGCTTTGATAGTTTAACTGGCGGGCTACTTAGTTTTAGATTGACACTAGCCGCAGAATTGATCAGAACTGAGATCAATTGCAGCTTCACCATATTGCTTTTTTTGAATTCTCGCCATTCCGGTTTTGCATGATTGCTGGTATAGGAGACCAAGGAGTAGACACCCCTCCGATTGCGAACGGGGATCGACAACCCGTTGAGGCCGACTTCGTGAGTCAGGGCGTCAGCAAAAAACGCCTGAACGGCAGGGTCGTCGCGCGGCAACTCCTCCCAGTCGAATGGGAGAACGGCTTTCCCCCCATAGGTGATAACGGGGTCAATTAGGACATACTGCTTGAGGAAATACCGCGTCTGCCACTGAAACGAATAGGTTACGGTCCCGGTAAGCAGGCTAGCGTCAGAACTCTTGTCGGGGGCAAAACGCATGTACGCGACGTGGCTGACGCCAATATCGAGCGCGATCGCCTTAAGGGTTTCCTCCAGATCTTGCTCGTTATAGCCAAGAATCGTATCCGTAAGTCTTATCGCGGCCGATTCGATCGTGACATTTCCCATAGGCGCTAGCCACTAACGTCATGAACGCTCTTCTAGAGGCTCAGCCGGGGCCTCATCGTGAGCAAGACAGCGATGGATGCGATCGCCAGGTCATTCTTCCCGGCCACTTTCGGCCACAAATCAATTGGATCAATGCAAACCGGGATCGGCCCGCGGGCTTTGCGGACAGGCGGGGCGCTGTCTTCACGGTTTGCCTTCAATGGCTTCGACCGTTCGTACCGCATCTTCGATTCTGTGGGCATCGCCGCCCTCCGCCTAAATTGCACCTTGGTTTCGTCACTAACGTACCATGACAATGGCAGGACAATCAACAAACATGTGGAGGCGGAAGGGAGAACAAGCCCGGCCATGCAGGATATTGGGTACACGGGCTCATTCCCTCCAAGCGCCGTCGAACTTCCAGTCGGAAACCCGCAACACGCCAATGCGCCAAGCGCCACGGCGCCGCTGGCATGAGCGCAACCCGATCTGCGCCCTTGAACTCGAGCCCGCGGCATAGCCTTCGTTCAATGACAGCCTTTCCATGGATAGAGGGCGCATCCGGCAGCGTCTTCGCCGACGGCAAACGCCTCGAGGCGGGAGCCTACGGACCGCCCCCGGATCAGGCGCCGACAATCGTGGCGCTCCACGAGGGCCTCGGCTGCGTCGCGCTGTGGCGTGACTTTCCGCAGAAGCTCGCGGCTGCGACCGGCCATGGGGTGTTTGCCTATTCGCGCGCCGGCTATGGCGCGTCGGATCCAGTCGATCTTCCGCGCCCGCTCGACTACATGAGCCGCGAGGCGCGGTTCAGCCTGCCCGCTGTGCTCGACGCGATCGGGCTCAAGCGCGGCATCCTGCTCGGGCACAGCGACGGCGCCTCGATCGCGGCGATCTATGCCGGCGAACACGCGGATGAGCGGATCAAGGGCCTCATCCTGATGGCGCCCCATCTCTTCACCGAAGCGATGGGCCTCGCCTCGATCGCAGAGGCGCGGCGCGCTTACGAGACGGGCGACCTGCGGGCGAAGCTCGCCAAATACCACGCCCATGTCGACGTCGCCTTCCGCGGCTGGAACGACGCCTGGCTCGATCCCGGCTTCAAGGCCTGGAACATCGAGGATGCGGTCGGCCGCTGGCGCGTTCCCGCGCTCGTCATCCAGGGCGCGGACGATCAATATGGAACGCTGAAGCAGATCCGCGCCATCGAGGCCCGCTCCCCCGCCCCCGTGACGAGCCTCATCCTGGAAGCCTGCCGCCACGCGCCGCAATTCGACCAGCCGGAGGCGACGATTGACGCGATTGTCCGGTTCTGCGCCGAGGTCGCCAAGGCTTAAGACCAATTCTATTCGAGCGCGACGCATCGCGCTCAAACCCGCGCAACGGCTTGGGCGCGCAGTCGCGCTTCGGCCATAAGGCGATGATCGGTTCCGATCATCGAGCCTTGGTAGAAGGCGCGTTGACGCGGGTTCGGCTTGACGACCAAATAAATCCAAGGAAATCCAAATAAAAACAAGGAAAAAGGCTTGCATTTCCTTGGATTCCCTTGGCGGAATCGGGACTTTTCAATGGGTTAGAGCGAATCCAAATAAAAAATTCTTTCCTTGTCGATTCCTCCTCGCTCGATTCCTCCTCGCTGGGCCTCGTGCAAAACAGGATTCGATCCCCGGTTAATTCTGAATAGCATAAAATCTCGATTTGCGCAAGACAATGTTGGATTATAACCTGCGCCGTCGTCGGCGACTTGCCGCGGGCTCCGCCCTATCGTCCGGCAACTCGGAAGAATCCGGAGCTCGGCCAGCGACGCCGCACCGCCCTCGACGAACACAATCACACCGCGGCTGCGGCCCGCATGAACGGCCTTGTGGCCGTAAAAAAGCCTCATCGACGCCATGGTTCGGCAAAAGACAGGCGTCCGCCAGATTTAATGCAGCTGCATTATCGCCGCAAAACAAAGGAAATCCGCCTTGAACTCGGGGCAATACGCGCGGATGCTAAACAGGCGCGACGGAACCCGCCATGCCGAGCGAATCTGGAAAGCCGCTCATCGTCATTAGCTACGCCCACGCCGACGAGCCGGAGCACCCGGCCGAGGGCGAGGTCAAGTGGCTATCGTTCGTAACCGGCTATCTAAAGCCCGCGATCAAGCATGGCGCAGTCGATCTCTGGATCGACCGGCTGATGCCTGGCGGGGCCGATTGGGAGCGGGAAATCGAGCAAAAGATCCGGGCCTGCAACATCTTCATCCTACTCGTCTCGCGCCATTCGCTTTCGTCGGACTATGTCGTCGACAAGGAGATCGCGATCGTCCGCGAGCGGCAAGCAAGGGGCGAGGCCGTCCATTTCTATCCGCTCCTCCTGACGCCGACGCCGAAGATCGCGCTCGAACACGTGCGCGACAAGAACCTCCGGCCGCGCGACGGGACGCCGCTGTCAGACTTTTTGATCAACGAGCGCTACAGGAAGATGTCCGATACCGCGGACGAGATCGCTGAGATCGCGGGAAGAATCTCTACCCGAAAGTGGGGGCAGCCTTTGGCAGGGTCTGAAACAAACCCCGGGGTCAGCAAAGCGGCCGCGGCTTCGGTCATTGAGATAGGCGTGAATTCCTCAACACAGCTTAGTCAAAATTTTCACGAGATTGTAGATCGCGACTCACTTGAAGGCTGGCTCAGCAAAAAGGAAAGTCAGGTGGCAATCGCCATCGCTAGTCGCGCGGCGCTACGGGTGGTCCCGCTTGCGTGTGGAGTATCGCCGCGTCGGTCGAATGCAACTCCGCGTCAATTTTCCGAGGTGACGGCCGCTATTTTCCAGGCGAACGCGTTAGCGCGAGCGCGCCGCAGCGGAATTTATTTTAGCTCCGCGGCCGACGTTGCTGCTAGCTCAGCGAAAGATGCTTCTGCGCTCGCTGCGCAAGCCCGTTCGGCGGCGGCCTATACAGCTGCTCACGTTGCCTCCGCCGCGTACGCTGCCGCCATCACTGCAAGTGGCGCGCGAGGTGATCCTTACGCTAGACGTGCCGCCGACACAGTTGCCTACGCTGCTGTTGCGGCGGCCTCCGCGAACGGTAGCGCCGCGGACATTTGGCGTGAGACTCGAGATGACATCGTTGCGCTTGGGCGCATCGACTCAGCGACCCTGCCAGATTTGCCGCTTTGGTCGCAGGGCGTTCCAGGATGGGCGAAAGATTCTTGGGAGTGCTTCACCTCGCTCTGACAAAGGGCGAACATTGGGATGTCTGGATCGACTGGTATGAAGAACGGCTGCGCGGCGGTTCGCGCGGCGAGGACTATGAACTCGTGTTCGCGAGCGTACCGCAGGAGGAATGGGACAAGGGTTCGGCGGCGGCGAACCTATGGATCAAAGCGCATCTGCCACCGCCCTCGGACGAATCCGTACCGGAAATCACGGACGAGAAGTCGCTCAGCGTTTGGCTGAACGCGCAAGGGCGCGAGGGTGTGGTCGCTCTCGCCGCGCGGGCGGCTCTGAGGTCTGTCCCTGCTATCGCTTATCGTCCCACTGATGAAATAAGCCACCTAGCGTCCGTTGTCTTCCGTGCGACAGCAATCGCGCTGACCGCCGTCAAATATCCGACCCGCGCTGATGAGCTGCGCGGCCCCGCCCGCGCAGCGGCCGAAGCCACAAGAGTTCGCGGAAGGGGTTGGTGCCGCCGGCGCTGCGATTGAGGCTACTCTGGACGCAGACGCCGCGACAGCCGCCCTTCGAGCGATCGATATAGCAGCAAGTGAGGTGAGTGTCCTCGCCTACAATACTACCGTCAAGGCCGGCCACGACAGCAGCGCCGCCGTCGCTGCAGGCAAAGCAGCACGGGACTCTTTTTGGGAGGAAATTTTCGCCGATGCGACCGGTGCTGCGTTGGTGGGCGCCAGCGCACTGGCTGACCGACCTCTCTGGGCTGCTGGACGGCCGCCTTGGTCGGACTCCGCCTGGTTCATGCTCCTATCGGCGCTGCCGAACGGTCAGGGTTGGGAAATCTGGTTCGATTGGTACGAGCAGCGTCAGCACGGGGGCTCGCGTGGCGAGGAATACGAGCTCGTTTTTGCAGGCGTGCCGCAGGACGAATGGGACAAGGGTCCGACGGCGGCCAACGCATGGATCAAGGCGCATCTGCCGAAGTCGCCGGACCCCATGCTCCCGGCCGATCTTCCAGAGCCTGTCGCAAACGTCGAGTCGCCCTGGGCCTATGCTTTAAGTGCGAAAGGGACAGTCACTGTCACCGCTGGGGACCAAAGTTTCCCGTTTTACCCATACTTCAATAGCGAACGTGAACATCGCGAGACGCTGCACGCCTGCGGGGTCCAAGCGCAACGGCTACTGAAGAAACTTCTGGATGGCCAGTACCACAATGTGCGCCCCGAATATGCTGAACGGCTGGCGAACTATCTTGACGATCTTCCCACGACCGCGGAAGGCGGAAGCATCCTTCTTGCCTACGGGGACATACTGAATTTGCGCTCGGATTTCGAAGCGGACTTCGAGGTCCTGCCGACGCCGTTCGCTACCGAGTTGAGGCGAGTTATCGAAAACCAGTTCGCGCTGAACTCGTTTTACGACATCGTGGAAAGACACAACGAAGCCATCGCGTCTGGAACACGTTCGCGCCCGTTTCCGAAGGAGGCGATCCGACCTCTGCGCGAGTTCATTTCCGAGAACACGCCACGCTATTTCGAGTCGAATGTCTCCGAAGCACAGCGAAGTCTCGATCGCGCCGCGCCAGAAGAACCGCGGCGCTCGGCCGATGATTTAAAAGCGGCCGAAAGTTCCAACATGGTGCAACTCCCAACGCCGCCGGGCACACCCGATGTGAAGCAAGCTCACCAGCGCCAGACGGCCGCAAACGCCAATGCGATCTGGGAAGTTGTCGTCAAGGGCCCGGCAGCGATCGAGGGCTGGTCGCATCTCGCCCATCAACTGGGCCACCTGGTCCGGCCGTTTCTCGACTATTTGCGCTGAGTGGCCGCCTCCACCTGTCATGCCCGTGAAAAGCGGGCATCCAGTCTTTGCAGCGGTTCTGGATTCCCGCTTCCCGCGGGAATGACAAGGGACGCTCATCCGGCGCCGCAGCGCCCCCTCTCCCTCGGGGAGAGGGCGCCGCTACCGTCTGCCGGCGCAAACCCTCATCCGGCCAGCTTCGCTGGCCGCCTTCTCCCGGAGGGAGAAGGGTTTAAGAGCGGGCGGCGCTGACCAGCGTCGGGTCGGGTCGATAAAGCGCGGGGAAGAGGCGCTTGAGGTTCGCGACCTTCGGCAGGTCGTTATAGACGATGTAGGGGTAGCCCGGATTCCTGGCCAGGAAATCCTGGTGGTAGTCCTCGGCGCGATAGAAGGTCTTGCCCGGCTCGATCGTGGTGACGACCGGCGCGCCGAACACATGGGCGCCATCGAGTTGGGCGATATAGGCCTTCGCCACCTGCGCCTGTTCATCGTTCTGCGGGAAAATCGCCGAGCGATATTGGGTGCCGGAGTCCGGTCCCTGGCGATTGAGCTCGGTCGGGTCATGGGCGACCGAGAAATAGACCTGGAGGATGCGCCCGTAGGTGATCTTGCGCGGATCGTAGGTGATCTGCACCGATTCCGCGTGGCCCGTGTTGCCCTCCGAGGTCATCTCGTAATGCGCGGTCGCCTTCGCGCCGCCGGCATAGCCGGAGACGGCGTTGGTCACGCCGGCGACATGCTGAAAGACGCCCTGAACGCCCCAGAAACATCCCCCCGCAATCACCGCGGTTTCGGATGTCTTAGCCCCCACCTGCTCGTCGACGGTTGGCGCGGGCACATTGCGCGCCTCTTCGGCGGTCGACCGGGTGACGAAAAAAGCAGCCCCGGTGAGGAGCCCGATGAGGACAAGCGCCGGAAACGAGGAGCCTCTTTTGAAGGACGAGATCATGGCCCTACTCCATTAATGCCAATTGCGAATCATCAAAACGCGCACCGCATAGGCCGCCACTATGGCGTTGAGGCGACGCCGCGCTTCATCTCACGCACTCGTGTCATCACGCTTGCGAGAGCCTTGCTCACCTCGTGAACACCGCTCGCGAGGCGCTCCGTTACAGAACGAACCTCTTAACCAAAGGTAAACGCGCAAGCCGCCTCAGGCGGTTGCGGGCTTGAACGTCATCGCGACGCCGTTCATGCAATAGCGCAGCCCCGTCGGCTTAGGACCGTCGTCGAAGACGTGGCCGAGATGACCCTCGCATCGATGGCAGGCGACCGCCGTGCGGGTCATGCCCCACGAATGGTCCGCGTGCTCGTCGACCGCCTTGTCGAGCGGCGCCCAGAAGCTCGGCCAGCCGGTGCCGCTGTCGAACTTGGTCGAGGACGAGAACAGGTCTAAACTACAGCCCGCGCAGGCGAAAACGCCCTTGCGCTCCTCATGCAGAAGCGGACTGGTGAAAGGACGCTCGGTCCCCTCCTTGCGCAGGACCGCATATTGCTCGGGCGTCAAGGTCGAGCGCCAATCGGCGTCGGTGCGGACGATGTGGGCCTCCTGGGCTCGCGCGCCCTGGGACGCCAAGAGATTTGCGCTAGCAATCGCGGCCAGGCCGCTCAGAGCCGTTCGACGCGTCAACATGCCTAACCTCATTGATCTTGGCCGACCTGCGGGAATCTTCCCTGGTCGCATCGGTATACGTCCGGAAAAAGCATCGGTTACAGGACGGGTTCAAAATTCTTTGAACCCCAGGCCGGGCTGCGCCGGGGCCCCAGGCCTCGCTCGGGAGTTGACCGGAGGCGGCCCGCCGCTCAATCATATTCCGATCGACTTCAATCAACAAACCTGGGGCGCGCTCCATCATCACCGGCGTTGGTGATCGCCCGCTAAAGAGGAAACACCCCATGGCCGCCATCAATTCGGTCGTCGACCTTTCGATCGAAGGCGAAGTCGCGCTGGTCACGATCAATTCCCCGCCAGTGAACGCGTTGTCGCAAGCCGTCCGAGAGGGCCTCAAGCGCGGCGTCGAATCGGCTGACGCCAACGGCGCCGTGAAGGCGATCGTCCTCATCTGCGACGGGCGGACGTTCATCGCCGGCGCCGACATTTCCGAATTCGGCAAGCCGCCCGCCGCGCCCCCTCTCTCCGAAGCCCTCGACGCCATGGAAAACGCGTCGAAGCCGGTCATCGCCGCGATCCACGGCGCCGCGCTCGGCGGCGGGTTCGAGGTCGCCCTGACGGCGCATTACCGCATCGCCGTCCCATCGGCGAAATGCGGCCTGCCGGAGATCAAGCTCGGCATCATCCCCGGCGCCGGCGGCACCCAGCGCCTGCCCCGCCTCATCGGGGCCGAGAAGGCGCTTGACGTCATTTTGTCCGGGACGCCGTTTAGCGCGCGCGAGGCCAAGGAATGGGGCGTCGTCGACGAGCTCGCCGAGGAGGGAAAGCTGCGCGAGTCCGCGCTTCGTTACGCCCGACGCCTGATCGCCGAGAAGGCGCCCTTGAACAAGGTGCGCGACCGATCCGACAAGCTCGAGCCGGCGCGCGGCCACCCCGAGATCTTCGAGGCGGTCGCTAAGGCCAATGCGAGAAAATACCGGGGCTTCGAGGCCTGGAAGAAGGCGATCGAGTTGGTCGAGAACGCGGTCAATCTGCCGTTCGACGAGGGCATGGCGAAGGAGCGCGCGATTTTCAGCGAGCTGGTCGCCACCACCCAATCCAGGGCGCAGCGCTACGTCTTTTTCGCCGAGCGGCAGGCGGCGAAAGTCGCCGACATCCCGGCCGACACGGCCGTCCGGAAGATCGCCAGGGTCGGCGTGATCGGCGCCGGCACCATGGGCGGCGGCATCTCGATGAATTTCCTGAGCGCCGGCATTCCCGTGACCATCGTCGAGACCTCGAAAGAGGCGCTCGAGCGGGGCGTCTCGATCATGCGGCGGAACTACGAGAACACCGCCAAGAAGGGCCGCATGACGATGCCTGAGGTCGAGGAGCGGATGGGCAGGCTTATCCCGACGCTCGACTTCAATGCACTGGCCGACGCGGACCTGGTGATCGAGGCGGTGTTCGAGGACATGGACCTCAAGAAAACCATTTTCGAACGGCTCGACATGATCGCCAAGCCCGGCGCGATCCTGGCCTCCAACACCTCCTATCTCGACGTCGACGCCATCGGGGCAATGACCAAGCGGCCGGAAGACGTGCTCGGCACGCATTTCTTCTCGCCCGCCAATGTGATGCGCCTGCTCGAGATCGTGCGTGGGCAGAAGACGTCGAAATCCGTGCTGGCGACGATCACGCAGCTCGCGCCGAAGATCGGCAAGGTCCCCGTGGTCGTCGGCGTCGCCCATGGCTTCGTCGGCAACCGCATGCTCGCTCAGCGCCAGCGCGAGGCGCAGAAGCTCATTTTAGAAGGCGCGACGCCTTCGGACGTGGACCGGGTGCTGGTCGACTTCGGCCTGCCGATGGGGCCGTTCGCGATGAGCGATCTCGCCGGCCTCGACATCGGCTGGTCGGCGGCGACGTCGAAGCGCGCCTCGATCCGCGACATTCTTTGCGAGGAAGGCCGGCGCGGCCAGAAGACCGGCGCGGGTTTCTACGACTACGACGAAGCGCGCAACGCGAAACCTTCCGCACATGTAGAAGGGATCATCCGCGATTTCGCCAAGTCGAAGGGGATCGAGCAGCGCAGAATTGGCGACGCCGAAATCCTCGAGCGGCTCATCTATCCAATGATCAACGAGGGCGCGAAAATCCTCGAAGAGGGCAAGGCGCAGCGCGCCTCCGACATCGACATCGTCTGGATCAACGGCTACGGCTGGCCGGTCTATCGCGGCGGCCCGATGTTCTACGCCGACACGATCGGGTTGAAGACGGTGCTCGCCAGGCTCAAGGAATTTCAGGCCAAGTTCGGCGACGATTTCAAGCCGGCGGCGCTGTTGGAGAAGCTCGCGGCGGAGGGCGGAACGTTTACGAACTCGTGAGCCAAGCACCCTCATCCGGCCCTTCGGGCCACCTTCTCCCCGAGGGAGAAGGGAGCCCGAAGGGCCGGATGAGGGCTGCGCCGCCGATGGTTGACCGATGAAGACCGACACGGGCGTCTCGTCGAACCAACCCTCCCGCGCTCGAGCGATGCGCGGCGCGCCGACTGACGCCGAGTTACGCCTCTGGCGCCTTCTTCGCGACCGGCGCCTCAGCGGTTTCAAGTTTCGCCGGCAGGTTCCGGTCGGTCCGCACATTGTCGACTTTCTCTGCGTTGGCGCTAAGCTGATCGTCGAAGCCGACGGCTCGCAACACGCGGAAAGCCCTCGCGACACTGTTCGCGACGCCTATCTTGAGAGCCAAGGGTGGAAAGTCCTTCGGTTCTGGAACAATGAAGTGTTGCGCAATCGCGAGGGCGTGCTTGAGACAATTTTCGCGCATGCAAACAGACCCTCATCCGGCCCTTCGGGCCACCTTCTCCCCGAGGGAGAAGGGGTTCGCCTCCTCCCTTCTCCCTCGGGGAGAAGGTGGCGCGCCGAAGGCGCGACGGATGAGGGCTAACCAGGAACTTGATAGACCAAGATACGAAAATGTAAAGTCAACATTGGCGAAGGCACCTACGAGCAGCTAGCAAACAAAGAGGCGGCTGAGCTATAGAAAACCAGAATATGTAAGCAGGCTCTCCTTCGAGTATTAGGGAGCAGCTAGAGAACGAGAAGGGAGAAAGGAGTAGAGAGACGGTTCTCCCTCAGGGGGTAGGTGGCGGAACGAACGCGCGACGGATTGAGGCCTAACCATGAACAAACACCCGGAGATCCATCATGCGTGAAGCCGTCATCGTCTCCACCGCCCGCACCCCGATCGGCAAGGCCTATCGCGGCGCGTTCAACGACACCCAGGCCCAGACACTCGGCGGCCATGCGATCGCGAATGCGCTTCAGCGCGCATCCGTCGATCCCGGCGAAATCGACGATGTGGTGATGGGCGCGGCGATCCAGCAGGGCGCACAAGGCGGTAATGTCGCGCGACAGGCGCTGCTGCGCGCCGGCCTTCCGACCAGCGTCGCTGGCATGTCGCTCGACCGGCAATGCGCTTCCGGCCTCATGGCGATCGCAACCGCGGCAAAGGAAATCGTCGACGACGGCATGAGCGTCACCATCGGCGGCGGCCTTGAATCCATTTCGCTCGTCCAGAACGACAAGATGAACCGCTATCGCGCTCAAGACCCCTGGCTCGTCGAGCATCGCGACGATCTCTACATGTCCATGCTCGAGACGGCGGAGATCGTCGCGGAGCGGTACCAGGTCACGCGGGCGCGGCAGGACGAATACGCGCTGCAGTCGCAGCAAAGAACCGCCGCGGCGCAAGCCGCCGGCCGTTTCGACGCCGAGATCGCGCCCTTGGCCACCGTGATGAAGGTCGCCGACAAGGCGACCGGCGCCGTCTCGGACAAGCCGATCACCTTGAGCCAAGACGAAGGGCCGCGCGCCGACACGACCCTGGCTGGCCTTTCGGCGCTGAAACCGGTGTTCGCCGACGGGCAGCGGGTCAAGGCCGGCTCGTTCATCACCGCCGGCAACGCCTCGCAATTGTCCGACGGCGCCAGCGCTTGCGTTTTGATGGATTCGAAGCTCGCGAGCCAGCGCAATCTCGAACCGCTCGGCATCTATCGCGGCATCGCGGTCGCCGGCTGCGATCCGGACGAGATGGGGATCGGTCCCGTCTTCGCCGTGCCGAAGCTGCTCAAGGCGCACGGCCTGAAAGTTGACGACATCGGCCTTTGGGAACTCAACGAAGCCTTCGCGGTGCAGGTGATCTACTGCCGCGACCGGCTCGGCATCGACAACGACAAGCTGAATGTCGACGGCGGCGCGATCTCGGTCGGCCACCCCTATGGCATGAGCGGCGCGCGGCTGACCGGTCATGCGTTGATCGAAGGCAAAAGGCGCGGCGCGCGCTATGTCGTCGTGACCATGTGCGTCGGCGGCGGCATGGGCGCGGCCGGATTGTTCGAAGTCGCCTGAACTTAAAGAGCGTTCGCCGTGCCCGAATCGACCCCCATGGCGCCGCTCGCGGCCTTCCGCGGGCAGAAGCCTCCGGCGCCGGAATGGTTCGAACGCGTCGTGGCGATCGAGCCCGAGCGGACGTTCGTCGCCGTCGATGGCGCGCAGGTGGAAACCCTCGCCTGGGGCGAGCGCGGCAAGCCGGGTCTGATCTTCCTGCATGGCGGCGCCGCTCACGCCGACTGGTGGAGTTTCATTGCCCCGTTCTTCGCCGGCGAACGGCGCGTTGTCGCGCCGTCGTTCAGCGGCATGGGGCGCTCGGATTGGCGCGAGGCTTACGATTTCCGCCAGTTCGTTCGCGAGGCGCGGGAAGCGGGGCGCGCGGCCGGCGCGTTCGACGCCGGGCCGCCGGTTGTCGTCGGACACTCGTTCGGCGGGCGCATCGCAACCGGGCTCGCGCATGATTTCGGCGACGAGCTCGCCGCCGTGGTGATGGTCGATCCGCCCTTCTTCGCGCCGCAGAACCAGCGCAATCCTTCGCCGCCGCGGGCGAGCTCGCGCGAGCACAGCGTGCGGCCCTCGCTCGACGCCGTCATCGCCCGCTTCCGCCTCGCCCCGCCGCAGGCCTGCTTCAACCTTTTCATCCTCGACTTCATCGCGCGCCGCTCGGTGCGCAAGGCGGTCGACGCCGAGGGCCATGCGGGCTGGTCGTTGAGCTTCGACCCGCATTTCTGGGAGAAGTTCGGGCGGCTCGATCCGGTCGTGCTCGCCAAGGGCGCCCGCTCGCCGCTCGCAATCATTCGCGGCGCGAGGTCGCAGCTCTTTCAAGCCGAGGACGCGGCCTATCTCCTGAGCCTCATCGCTCCCGACTCGCCTTGTGTCGAGATCCCCGAGGCCGAGCATCATGTGATGATCGACCAGCCGCTGGCCTTTGTGGCGGGCTTGCGCGCGCTCTTGGCGGGCTGGCCGGCGGCGAAGGCGGGTGTAAGCGCCTTCACTCCAGCCGCACCGTGACGGCGCCGTCGCCCCTTACGCGAGAGGCCCGCTAGGCGGCCCGCTTTCGCCGCCTTTCCGTAAACGGCGCTCTCGAAATCGAGATAGCCGCCTACCGAGGCAGGGTCGGCGAAGGGGAAGATCTGGGTCGCCCAGAAACCTCCGAGACCATTCTTGCGGTCGATCCAGTAGTACAGATTGGCAAGTCCGGCCCAGGCGAGCGAACCGGCTGGCCGGCCAGTCGGCGCCTCTTCGTCGTTGATCATGAAAGTGAGCGCCCAAGTCTTCGGCATCCCGGGGAAGAACTCGGCGAAGTTGGAGAGGTTGGGCAGGACGCCCGGCAGGCCCTTGATCTTCATGTCGGCCGGCAAGTGATTCTTCGCCGCCATTTCGACGGTCTCTTTCTTGAGGACGCGGCCATGCGGAGCGTCGCCGTCATTCAGCCACATGCGAATGAACTTCATGTAGTCGGGCACCGTCGAATAGAGGCCGTGCCCGCCCATGTGCACCTCCGGGTCCTGCGGCAACGTGAAATCGAGCGGCGTCAGTTTGCCGCTCTCGTCGCGCTGGTGGATGGCGGCCATTCGCTTACGCATCGACTCGGTCATGGTGAAGCTGGTGTCGCTCATGCCGAGGGGACTGAAGATGCGCTCCTTCATGACCTCGCCGAGCCGTTTGCCAGCCACAGCCTCGACGACCTGGCCCGCCCAGTCGACGTTCGAGCCGTATTCCCATTGCTCGCCCGGATCGAACAGGAGCGGCGTCGTGAGCGCCTTCCGGGTTGCGGTGACGACACTCGGCTGGCCATGCTCCTGCGAAAGCCGGTTGTAGGTGTGACTGAAAAAGTCATATCCGAACCCAGCGGTATGGAGCAGAAGCATCCGCACCGTGATGTCGCGTTTGGGCGCGCGCAGCATCGGCGCGCCGCCCTTGTCGAAGCCCGTAATGACCTGAGCCTTGCCGATCTCTGGAACATATTTCTTCGCCGGCTCGTCCAGGTCGAGCTTGCCGTCCTCGACAAGCTGAAGGCACGCCGTCCCGGTGATCGCTTTGGTGGTCGAGAAAATGGCGAAGACAGTGTCCAGCGTCATCGGTTCCGGGCGCCAAGCTTCCGCTTGCCCGCAACGCCTTCGTAGGTGTTGTGGCTGCGGTCGGTGACGATGGCGACGACACCCGGAACGCCGGGCGTCGAGGAGACAACCCGGTTGAGGACGGCGTCTGCAGCTGCGTTCACGGATAGTGACATGGCTTTCCTCCTCGGGTGGACCTTCGCGAGCCGGCTCTTCAACTGGCGCGTCGCTTGGCGATTACCGCTTTTTGTCTCACCCGGGGCCAGCATTGCGCAGGTCCGCGGCCAGAGCAAATCAAGATATCAGGTTGGAATCACGCTCGCCTGCGCGCTCACTCGAGCCGCACCGTCACGGCGTCCGACGCGCCTTTGGCGTCGGTCACGGACACGTGGGCGAAGCCCGCGCCGTCCGGATTCCAGGCCGATTGCCGCCTGATTTCGGCCTCGCCCACCGGCTCGCCGTTGACGAACCAGGTGAATGGCGGCGCGCCGCCGAGCGCTTTCAAAGCAAGCGGGTGATGATCCGGGACGCCCTCTTTCAAGCCGAGGTCGATGCGGGCGCCGTCGGGCGGGAAGGCGATCTTGAGCGACGCCGCCTCCGGCGCGGCGAAGCTCTTCGGCGCATCCTGGCGCAGGCGACGCAGGGGCGGCGGGAGTTCGGCGGTGATGGTCGCCCTCAGGACGCCCTTGGGCGCCGGGATGGGCTCGACGCTCCTGCCCAGCCGCTCGAAAGCGTCGAACAGGATCGGCGCCGCCGCCTCGCGGCCGATGAGGCCCGGCGTCGGGCCATTGTCGGGCCGGCCGACCCAGACGGCGATCGTGGTCCGCCGGTCGAAGCCGATCGCCAGCGCGTCACGAAAGCCATAGGACGTGCCGGTCTTGAAGGCGATCCGGCCTTTGAGCGCATTGGCGGGCGGCGGCGCGCCGCGCAAGATGTCCTCGACATAGAAAGCCGCGACCGGATCGGTCACGCGGCGTTCGCCGATGACTGGCGGCTGGCCGTCGAGCCGCTCGATCAGCGGCGGGGCCTCGCCGCCGCGGGCAAAGCCGGCGTAGAGCCGCGCGAGATCGGTGAGCGAAACGCCGAGCCCGCCAAGGCCGATCGCGAGTCCGATCGGCGTATCCTTTGGCAGCGCGATCTCGGCGCCCGCGCTGTGAAGCCGGGCGAGGAAAGTCGCCGGGCCGACGTCGGACAGGAGCTCGACCGCAGGCAGATTGAGCGACATTTGCAGCGCCTTGCGCGCCGTCACCGCGCCTTCGTAGCCGAGGTTGAAATTTTCCGGCGCGTAGGCCCCGTAGCGCATCGGCCGGTCGAACAGCCGCGTCTCCGGATGGGCGAGGCCCTGCTCGAAGGCGAGCGCATAGATGAAGGGCTTGAGCGCCGAGCCCGGCGAGCGGGGCGAGCGCGACATGTCGATCGCGCCATCGCGCGAGGCATCGTTATAGTCGGCCGAGCCGACGCGGGCGCGAATTTCGCCCGCTTGCATTGTCGACAACGACGATCGCCGCCGACAGTTTCGAGCCAAGCCGCGCGACGCTCTCTTTCGCCAGCGTCTCGAGCTTCGCCTGCAGGCGCGCGTCGATCGAAAGCTTGATGACTTTTGCGTGGCTGTCGGCGGCGACCGCTTCTTCGGAGGCATGCGCGGCGAGCGCAGGAAAGGCCAAGCGCGTTTCCGGAACCGGCTCGCGCTTCGCCGCCGCGGCGTCGGCGGCGCTGATCACGCCCCGCGCGGCGACGCGGTCGAGCACACGGTCCCGCGCGGCGCGCGCGACGGCGGGCGAACGATCCGGCCTGCGCGCTTCGGGCGATTGCGGCAGCGCCACCAGAAGCGCCGCCTCCGCGACCGTCAGCCGCAGCGGCTCCTTACCGAAATAGGCGAGCGAGGCCGCCCGCACGCCCTCGAGATTGCCGCCGAACGGCGCCAGCGTGAGGTAACGATCGAGCGTTCCCGGCTTGCCGACTGCGCGCTCGATCTCGAGCGCCCGCGCAATCTGCCTGAGCTTGGCGGCGATTGTGCGCTCGGGCCTCGGCTCGATCAGCCGCGCGACCTGCATGGGCAAGGTCGAGCCGCCCGACACCACATGGCCGCGCATCAAGCCATTGCGCGCCGGCGCGAATGAGAGCGCGAAGGTCGACGCCATCGTGCTGATAGAACCGTCCGTCCTCATAAGCGACGAGCATCGCGACATAGCGTGGATCGACGTCATGCGTGGTCGCCGGCAACCGCCAGCGCCCGTCGGGCAGAGTGAAGGGACGCAGCAGCCGGCCGTCGCGATCGACGACAATCGTCGAGCCTTCGCGCGAGGCCGCGAGATCGAGCGGGCCGAGGCTTGCGGCATAGCGCGTCCAGGCGAAGGACGCGCCGAAGCCTGCCGCCGTTACGAGCGCAAGCACGGCGGCGAAGACGAAGGCGAGGCGAGGCAGGCGCCTCACGTCGCGTCTCCATCCGGCGAGGCCCTCATCGGTCGCGCCTCCGGCGCGCCACCTTCTCCCCGAGGGAGAAGGGGTCCCTGCGCAGACGTTCGGCCTAAACCTGTCCCGCGAGGAAAGGGGGCGTTCAGCGCCCCTTCTCCCCCGGGGAGAAGGTGGACGCGCCAAGGGCGCGGCCGGATGAGGGCCGCCGGATGAGGGCCGCGCCTCACTTCGCCCTCACCTCCAAGTCGCCAAAGGCGGTGCGGCCGTAGCGGTCGGGATCGTACATGTCTTCGGCCGTCGCTGGCGGGTAGATGTAGCGACCGGGCGCAACGGCGCGCACGATATAGGCCATGGTGATGAAGGCGGACTGGCCCTCGGCGCGATCGAACGCCGCCACGAAACGATCGTCGCGATATTCGGTATGCGTGGGCTCGGCGTCCTTGCTGAGCCAGGAGAAGGCTTCGACCGAGCCGCCGTCGACCAAAGCCGGATTGTCGATCTCGAGACCCGCAGGCAGCCGGTCGACGACGAGCAGACGCGCGGTGCGCGCTTGCGCCTCGGTCACTTTCAGCGACACCACGACGCGCTCGTTCTGGACCATGCTTTGCAGCGCGTCGAGCTTGGTTCCGTCGAGCTTGTAGAAGGATCGTTCGATCGCATAGCCGTTGGCGACGGCCGGGTCCGGCTCGATCGGCGCGCCGGAAACCGAGACGACGAGCTGCGCGGGAGTTTGCCCGGCATTGGCGATGACGATGGACTGCCCCGAAAGCGTTGGCGCGCTCCATCGACGATAAAGCGCGCCTTTGACCGCCTCGCCGTCGACGCGGAACTGGGCGAGGGAGGCATGCTCTGCGAGTCCTTCCGCGGCGAGCGTCATCCAGTTCATTTCCTGCGTGCTGAGAAACGATCGCTCCGCCCTCGCCTCATCGAGGACGGCGCCCGCGCGCGCGATCGCATCGCTCTCAATGTTGCCGAGCTTGGCCTCGGCGACGAGTGCGAGCACGGCCGCGGCGTCGCGCAGCCGCGAGCCGTAATCGGGCCGCGCGCTCCCCGTCGCGCTCGGCGTCGAGCGCCTTGAAGCGCCGCGCCGAAAGCGGCGGCCGCGCGCGCCTGGTCGCCGAGCATCGCCAGCGCGCGCCGCAAGCTGAGCCTTGGCAAGCGGAGACGTGAAGGCGTCGAGCTTGGCGTCGGTGAGATAGCGCAGGTCGCCGATCACGGGGCGCCCGTTGCGGGCGAGAACATAGAGCGCGTAGGCGATCGCCGCGGAATTGTCCTTGTTCGGCTCCGGCGTGTTGACGACCTCGTTGCGCAGCCGGTCGAGCGCCTGATCGAAGGCTTGGCTCGGCACGGCGAAATTGCGCTCCCGCGCGCGGGTCAGAAAGTCGGTGACGAAGGCGTCGAGCCAGGGGTCCTCGTCATTGCTGTCGGCGCTCCACATGCCGAACGCGCCGCTCGCGCTCTGGCGGCTGAGCTCGCGCTCGATCGCCTGGTTGATCCGCCCGTCGAGATCGGGATCGACGCCAAGATGCTCGATCGAGGCGAGGCGATTGACGTAGAGCAGCGGCATGGCGACGCTGACCGTCTGCTCCGAACAGCCGTAAGGGTAGCGCTGCAGCGCCGCGAGCAAAGCCGGCGCGTCGAGCGCGCCAAAGGGCGAAGCGGAGACCGCGATCGAGCCGGTGCCGGGAATGAAATCGGCAAGAAGATCGCCCGAGATGGTCTGGCTTCCGCCGCCCGGCAAAGGCGTCACGGTGCGGCGGTAGGAGTCGGGCGCGCCGGACGCGACGCCAAGGCGGAAATGCTGGGTGAGATCCGTCTTCGGCCCCGTGAGTCTCAAGTCAAGCTCGGCGACGCCGATGCCAGCGGCCGCAATCGGCATCGCCAACGATTTGCGTTGATGCAGGTCGAGCCGCACCGTCTTTGTCATCGCGTCCGCGTCGGCGGTGAGCGGCCCGTGGATGTCGAGGTCGAGCTTGTACTCGCCCGCGTCGCCCTCGACATTGTCGATGTCGACATGCATCTCGGAGCGGTCGCCGACATTGAGGAAACGCGGCAGGGTCGCGGCGACGACGACCGAGTCGCGCACCGTCACGTCGGCCTGCGCGGACCCGACCTTGTCCTTCGACCAGGCGACGGCGGTCAGCCGCACCGAGCCGTTGAACGCCGGCAGATCGAACGAGACGGACGCGTTCCCCTGGTCGTCCACCTTGACGACGCCCGAGAACAAAGCGAGCGGCTCCTGCGTCGGCAGATTGCCTTCGACGCCGCCGCTCGAATCGCCGCCGGTGTGGATGGCGCCGGCCTCGCCCTGCATGCCGTCGATCAGCATGCCCCAGAGATCGCGGAATCTCGACCGGCAGCTTGCGCTGCCCGAAGAAGTAGGCGCCCGGGTCAGGCGTCTTGAAGCCGGTGAGATTGAGAATGCCGACGTCGACCGCCGAGACGGTCACGCGCGCCTCCTCGCCCGGCGCGAGGCCCGCGAGATGAATGGGCAGCGTCATCGATTGGCGCGGCCGCGCGAGCTGCGGCGCGTCGAGCTTAACGTCGAGCGTGTGCGAGCCGCGATCGATGGCGAACCAGGCGACGCCCAAGCGCGCGGCCAGGCATGCGCTTCGCTCCGACGTCGAGCGGACGATGGGTCAGCGCGACGGCATAGGCGCCGGGGCCCCAATCGGCGCCGACCGCGAACGGCACGACGTTGTCGCCGGACACAAGATCGACGTCGATGAAGCGCTCGATCTTGTCGCCGACCAGCGCGACCGTCGCCTTGCCGGCGAAGGCGCGAGGCGATGCGGAGCTTGGCCTCTTCGCCGGCCGTGTAGTTCGTCTTGTCGAGGGTCACGACGACATTGTCGGGCGTGTCGGCGCCGGCCGTTCCCGACCAGCCGACGTCGAAGGCGACGCTCGTCTCCTCGCCGTCGAGCGTCTTGATGTCCAGCCGATGCGCGCCCCAGCCGACGCGGCCGGAAAACTTGGCGGGCGCATCGGCGCCGATGTCGATCGTCCCGCTCGCGATGCGCTTCGATGACTTGACCGGCTCGTAGCTCCAGCGGCCGTCGGCGTTGAACCACTGATAGTCGTTGGTCACCTGATAGAGCGACCAGGCCGCGCCTTTGCGCGCGATGCGCGCGCCGTCCGGCGCAACGGCGATCGCCTCGAACGTCGCGACGTCGCCCGCGCTCAACGAGGCGTCGAAGTCTCGTTTGACGCCGACCGTCACGCCCTTTGCGCGCACCGGCAGCACGAGCGTGCGCTCGACCGTCCGCCCGCCCGGCTCGCCGACGTCGACGATCAGCTTGGCCTGCAGCGGGCGCGTGCTCGCGCCGTCCGGCAATTCGACCGAGAGATCGGCATGGCCCTTGGCGTCGGTCTGAACGTGATCGGAAAACTGGGTCTCGATGGTGGTGAAATCATCGTCGGCGAGGCCGGCGACATAGCCTGGAAAACCGGCGAGCTCCGCGCCTTCGACGACCTGCAGCCGAATGGCGCCGGTGACGTCGAGCCCGCTCGCCGGCGCGCCATAGAGAAACCGCGCGTCGAGCGAGAATTCGACCGGCTCGCCGGGATCGATGACGGGCTTTGCCGGATGGAGCGTGAAATCGAGCCGCTCGGGAACATAGTCCTGGAGCATGAACTCGACCCGGCCGATGCTGTCGCCCTTGGGATCGGCGTAAGCCTCGATCGACCATTTGCCCGCCGCCGAACCCGGCAGCAGCGGTATGGCGTAGGCGCGGCCGCCGAGGCCCTGGTCGGGCACCGTCGCGCGTCTGTATTCGACGCCGTCCGGCCGCTTGACGACGAGCGTCAGCGGCAAGCCGGATTTCGCCACGCCCTTGGCGTCGCGCAGAAGCGCCGTGGCGAACACGGTCTCGCCCGAGCGATAGACGCCGCGCTCGGTGTAGAGGAATGCGTCGAGTCCAGCGGGCGGATCGCGGCCGGCGACGCCGCGATCGCTGAGGTCGAAAGCGTTCTGGGCGAGGCTGAGAAAGCCGTAGTCGCCGGCGAGCGTCGCGACCAGGAGGCCCGGCGCCGAGCCGCCCTTGCCGCGCGAGAGACCGGGATCGAAATCGACCCGTCCGTCGGCGCCGGTCATCTTCGTCGCCAGCACTTCGTTGTTGCGCGCAACGAGCCTGAGTTCGACGCCTGCGAGCGGCCCGGCGGAGCCCAGGGATTGGACGAGCGCATGCACGCCGTCGTCGCCGGAAATCGCGGTCAGGCCGAGATCGGAGACCACCATCCATTGCGCCGCAAGCTGACGCTCTCGTCGGCGCTCGCATCGGCGGGGTTCGCCGCGCCTTTCCACGGCCGCGCCGTGATCGACATAGATTCCGGGCTCGAGCTTGCCGACCGCGTCAAGCACCGGAAAGTCGGTCACGACGTCCTCGTTGAGCGCCGAGGCGACGTCCATCGTCCCGCTCCAGACCTTCGCTCCGTCCTGCGAGGCGATCTCGTCCGCGCGCGACGAATCGATGGGTTTCAGAAAATCGTCGCGATTGACGGTCGCGAGCAGATTGCGGTCGCCGACGCGATAGACGTCGATCGAGACTTTCGCGGTGTTGACGGTGACGAGCGGCGCGCCCTTCTGGCCCTGGCGCGGCAGCACATAAGCCCGCCCGGCGAAATGCGCCTGCGGCGAGCGGTCGCGCACGTAGATCTCGTAGTCGGCGGACTTGAGCAGCGATTCGCCGACCGCCGAGGGCAGGCCCTGGCGCAGCACGATCGCGTAGCGCTCGCCATGCTTGAGGCCCTCGACGCAGATCTGCTGGTCCTCGTTCGAGATCGCCGTGTCGGATGAGCCGGATACCGCGACATAGGGCGAAAAATCGGTCCGGCGCGCGAGAGCTTCAG
This sequence comes from uncultured Alphaproteobacteria bacterium, assembly GCA_963833955.1. Classification (GTDB taxonomy): domain Bacteria; phylum Pseudomonadota; class Alphaproteobacteria; order Rhizobiales; family Beijerinckiaceae; genus Roseiarcus. The sequence continues at coordinate 410,643 of CAWHZY010000015.1, read as the reverse complement.
AGAAATTGAAGCAGACGCGAGGCAGAGCGGATTCGTTGTCGACCTTGTAGTCGAGAATGCGGAAGCCGTGCTCGGCGCGCATCGCCTCGTAGGTCTTGCGCACGTCGACCGAGTCGTGGCGGTCGAGCGAGGCCTTCAAGGCGTCGAGGGCCGGGCGCCATTGCTCGTGGCGCGCGAGCAGATCGGCGAGCACGGCGAGCGCCGCGGCCTGCGCGTCCGGCGTCGTCGAATGCTGATAGGCGGCATAAGCCGCAGTCGCGCCGCGGGTGACGAGATCGTAGCGGTCGTTCGCCTTGGCGTCGTCCGCCGCGGCCGCAATCCCAGCGTAGGCAAGCCAATTGGCCGGGTCCTTGGGCGCAGCGGTGATCGCCGCGCCGGCGAGCTTCTCGGCGCTGGCGAAGTCGCCGCCCGCGACGGCCCTGGCGGCCTCGGTCAGCAATTGCTGCGGAGTCTTGCCTTTGACCTGGGCGCCAATGGCCGCCGTCGCGATGCGCAAAGTCTCGGCGAGCCGCACGGCGTCGCTCGCCATATCCTCGCGCGCGAATGGCTTGGTCTCGGCCGCGCTGGCCGCGCCCGCCAGCAAGAGCAGGAGAACAGCGAGCGAGCGCAGAGCGTGAAGCATGGGCAACCTTCGAATTGACGTGCAGCGTCTCGGCGACGAATTTAGCACGGTCGAAGCGTCCTTTACTAAGACAGACTGAGGATGGTCCGACGGTTCGGAGAGATCATGAAGCGAGCGCCCGCCTGTCTGGTCTTCGCCTTGCCCTCGGCCTTTTTTCTCCGCTCGCCTCGGCGCAAGCGCAAACACCGCCCACTGCGCCTTCCGCCGACGACGCGGCGATGGCGGCGCAGAAGGCGGCGTTCATGGGGCTGCCGGAAGCGACGCGCAAGGCTGTCCAAGAGGCGCTCGTCTGGCTTGGGCTCTACGTCGGCGTCAACGACGGCGACTTCGGCAAGCGCACCCGCGACGCGATCCTTGCGTTTCAGGCGAGCCTCAAAGCGCCCGCCGACGGGACGCTGTCCGCGCCTGAGCTCCAGGCCTTGCTCGCCGCCGCTCAGAAGGCCCGCGAGGCGGCCGGATTCCAAGTCGTGAGCGACCCCAAGACCGGCGCCAGGATCGGCGCGCCGCTGAAACTCATGCGCGCGCTTCCAGGCGCAAGGCTCGACTTCGCCGCGAACGCCGACGCCGACCTTGGAGCGCTCTATATGCGCTTGTCCGCGGCGACGCCCGTCCGCAAGATCGCCTACAAGGCGATCAAGCCGGACGCTTTCTTTGTCGTCTCCGGGCAGGACGGACCGGTCAAGTTCTATACCCGCTTCGACAAGAACCCGGGCGCCAGCCCGCCCATCCGCGGCTTCACCTTCGCCTATCCGGCGTCCCAAACCGCCGCCCTCGACCGCATTGCGATCGCCATCGCCAATTCCTTCGAGCCGTTCCCGGGATCCGCCGGAGCGCCGGCCGCAAACGCCGCGGCGCCCTCCACGTCGAGCCCGGCGCCGCCTCCGCCCGTTCCGCAGCCCGCCGCGACCGCGCTGGTCGTCGCGCCCGGCAAGGCGCTGACCGTGCTCAAAGCCGGCGGCTGCCCAAATCCGACTGTCGCCGGCAAGCCGGTGCGGATCGAGCGCGCCGACGCCGCGACGGGCCTGACGATGCTGACCGGGGATTTCGGCTCGAATGGCGGAGCGCCGCGAGCTCGGAGCGCCGGCGCAGGATCTCGTCGTCCTCGGGTTCGACGGACCGCGCCTCGCCGCGAGTTCGGCCTCGTTCACCGGCGGCGAGGCGGCGCCGGTCGTGACCGCGGCAATGGACAAGGGCGCGAGCGGCGGACCGGTGTTCGATCGAAGCGGGGCGCTGGTCGGCCTCGTCGCGCCGATCGCTGGCCGAGCCCAAGCGCGTCGGCAGCGTTGCGCTCGCCTCCCCGCACGCGCTGATCGCGCCGGACGCGCTTCGCGCCTTTCTCGGCGCCAGCGACCCCGCATCCGAGGCGGCTGCTTCGCTCAGCGCGGGCGACATCGCCGCCCGCGAGAGGAAGGCGCTCGTCGCGGTCTACTGCCAGCAATAGCGCTCTTATACCCATTCTATTTGAGCGCCACTCATCGCGCTCAAACCCGCCCAACGGCTTGGGGCGCGCATTCGCGCTTCGGCCGTAAGGCGATGATCGGTTCCGATCATCGCGTCCTGGTATTAGTGCGGGATGATCCCGGGGAAGACGTACTGCTGCAGCGCGACCAGCACGCCGAGGATCAGCGTCAGGATGACGCTGTGCCAGAACGTGCGCGCGAACACGATCCCCTCGTGCCCGCGCAGATCCGTGACCGAGACGCCGGTCGCGATGTTCTGCGGCGAGATCATCTTGCCCATGACGCCGCCTGACGAATTGGTGGCGGCGAACAGCACCGGATTGAGATCAAGCTGCTTCGCCGCCACCACCTGAAGGTTGCCGAACAGCGCGTTGCCCGAAGTGTCGCTGCCCGACAGCGCGACCGCCACCCAGCCAAGGAAGGGCGAGAGGATGACGAACAACTTGCCGACGGAGGCCACGCCGAGGCCGAGCGTGTAGGCCATGCCGGAATAGTTCATGAGATAAGCGAGGCCGATGATGAGACAAACGGTCAGGACAGCGATCCATGCCTGCTTGATCGTCCGGACGACGCACTGGAAAAAGTCTCCGACGCCCATTTTGACCACGATCGCCGTGATGATCGCTGAGAGCAGGATCGCCGTTCCCGTCGCGAGAGGCTGGAAGCCCCACACCGCGGCATAAGGCTTATCGTTGTAGAGCGTGATCGAGACCGCCTTGTCGAGGCCTGGCCAGTGGATCGACTGCGCGCCGATCTTGAAGATCTCGAGCGTCGTCCACAAGATGACGATCACGGTCACGATGATCCAGGGGAGCCATCCTTGCCACGGCCCCACGTCCGAACGCGCGTGGAGGACGTTCGCCCCACCCCCCACAGCGAATTCCGGATCGGGCGCCGGCCTCCACACCTGCAGGAACAGGAGCGTCACGATCAGCGAGCCGAGCGACGCCAGGACGTCCGTCAGCGCGTAATTGATGAAGTTCGACGAGATGAACTGGCTGAGCGCGAAGGAGCCGCCAGCGACCAGAAGCACCGGCCAAAGCGCCTTGAGCGAACGCGCCCCGCCGTAAAGCCCCATCACGTAGAAAGGCAGCAGGAGCGCGATGAACGGCAGTTGGCGGCCGACCATGGCGCCAAGCGTTGCGGCGGGCAGGCCAGTGACCGCGCCGAGCGTCGTCACCGGAACGCCGAGCGCGCCGAAAGCGACCGGCGCGGTGTTGAAGATCAGCGTGAACACGAGCGCTTCGAGCGCCGGGAAGCCCACCAGGATGAGAAGCGACGAGGTGATCGCGACCGGCGTTCCGAAGCCGGCGATGCCTTCGAGCAGCGCGCCGAAGCAGAAGCCGATCACCACCAGCACAACCCGGCGATCGTTGGGAAGATGATTGAGAACCCAGGCGCGGAAGGCGTCGAAGCGCCTGGACTCGACCGCGATATTATAGAGCAGAAGCGCGTTGACCACGATCCACATGACTGGCCACAGCGCAAAGACAGCGCCCGGCCGCGACGGAGTTCAGGGCAAGGGAAACGGGAAAGTCCCACACCGCGATCGCGATGATCAGGCCGACGATCAGGCCAGCGAGCGATGCTTGCCAGGCCGGCCGGCGCATGACGCCAAGCAGCACGAGAACGGCCGCGACGGGAAGCGCCGCCACGATGAACGAAAGCGGCAGGCTGCCAGCGACCGGCGTCAGCAATTGTTTGAACACTTCTTCCTCCCCAGCCCGTCTGTGGACGAGCCGCCCGATGATTCCCCGCCCACGACTCGGCCTCGACGATTTCTCTTAAGGCGCGCCGTGGCGGCAAATCAAGCTCCAGGACGTTGGCCGGGCATGCGCCCCGCCGCCGGCAGACCAATCGCGCCGGATCAGAGAAAGACTTCCACTAGCCGTCCACGTCCCATTTCTCGGCGCTGGCGCCCGCGAGTTCGCGCACCCGCTGCTCGTCGGCGCCGAAGGCGCGCGCGTCGCCCTCGTACACGATCCGGCCGTCGTCCAGCACGTAGGCGCGATCGGCGATCTCGACCGCCGCACGCACGTTCTGCTCGACCAGCAAAACCGAGAGGCCTTCCCGCCGCGCCGCAACGACAATCCTGAACACGTCCTCGACGATCAGGGGCGCCAAGCCCTGCGAGGGCTCGTCGAGCATCAGCAGCTTCGGGTTCAGGAGCAAGGCGCGGGCGATCGACAGCATCTCCTGCTCGCCGCCGGAGAGCTGCGCGCCCTTGTTCCCGCGCCGCTCGGCGAGGCGCGGAAACGTTTCGTAGACACGGGGCACCGTCCACGGGCCCGGGCCGCTCGACGGGAACGAGCAGGTTCTCGTCCACCGTCAGGTTGGCGAAGATGCGCCGCCCTTCCGGCACATAGCCGACGCCGGACTCGGCGATCCGGTAAGGCGGAAATCCGGTCACGTCCGCGCCGAACACCGCGACCTTGCCGGTGCGGGGGCGGGTGAGGCCGATGAGAGAGCGCAGCGTCGTCGTCTTGCCCGCGCCATTGCGGCCGAGCAGCGCGACAATCTCGCCCTCGCGCACCTCGAGGCTCACCCCATGCAGGATATGGCTCTTGCCGTAAAACGTGTGCAGATCCTGGGCTTCAAGCGCGATCATGCCGCCGCCTTGCCGAGATAGGCGGCCTGCACTTTTTCGCTGTCGGCGATCTCCTGCGGCGGGCCTTCCGCCAGCACCCGCCCCTCGGCGAGCACCATAATGCGATCGGCGAGGTTGAACACGACGCGCATGTCGTGCTCGATCAGCATGATCGTCAGCCCTTCTCGCCGATGCAGCCGCCGGATGAGCCGCGCGATGTCGTAGGTCTCCTGATCGCCCATGCCGGCCGTCGGCTCGTCGAGCATGAGCAGGCGGGGTTTTAGCGCGAGCGACATCATGATCTCCGCCGCCCGCTGGTCGCCGTGCGACAGCGCGCCCGCGCGCATGTGGGACTTGTCGGCCAGTCCGCCGAGTTTCAGAAGCTCGGCGACGCGCGCCGCCACCGCCGCCCGCGCCTCCGCGCCGAGCCAGGGCCGGAGACGATAGCCGGAGGCGATCTCGACCGCGACGCGGATGTTGTCGGCGACCGAGAGCTCGGGGAAAACCTCAGTGATCTGGAAGGTGCGCGACATGCCGCGCCGCACCCGCTCATCGGGAGCGAGGGCGCCGATGTCCTGTCCCTCGAACCGGATCGAGCCCGCGCTCGGCGCGAACAGGCCGCTGACCAGATTGAAGAACGTCGTCTTGCCGGCGCCGTTCGGACCGATGATCGCGCGCAATTCGCCGGGCTCAATGGTCAAGGACACATTGTCGATGGCGACAAGACTGCCGAAACGCTTCGATGCGCCCTCGACTTGAAGCAGGGTCACGCCTTCGCTCCCGTGCGCAGCATGCCGAGCACCCCGCGCGGAAAGAAACGCACCACCAGCACGAACACGAGGCCGATCACCGACATCCAGTTTTCGGTGTGGCTCGAGACGTAATCCTGGAGCGCGACGAAAATCGCCGCGCCGATCAGGGGCCCCCAGAACGAGCGCATGCCGCCCAGCACCGCCATGATGACGAGATTGCCCGAGAGGTCGACGCGAAGCGCTCGCGGATCGATGAAGTTGTTGAGCAACGCATAAAGCCCCCCCGCCGCGCTGACGAAGAAGCACGAGATCACGAACGACAGCCAGACGTGGAACTCGATCGGCACGCCGAGAAACCGCGCGCGCCGTTCGTTCTCGCGAATGGCGATGAGAGAGCGCCCGAATGGCGAGTTGAGAAGCACCGCCATCGCGGCGACGCAGAGGGCGAAGATCGCGAGAGCGAAATAGTAGAAAGCCCTGTCGTTCTGGACGATGTCGAGATCAGCGAAGCCAAAATTGATCGGCAGGCGCCGCCAGCCCGTGAGCCCGTCATCGCCGCCAGTCACGTCGTTCCAGCGGAAGGCGATGAAGTAGAAGACCTGGCCAAAGGCGATCGTCACCATGGCGAAATAGACGCCGCGCAGCTTGATGATGAGCGCGCCGATGATCATCGCCGCGATCGTCGCGACGATCACGCCGAGCACGATGGCCGGGATCGATCCGACGCCCCAATACTTGATCGCCATCGCCGTCCCGTAGGCGCCGAGCCCGAAATAAGCGGCGTGGCCGAACGAGAGCACCCCGGTGAAGCCAAGCAGGAAGTTGAGCGACATCGCGGCCAGTCCCATGACGACGATGCGGGTGGCGAGTTCGGTGTATCCGCCGATCGCGTTCATCCAGAACGGCGCGAACAGGAGCAGCAGACAAACTGCGACGTCGAGGCCGCGCGCGCGGACGGCGTTCAATGGAGCCTTCCCTCTTCGCCAAGCAGACCGCGCGGCCTGACGAGCAGCACGAGCGCCATCATCACGTAGATCACGGCCTCGGTCGCGGAGGGGAAATAGACCGCCGCCAGCCCAGAGGCGACGCCGATCATCAAGCCGCCAATCAATGTTCCAAGCAGACTCCCAAGCCCGCCGACGATGATCGCGACGAAGCTCGGCATGATGAGGTTGGCGCCGATGGTCGGCGAGAGGCCGAGCAGGCCGGCCGCCAGCACGCCAGCCAGACCGGCCATATAGATGCCGATGCCAAAGTTGAGGCTGCGCAGCACCCTGACGTTGACGCCGAGCGTCGAGACCGTGTCGAGGTCGCGCGTTCCGGCGCGAATGCGCATGCCGAGCCGCGTGTATTTGAGCACGGCGAACAGACCGCCCACGGCCGCCGCAACGATGATCATCATGAACACGCGATAGCCGGTGAGGAAGAAGTACTGGCTCGACAGCGAAGTCATCAGCCAGCCTGGAACCTGAAACGGCACGCTCTGCGCGCCCCAGATGAGGCGCGTCATATCCTCGAAGATGTAAGCGAGCCCGAACGTCAGGAGCAGGCTGTAGAGCGGATCCTTGCCGTAAAGCGGGCGGATCAACAGCCGCTCGACGACGAGGCCGAGCACCGCGGTCAGCGGCGGCGCGACGATCAGCGCGCCCCAGAAACCGATATAGGGAATCAGCGTGTAGGCGAGATAGGCGCCGAGCGCCAGGAATCCGCCATGCGCGAAGTTGATGACGCCGCTCAGGTTGAGGATCAGCGACAGGCCAAGCGCCATCAGCGCGTAGAACGCGCCAACGATCAGGCCGTTGAAGACGTTGAAAAGGACGACCTGGCTCATGCGGCGATATTCGCCGTTCGCGAAAGGGACGGCGGATCGCGCTCCGCTCCTGAGGGGGCGCTCAAGTCGGCCATTTCATCTTGCACCCGCTCTCCTCGAGGGTCCCCGCGACCTTCGCGCCGTTGACCACCTTGGTGACCTTGAACAAGTCGTCCGGCGCCGAACCCTTAGCTTGCGCCTCGCCGACGAACAGGGAAGCGAGCAGCTGATTCTGGCCGGCGCGGTAGAAGGACGGGTTCGGGCCGAGCGCGACTTCGGGCGGCAGATGAAAGTCCTGCAGGGCCTTCGCCATATCGAGCGCCTTGAGCGAATTCGCCTTCGCGGCGGCGAGCGCGCAGGTCCAGACCGAGACATAGCCGAACCAGGTGCGCGCGGTCGGCACGCGGCCGGTGCGTTTCTTGGTCGCCTCGACGAATTCGGCGACATGGGGCACGCCTGGCTGGTTCCAATACCATTCCATCACCCAGACGCCGATCCGAGCCTCGGGCGCCAGGCCTTCGAGCGGCTCCATCTCCTGCTGGGCGCCGGCGAGATGGACCTTGTTTTGCAGTCCGAACTGCACCGCCTGCTTGAGGGCGTTCAGCATGTCGTCGCCTCCGAGCAGGAAAAGGACGACGTCCGGGTTCGCGGCTTGCGCTTTAATCAAATAGGAGGAGAAATCCACCGTGCCGACGGGCGTCAAGTCGCCGCCCACGCGCTCGCCGCCGAGCGGGGCCGAAGCCCTCACCATTCCCGCCTCCAGCGTGTGGCCGAAGGCGTAGTCCGCGGTGATGTAATAGAATCTTTTCCCGTATTGCTCGATCAGCGCGGCGGCGACGGCGTTGGCCTCCATCTGCGTGGTGTTGCAGACGCGAAAGACGTTCCAGTTGCAGCTCGAGCCGGTGACGGCGTCGGTATGGCCGCCAGGCACGATGTGGAGAATGCCCTTTTCATTCGACACTTGAGCCATGGCGAGCGAAAGCGCGGAGTTCACGTTGCCAAGCAGAAAGTCGACCCCCTCGCCGTCGATCAGCTTGCGCGCCTTGAGCACCGCAACCCCGGCGTCGCCGCTGGTCGAATCTTCGACGACGAGCTCGACCGGACGGCCGAGGATGCCGCCCCTGGCGTTGATCTCGTCGAGCGCCATCTGGCAGCCGGTGAGCTCGTTCTTGCCGAGCGCGGCGTAGGGGCCGGTCAACGGATTGTCGAGCCCGATTTTGATAGCCTGCGCGGCCCGCGCCGAGAGGACGAACGGCCCAGCGATCTGGGCGCCGGCGAGCGCCAACCCGGACTTGACAAGTCTGCGACGGCTTATCGCTCGCGGATTGGCGTTGGACATTTTTTCCTCCCGGACCCCAACCGCCAGCCTAGCGATTTGTCGGTCCTCACGCTTCAGCCGATGCTTGATCCGCGCCGGCCTTGCCGACGCTCAGGTCGGCCAGGTCATCTTGCAGCCGCTCTCCTCGACCGTTCCAGCGACGTCGGCGCCGTTGACGACCTTGGTGACCTTGAAGAGATCGTCCGGCACGGAGCCTTTAGCCTGCGCATCACCGACAAAGAGCGAGGCGAGGAGCTGGTTCTGGCCCGCGCGATAGAAGGCCGGATTCGGCCCGAGCGCGACTTCCGGCGGCAGGTGGAAGTCCTGCAACGCTTTCGCCATGTCGACCGCCTTCAGCGACTTGGCGCCTTTGCCGCGTGCGCGCACGTCCAGGTCGAAACATAGCCGAACCAGGTGCGCGCCGTCGGCACGCGGCCGGTTCGCTTCTTCGTCGCTTCGACGAATTCCGCGACATGGGGCACGCCGGGCTGGTTCCAGTACCATTCCATCACCCATGTGCCGATCGCGCGCCTCAGGCGGCAGGCCTTCGAGCGGCTCCATCTCCTGCTGGGCGCCGGCGAGATGCACCTTGTTCTGCAGGCCGAACTGCACCGCCTGCTTCAGGGCGTTCAGCATGTCGTCGCCCTGGACCAGGAAGACGATGACGTCCGGGTTCGCCGCCTGCGCCTTGATGAGGTAAGAGGAGAAATCAACGGTTCCGAGCGGAACCAGATCTCCGCCAACCCGTCTCGCCGCCGAGCTTCGCAATCGCCTTGACCATGCCGGCCTCGAGCGTATGACCGAAGGCGTAGTCGGGCGTGATGTAGTAGTATTTCTTGCCATAATCCTTGACCAACGCGCTGGCGACGGCGTTCGCCTCCATTGCGTGGTGTTGCAGACGCGAAATACGTTCCAATGGCAGCTCGAGCCGGTGATCGCGTCGGTATGGCCGCCCGGCACAATATGCAGGATGCCCTTTTCGTTCGACACCTGCGCCATCGCGAGGGCGAGGGCCGAGTTCACGTTGCCGAGCAGGAAGTCGACCTTGTCGCTATCGATCAGCTTGCGCGCCTTCTGCACCGCGGTGCCGGCGTCACCGCTCGACGAGTCCTCAACCAGAAGCTCGGCGGGACGGCCGAGGATGCCGCCCTTGGCGTTGATCTCGTCGAGCGCCATCTGGCAGCCGACGAGTTCGTTCTTGCCCGGGCCCGCGTAGGTGCCGGTCAGCGGATTGTCGAGGCCGATTTTGACTGCATCGGCGGCGCGCGCGGGAACGATGAATGGGCTGGCAAACTGGGCGGCGGCGAGCGCCGCTCCCGTTTTGACCAGTCTGCGGCGGTCGATGCCGACGCGCCAATCGAACTTGGGCAAGCTTCTCTCCCTTTGTTTAGATGATCGGACCAAGCTTGACGCGGAAAGCGCCTGCCGCACGGCCGCCACTGATTGATCTTCCGGCACTGTGGACTTCTGCGGCTGAGGCCGTCAAGCCGAACGGCGCAAATGCGCGCAACTTCATACTAAAGTTCGATATTCGAGCGCCACTTCACGCGGCGCCTTGCCGCCCATCCGCTCAGCCGCCGAAGATCACCTTGCGGAAGCGGATGCTGGCGACGGTGAAATAGACGACGCCGATCGCGAGCATCGCCGCGAGAGGCCGCCAGACGAGGGTCAGATCGGCGCCGCGGAACAGCACCGCCTGCGCGAACGAGACAAAGTGCGGCGTCGGGCTGATCGTCTGCATCACATATTGCAGCCAGACCGGCATGCTCTCCATCGGCGTGCTGCTGCCCGAAAGCAATTGCGTGACGATCAGCACGGGCATGGCGAGCAGGCCGAACTGGCCCATGGTCGTGGCGAGGGTGCCAAGCAGGATGCCGAGCGCCGCCACGACGAGCGCATAGATCGCCGCCCCGAAAAGGAACAGCAGCAGGGACCCGTTGATCGGCGAGCCGATCCACCAGTGGACGACGAATTGCAGCGACAGCATCGCCGCAACGAGGATCACGAGGCCGTTGGCGATCATTTTGGCGAGCATGATCTCCGACGGCACGACCGGCATCACCAGAAGGTGCTCGACCGTGCCTTGCTCACGCTCGCGGATCAGCGCCGCGCCGGTGAGAATGACCGTCAGCATCGTGATCTGGTTGATGACCTGGGTCATCGCCGAGAACCACGCCGTCTTCAGGTTGGGATTGAAAGCGGCCCGCACGACCAGATTGATCGGCGCGCCGTTCGAGTCGCCCCTCCCAGAGATGAACCGCTGGATCTCGGTGGCGATGGCGTTGCGCAAAGAACTGGCGCCGTTGCCCGCCTGGGCGATCGCGGTCGCGTCGACGTTGATCTGGATGCCGGTCTTGCGCTGGGCGCGAACATCGGCCTCGAAATTGGGCGGGATCTCGACCACGAACAGGAGCTTGCCCTGATCCATGATCGGGTCGATCTCCGAGGCGGTGAGGTGCACAGGCGGCTGGAAGGTCGGCAGCCGCAGCCCCTCCGCGATGCGCCGCGACAGGTCCGAGCCGTCCTCGTCGACGATGCCGACCGAGAGGTTGGTTGCTTCCGTCACCGCGCCGGTGGCGACCGTGTTCACGGAAATGCTGAACGAATAGACGACCAGCAGCAACATCACCGGGTCCGCCCGGATGCTTCTGAGCTCCTTGATGACGAGATGGAAGATGTTGACCACATGATCGATGAAGGTCAGCGGCTCGGCTTCGACGAGATGCGGAGCTTTTGTGGAGGAAGCCTCGGACATCTCACGCCTCCTGCTTGCGCAGCAGGGCCAGCGACAAAGCCAGGAAAACGAGCGCGATCAGCGCGATCGCGGCAATGTCTTTCCACAGGCTGGCGATCCCGAGCGCCTTGGCGAATACGCCGACCGAGACCTGCTGGTACCAGGATGAGGGGAAGGAAAGCCCGATCACCCTCGCCCCGCCCGAGAGCGAGGAGACCGGCGCGAGCATTCCGGAGAAATTGACCGCCGGCACGATCGAGAGAATCGCCGTCGCAAAGACGGCCGCGACCTGCGTCCGGGTGAAGGACGAGATCAGCACGCCGAAGCCCGTGGTCGCCACCACATAGACCAGCGTCCCTACGAGCAAAAGGAGGAGCGGTCCCTTCGGCGGCACGTTGAAAATGAAAATCGCGATCATGAGCAAGGCGAAGAAAGCGATCATCGAGACCGCGACATAGGGCAGTTGCTTGCCGATCAGGAACTCGAGCCGGGTGATCGGCGTCGAACGGAAATTGGCGATCGAGCCGGTCTCCTTCTCGCGCACGACGGCGATCGCCGACATGATCGCGGGGATCAGGCACAAGAGCAGCATGAAAATGCTGGGCACCATCGCGTTCACGCTGAGAAAGGCCTGATTGTAGCGAAAGCGGGTCTGGATATCGTCGTCTGTCCAGGCGTTGGCGCTGCCCGCGCGACGCTGGCGCCGCTGCAATTCCTCACCCTGCTTCCTGACCACCCCTGTGACATAATTCTTCGAGGTCTCGCCACGGAACGTCATCGCACCGTCGACCGTGGCGTCGACTTCCGGCGTGCGGTTGCTGAGGAGGTCGCGACCGAATCCGGGCGGCACTTCGATGACGATCTGCGTGTTCCCGCTTCTGAGCCGTCTCTCGGCCTCATCCGCCGACGTGATCGGGGGCTGGACTGAGAAATAGCGCGAGCCCTCGAAGCCCTGAAGCAGGTCGCGGCTCTGGGGCGTATCGTCCTGGTCGAACGCCGCCGTCTCCAGATTCTCGATGTCGAACGAGATGCCATAGCCGAAGGCGAACATGAGGATGATCGGGCCAAGGAGCGCGAAGGCGAGGCGGATCGGGTCGCGCAAGAGCTCGACCGTCTCACGTCGCGCATAGGCCCAAAGGCGGCCTGGGCTGAAGCCCTTGGGCGGCGCAGGCGCAGCATCGCTCGCCGGAGGCTCGGAAGCCGGAGGCTCGGCCTTTTTCGACATGTCGATGCCCGCCGCTTCCGCAAGATAGCCGACAAAGCAATCCTCGAGCGACGCGCTGCCGCGCTCCTTGACCAGCTCCTGCGGCGCGCCGACAGCAAGCACCTTGCCCGCATGCATGAGCGAAATGCGGTCGCAGCGGTCCGCCTCGTTCATGAAATGGGTGGTGACGAAAATCGTGACGCCGTCGTCGCGCGAGAGATCGATCAGCGTCCGCCAGAACGCGTCGCGCGCGATCGGGTCGACGCCCGAGGTCGGCTCGTCGAGGATGAGAATCGAAGGCTCGTGCAGCACCGCGACCGCGAGCTGGAGGCGCTGCTTGATGCCGAGCGGCAGGCTGTCGGGGCGAGCGTGGACGAAAGCCTTCAAATCATAGCGTTCCAGCAGGTCCGCGATCCGGCCCGCGACCTTCTCTTTCGGCAGATGATAAAGCTGCGCGTGCAGATCGAGATTCTGCTCGACCGTCAACTCGCCATAGAGCGAGAACGCCTGGGTCATGTAGCCGACGTTGCGCCGAGCCTGCATGTCGTTCGAGCCCATCGGCTCGCCGAACAGCTTGCACGTCCCGCTGGTCGCCGGCAGGAAGCCGACCAGCATTTTCATCGTCGTCGACTTGCCGCAGCCGTTCGAACCGAGGAAGCCGAAGATCTCGCCGCGGGGGATCTTGAAGCTGACGTGGTCGACCGCGACGAAGTCGCCGAACCGCCGCGTGAGCCCCTCCGCCTCGATCGCCGGCGTCTCGTCCGGGGAAGCCACGCGCGGGCGGACGACGACCTTCTTGTGCAGGGCGCGCTTGGCCTCCGGCATCATCGCGATGAAGGCTTCGTCGAGATTGGGTTCGCCAGTCTTGGCGAGCAGCTCCTTCAATGTGCCGGTGGCGATGATCTTGCCGTCGTCCATCGCCATCAGCCAGTCGAAGCGCTCGGCCTCGTCCATATAGGCGGTGGCGACCACCACGCTCATCTGCGGCCGGCGCGCGCGGATCGAGTTGATGAGATCCCAGAACTGGCCGCGCGAGAGGGGATCGACGCCGGTCGTCGGCTCGTCGAGGATGAGCAGATCAGGATCGTTGATGAGCGCGCAACAGAGGCTCAGCTTCTGCTTCATGCCGCCAGAGAGCTTGCCCGCGGGCCGCGCTTCGAACTTCTCCATGGCCGTGGCGGTGAGCAGTTCGGTGATGCGCTGACGCCGCTCTTCGGCGCCCTGGCCGAACAGGCGGCCGAAAAAGTCGATGTTCTCAAAGACGGAAAGCGTCGGATAGAGATTGCGGCCGAGGCCCTGCGGCATATAGGCGATGCGGCCGCGAATTGCCTTCAGGTTCGACCCGTTCGCGACGTCCTTGTCGAAGACGACGACCTCGCCCTCTTGAATCTTCCTGACGCCCGCGACGAGCCCGAGCAAGGTCGACTTGCCGACGCCGTCCGGCCCGATCACGCCCACCATGATGCGCGACGGAATGTCGATGCTGACGTCGTCAAGCGCGACCGTCGCGCCATACCGGTGCGATACAGCCTTGACCCGCGCGATGGGCTCGCCGGTCATTTGACGGCGGGCGTCTTGGGTTCGGCCGCGTTGTTGTCGGGGGTCTTGGCTTCGGGCGCGGCGGCCTGAGGCGTTGCGCCGTCGGCAGCCGGTGTTGCAGAGGCTTTGTCCGCCGGCGGCTTGGGCAGCTTGACCTGAAGGTCGGCTGGCCACTCCAAATCCGCCTTGGTGCGGACGAAGCCCAAGCCCCGGACGCCGGTCTTCACGCGCGTGTAGAATTGCTGAAGAACCTGCGCATCGATCTTGAGCTTGACGCGGAACATCAGCTTGGCGCGTTCGTCCGTAGTCTCCACGGTTTTCGGGGTGAATTGAGCGTCGGCCGCGACGAAGCTGACGCTCGCCGGAATCACGTAATCGGGCACAGGATCGAGGATGATGCGAGCCTCGTCGCCGACCGCCAGCCTGCCCGCATCGGCCGCAGGAAGGAAAAGGGTCATGTAGACGTCGGTAAGGTCGAGGATGGTCACGATCGGCGCGCCGGCGGCGACGACCTCGCCGGCCCGCGCCAACTGGTATTGGACGCGTCCGATCCGTGGCGAAACGAGCGTCAGATCGTCGATGATCGACTGGACGCGATCGACCTCCGCCTCCGAGTTCGCGATCTGCGAAAGCGCCTGATCGCGTTGGGAGGTGTAACTCTTCACCGCCGCCACCGCGGAATTGAAGTTGCGCTTGCGCTGTTCAAACACCTGCTTGGTGATGAAGCCGGTCTTGATCAGCTCCTGGCCGCGCTCGAAGTCGGATTTGGCGAACTCGAGCGCGCTCTCCCGAGAGGTGATTTCGGCCTCCGCCGCCGCGAGCGCATTGTTGGCTTTCTGCACGTCGGCCTTTGCCGCGCGCAATTGCGCCTCGTATTCCGGCGAGGTCAGCTTCGCGATCACCTGCCCTTGCGTGACGCTGGAGCCCTCCTCGACGGTCACTTCCGCGAGGCGCCCGGCATATTTCGAGGAGACGTCGACCTGGGTCGCTTCGATGCGGCCGTTCGACTTGACGATGCCGTCCGGCAGCGCCTGCCCGCGCAGGCGCGCAATCAGATCGCGGATAATGCCTTGAGCGTGCGCCGAGGGAACCCATGAGACTCCGCCCCCTGGCTCCCTACTTAAGGAGAGCGCACACGCCCCGACGCCCAGCAGAAGGGCGGACGCAGCAAGGCGGCGACAAAAGGTCATCCTGGGTCTCCTCCGCACGTCATCGTACCTGGCCTTATCGCCAGCGGGACCCGAAATCTCAGAGCGCGGCAGGCGCTTCGCCCGAAGCAGCACAATACAACGGCAAGCCTGACGCCTTCCAGCCGCCGCTCTTAATCCAAGCCACCCACGACTTTACTAGGCAAGCACGTCCACGATGTAAAGAAGCGCCGGGGAAGATCGCGTCGCGCCAAGCTTATATCAGAACACCCGCTCCCCGAGCGCGATCTCGGCGAGCGGCGACAGCAGGATGACCTCGGAGCGCGCATTCTTCGCTCCCAGGATCAGCACTTCGGACTGAAAACCAGCGATGTTGCGCGGCGGCATGTTGACGACGCAGACAACCAGGCGACCGACGAGTTCGGCCTCCGAATAGCTAGTGATCTGCGCGCTCGACCATTTCTTACCGAGCGGGCCGAAGTCCACCTCGACCTTATAGGAAGGGTTTCGCGCCCGCTCGAATGGCTTGACCCCCACAATGCGGCCGATGCGCATGTCGACCTTGGCGAAGTCGTCGTAGACGATCGGCCGGCTGTCCATCAGGTCTTCAGCGCTTCCTGATGCGCTTTGACGAAGTCGGCCAGGCTCTCAAAGCGGAAGTCGTATTTGGGCGTCTGGGCGAGAGCCATGGTCGCGCCGGAGCCCTCCTGGCCGTGACGGCGATGAATCCAGCATGAGATGAGCCCATGCTCGTTCGCCGGCCCGTGGTCATGGAAGAGGCTCTCGGCGGTATGCAGGATCTTACTCTTCTCAATCCCGATCGTCTTGAGCTTGGCGAGCATGTACTCGAAATTGCGGGCGGAGGGCTTGTACGAGCCGCAATCTTCGGCGGTGTAGACGGCGTCGAAATCGACCCCAAGCTTTTCGCTGCTGAAGGAAAAACTTTCGTTGTCTACGTTCGACAGGATCGCCAGCTTGTAGTGCCGCTTCAGGTATTGAAGCGACGCAACGGTATCGGCGAACGCGGGCCAGTTTCGGATGGACCGGCCATAGGCGAGGCAATCGTTCCAGCCAACCGGAACGCCCCACTCCTCGGCCAGCCGGCGATAAACGGTCGCCAGCAGGTCGCGATAGACTTTGGCCGGCGTCTGGACTTGCTGGGAGGATTCGTGGCGCGCATGCGCTTCGAGAATTTGATCGCGCGTGAGTTTCCGCGAAACTTTGCTGGTCAGAGGCTTGAGCGCTTCGACCATCCCCGTTTCCCAGTCGATCAGCGTGCCGTAGCAATCGAAGGTCAGGGCCTTGAAGTCGGTGAGCCTCGGCCTCGACTCTGCACTGGATGCTGAGGAACTCGAGGATGTCATTTGGTTGTTGGTGGAGCTAGACGGAATTGAACCGACGACCTCTTCAATGCCATTGTCACGGCCATGCATTTCCGATGATTTCAATTGTGGTCTAGAATTTACCAAGTTGCTTGTATATAGACGCTTTTCGCGGAACATTGCTTTCTAGTCGTTTCCTATCGTCGATTTAGGGTGGCGATTTGGTGGCGATTTAAGCTGGAGCCCGAAGGATGGTGAAGCTAACCAAGCAACCCGCAAGCCTCAAGCCGCGAGCTAAGCCATATATCGAGTATGACACGGAGCTTACTGACTTCGGAGTAGCGGTCTATCCATCTGGAAGCAAGTCATGGGTGTGTGAGTACCGGCCGCACGGTGGCGGACGCGCCGTTGCAAAAAAGCGCGTGACGCTCGGCAAAACTTCTCAATTGACGCCCGAACAGGCGCGCAAGGCCGCCGCCGACATGCTCGCCGCTGTACGGCTGGGTCGAGACCCATCGACCTTTTCGATGCGCAATATGTCGGGCCAAGGCTGAAGCCAGGGACCGCCGTAAGCCACCGCATCGCCCTCGAAGAGCTTCGCGGCGCGCACGGTACCCTGAAGGCGACAGCGTTAACTCGAGTGCATGTCACGACGCTTCATTTCCGCATGGCCGATCGCCCTTACGCGGCGAATCGTGCTGCGGCAGTTTGGTCCAGAGCTTTCGCGTGGGCGGCCGAGGCGGGGTTGATTCCTGAAGGGCACAACCCTGTGAAGGGCGTCAAGAAGTATCGCGAGCATGGTCGCGAACGTTTCTTGACGATCGAAGAGCTTGCGCGGCTCGGCGACGCGTTGCGGAAAGGAGAAACGGTAGGACTGCCCTACTTCGTTGACGAAACCAAGCCGACGACCAAGCATGCTCCGAAGGTCGATCATCGTCGCGTCAAACTTGACCGATTTGCGACTGCAGCCATTCGTCTCTTGATCCTCACTGGCGCTCGCCTTCGCGAGATTCTACACACCAAATGGGAGCAGATCGACATCGAGCGCGGGCTAATTTTCCTCGCAGACAGCAAGACGGGCAAGAAGCCGCTCTATCTTTCGGCCGCAGCCCAGGAGGTGCTTGCGGACATTCCGCGCATTGAAGGGAACCCCCATGTGATCGCTGGAGCGAAAGATGGTGCGCCACGCTCCGACCTCAAAAAGCCATGGGCTGCTGTGAGCCGAGCGGCGGGCTTGGAAGGCGTCCGCATTCACGACTTGCGCCACTCGTTTGCTTCGTTCGGCGCCGGCGCGTCTCTCGGTTTGCCGATCATCGGGAAGCTGCTCGGTCACTCGCAGCCGGCGACGACGGCTAGATATGCCCATTTGGACGCGGACCCAATGTGCCGCGCGGCGAACACGATTGGCGCGACTATTTCGGCCGCGATGGGCGGACACACCGAAGCCAATGTCGTGGCGATCAGGAAGCCGCGGCATTTTTGATTGCGGCACAAGCGGCAATTGGAATGCGCGACGACCTTGCGAACCTACGGATTGCCCGATCCGAACCCATTCGCGGAGCTCACGAATGCGTCAGTTGAGATGCTGGACCCAGCCCGCGCCGATTTCCCGGATGTCGTCGCCCACCGGAACGAAATGGGTCGGGAACGACTTCGAGAACTTTGTCCGCACCTCCCGCGCGTCCTGCTTAATGAGACGCCGACAGCCGCCTGGTGTGCCTCGCTTCCGAAGCGTCCCGCATTCGCCTGGCCTATCTGTTTGCCGGGCCTATGCATCCCGCCATAAGCGCCGCATTATAGTCGGCTGGGGAGCGGGAGCATGCGCAACACGAACGCGAAACACGAACCGGCAAAGGACGCCTCCGGCGCCCCCGCCGCCCACCTATCCGCCGACGAGCGCCGCGCCGCGGGCAAGGCTCTGCGTGACGCTGCGCCGCGCGCCGCGCACGGGGGTTGGAAGCCGCCTGCGGATCGGCGCGATCCAGTCGAGCTTCTGCGGGAGGCTAACGAAGGCCGCATCCCCGAACTGATCCCGTTACGCTTCTCCCGCATGGCCCAATCGCCCTTCGCCTTCTATCGTGGCGCAGCCGCGATCATGGCGGCCGATCTGGCGTCGACCCCGACGTCCGGACTTCGCGTGCAGGCCTGCGGCGACGCTCACCTGATGAACTTCGGCGGTTTCGCAACGCCGGAGCGCAACATCTTCTTCGACATCAACGATTTCGACGAAACCCTGCCCGCGCCCTGGGAGTGGGACGTTAAGCGGCTCGCGGCCAGCATCGTCATCGCGGCTCGTCATATCGACCTGCCCGACAGCGCGGGGGCGAAGGCGGCGACGGAGTCCGTATGCTCGTACCGTGAACGAATGGCGGATTATGCCTCGATGCGCGCGCTGGACGTCTGGTACGACCGCATCGATCTCGACCGCGTTCTCAAGGTCCTGCCGTCCGGAGCCGAGGTAGAGCGGGTGAGGCAAAGAGTTCGAGCAGGCGCGCCGGAAAAGCTTGCCTGAAAGCCTGTTCCCGAAACTGGTCGAGCATTTCGGATCCGCGCCGAGGATCAAGGACGCGCCGCCGCTGATCTTCCATCCCACGGCCGAACAGGCCCCGGGCGTCAGGACAGGATATGTCGAGGCGCTCGAAGGCTATCGGAAGTCGCTGCCCGAGCATATTCGCGTGTTGTTCGATCGCTTTCGGCTGTTCGACCTTGCAATCAAGGTCGTCGGCGTGGGCAGCGTCGGCACCTATTGCGCGCTCGGGCTGTTCATGGCGGCCGATGACGATCCAATTTTCCTGCAGGTCAAGGAAGCGCGAAAGTCGGTGCTCGAGCCTTACGCCGGCAAGTCCGGGCACAAGAACCATGGCGAGCGGGTGGTGGCGGGCCAGCGTCTCATGCAGGCGGCGAGCGACATTTTCCTTGGCTGGACGCGCGGCGCGATTGGCCGCGACTACTACTTCCGCCAGCTTCGCGATGCGAAAATCTCAGCTATCCCGGAAGACTGGGACCTCTCGACCTTGCAGGAATTCGGCAAGCTCTGCGCCTGGACGCTTGCACGAGCCCATGCGCGATCGGGCGACCCGGCGAGGATTGCTGGCTACATGGGCTCCAATACGACGTTCGACGACGCGGCGTGCGAGTTTGCGGTCGAATACGCCGACCAGAACCTTCGCGACTACCGCCGCTTTGTCAAAGCGATCCGCGAAGGTCGAGTTCCAGTCGCATCCGAGGACTGATACCAAGACGCGATGATCGGAACCGATCATCGCCTTATGGCCGAAGCGCGAATGCGCGCCCGCGCCGTTGCGCGGGTTCGAGCGCGATGAGTCGCGCTCAAATAGAATGGGTATGAGCTTTCGACCACCCGAACGGTTCAGGTCGCGTCCGATTGCCGAGACAGGCCAATGCCCTGCCGGTCTTCCTGGCGCGCCATCCTCTTGTCCTCGACGTCGAACGGCGAGGCGCCGATGACACGGTCGAGGTGCTCGAGATAATTTCGCACCGTCTCCAACCGTTCTTGACTCGGCAGCGCCTCGGCGAGGCCGACGAGCGCGGACCTCATTCGCCGCATCACTTGAACCGAATTCGAGCCGAAGTGCCGAATCTCGTCGAACGCAAGGGTGAGATAGTCCTCCCAGGTCGGCGTCGGGAACACCAGCCGCAGAGCGCCGTTCTCATCCACGGCGTAGCCGGCGTCCAGTTCCGCCGTGCTAAGACGGCGCAGGAGGTCCTCGAGCTGGTCGATCGTCTGGACCGCGGTCGTCGGGTCATTGATCGCCGGCGACAACGCCTTGATGGCGATGTCGACAAGAAGCCGGATCGGATATTTTGGGTCCTGCTCAAAGGTTCGTTCCCGCCCAAGATGGACGGCGCGTCTGAGTGCGTCGTCCGGCAGCGGCGTTCCCGAGTCGTGAACATGCAGGAGAGCCGAACCCTCGACCAGCGTATCGCCGACCGCGCACGCCATCACGATCGTCCCGCGCGCCTGCCGCGCCAGCGCGACAAGGGAATCGGCGTCCAGCTTGGCGACGGTGCGCGGTTTGCCAAAATACTTCACCGTTTGAGTCACGCGGCCGAGCCGCGCTGCGCTCGCCCGACTTTCGGCAGGATGAGGGGCGGCGGACGCATCGTCCAGGGGGCGGAACATCTCGCCGATCACGGCGCGCCCCTGGTCGCCGACCAGGTGAAGCACGTTGCCGACCTGAAGGTCGCCGAGGCGCTGCATCAACCTCGAAAACATGAGCATGCTGACAATGATCATGATCCCGACGAGCAACATCGAGAATAGCGGGACCTTTGCCGAGTCGCCGCGGTCCACCCAGGCGAGCGTGAACAAGGCATAGATAAAAGTCGCCGTGAACGCGCCCAGTGCGTGGAACAGCATCCGGTCGCGGGCGAACCAGAGCACGAGCCGAGGGGAATAGGCGATCGCGCTGAATTGCACCATCACAAAAGCCATGGCGAACACGATGCCGGTCAACGCCATCATGCCCGAAGACGCGGCCGAGAGCAGCGCCTGGGCGGAGGCCACCGACACAGCCAAGGTGTAGCCTGAGAGGTAGGCCTGCTCGATTCGCGGCAGCGCGAGCCCGCCCAGCACAGCGCCGCTCACGTAGAACATCGGAATGAACCAGGGCTGCATCGCGGGCCGACCGGTCTGTCGTGGCTTCGATTATCCCCGATTTTCCGGGCGTTCCGGACAGTCTATGGGATTGATGATGCGAAGACACAAGGACCAAGCATTCTTGGCGGGCAGCTCCGTGATCCAACGACGTCGCGGCGCGCGGAGACGCGAAGGGCAATTTCGGCCGGGCCCGAGATGATGCTGCTACGGTCGCGGTTCGATCGGTTCGACAAATCGCGGGAGGGTACAGAACATGAGCCAAGCCGAAGGTCTCACTGACGCCGGGTTGAGAACCCCCAGGGCCGCCGCCGTCGCGGGCGTGGTCTTTTCGTTGCTGACTCTGATCAGCTTCGGATTGCTGTGGGCGGCCGTCCCGGCAGATCCGCAGGCGCCGGGCGGGTGGCTCGCGGCGAACACCGCCGAAGTCGCACTGGCGCTCAACCTCATCCCCTTTGCCGGGATCGCTTTTCTGTGGTTTATCGGCGTCATTCGCGACCGACTCGGAGCGCAAGAGGATCGCTTTTTTGCGACCGTGTTTTTGGGCAGCGGCCTCCTGTTCCTGGGCATGTTGTTCATCGCCGCAGCGCTCGTCGGCGCCATGTTGGTTGCATTCAAAGACGATCCTGCTGCTTTCGCCTCACCTGCGTTTCGTTTTGCGAGGGCGCTTTCTTACAACCTCGTCAACGTCTACATGGTCAGGATGGCCGGGGTGTTTATGATCTCCACCTCGACGGTCGCGATGTCGACGCATTTCGCGCCTCGCTGGCTGGCCGCGCTCGGCTACCTGCTGGCGGTCTTGTTGCTGCTCGGGAGTCCTCTCCTGAGGTGGAGCTTTGCGTTCTTCCCCCTGTGGGTGCTTTTGTTGAGCATCGAGATCCTGGCGAGCAGTTTTGGCCGGCGCAAGCAGAGCTAGGGCAGGCTGCCCGGCCGTACTGCTTGTCAGCGAGAGCGGAACCGGCGAGACCCAAGGTCAGGGACGATCGAGTTGGGCCGACGCGAGCTGATCGCATCAATGTGCTCACGTCATCTCAATGTGGCCGCTTACCATTTCGGCGGATAGCCTTTGTCACCCTTCGGCTGTCCGTACGCTGGGCGCGAGCTCACGTAGAAAGATTTCCGACCCTGCGCCGCATCGCCTGAGGCAACCGATAGCCGCGGCGAGCGGGACTGTGGCAGGGCGGATCCGATCGGAGGCGACGAGAAAGACCGATCCCGACATCGGATTTGGGGAATTGGGTACGAAAACCGAGACCAGACCGCCAACCGCACCCGTCTGGACGCCGATCCGCCAAGCCCCGCCCAGTTGCGCCAGGACGACTGGATGGTCGGCCATCTCACCGAGTCCCATCACGCTTGCGCCAGCTTGTTTCAGATATTCGTAAGCCGGAACCTTGGACAGCACCGAAGACTCCAGCTCGCCCACGATTTGTTGCGCCAGCCGGGTTCGGGCGAACAGGCCGGCAAGGAAACACAAGATCGCAATAAGAACGATGGCCAAGATCGCTTCCATGGTCACCCCAGAGACAAATCTATCTGGAATGATCGTGGCCATCGGCTTCAATCCGCGACGCGCAAGGTCGAACGCCTTGCCCAGGATGAAGGCGAGCACCACAATCGGCGTTAGGAAGAGCACGCCGCCGAGGACGGTAATCCGAAGAAAATGGGAGATCGCTTTCATCTCGTCCTCCTATTGCAGGCCTATCTCTGAGCTGTTGAGCCAGTATAGCCTGCGGAGTTGCGTCGCGATCTAAAGGAGATGTGCGGACGCGCATCCGTTGCGGCTTACGAATTGACCCGTCTCAGGCTGTCGACTTCGCCGCCCTTCGGTTCGCAGCCTGTTGCCGCTTCCGAAAAGGAGGCCCAGCTATTTCTGGCGTCTGAACGGTCAGCGACTCTCGTTGTGTCGCCGCTACTCGACGGCCTTCCAGGTCGCGTCGGGATTGAACTCAGCCATCGAGGCGCCGAGAACGGCAGTGTTCGGCCCGAGGTCCTTTTGGTAGACGACGCCGTTCTCGCCGCAGATGAACGTCTTGACGCCGCTGTCGCCGTAGGCGGCCGGCCAGGCGACCATCGCATAGCCTGCGAGCATGTGGCCGTTGATGAGGTAGGAAAAAGCGCCGCCCGGCGCCGCCGTCCCCTGCGCGGTGAGGATGCGGTAGTAATAGCCGTCGTAGGGCTCCGGTTTCTGGCCCGAACGCGCGGCCAGATTGGCGTCTTCAGCGAATCCGTCGAGCGGCGAAATATCGGCCTGGTTTTCCGGCGGCCAGTAGAGCCCATCGTGGGTTCCTGGAGTTGAAATGAACCTGCGTGCGTATTCACGCAGGCCGTTGCTGTCGCGATCAAGCCGGAAATATTCGTCCTGGGCGGCGACATAGGCTTTGCACGCTTCAATGGCGCTGAGCTCGTTGTAACCAACCCGGCGATCGGTCATTTCCTCCTTTCCTTTGGCAATGTCGAAGCGCCAGCCCGCGTCGGTCTTGACCAGAGGCAGCGGCAAGGTCCAGCCGTTCTTGCCCACGCGCAGAATCTTCTCGCCATTGGGCCCGTCGTCGATCGCGGTCGACGCGGCCGCCGCCTCGTTGAACTCCTTCAGGTTCTCGGCGTCCTGCTCCGCGTCGCCTGACCTGAGCAATGCCGCGCCGTCCTTGCCGAGAATGCGGTCGCCGAAGCCTGGCGTCTTGGCCTTGGCGGAATCGACCAAGTCCTTCACCGCTGCTTCCGGAGTCGGATAGGTCTCTTGTGCCCGCGCCGGAAGCGCAACGGCGATCAAGAGGGCCGCTGCGAGAATGCCGCCGATCCTCATTGTCATCCTCTTGTCCTCGTCCGCGTTATCGCCATCGACTCGCTTTATCCATCGCCGGCGCGCATGCGCGAACAGGCCGCACAGCCATCAATGCGGGGCCGTCATCGCACGCGGTAAATGGGCGCCAGTCGCCACCCACCGGGCGTAGGTCTCGAATGGCAATCCGAGCTTGTTGTAGAAAACGCGCATGTAGCCGTCAGGGCCGCGCGTCACGGCTTCAGGCATAACGGTCTGCACCTCCTGCGCCATCACCCCGACATAGGCGGTGTGGCCGCCGTTGTAGACGAAGCGATAATAGCCGAGACCGTCGTTGAGCCGCCCAAGCAATACGATGTCATGCTTGAGGCGCATGTCGGAGCGACGCCCGCCTCCGCCACGCCCGCCTCCGCCGCGTCCCCCGCCGCCGAAGCCGCCTCCGCCGTGCCCGCCTCCGCCAAAGCCGCCGCCGCGCCCGCCGCCGAAGCCACCCCCGCCACGCGCGCCCCCGAAGCCGCCTTGCATTCCACCGCGGCTCATCGCGCCGCGATGGGCGAAGGCCGCGTTGGCCCCGCCCATTCTGACGCCGCCCATCGCCGAGCTTCCCGGCCGGCCGCCGCCTGGCCTCGCGGCCGGCCGGCTAGCGGGCCTCGCCGCGGGGCGGGCGCCCCGCTGCCGCCAGGACGTCCCGCCGGACGATTGGCGGCTCGCCCGTCGCCTGGCCGGCCCGGACCACCAACGCCCCCCGGCCCGCCGATGCCGCCAGGTCGGCCTGCGCCTCCGACGCCGCCAGGACGACCTGGGCCACCGATCCCTCCGGGCCCTCCGATCCCACCGGGCCGGCCTGCACCGCCAATCCCTCCTGGACCTCCGACGCCGCCGGGTCGGCCTACGCCGCCAACTCCACCTGGCCCGCCAATGCCGCCGGGACGGCCTGCACCGCCGATCCCTCCGGGACCTCCGACGCCGCCGGGACGACCCTGACCACCGACGCCGCCGGGGCGGTTGGCGCCGATCCCCGGCTTGCTGCCCATTCCGGGACGATAGTCGCCGTTCGGCCGCCAGGGCTTTACGTTGTTGCCGATGTTGACGTTATTGCCGACATTGACGTTGCCGACGTTGCCACGCCACCCCGAATAGCCGGCCCAGGTTGGCGGATAGATCGCGCCCGTTCCCCAATTCCAGTAGTTGTTATTGAAGAGCGCGCCGACCGCGATACCGGCCCCGAAGCCCAGAAGAGGCGCGACGGCGGAATACGGCTGATAGGCCGCAACGGGGTCATAGGTCGGGACATAGACCGTCGAAGGGTCGGTCGGCTGGATGGAGATATAGCCCGTCGCGGCTTGCGGCGCTGTCGACGACTGAGGCGCGCCGGCCCCTGGCGGCGCGCTCGCCTCCACGCGCTCGACGGTCTGCTGATCCGTCGTCTTAAGCGTTCCCGCCGCTTCCGCCTTGGCGCGAAGGTCCTGGATGACTTCGGCGACGTCCCGCGGCTGGTTCACCTCGGCGTCGCCGAGGTCCGTCGTCCAGTCGAGATCGGCGCTCATCAGCTTGATGACGTCCGGAAAGCGCGCGAGCGCCTTCACCGCGGGATCCCAGTTCTGATTGTCGATGCCGGAATAATCATTCTTGGCGACGAGGGCCTTGTTCTTGTCAAGCCAACGCTGCGCCTGAACGATCTGGACTGGATAAGCGCTCGCCGGCAACATCTGCGCGAGCAAAGGGTCGGGATAAAGCGCGATCGGCGCAAGCAGCTTGTCGAGCTCTTCGCGTGTGAACATGCTGTTTGCGGGCGGCTGTTCGGCCTCAACCGGAGCTGCCGTCTCGGCCGGAGCTGGCGTTGTCGTGGGCGCGGGCGTCGCCGCAGGCGGCGGATTATTTTGCGCCTCGGCAAGCAGAGGGTCGGCGACCAAGGCTGCGGCGACCGCCAAAGCGAACAGACCATGCGCGCGCTTCGCGCCGCGGCCGATTGCACGCATCATTGGCGCGCCCTCCCGTTTCCCACTTCACACACGGCCGGCGAGCCACTTGCGCGCTCGCGCGTCAGCGCGTCGCCGAACGTCAAAAGAGAAATTTTCACGCCGCGTCAACATCCGATTTTTGAAATGTCACGTTACGCCACTCACAAGCACGGCGTCGATGGTGGGGAGCAGATCGGTCGCGATAGATCTTTTAAGAACAAATCCATTGGCCCCCGCTTCCATCGTCGCCAGTTCCGCATTCCTTTCGTCGTGGACGCTGAGAGCGATCAGCTTCAGCTGCGGGAAGTGGCTCCGGATTCGGCGAATTAACCCCAGCCCATCTCCGCGTCGCAGCGACAGATCGACTACGGCCAGAGCGACGTGAAGCTGACGCACACTCTCGAACAGCGAAACCTCATCCCCCACCACCACGACCGCCTCAAACTCAGTCTCAAGGAGGCCGCGTACGCCCTCCATCAAGCCGAGATGCCGGTCCGCCAGAAGCGCGCAACCTCTCTCTTTTGCAGGCATGTTTCATGTCGCGTTCGCCGCACGGGCGCGTCGTAACTGTCGGCGGACCTTGGACCCGGAACGCGTTGGCATGACCTCGAAGATTTACTAGTTTTCGGGATGAAAAATTACGAGGCGTGGCATTCGAGAAGTCGCAGCCAACGGCCAACCAAGGGTATTTTCTCGGGCCTCAAGATGTGTTCCACGGCGGCTTGAGCCAAAGCATCCCCCGATACGCATGTGCTTGACATCGTCGTTAACATTTCCCGTACTGACGCCAAGTCGCGGTGATGACAGAACAATATTATTGAAATCTGATGGGATGGGCGCGCAAGGCCTGGATAGCGGTCACCCTCTTGGCGTTCGCCACGGGGAACGCAACGGCTGCGGAGCCGAAGCGAGTGCTATTCTTGCATTCGTTCGGCTGGAATTTTCAAGCCGAGGATGCCTTCGCAGACTACCTGCGCACGGATTTGGCTGAGAGGTCGCCCTATCCGCTGGATCGCTACGAGGTGTTGTTAGAGATCGCGCGCTTCAGCGACGGCGAGCGGGACGAAGCGTTCATGGGCTATTTGCAGGCCCTTTTCGCGGGCCACCCTCCGGATCTGATCATTACAATGGTGAGTCCTGCGGCGCGGTTCATTCAGCGCCATAGACGAGATCTATTTCCTTCCACGCCCGTTATTTTCGCTGCTCTCGACGCGAGAGCCATAAAAGACGCGACGCTCACCGCCAACGACACGACAGTCGCGGTTTCGATCGACCTCAACGCGGTCATCGAAAACATCTTGCGAACGCTGCCGAACACAACAACGCTCGCGGTCGTGATCGGCGATGCGCCGATCGAAAAATTCTGGGTCAACGAATTTCTTCACGCGATCCGCCCGTTCGAGGGTCGGGTCAAGCCTGTTTTCATGAACGACTTGTCGTTCGACGAGATAGAGAAGCGCGTCGCCGCCTTGCCTCCTGCCTCCGCGATTTATTTCGGCGACCTCGTCATTGATGCGCGGGGCATTCCCTATCGACAGGAGGATGTTCTGGCCCGGCTGCACGCGGTAGCCAACGCGCCGATATTCGGACAGTACGACTATCAGCTGGGCGGTGGCATTGTGGGGGGACCACTCCTCTCTGTCCACACCCTGAGTCGGAAGACCGCCGAGGTCGCCGCGCAGATTCTTCGGGGGACTCCGCCCGGCGATATCAAGACCCCGCCACAGACACTTGGCGAGCCTGAGTTTGACTGGCGGGAGTTGCAACGATGGAGGGTCGCCGGGGCAAATCTGCCGCCCAACAGCACCGTCAGGTTCCGCGAGCCAACGCTATGGGAGCAATACTGGTGGTACGTCCTTGCCGCCGGCGGCTTCTCTGGGTTTGAGGCGATCCTTATCGTTGGTCTGTTGCTCAACCGGCTCTGGCTGCGGCGAGCGCATGACCAGCTGCGGACGAGCGAAGAGGGCATGCACCTGGCCGCGACCGCAGCCAAGTTGCGCTTCTGGGTTTGGGACATTCCGCGAGACGAGGTCCGAGCGACCGAAAGCGACTGGAGTTCAGGAAATTGGCACTCGGCGGATCCCGTCCATTTTGATCATTTCATCGACGTCGTGCATCCCGACGACCGCGAGTTGCTACACCAGGCGCTCCGGGGGGCGCTCGAAGGCGACGGCCAATATGAAACGGAATATCGAGTGATGTCGCCGGATTCGACCGTGCATTGGATCGCCGCTCGGGGGCGGATTGAATTCGATCAGAATGGCAAGCCCAGACAATTGCGTGCTATCTCGATCGATATCAGCGAACGTCGGCACGCTGAAGACGAAGCTCACGACCTGAACGGACGCCTGATCACCGCTCACGAGGATGAACGCGCCCGGTTGGCGCACGCGCTGCACGATGACGTTACTCAGCGATTAGCTTTGCTTGCGATTGATGCGGGAAGTAAGGAGAAGGGACTGGGCGATACGATTGCTGGTCAGGCGATGCGTTCGATACGTCGCGACCTGGTCCAACTCAGTGAGGACGTGCACGCGCTATCCTACGCGCTGCATCCCGCTATCCTGGAGGACCTAGGATTGATCGAGGCGCTGAAGGCCGAGTGCGCGCGGTTCGGCGCCGTGGAGGGAATTTCAACGAGCTTCAGAGCTACCGACGACATCGACGAGCCGATCCGGGCTCTGTCCCTTTGTTTGTACAGGGTCGCGCAGGAGGCGCTCCGCAACGTCGCGCGGCATTCACGCGCCAGCTCGGTCGAGGTCGAGCTTCGCGCGGTCGGTGGCGAACTTGAGCTTGCCGTGCAGGACAATGGCGTTGGTTTCGATCCAACCCGAAAACAAGCTCGGCCAAGCCTGGGGCTCGCTGGAATGAAACAACGCCTCTCCCTGGTCGACGGCGAGCTCCTCATCGACAGGTCGCCGGGCGGCGGGACGAGCCTTGTGGCTAGGGCGCCATTGAAACGAGGAGACGCGCCGTGAGTCGTCCACGGGTGTTGCTGGCTGATGACCACCGCATGATGGCTGAAGGTCTCAAGGCGCTTCTCCCCGACGAGTTTGAGCTCGTCGGGATTGTTGAGGATGGGCGCGCAATGATTGAGGCCGCAGAAAGGCTGCGGCCTGATGTGATCGTCGCCGACGTCGCCATGCCAAACCTCAACGGGTTGGAGGCGTTCATTCGGTTGAGGAAGTCCCACCCGAATATCAAGGTCGTTTTCTTGACGATGCATCAGAACGCGGCGTACGCGCGTCGCGCGCTGAACGCTGGCGCTTCCGGCTTCGTGGTCAAGCATTCGGCGCCGGAGGAATTGGTTGTGGCCATCCATGCAGCTTTGAAGGGGAAGACTTTCATCACCCCTTCCTTGACGAAACAGGTGGTGGAACAAGCCGAGAGCTGCGCTCGGGGCGCGAAGGAAGGCGAGAAGTCGCTTACGTCACGTCAGAGGGAGATTCTGCAATTGCTCGCGGAAGGACGCTCGGCGAAGGAGATTGCGAGCGAGCTCACGATTTCGGCGCGAACGGTCGAATTCCACAAGTACCAAATGATGGAAATGAACGGACTTCGCAGCAGTGCTGAACTGATTCACTTCGCGATAAAGCATGGGATCGCGACGATCTGATATTGGTCATTGTCCCGGCGCGCCTTAATTTCCTGGCGAGCGCAACCTCGTAATTTTTCAGGATGTGGCCTCGTAATTCTACGAGGTTACATGCGGCTGCCCCTTTCGTAGCGTCGCCTGCGCTCGGCCATCGTTGGCACGCGCCGTGTCGGAAATGGCGCGCCCAGGCGAAGGCAAGCGGACGACGCAACGCGGGCCTCAATCATGGTTCGCGATACTGAGGAGATGGGAGGGGGTCCGATGGCATGGCGTGCGCTGAGCTTGCGGCTTTGTTCCGCGCCATCCGACGCTGCTATCCCGGTACAACTGCAAACTTCAATTTTGACGGCGGCCTCGTCCTACGCGGTCAATTCAACCGATCATTCGTCGTTCGGACATCGAGGTGATCGCG
Organism: uncultured Alphaproteobacteria bacterium; assembly: GCA_963833955.1. GTDB lineage: Bacteria > Pseudomonadota > Alphaproteobacteria > Rhizobiales > Beijerinckiaceae > Roseiarcus. Next base: position 380,779 of record CAWHZY010000015.1, on the reverse strand, counting down.
TTCAACTTACCGCCAATCCAGTTCGACGATCGTGAGCAAAAGGGAGACAGGAAATGAAGCAAGAAATCAAAACCGAACTGATCTCGCGGCGAAAGGCGCTTTCGCTGCTTGGACTCGGGGCGACATTAGGCTTCACCCTATCGTCGGCGCTCGCGCCGTTGGAGGCCGAAGCACAGCAGGCTGCCGGGACCGCCGCCGCCCCCGCTGCGGCGACCGGAACGCACGGGATGCAACGGCGGCAAGGGCGGCGCAGTGGTCGCCATCAGCGACGGCACACGCGCCGCACCGGTCAACCTGCGCCAGCCGCAGCACCTCCACCGCAGTAGCGGTCCGTCTTCTCTCAAAGGCCTGATTGCGCGGTTTGACGAGCTCGGAATTGCATATGCCCTCAGCTGACTACGCAATGAGCGAGGCTGCAGAGAAAAAGAAAACGAGGAAGCGAAAGTATCACGTTCGCGCAGAATTCACGGGAAAAGATCTTGTGATGGCGGAACTGCTGCGACGCGGATTCGATGCGGAGCTCGCAAGCGCTAGTTACGAGAAACATGACATGTTCGTTTGGGTGTGCGGCTCGCGACCGAAGCCCATTCGAATCAGGACCGTGCATTCGGGGCCATGGTACGTGCGCCGGGATCAGTTTGCTAGGCACCCGGATCAGGTGACGGTGTACGTCCTTCTTGGGGTCGAAATTGCAACGCCCGCTCGGTTTTTCGTGGTCAGGAACAGCAATCTGGCGACCCATGTTCGTCAGCCGCCGACTTGGAAAGCTTTTGGATTCATCGGCGTCGAATTGGTGGAGAAATACGAAGATGACTGGGATGTTCTAAAGTAAGGCCGGCGCCACCAAACTGAAGGAGGAAACGAGATGAAGACTGCGTTTTACACGGTCGCGCTCGGCGCGGCGCTGTTGCTCACGGTTTCGACCGCATCCGTTCGAGCGGAGGACCGAGATTGCACAGTCGATCTCAAGTCCATGTGCGCAGGTATTGCGCCCGGCGAGGGACACATTCGTGCGTGCATAGAGGCGCATATGAGCGAGCTCTCAGTGGGCTGCTCATCAAGGTTGTCGAAGGCTGCATGGATCTTCTCGGAGTGCAAAGGGGACATCCAGCACTTCTGCCCCCAGGCCACATACGGCAACATTTCCGACTGTATGAGGCCGCATCTCGGCGAGGCCAGTGACCAATGCAGGGCGGCGATTGCGTTCATTGCCTCCCCCGCTGGCGATTAGCAGCATCCGGCGGGAACAGCGGCGGCTCAGTCGTTGGACGGCGTTCGACGGAACAGGCGCTTCAGGCGAAGCAGCTCTGACTTCTATGGTCTGCACTTCGACAAGCCCTAGGGCAACGATTCAGCCGGAGGCGCAATCGACATGAGTTGGCGGCCTCATCGGAGGCAGCCATTCATTTAACATAGCAGCAACGATAGGAGGGGAGCGAAATGTTACGAAGCAATCTAACGAACAGCCTTGCAACGGCGGCCGTGAGCTTTTTTGTGGCTTACGCTGCGACAGCGCAAGAGGTGAAGAATTTGCCGTTGGATGCTACGGCCCATTTTATCTATTTTCCCACCGGCGGCTACGCATTAGACGCCAAAGACCAAGCCCAAATTCGCGACGTGGCTGGAATGATCCAAAGCCACCCAGACTTCGTCGCCACAATCCTTGGCAAGACCGATTTAGTTGGCTCTGCGGGATTTAATGAGCGCCTGTCACAACGGCGCGCCAATGCCGTGTTCGAGGCTCTCGTGTATGACCACAAAGTGTCAGAGAGCCGGATATCTTTGTGCTGGACCGGCGAGCGCCTGCCATTCACATCAACCGCCGATGAAACGGCGCAAGCGCAGAACAGGATGGCTGCGATCATCGTAAGCAAGGCGACGGATGCGCATTTTTGTGGCGGATGAGCGCCCTCCATGCCGGTCAGCGTCGCCGGCGCGGCGCGCAGGGTTACGCGCCGCTGTGCGGGAGCATTTACACTTGCTGAGCCGTCCCGCTGCCTCGAAGGGCCGCGCAGCCATTTTTGATCGCGCGCGGCTTTTCGCGTGTTCGACTGTCTATTCGAGGGCGGGCCGCAAAGTTACCTCACGTAGCATCTAGGGAGGATATCCGTGCAATTCCGTATCGTCGTCTTGGCAAGCACCCTATCAGTCGGTTTGGTGTTTTCAGCTCTGCCTGCCGGAGCGGCCATAACCCACACCACCACGAACCTGAACCTGCGAGCGGGACCGGGTACGCATCATAAGATCAAGGCCATCATTCCGGCCGGAGCCCCGATCGATATCGAAAGTTGCGGGGAGGCTTGGTGCTACATGGCTTGGGCTGGACACGTCGGGTACGTCAAACATCAATACCTGATGCACCACGTGACGGTAGAAGTGGCGCCGCTCGTTCACGTGACTCATGTCCATAAGCATGGCCTGATCAACTTCTAGCGTAAGCGGAGACCGCTGCGCCCGGCGACAGGTGTGTGGAGTTGGAGCTCGAGCTTTCCGCGAACAAGTCCGCCCCTTGGCTACCCCTTGCGCGTGACTCATCTTTCGATTGAGCCCAGCATGAGCCTTTATGGCGCTAACGGCGTCGCGTAATGAGCGCTCTGTGAGAAATGATCGGCCGTGGCTGGGACAATTTCCTCGCGCGGCCAAGTGGGTCTCTGAGTTTGCGGTTCTACATCCAGCCGACAATGGCGAGCTTGTTGGCTCTGCGCGCCGGCATTGAGGATGCGAGGCAGGGGCGGCAGGGGTATCTGTGGGCGATATTAACGCGCCCGGAGAGGCGTCTCCAATTGCTCCACGAGGGTTGGCGGGGAGCGATGACTCCGTTCCTGCTGGCGGTCGCGCTCGATTGCGTCTATCAGCTCATGACAGCGCGGTTTGTGTACCCGCTGGAGCTGCTGTTCACGGCGACCTTGCTCGCGCTCGTTCCATATGCGTTGTTGCGAGGGCCGTTCAATCGACTCGCCCGGCTGTTCTTGCCCGCATCTCGGCGGCCAACAGGCGTAAGGCCAACCAACCACAACAAATTCATTCACTGAGGAAACACATCAAGGAAGGGCCAACACAATGTCGAGTGAATCCAAGACACAGGACTGGTCGAAGCCAGCGGCAATGGCGATCCCGAAGGGAGGGTATTTTCAGGACAGAGTTGAGCAGGGGCGATATGGGCCGATCTTTCCCAAGACCCCGGCCTGCTACGGCTTCTCGATCCTCGCCAAAATAATTCCAGGGCGCGAGGACGTCTTCTACAAATACGCCAAAAGCATCGAGGAAACGATCGCGGCGCAGCCGGATGCCCTGGCTGTCTTGCAGCTGCACTACCTGCGCTGGGTGCTCTTTCCTATCAAAGGCGACACCTACTTCATGTATCAGGGCATTTTCGACACCGACTTCGACAAGTATACCGAAGACGCCGTGACCCTGTTCGGCATCACGGGCTTGCGGACGGTGTTCGAAAATCTCGAGGGGTTTCCGACAGACTGGCAGACGAACCCCGCCGCCTTCATCAAGTTTGTCCGGGATCATCAATGCCCGAGCTTCCTCGAATACGCGGAATATCCGTATGCGAGCGCGACCGAGATCAAGAAAGCCCTCAAACTGAAGGCCGCCTTCTCGGACATGCTCGACCAGATGCAGTGATTCTTGCTGAAGCGATGGCCGGAATTGGTCGTCGCCGGGACCCGGAGCTGAAGTCCCAGGCGGGAGGCGATTTAACGGGGACATCACGATGCTCGAATTCGACGACATTCAGCACATCCTATTGACGCGCGCCCCCGCGCTCGCGGCTAGGTATGAGTTTTTGTCGTTTCGCATCGGAGCCGGCGGCCGAGCATGGGTGTCGGCTCTCAAAGAGAAGATTCATTCGGCCGCGTCGATGCGGGCCGGTGTTGATAAGGATAAGCGCTGGGTGACAGTGGCTTTCACCTGGAACGGCCTTCGCGCGCTTGGACTGGACGAGGCTTCGCTCGCTTCCTTTCCTGAGGAGTTCAAGCAGGGCATGGTCGCGCGGGCGGAGATGCTGGGCGACACGGGTCTAAATGCGCCTGAGCATTGGGTCGGGGGCCTTGAGAGTCCCGATCTGCACGCGATCATCATTCTATTTGCACGAGACGGCGCCGAACACGACCGCTGCGTCTCAGAGCACGAAAAACTCATTGCCAGCTGCCCCGGCGTCGAAGTGCTGTCCGTGCTCGACCTCAAGGCCATTCCTCCGCTTGATTATGCGCACGATCATTTTGGCTACCGGGACCGTCTGTCGCAGCCGGTCATCGAGGGGACGGGCGAGGAGCCAACGCCCGGCTCCGGCGACCCCCTGAAGGCCGGTGAATTCATCCTTGGCTACCGTGACGAATACGGTGTCGTAGCCGATAACCCTCAGCCGAAAATTCTCGCGCAGAACGGCAGCTACATGGCCTACCGCAGACTTGCGGAGCATGTCGGGAGGTTTCGCGACTTCCTCCGCCAACACGGCGAGACTGCGGAAGAGCAGGAATTGATCGCCGCCAAGCTGATGGGTCGCTGGCGCAGCGGGGCGCCGCTCGTGCTCTCGCCCGATAAGGATGATCCCGCATTAGGGGCTGATCCGCAACGGAACAACGACTTCAACTACAAGGAGATGGATCCTCACGGATACGCGGTCCCGCTTGGCTCCCATGCGCGTCGTATGAATCCACGTGATACTGCGGCGAACATGAATCGCCGCAGGATGATCCGCCGTGGCGCGACCTACGGCCCGCCATTGCCGGATGGCAAGGCCGAGGATGGTGTCGACCGCGGCATCGCGGCGTTCATAATCTGCGCGAGTTCGATTCGGCAATTCGAGTTTGCGCAGAACGTCTGGGCGAACGATCGCAATTTCCACGAGCTTGGGAACGAACGCGACCCGATCATCGGCGCGCAAGACGGAACGCTGGAGTACAAGATCCCCAAGCGCCCCATTCGCAAGAAGATCGTCGGCTTGCCGGCCTTCACCACGGTCAAGGGCGGCGCGTACTTCTTTCTTCCGGGCCTTAAGGCGCTTGGCTATCTGGCCTCTCTGGATGAACCGCGACGGGCATGAATCCTCGATAGGACGAAGGAGAAGATCCTGTGTCAGCGCCAGCTTCCGCCCGGACCTACAACCAGGACCACATTCCGCGCAGATACACGCCGGGCAAGCGGCGCGTAAGCATCTACTGGACCTGGAGCTATCCCTGGGAGGCGCAGCGCGACCCCGCGGCGATGGAGAATCGCTTCTCCACCATGACCGAGGTTCGCAACGTCCTCTGGCCGGCCTACGAGACGCCGGAATGGAGCGCCGCGCAATTTCTCCAGGGCATCGCGGGAACGCTTGAGCTGTTTCACCGTTCGACCCTCAGTTTCCAGAAGATCGCCGGCGAAACGACGGGCCATCCGGTCGCCGTCTTCCAGCGCATCGACCAGGCCGGATACAAGCTGCCGATCGACGAACGCATTCTCGCCGACGCCGACACGCTGATGGTGTTCGGCCTCGATCATATTGTCGCAGAACAGGAGGCGGCTCCCGAAGAGATCGCGGCGATCGGCGAATGGTTGAAGCGGGACGGCGCCTGTCTCCTGCTTGCGCCCCATCATGACGTCGGCTTCACCGGCGACATGAAACAACGCCAGATGGAATATCTGCATCACGGCGACCCACTCGTGCCGCGTCAGCAGCGGTTTGGGCAGTACACGCGCTCATTGATGAAGGGGCTTGGCGTTCCCGTACACAACACCTACGGCCTTCGGCCCGCGCTCATGAAGGGCACAAACGAAATTGCTCCGCTCACGGCCTTCCACGACCTCGACAGCCTTGGCCTCCTGCAGAACGTCCCGACCCTCAACTTCCACCCGCATCTGCCCCATTATGAGCTGACCGGAGGCGCGGGCTCCATCCAAGTGCTCGCGCGGCAGCCGATCGACCTCGAACGTCCGCATCCTTTCACCGAGGCGGGCGCCAGGGAGTTCAACTGCCTCCTGTGGATGCCGCCGAACGAGCAAAGGGCAGGAGACATCGTTCTGGTCGATTCCACGAATTTCACCACGCTTTTCGGCGGCACGAGGAGTCTCGAGACCTTCTGGAGGAATCTCGCTGCGATGAGATGACTGAGCGGCGGTCGTGGCGACGGCGCTCTTGAAGCTTGCGCGCGCTTTGTCCGCGCACGAGAGGCGGTCGCTTCTCGCTGTTGCGCGTTGCGCTTCTGTCGCGGGCGCTCTGAGCGTGGCGAGCCCGGTTCTTGCCGGCTCGGATGGCCTCGACGCCGCGAACGGGACCGGCGACGACCCAACCCAGCCGTTGGGCAAGATCGAGCTTCTTGACCGCTATACCGAAGCTCCGGGCCAGGGCGTCGAAGAGGGAACGACCAAACAAGTCGAAACGAACACGCCGTTCGCTCGCATCGAGGTACCGTTCAGCCTCGAGCCGCAATGGGAGTTGAACTTCCGAACGGAGATTCCGGTCGTGTGGACAAACGGGGTGACGCCCGAAAATCCAACCGGCGCGACCATGTCCGGCTTCGGCAATGTGCTCACACAGGCGTGGGTCGTCCACGAGATCGATCAACGCTGGGCGGTCGCGCTCGGCGGGCAACTGATCGCGCCCACCTCGACCAACAGCGTGGCGACGGACGCCTGGGAACAGGTCACCGGCTTCGTCGTCCGCGCCATACTTCCGGAGATCAGTCCGGGCAGCTACTTCGCGCCGCAGGTGCGTTACGGAATTGATTTCGAAGGCAACGACGACGGCCGCATGTTGCGGCAGTTGCGCATCGCGCCGACCCTCAACATCAATCTGCCGCACAACCTGTTCCTTACGCTTTACCCAAGCCCGGATATTCGACTGAACTATGGGGCGCCGGTGTGGAACCAGACGGGCCGATTGTTTCTGCCGCTCAACTTCATGGTCGGCTGGAAGCCCACCGAGCATACCGTGATTTCGGCCGAGTTCGGCATTCCGATCATCCGGGACTTTCCCGTTTACACTTTCAAGACCCAATTGAGGGTGGGTTATCTGTTTTAAGTGCCGTTCCGTCCCTCAAATTTAACCTCGAGGAACATCATCCATGAAAGCTATCGCTCTATTCGCACGGACGACGATTGTCGGTGGCATCTTTTTCCTGGCGCCGATCGTTGTGCTGATTGTCATTCTCGCGAAGGCATTCGGCTTTGCGAAGACGGGCTTACAGGCCATTGTTGTTCACATTCCAGGGGTTTCGGACTTGAGCGTTGGCGTGGCGACGGCGCTTTCGATCGCCATGATCGCGCTTGTCTGCCTTGTTGCGGGGCTCGTCGCCCATACCCTGATCGCCTAACGCTTCGTGAACGCACTGGAGTCGTCGGTGCTGTCGAAGATTCCGGCTTACGAAGATCTGAAACAGGAGAGCGCGAGCGCCCTGGGCATTGCCGAGATTGGGGAGCTTCCCGTTGTGCTTGTGCCCATGGAAGGGGGATGGCAGCTTTCAAGACTCAATTGAGAGTGGGCTATTTGTTTTAATTCCTGCTCCGTCGACATTTACGGCCTTGGTGGCGACGAGGTCGCGATTTGCTGCCGCATGCAAATGCACCTCCTCTCGACAAGCAGTTTAAATCATTGATAATATTGGTGGAGCCAGACGGAATTGAACCGACGACCTCTTCAATGCCATTGAAGCGCTCTCCCAACTGAGCTATGGCCCCATTTTCCAAAATGTCCCGGCTCCGATTGGGGCGGAACCGCCTTCACTTCCGAGGGCGGCGGTATAACCGCAAACTTGCGGCGTCCACAAGGGCCGCGGGACAAAAAAGCCGGGGTCCGCGCCCGCCGGTCGACGCCGGGCGCACAATCCCCTGCGCGGTTCAGGTTTCCTCGTCGGGCGCGATGTCGCCATCGATGAGGTTGGTGACGTCGTCGTCTTCCTCTTCCTCTTCAAGGAACGGATCATCCGCGACGGCGTCCTCGGTGTCCTCCTCGACATCGATGTCGTCGACCACCGGCTCGGCGGCGGCCTTCTCCTCGCCTGCCTCGACCTCGTCAAGCGACACGACCTCCACGCCGGCCGGCGTCGCAACTTCAATGTCCTCTTCTTCTTCAGCCTTGGCGGCTGGCCGCGCCCGCGCCGCGGCCGCGACTTGGAACACCGTCCCGCATTTCGGGCAGACGATGGGATCCTTGTTGAGATCGAAGAATTTCGCGCCGCAGTTCTGGCACTGATGTTTGGTTCCGAGTTCAGGCTTGGCCAAGGCGATCTATTCCCGGTGGTTGAGGACGGAATTTGAAGCGGAGGTTCGGTTAGTCGCCGCCTCCCCCCCTGTCAATGCGCCATATGGGTCGCTCATCGACAGTTTCCAGCGTCGGTGATACGAGCGCGGTCCGCCGCATGGCGCGTTCGTTCGCCCCGGTCAAGGAAGGTCGCAAGTGTCCGCCCACTCGTCGCATCAATCCGTGGCCTCGCCGCTCAGCGCCAAGCGCGCGCGACCGCTCAAGGGGCGTTTGCGGCCGCCGGGCGACAAATCGATCTCGCATCGCGCGTTTCTGCTTGGCCTCCTTGCCTGCGGCGAGACGAAGGTCGAGGGGCTGCTCGAGGGCGACGATGTGCTCAGGACCGGCAAGGCTTGCCAGGCTCTGGGCGCCGTCACCGAGCGTCTGGGCGCCCGGCGCATGGCGAATTCGCGGCCCCGGGATCGGGGCGCTTCTAGCCCCCCGCGAAACGCTCGATTTCGGCAACGCCGGCACCGGCTGCCGCCTGATGATGGGCGTCGTCGGCGGCCATGGAATCACCGCGACCTTCGACGGCGACGCCTCGCTACGCAAGCGGCCGATGCGGCGCATCCTCGATCCCCTGAGGCTCATGGGCGCGCAGGTTCTCTCCGAGGCCGAAGGCGGCCGCTGTCCGATCGTGCTCAAGGGCGCCCGCGATCCCGCGCCGATCGAATATCGCACCCCGGTCGCCTCGGCCCAGATCAAATCGGCCGTCCTGCTCGCCGGCCTCAATGCGCCGGGCGCGACGACGGTGATCGAGGCCGAGGCCTCGCGCGACCACACCGAGAAGATGCTGGCCTATTTCGGCGCCGAGGTCGCTGTCGCGCCCGAGGGCGAGGGGCGGCGGATCACGCTCGTCGGCCGGCCGGAATTGCGCCCAACGACGGTCGTGGTTCCGGGCGACCCCTCGTCGGCGGCGTTCCCGATCGTCGCCGCCCTGATCGTTCCGGGTTCGGACATCATCATCGAGGGGATGATGATGAACCCGCTCAGGACCGGGCTCCTCCAGACGCTGAAGGAGATGGGCGCCCATATCGAGACGCTCGACAAGCGTCTCGAAGGCGGCGAGGAGGTCGCGGACCTGAGGGTGCGCGCGGGCACGCTCAAGGGCGTCGACGTTCCCGCCGCGCGCGCACCCTCGATGATCGACGAATATCCGATCCTGGCGGTCGCGGCCGCTTTCGCCACCGGCTCGACGCGGATGCGGGGTTTGCACGAGCTCAGGGTCAAGGAGAGCGATCGCCTCGCCGCGGTCGTCGCCGGGCTCAAGGCCGCCGGCGTCGACTGCGCCATCGAGGGCGACGATCTGATCGTCGAAGGCGGGCGGCCGCGCGGCGGCGGGCTGGTCGCGACCCACATGGATCACCGGATCGCGATGAGCTTTCTCGTCATGGGGCTCGCGACGCTCGAGCCGATGGCGGTCGACGACGTCGCGATGATCGCGACCTCCTTCCCGGCGTTCCGCCCGACCATGGAGCGGCTCGGCGCGCAATTCAAGTAGGCGTCAATCGACGGAGACCCATCGTCCCTCGCGGGCGGAGCGCGCGATCGCGTGAACGGTTCGTTCGATGGCGAGGCCGGCGTCGAAATCGATGGTCAGCGCAGGCCGGCCCAGGATGCGATTGAGGAGTTCGTGCGCTTCGATGATCTTGAGGTCGTTGAAGCCCAATCTGGTGGCCGGGCGCGACGATGAAGCGCTCGTAAGGAGGGTGCGCCGGGCCCATCAGAACCTGCTTGAACCCCTGCGCTTCCTCGGGCCCCTCCGCCACAAAAAGTCCGACCTCGTTGAAACGCTCCTGGTCGAAGACGATCGCGCCGCGCGCGCCAAAGAGCTGCAATTGCAGGCGGCCCTTGCGGCCCCAGGCGCAGCGGCTGACCTGGATCGTGCCCGAGGCGCCGTCGGCCATTCGGATGAGCGAGGCCGCGATGTCGAACGTTTCGACCTCCCGCCGTCCGCCCGCCGTCCGGGCGGTTCGGGTAGGGCTTGCTCATCTCGCCGAAAACTTCGCGTGGGGCCCCGAACAGGGTCGCGATCAGGCTCAAGGGGTGGACGGCGAAATCGTCCAGGGCGCCGTAGCCGGACCTCGCCTGGCTGCGCCAGGAAAACGGCGCCTCGGAATCGGCCATGTAGTCCTCGTCCATTTCGAGGCGAAAATGGGTGAGCAGGCCGATCGCGTCGCTCTTGATCAGCTTGTCGATGAAGCGGATGGCTGGGCTCTGGATGTAATTATAGCCGAGGATGGCGATCGCGGCCCGAGGCGCGCGCCGCCGCCGCCATGCGCTCGGAATCTTCGAGCGACGGCGCCATCGGCTTTTCGCACCACACATGCTTGCCCGCTTCGAGCGCCGCGATCGCCATCGGCGCATGCAAGGCGTTGGGGGTGGTGATCGAAACGACCTCCACGCCCGGGTCCGCGATCAGCGCGCGCCAGTCGTCGGTCGAGGATTCGAAGCCGAACTCGTCGGCTTTCCGACGCGCCAGCCCCTCCTCGACCTCGCACAGCATGACCCGCCGGACGATCGGCGTGTCGTCGAACACCGCGTGGACGCCCGTCCAAGCCAAAGCGTGGCATTTGCCCATGTAGCCCGTGCCAATCAGTCCCACGCCGATTGTGCGCATCGTTCGCCCCGATTCTGGCGCTCCGACCTGGCGCCGCGCCGCCAATACAAACATTTCATACGCGACACAGATTGGAATATCTGTTCTATTCATGTCGGTGTCGGCAGGATAACGCAGGCGAACGCGGGCGTCGCGGGGCGCGAGAGACAGCGATGAGCCACGACGCAGCAATCGAACCGCCGGAGAGCTTCGACGCCTTTCAGCGTCGGCTGATCGAGATTGAGCCGCATCTGCCCAAGCGCCTCCGGCAAGCGGCGGCTTATGCGCTCGAGCACCCGGACGAATTTGCGCTGAGCACCGCTTCGGCGCTGGCCCGCAACGCCGAAGTGCAAGCCTCGACCCTCGTGCGGTTCGCCCAGACTTTGGGCTTCGCCGGCTTTTCCGAGCTGCAGGAGCTCTTTCGCTCGCGCCTGCGCAACCGCTGGCCCGATTATTCCGACCGCCTCCGGGCGCTGCAGCAGGACGCCAGCGACAGCGGCGATCCGACCAATCTTCTATTCGGCTTCGCGGATTCGGCGGCCGCTTCGATCGCCCGCCTGCGCGAGGTCGTGCAGCGGCGCGAGCTTGACCAGGCGGTCAGCCTTCTGGCTCGAGCGCGGACGATCCATTGCCTCGGGCAGAGACGGTCGTTCTGCGTCGCCCACTATCTGACCTATGCGCTCTCCCAGCTCGGGCGTCCCGCTTCCCTCATCGACAATGTGGGCGGGCTCGGACCTGAAGAGCTGGCGCAGGCGGGCCCGGAAGACGCGCTGATCGCCGTCAGCTTCTCGCCCTACACGCCGTTCACCGTCGACCTCGCCAAACGCGCGCGGCGCGCCGGCGTGCCCGTCGTCGGCATCACCGACAGCGCGCTCTCGCCGCTCGCCGGCCTCGCCGATGTGCGGTTCGAGGTCGTCGAGAGCGACTTCGGCTCGTTCCGTTCGCTGTCGGCGACATTCTGCCTGGCGATGACGCTCGCGGTCGCGGTCGGCGAAAAGCGGGCGAAAGCCGCGTGACTCAAGCTCACTCGGCGAGCGCCGGCCTAGGCGCGAAGACGACCTTCGGCACTAGAAACAAGGTCGCCGCCACCATGAGCGAGACCCCAAACATCGACACGAAGGTGAGGTGAAGCGACTGTTCGAGCGCCGCGCGCAGCCCCGATTCGCCCACCGCTGCCGAACCTTGCTCCAGACAGCTGCCGCAGCTGGTCCGAGCTCGCGCCTGCGTGGCCGGATCGCAGGAGGCCGAAATTGAGCACTGCGCCAAACACCGTCGCGCCGAAGGTGCTGCCGAGGCTGCGAGCGAAGAGGTAGGATGCGGTCACGCTTCCGCGCTCGGACCAATCGACGATTTCCTGAATCAGGATGATCGAGGCGCTGCTGGAAAGGCCCATGCCAAGCCCGACCACGAGCGAGCCAAGACCGGCCACGATGGGCGAACTCTCGCGGTTCAGGAACAGGAAAACGATCGAGCCCAACGGAATGAGCACGCCGCCAACGCGCAACACCGAGCGTACGCCAAAGCGCCGGAAGCCGCGCACGCCGACCGTCGCGCCGATTGGCCATCCGAGCACCATCGCGGAGAGCGCGAAACCGCCGATCAACGGCGACTGCTGCATGACGCCCTGCACGAACACCGGCAGAAACGTGGTGAGCCCAATCATCACCATGCCCGCCAGCAGCGACGCGCCATTGGCGGCAGCGACAGGCCGGCGTCCCCAAAGGTCGAGCGAAATCATCGGCTCCGGAGACCGCCGTTCCTGCAGGACGAACAGGACGACCGCAACCAATGCGACCAGGGTGGTGAGCCCGATTTCCATCCGCCCCGAGGTCGAAAGCGCGGTGAGATCGGCCATGATTGCGGCGATGGCGACGGTGAAGATGCCGGCGCTCAGATGGTCAATTCTGCCGCGGCCGCGAACCCTCTTTTCGTGCAAAAACGCCCAAAACCCGGCCGCAGCGAGCGCGCCGATCGGCAGATTCATCCAGAAGATCCAGGCCCAGGAAAAATACTGGATGATGAGACCGCCGGCCAGCGGGCCCAGGATCGCGGACACCGCCCAGACGCTGGCCAGCCAGCCCTGGATCTTCCCCCGCTCATGCGCGGAATAGAGGTCGCCGACGATGGTCATGGCGGTCGGCTGAACGGCTCCCGCGCCGATGCCCTGCACCAGCCGGAAGACGATCAGCGACGGCATCGACCACGCAAATCCGCATAAGATCGAGCCAAAGAGAAAGGCCGCGATGCCGACGAGCATCACCAGCTTGCGGCCGACGAGATCGGACGAGCTTTCCGAACACCACGGTGGTCGCCGTCTGCGTCAGAAGAAACGCCGCGAACACCCAGCTGTAAAGCGGCAAGCCGCCGAGCTGGCCGACGATCTGCGGCATGGCTGTGGAAACGATGGTCGCTTCGATCGCGACCATAAAATTCGCCGCCATGACGGCGGCGAGCACGAGCGGACGGTGAGTTGGGGAGGGAATCATCGCTTTCTTGGGAGGTTGCCCGTCACTCTAAGGGACAACCCGTCCGTTCGCCAAATCGCGTTCGCGTGAAGAGGGCGTTTTCATCCTCGGTTGGACGCTGCGACCGGCCGGCGGCGGCTCGCCCGCCGACACCAAAACGTGTCGCCTCGCGCCCTTTCCCGCACCCCCGATCGTGCGCTATCCTTTTCGCCATCAAGGAGAAATTCATGCAGACCCGCCGCCTAGGCCGCACCGATCTTTCCATCGCCCCGCTCGTTCTCGGCGGGAACGTCTTCGGCTGGACGGCAGACAAGAAGACGTCTTTCGCGTGCTCGACCGCTTCCTCGCCGCAGGCCTCAACGCGATCGACACCGCCGACGTCTATTCGGCATGGGCGCCCGGCAATTCAGGGGGCGAATCCGAGACGATCATCGGCGAGTGGATGAAGGCGCGGGGAAATCGCAGCCATGTCATCATCATCACCAAGGTCGGCTCGCCGATGGGCAAGGGCAAGGAAGGCCTCAAGCCCCATTACATCGCGGAGGCGGTCGAGGCGTCGTTGAAGCGCCTGCAGGTTGACGCGATCGACCTCTATCTCTCGCACTGGCCGGACATGGCGACGCCGATCGAGGAGACGCTGGGCGCCTATCAGCGCCTGATCGAACAGGGAAAGATCCGCTGGTGCGGAGCCTCGAACCTCAGCGTCAAGCTGCTGGAAGCGGCGCTCGCGGCGTCAAAGGCGAAGGGATTGCCGCGCTACGAGGTTCTCCAGCCGGAATACAATCTCGCCGACCGGCACGAGTTCGAAGGCGGCCTCGCCGATCTCTGCCAGCGCGAGCAGATCGGCGTCATCACCTATTTCAGCCTCGCCAAGGGCTTCTTGTCGGGCAAGTACCGGAGCGAAGCCGATCTCTCCAAGAGTCCGCGCGGCGACGGGGTCAAGACCTATCTCAATCCCCGCGGGTTTCGTATCCTCGACGCGCTCGAAGCCGTGGCGGCCAGCCACAAAGCGAAGCCGGCGGAAGTTGCGCTCGCCTGGGCCATGGCGAGGCCCGGCGTCACCGCGCCGATCGCCAGCGCCACCTCGGTCGAACAGACCGAGAGCCTTGTGCGCGCGACCGAGCTTACGCTGACAGGAGCCGACATGGAGGCGCTCAACAAAGCGAGCGCGCCCTGACCGACTCCCCTCTCCCGCAGGGCGTTCGGCAAGGACGCCCGTCTTTCGACGGGCTGTGGGGAGAGGGGTTGGGGGTGAGGGTTCGCGCGCCAGCGCTCTCCCGCCCTGTGTCCCAGAACCCTCATCCGGCCGCGCCTTCGGCGCGTCCCCCTTTTCCTTGGGATGCGGGCGCCACGCGAGGGCTGTGAGCCTTACCCCCCAGCCGGCCCGTCCTCGCCGCGCAATTCGCGGCGCAGGATCTTGCCAACTGTCGGTGTGCGGCAGCGACTCGCGGAACTCGATCTGGCGAGGCGTCTTGTAGCCAGTCAGATGTTGGCGGCAGTAGGCGATGAGAGCGGCTTCGGTGAGGCTCATGTCCTTGCGCACGACAACGAGCTTGACCGCTTCTCCGGTCCTGGCGTCCGGCACGCCGACCGCGCCGGCCTCGAGCACGCCGGGATGGCCCATCGCCACGTCCTCGATTTCGTTCGGATAGACGTTGAAGCCGGAGACATTGATCATGTCCTTCTTGCGGTCGACCACATAGACAAAGCCGCGCTCGTCCACCCGCGCGATGTCGCCCGTGCGCAGGAAACCGTCAGCGGTCATCACCTTTTCGGTCTCGTCAGGGCGGTTCCAGTAGCCGCCCATGACCTGGGGACCCTTGATGCAAAGCTCGCCGGCCTCGCCGAGCTTGAGGTCGCGCCCGTCGTCGTCGCGAATGGCGATCTCGGTCGACGGCATCGGCAGGCCGATCGCGCCGTTGAACGCATCGATGTTGAGCGGATTGGCGATCGCCGCCGGCGAAGTCTCGGTCAATCCGTAAGCTTCGATCAGCGGCTTGCCGGTCACGGACTGCCAGCGCTCGGCGACCGCTCGCTGCACCGCCATGCCGCCGCCGATCGTGAGATGCAGCTGCGAGAAATCGAGCCCGGCGAAGTCCTTGTTGTTCAGGAGCGCGTTGAACAGCGTATTGACGCCGGGGATGGCGGTGAACCGCGTTCCTCGCAACGCCTTGACCAGGGCCGGAATGTCGCGCGGATTGGCGATCATGAGATTCGAGGCGCCGATCATCAGCGGCACGAAGCCGTTCACCTGCAACGCGAACACGTGATAGAGCGGCAAGGCGGCGACGAACACCTCGCCATCCGACTTGATCGCGGGCGCGAGCCACGCATGGATCTGGCGCAGATTGGCCACCATGTTGCGATGGGTCAGCATCGCCCCCTTGGGCACGCCGGTCGTACCGCCGGTGTACTGAAGAAAGGCGACATCGTCCGGCGCGATCGGCGCGTCCGTGAACGCGCTCCTGCGACCCCAACGCGAGCGCGTGATTGAACCGCACCGCGTGGGGCAAGTGAAAAGCAGGAACGGCGCGCCGGACGTGCCGCACGACCGAATTGACGATGAGCCCTTTGGCGCCGCCCAATTGGTCGCCGGCCCCGGTGACCATGATTGTTTTGAGCGCCGAGCCGTCGATCGCCTTTTCGAGCGTGCTGGCGAAGTTCTCCAGACACGACAATCGCTTCAGCGCCCGAATCGACAAGCTGATGCTTGAGCTCACGCGGCGAGTAGAGCGGGTTGCAATTGACGACCACGTAGCCCGCGCGCAGCGCGCCGAAGGCTGCGATCGGATATTGCAGCACGTTCGGCATCATGAGCGCGACGCGGGCGCCTCGGGGCAGGCGGGCGACGGTCTCGAGGTAGCTCGCGAAGGCGCGCGACTTCAGGTCCAGTTCGCCATAGGACATCGCCTTGCCCATGCTGATGAAGGCGGTCCGCTCGCGAAATTTTTCGAAGCTGGTCTTGATGAAATCGCCGAGCGAGCCTTGCGCGCTCGTCAATCTCGGCCGGCACGCCCTCGGGATAGGACTTGAGCCATATCCGTTCCATGAAGCCCCCCGTTGCAACCGCGCGCGCGCCCTCGGGCGCTTCACGCGAATACCGTGCGGGACGTGCTTTTGTCGACGAGGGCTATGCCTGTTCCGGCCTGGAAGCGCGCGCCTCGGTTCGGCGAACGCCGCAACCCTGTCAGATCACAAGCCTAAGACACCCGCCGGCCGAGTTAGCAGCGCTTTCTGCGGGTCGCCGACCATGAATTCCCGGGTCGAGGGGTCCACAGCATTCAACAGATCGCGGATGAATTTGTCCTGAATCTTGAAGCTCAGGTCTGCCGGTATGCCGATCGTCGACACCCGGAAAAGCGCTCCATCGGGAACCAATCCCCTTAGGCCGTATCCAAGCTTGAGCGCCTGGCGGGCCCAATTGCTGCTCGAATTGTCATAGCCGATTCGCATCCAGTAGGTGATGGGCTCAACCCGCTCCTCGCGCTGGGCGACGAGCCTCGTCGCCTTCAGCGGCGGCCCTGAGGGCGAGTAGTCGAGCTTCAACGGACTCGTGTGCGATACGCGGAAGCCCTGCGCCGTGTAGCACACCTCCGGATGATGAAGCTGCAAACGGTCGCTCTGGCTCTCGCCGTAAGCGACCATCAGCATCACCACGTGTCCTTCGGAGTCGACGTAGCCGCGCGAGGCCTCCTGATTGTAAAGGGCGGCTTCGAGCGAATTTGCCGCCGGCGGGGCGATCACGTTGAGACCCTCGACCGGCTTCCAGTCCCCGAATTTGGTTGGCAGGTGCTTGTCGATGTCGAACACATCGTGAGTGCGCGCCATCAGATTGTGCGGCGTCATCACAACCGCGAGCAGCATAGCCCCCAGCATCGCCATGCAGGCCAGGAGGATATTGGTCGAACGCGCCATCTTCGGCTCCAAAGCCCACGAACCCCACGTGCGGCTGTGAATATAGTCGCTGAACTCCCGCCGCGCAACGCCGAGAGGCCCGTGGCGACGCCTTGTAACCCAACGAAATGGCCGCGTCCCGTGAATTTATCTTAATGAACGCTAGCTCAGCTTACCAAACGGAAACGAGCCCCGGCCGAGGCGGGGCTTGCCGGGCGGGCGGATTTGGGATCGAAGAGAGGTCGTCGCAAGCCGGGGCTTCCGGCCCTTAAGGTGAACACGAGAAATCGCAGCGGATGAGGCCCACCCCCATGACCAGCGGAGATATTCTCGAGCGCTTGGGTCTGACAGCGGCGGCGCTGTCTGGCGGCTCGTTGTCGGTCCGCTCGCCGATCGATGGGGCGGAGATCGCCCGGATCCGGGAGACGCCGGCAGCCGACATGGCGGCGATCATCGAACGCGCCCACACCGCTTTCCTTGCGTGGCGCGAGGTCCCGGCGCCGAGACGGGGCGAGCTCGTACGTCTGCTCGGTGAGGAATTGCGCGCCTCGAAGGAGGCCTTGGGCGCGCTGGTGACCCTCGAGGTCGGCAAGATCGTCTCCGAGGGCCTGGGCGAAGTTCAGGAGATGATCGACATCTGCGACTTCGCCGTCGGCCTTTCGCGCCAATTGTACGGCCTCGCCATCGCCTCGGAGCGTCCGGGCCACCGGATGACCGAGACCTGGCATCCGATGGGGCCGTGCGCGATCATTTCCGCTTTCAATTTCCCGGTCGCCGTCTGGTCCTGGAATGCCGCGCTGGCGCTCGTCTGCGGCGATCCCGTCATCTGGAAGCCGTCGGAAAAGACGCCGCTCTCGGCGCTGGCGACGATGAAAATCCTGGACCGCGCCATCGAGCGCTTCGGCCCCGACGCGCCCGAAGGCCTCGCTCAGCTCGTCATCGGCGGGCCGGCGATCGGCGAAGCCCTCACCTCCTCGAAGCGCGTGCCGATCGTCTCCGCCACCGGCTCGACCCGCATGGGCTCGATCGTCGGCCCGAAGGTCGCGGCGCGCTTCGGCCGCCCGATCCTCGAGCTTGGCGGCAACAACGCGATGATCGTCGCGCCCTCGGCCGATCTCGACATGGCGGTCCGGGCGATCGTGTTTTCGGCCGTCGGCACGGCCGGGCAGCGCTGCACCTCGCTACGCCGGGTCATCGCCCATCGTTCGATTCGCGCCGATCTCACCCATCGGCTGGTCAAGACCTATGCCGGCCTGCCGATCGGCGATCCGCGCACCGAGGGCACGCTGGTCGGCCCGCTGATCGACCAGGGCGCGCGCGAGAAGATGCAGGCGGCGCTCAAGCGCGCCGGGGCCGAAGGCGGCAAGGTTCACGGCGGCGGAAATGTCGCCAAGGGCGTCCCGAACGGCGGCGCCTACGTCGAGCCGGCGATCGTCGAAATGCCGGACCAGTCGGGAATCGTGCGTGAGGAAACCTTCGCGCCGATCCTCTACACGCTCGGCTATGACACTCTGGATGAGGCGATCGCGATCCAGAACGACGTGCCGCAGGGCCTGTCGTCGTCGATCTTCACCCTCAACCTGCGCGAGGCCGAGACGTTTCTGTCCGCAACCGGATCCGATTGCGGCATCGCCAACGTCAATATCGGCCCGTCGGGCGCCGAGATCGGCGGGGCGTTCGGCGGCGAGAAGGAAACCGGCGGCGGCCGCGAGAGCGGCTCCGACGCCTGGAAGGCCTACATGCGCCGGCAGACCAGCACGGTGAACTATTCGGCCAAGCTGCCGCTCGCGCAAGGGGTGAGGTTTGACGTCTAGCACGGCTCAGGGCCCTCATCCGACCCTTCGGGCCACCTTCTCCCCGCGGGAGAAGGGGTGCTCTCCGCTCTCCACAGCGCCTCGAGAAACGGGAGGCTTCCTTGCGGCTGTCCTTTCAGGAGACCAATTGCGGGTGAGGGCGCATTCCTTCTCCCTCGGGGAGAAGGTGGCGGGCGGAGCCCGACGGATGAGGGTCGCCGCGCAGGCCTCACCGCATCCCGATGCCTGATGTCATCGTCATCGGCGGCGGCCATAACGGCCTCGTCGCCGCGGCCTATCTCGGCATGACCGGCCTCAAGGTCACCGTGCTCGAACGCCGGCGCCAAGTCGGCGGCGCGGCGGCGACCGAGGAATTTCATCCCGGCTTCCGCAATTCGGTCGCCGCCTACACCGTCTCGCTTCTGAACCCGACCATCATCCGCGATCTCGAGCTTCACCGCCATGGGCTCCGGATCGTCGAGCGCCCGCTGTCGAACTTCCTGCCCCTCCCCGACGGGCGCTATCTCAAGGTCGGGCCGGGGCGCACGAAAGCCGAGGTGGCCAGGTTCTCGGCTCGCGACGCCGACCGGCTCGACGCCTACGAGGCGCGGCTCGAGCGCCTGACCGACGTTCTGCGCGCGCTCGCGCTGGAGACGCCGCCCAATCTGGCGACGGGGCACGGGCTTGCCGCCCAATCTTGGCGCCCTCGTCGACGCCGCCAAAGTCGGAAACCGCCTGCGTTCGCTCGACCTCAAGGGCAGCGCGACCTTCTCGAACTTTTCACCCGCTCGGCCGGCGACGTGCTCGACCAATGGTTCGAGAGCGATCCGATCAAGGCGATCCTCGGCTTCGACGGAATCGTTGGAACCTACGACAGCCCCTATGCGGCCGGCACGGGCTACGTGCTCATGCATCATTGCTGGGGCGAGGTGAACGGCAAAAAGGGCGTCTGGGGCCACGCGATCGGCGGCATGGGCGCGATCGCGCAGGCGATCGCGCGCGCCTGCGCCGAGCGTAGCGTCGAGATTCGCACGAACTCGGCGGTGAAGCGAGATCCTGATCGAGAAGGGCCGCGCGGTCGGCGTCGTCACGGACAAGGGCGAGAAGCTCACGGCGCGCGCCGTCGTGTCCAACCTGCATCCGAAACTCACCTTCGAGAAGCTTCTCGACCCGGCCGCGCTGCCCGCCGACTTCCGCGCCCGCATCGCTGCCTATCGCAGCGGTTCGGGCTCCTTCCGCATGAACCTCGGCTTGAGCGAACTGCCGAGCTTCGCCGCTCTCCCCGGGCGGGACGCGGCTGAGCATCATGGGAGCGGCATCGTGATCGCGCCGAGCCTCGCCTATATGGAGCGCGCTTTCTTCGACGCCCGGCTCAACGGCTGGTCGTCCGCCCCGATCGTCGAAATGCTGATCCCTTCGACGCTCGACGATTCGCTCGCGCCCCCGGGCCGTCATGTCGCGTCCCTGTTCTGCCAGCATGTCGCGCCGAAATTGCCGGACGGGCGCTCATGGGACGAGGCGCGCGAGACGGTCGCCGACCTCATGATCGACACGGTCGAAGCTTACGCGCCGGGCTTCAAGGCGTCGGTCATCGCGCGCCAGATCCTCTCGCCGCTCGACCTCGAGCGCGAGTTCGGCCTTGTCGGGGGCGATATTTTTCATGGGAAGCTCAGCCTCGACCAGCTCTATTCGGCAAGGCCGGTTCTCGGCCATGGCCACTACCGCTCGCCCATTCGGGGCTTATACATGTGCGGCGCCTCGACCCATCCCGGCGGCGGCGTCACCGGCGCTCCCGGTCACAATTCCGCGCGCGAGATGATCCGCGACTTCCGCGCCGGGCGATGGGGTCGCGGAGCGTAGGGCGAGACTCGTTTGTGGAAGGCGGCGCAACGTCGAGAGGATGCGCGGCTCGGTCCGCCAGTATATGAAATGGAAGCGGCCCCGACGGCCGACCACGAGCCGCTCGCTTCTCAATTCTCAGGCTTTCCCCCGATGAACCAACTCCACAATCCCTTCAAACAGGCGCTGAAGTCCGGCAAATTGCAGCTCGGGCTGTGGCACAGCCTCTCGAGCCCGATCGTGGCCGAAATCCTCGCGGACGCCGGGTTCGACTGGATTCTGCTCGACACCGAGCACGCGCCGAACGAATTGCCGATGGTGCTCGCCGAGCTTCAGGCGATGAGCGGCGGAACGGCGCATGCCGTGGTCAGGCCCGCCTGGAACGATCCCGTGATCATCAAGCGCCTGCTCGATATCGGCGCGCAGTCGCTGCTCATTCCTTACGTTGAGACGGAGGAGGAAGCCCGCCGCGCGGTCATGTCGGTTCGCTACCCGCCGGACGGCTTCCGCGGGTTCGCGGGCCAGGCGCGGGCGTCGCGCTACGGCCGGATCAAGGGATACCACGCGGCGGCCAACGCCGAGATCTGTCTTCTGTTGCAGGTCGAGACGAAACGCGGGCTTGATAACCTTGAGAAGATCGCGAGCGTCGATGGCGTCGATGGCGTTTTCGTCGGCCCAGGCGACCTTTCCGCCGCGCTTGGCTATCTCGGCCAGCCCAACCATCCCGACATCATCAAGATCATCGACGACATGATTCCGCGCATCAAGAACGCCGGCTGCGCGCCGGGGATTTTGACCGGCGACGCCGAGCTCGCCCAGCACTATATCGACCGTGGCTGCCTGTTCGCCGCGGTCGGCTCCGACATCGGAGTGCTGGCGAGGGGCGCCGATCAACTCGCGGCAAAATTCAAAGGCCAGAATTCCGGGCGGTGACGGTCGAGCGCCGCTTCGAGCGACGCCGCGGGATCGGGAGGAGTTGGAATGCATACCGCGAGCGCCGCAATGCTCGAGGCGCTGCAGGAAGCGGGCGTCTCTTATATCTTCGCCAATTTCGGCAGCGACCACCCGGCTCTCATCGAGGCGATCGCCGAGGCGCGGTCCTTGGGCCGGCCGATCCCCGCAATCGTCACCTGTCCGCACGAAATGGTCGCGATGACTTGCGCCCACGGCTACGCGCAATTGACCGGACGCGCGCAAGCCGTCGTGGTGCATGTCGACTGCGGCACGCAGTCGCTGGGCGGAGCGGTCCACAACGCCGCAAAGGCGCGCATTCCGGTGTTCGTCTTCGCCGGCCTGTCGCCGTCCACCCAGGAGGGCGAGGCGACCGGCAGCCGCAACGAATTCATCCAATGGATTCAGGACGTGCCCGATCAGCGCGGCATCGTCCGCCAATACATGAAATACGACAATGAGCTTCGCAACGCGGGCAACGTGAAGCCGATCGTGCATCGCTCGCTGCAGATCGCCAATAGCGACCCCAAGGGGCCGGTCTATCTCGTCGGCGCGCGCGAAATGATGGAAGCGGAAACGAAGAGCGTCGCGATTGACGTCGCGGAATGGCCGCCGATCGCTCCCGTTCCGCTGGCCGAAGACGCGGTGGCGGGCCTCGTCGACGCCATGCAAAAGGCCGCGAGGCCGCTGATCGTCACCTCCTATGTCGGGCGCAATCCCGCCGCCGTGACCGAACTCGTCCGCTTCTGCGGCCGGCTCGGCGTGGGCGTGCTGGAGTTGGTGCCGAGTTACGTGAACTTTCCGCACAGCGATCCGCTGTACCAGGGCAATCATTGGAACCATCCGTTCCAGAACCGCGCGCTGGCGGAAGCCGATTTCATTCTGGTCGTCGATAGCGACGTGCCCTGGATTCCGACGGTCAGCAAGCCGAGCGAGCGGCGCTGCGATCGCCATCATCGACGTCGATCCGCTCAAGCAATCGACGCCGCTCTGGTCGATCAAGGCGCGGCAATGTTATCGCGCCGATGCCGCGGCCGCCTTCGCGCAATTGAACGCCCGGCTCGACCACGTCGAGATCGACGAAGAAGCCGCGGAACGCCGCCGCCGTCATTATTCCGAGCGGCATCGAGAGCGGAAGGCCGAGCTCGACCGCCGCGAGGCGCCAGGCGGCGACGTCATCACGCCGGAATATCTGACCGCCTGCGTGCGCCGTCAGGTGGGGCTCGAGGCGATCGTGCTCAATGAAGGCATCACCAATTATCCGGCGATCTGCGATCACATGGCGCGCGAGCTCCCGGGCACGATGTTCGCGAGCGGCGGCGGTTCGCTCGGCTGGACCGGCGGCGCGGCGATCGGCATGAAATTGGCCGCGCCAGGCAAGACCTTCGTCGCGCTCACCGGCGACGGCTCCTACATGTTTTCCGCCCCGTCCGCCGTGCACTGGATGGCGCGCCGCTACCGGACGCCGTTCCTGCAAATTATCTACAACAATCGCGGCTGGAACGCGCCCAAGTTCTCCGCGCTTGCCATTCATCCCGATGGCTTCGCCAGCCGCGCCAAGGATCTGGATTTGAGCTTCGATCCGCCGCCGGACTATTCCGCTATAGCTGCCGCGGCGGGAGGCGCCTATGCGCGGATCGTCAAGCGCCCACAGGATGTGGAGGCGGCGGTCGCCGAGGGTCTGAGAGTGGTGCTTGAAGAGAGCCGCTGTGCGGTGCTCGACGTGTGGCTCTCCCATCTTTGATCCGCTCGCAGGACGGACACAGCGCCGATCCTGGCTTTGATAGAGGCCACGTGGTAAAATCAATCTCGGGATTGCGAAGGGGAGAGAGCACCATGCGCGCGCTTGCAATATCCTTTGTGGCCCTGATGGGAACGGCGTCCTTGGGCCTCGCCCAGGACCAGACGCTACGCGGCGTCTTCGCTCCCCCTGGGGCGGCTCCCCTTGGCGCCGCGAAGTCGGGCACGCCGGCTACAGGCGCCTTGAGCGCTTCGCCCATTGGCGTCGGGCCGCGCGTGACGATCCAGGGCGGAGCCGTTGAAGGTCAAACGCTCCCGAGCAACGTCACCCCCCTCCCGATGCCCGATCGGCCGGGGTATGGGACGGCGATCGTCAACGGACATCGCTCCATTATCGACCTCAGCAACAATCGCATCATCCAGGTCTTGAACTAGGCTATTTGCATTCAGGTTATTTCGTCGTCGCGACGAGGCCGAAGGCCGACGTGGCGATCCAGAGGTGAAGCGCAACGCCCTACGACCCCTGGATTGCTTCGTCGCCGTAGCCCGTCGAAAGACGGCGTCTCTCGACGCCCTGTAGCTCCTCGCAACGACGATTCTATCAATCCGCAGCCTGCTCTAGACGCGTCTCTTCGCCGAGGCGTCTCGCGCCGGGAGACAGTGTCGCGAGCCTGATTGCGTCGCGAGGTCTTCATCCGGCGAGTTCCCGGAATCCCCGGGGAAGCGAAAATCCGACCATCATTAATTTTCTATCAACTTCGCTCAGCGATGATTGACCATTCGTAAGCGCCGCTGCGCTGGCGCAAAGACCACAATTGAGCTTGGCCGCCTCGAAGGATGCCGCAATGAGGACCATCTCTCGCCGAAAGCTACTGACCATCGCCGCGACCGGCGCCGTCGCCATCGCAACGCCGGCGAGAGCCGAGGCGCTGGAGCAGTTTTCGCCCGACGAGGTCGTCAACGACGGCCAGCGTTTTTTTGGCACCCTCTCGCGTGGGCTGGCCGACGGGGTTCAGGAAGCAGGCCGCCGCTGGGGCCTGCCCAATGCGTATATTCTCGGCCAGGAGGCCTCCGGCGCATTCGTGGGGGGCTTAAGATTCGGCGAAGGCAAAATGTATACCCGCAACGCCGGCCACCAGCCGATCTTCTGGCAAGGACCGTCGATCGGCTTCGACGCCGGGGCCGACGGGGACCGGACGATGATGCTGGTCTACAATCTGCCGGACACCGGAGCGATTTTTGATCGCTTCGGGGGATTGGACGGCTCGGCCTATTTTGTTGGAGGCCTGGGCTTCACCGCGGTCGGCGCCAAGGGCGTCGTCGTGGTTCCCATCCGCACCGGACTGGGGTGGCGTCTGGGGGTCAACCTCAACTATCTCAAGTTCACGCAGCGGGCGACCTGGAATCCGTTCTGATCGTTTGCGGCCTCGCCGCGGCTTAAACTTGCAGACCGGCGAAGAGGCCTGCGGTTGGCGCGCCCTGGCGCTTGAGCCAGCTTTCTGAAATCATTGTCCTGGACGGGACTTGCCCACACGACGCTCCTACCGCTCGCGGCGCGCTCGAATTCGTCCGAGGGGAGGCCATGCGCATGATCATCGATTGTCACGGGCATTACACGACCGCTCCCAAGGCGCTGGAGGCGTGGCGCAACCGGCAGATCGCCGCCATCAAGGATCCCGCCCAGGCGCCCAAGGTCGCGGAACTGACAATCAGCGACGACGAGCTTCGCGAGTTGATCGAGGCGAACCAGCTGCGCCTGATGAAGGAGCGCGGCTGCGACCTCACGGTCTTCAGCCCCCGCGCCAGCTTCATGGCCCATCACATCGGCGATTTCGCCGTGAGCTCCACCTGGGCCTCGATCTGCAACGAGCTCTGCTTCCGCGTCTCGAAGCTCTTTCCCGACCATTTCATCGGCGCGGCGATGCTGCCGCAGAGCCCCGGGGTCGATCCGAAAACCTGCATTCCGGAACTCGAAAGATGCGTCCGCGACTATGGCTTCGTCGCCATCAACCTCAACCCCGATCCGTCCGGGGGCAGATGGACGAGCCCGCCGCTGACCGACCGGCACTGGTGGTATCCGATCTATGAGAAGATGGTGGAGTGGGACATTCCGGCGATGGTGCATGTCTCGACCAGCTGCAATGCCTGCTTTCATACGACCGGCGCCCATTACATCAACGCCGACACGACCGCGGTGATGCAGTTCATCCAAGGCGACTTGTTCAAGGATTTCCCGACGCTGCGCTTCGTCGTTCCGCACGGCGGCGGCGCCGCGCCCTATCATTGGGGCCGTTATCGCGGGCTCGCCCAGGAACTGAAGAAGCCGCTCCTCACCGAGCAGATCCTCAGGAACGTCTTCTTCGACACCTGCGTCTATCATCAGCCGGGCGTCGATCTCCTGACCAAGGTGATCCCGGTCGACAACATCCTGTTCGCGAGCGAGATGATCGGCGCGGTGCGGGGCATCGACCCCGAGACCGGCCACTCTTATGACGACACCAAGCGTTACATCGAGGCGACCGGCAACCTCAGCCCCGAGGACCGCCGCAAGGTCTACGAAGGCAACGCGCGGCGGGTCTATCCGCGCCTCGACCAGGCGCTGAAGGCCCGAGGCCGATAGCGCCTCGCCGGGCGTCCAGCCGGCGGCGGGGCCCCTGGATACAACCAGACCGCGAATTACTCGCGAGCTAAACGCCAATAAAAGCGCTTAAACGCTAGTAAACGTTAGTAAAAATGCTGGCGTTTACTAGCGTTTATTTTTTCGAAACGAGCCTTTTCAATGGGTTATGCTCGATTGGAGTCAAGATTTCTCCCCGCTCCTTGTCTCCGGTTGTGTACAACCTTCGCTCCGCCGCGGCGCGATCGCTCCGGCGCCCGCGTCGCTTCACCACCTCGCTTCACCTGGGCCGATGGCGATTGTGATAGCATGAATTCTGAATTTCTGCAAGCAATTGTCAGGATTCTGTAGGTAGCGCACGATCTGTCCGGCAGGTCCGGCCCCTTTGGGGGGGGTGGATGGGCCGGAGGGAAGCCCTTCAGGCTGTGCGCATGGCGGCGCCGCGTTCGATGCGAGGGCGGATGAGCGACTAAAAGGGCGCGGCCTTGACGCCGCCCGCCATGACGGAAGCCAGGCAACTTCTGGCCCGCAGGGTTGCGACGCCGACTGGTTCCGCGCCGCCCTCGCCAAGCGCCGCATCGCGGCCTGCATGCCTTCGAAATCCAACCGGAAGGTCGCGATCCCCCATGACGCCGTCCTGTACAAACAGCGCCACAAGATCGAAAACATGTTCGAGCAGTCCGGGCCTTGCGTCATATCGTTGTTGTTCGCGCCAGCCCACGGCGGACCTACGGGCTCGGGAGCAAAATCTCTCCCTTGCCGAGCGCGGCGAGGTCGCCGGCGAGACGCCGCAACGGCCGGCGGAACAGTTCTCCCAGCCGTGCGCTGACCTGGGCGATGTAACTGGCCAGCAGCCGCGCCGCGACAAGGTCGTGCTCGCCGCAATCGCCGAAGCTCGGCGATAAAAGCGACGCGCCTCGCCCAAGAAGAATTGTGCCGCGGCCCATCAGATAACCGGGCAGGTCGCCGGCTTCGTCCCCGATCGCCAGGGTGCCCGCGATCATGCGGCTGCCCGCGTAGGGGCCCGCGCGGCCTTCGATCAGAACGAAGCCGCGCCTCAGTCTGTCCGCGGCTCGTTCTCCAGCGTCGCCGCGCACATGCAAAACGCCCCCGCTCATGCCGATTGTCTCGCCGCTCAAAGGGCCTCCGAGCCGCTCGCCCGCATTGCCCTCGATGTCGAGCGTTCCGCCCTTCATTCCGGAACCGGCGAACGGGCCCGCATTGCCGCGAACGGTCAATTGTCCGCCCGACATCAGGCGCCCGGCTTCGACGCCGACTTCCCCTTCGACGCGAATGGCGCCTGAAGTCATACCCATGCCGACGCGATCGAAGCGCTCCGCTCCGCCTTCAATGACGATTGTGTCGGGATCGCCCTCGCGGATGCGGAAAACGTCTCCTGCCACGACACGCATGCGCGTCGTTTGCAGTTCGATACGTTCGATCTCCGCGACCGTCCTGCCGGCAAGATTTTGCGCGATCAACGGCGACAGATCGAGTCGCTGAGCCGGCGCCTCGCGCAGCGAGAAGGTCAAGCGGCTCACGGCAGAAGATCCCTGAGATGATAGTGGTGACGGCCGAGCTTGCCGCCGTAATTGCCCGCGCCGACGCGCAACGCGCCGCGCTCGGGGCCCAGTTCGACGATCGCGGCAAGCCCCGCTCGCATCGCCTCGGCGACAGTCTCGCTGGTGAGGCCGTCGATCACGATCTCGAGCACCGAGGCGATTTCGGGAGAAAGCGCGCTGTCGACCGCGCCCTTCAAGGTCGGACAATAAAGGTCGTTGGTCGAAGCGCTCGCGCCCTTGTATTTCGAGCCCACCTTCGACCCCGACCGCGCTATGCCGCCCGGAAACGGCATGATGACGTCCGCGACCTTGCGCATCGCCTTCACGGCCGCCTCGGTCGCGTCGAGCGTCTTTGCCGGGCTCTCACCCATGATAATGAGATTGCCGCCGCCGACCGCTTTCTTGGTGAGATAGGTTGTCGATTCGCAGACGAATTCACCGTCCATCACCGGCACGCGCCAGTATCGCCGGGGGCCGAGCCGCTTGGCGATCTGCCAGCCGTCGCCGAAGAAGCGAATGGCGTCGCCGAGCTTGAGCTTGTCCTCGCCTGAGTCCAATCCCGCATAGCAGGCCGAACCGGGGCTCGTGAGCACGCATTGCCCGACGCGGTTTTGAAGTTGCTTCTGCAACTCGGCGGTCGAGACGGCGAACACGAGCACGCGCACGCCGGGCCGTCCGTCCGGCGTTTGTTGAGGCGACAAAATGCTCTCGACGCTCGCCTCGCAGCCGCACGCGATCACCGAGGTGGCGAAACCCGTCATCGTCGTCGCCGCCTGCGCGGCCCAGCGTTCGGTCGGCGCCGTAATGACGATCGCGGTCGCGCGCATGTCGAACGCTTCCGCGAACGTGTCGTCGATGGCGATTCCGTTGGCTGTCAGCTCCGGCATGCGACCGCCTCGAACGGTTGCGGCCGCGCGATCGCGCGCTCCGGCACACGCATGAACTCGGACGACAGGCCGTAACGCTCGTCGTAATATTCCCTCATGCGGCGCCGCATCGAGGCCTCTACATCGGGCGTCACATGAAGTGCGCGGCCATAGCGGGTGCGCGTCACTTCGCCGTCGCGCACCACGAGTTCGCCGTCCTTGTAGACGCGAGCCGCGGCGCGGAACATTTGCGCGATATCCTTGCCGGGGCGATAGAGGGCGACATCGGCGCGAGCGCCTGCGCCGAGATGACCGCGATCGGGCAGGCCGAGCAGCTTGGCGGGGGCCGCTCGCGTCATCGTCGCGATTTCGCTTAAAGTATATTCGCGCGTCAATGACGGGAGCGTCGTCACGGCGAGCGCTTCCGCCGGCAGGCGGGACGCCCACTCGGCCCGCACATCCTTGTCCATCAGCAGCGCAAAAATTTCGGGGTAGGTCGTGAACGGCGCGCCATTCGGGTGATCGGTGGTGAAGAACACGCGCCACGGGTCATTGACGAGCAGGAACAGCTCCAGGCCGGCGGCGAATTGCACCGCGTTGTGAAAGCCGCCGGCGCGATATTCGTAAGGCACGATTCCGGCGCCGTTCGAGTCCCCGTCAATAATCGCGTATTTCTTCGGTCGCGCCTGGCCGCGCGCGGAGAATTGCCGCAGCACGTCCGACGAAATCGTCACCGTCTGGCCGAACATCACCTGCCCGACATCGATGGTCACATTCTTGGCTGCGTTGACCGCTTCAGCGAGCTGAGGCGCGGCGGAGGAAAAGCCTTGCGGGCCTTCCTTGCCGTAGCCGTAGAACTGAAGATGCGCCAAATGCAGCGGCAGGTCCTCCGCGGCTGCGATCGTCGCCAGCGCAGTGTCAAAGTTCCCAGGCAGGCCGAGATTGTTGCAATGGACATGCAGAGGATGAGGCACGCCGGCGTCGTGGACTGCCTTCTGCAGCGCCTTAACGATCGCGCGACTTGTCACCCCATAGTAGGGGACGACGTCGTCAAACGAAAAGCTGCGGATGTTATCCTTGAACGCCGCGACGCCCCCGGCGTTGACGACTTTGATCCCAAGCGCGCGCGTCGTTTGCAATGTCCAGGCGATATGATCGCGGAGCGCGCTTGCGCCGTCGCCGGAACGCAAGAGACCAAGCACGAAATCGTCGTTGCCGAGGATCGCCAGAATCGCCTTGTCGATGATCGGGGTGTCGGCAAGTTCGAGATGCGCGTGCAGGGCATTGTGCGGCGAGATCGCCGGCTCGACCACCGTCGTGAAGCCCATCTGAGCATAGAGCCGCCCGGTCTCGAACGTCGTCCAACCGACTTTGGAGAGCGGCGTCTGGCCAGGGCGGCGCGCGTGGGCGCGGTGATATTCGGGCAGCATGAGACGGGCGGTGTTCACATTAGCGCCGGCGATATGCGAATGGATGTCGATGCCGCCGGCCATTGCGATAAGGCCGCTCGCGTCCATTGTTTCGTCCGCCTGGGCGCGGTCTTGCGGGGCGGCGACGATTGTATCGTCGCGGATCCAAAGATCGCCGATTTCATCATGGCCATTGGCGGGGTCGATGATGTGCGCGCCCTTGATGCGGGTCAGCATGACGAAGCGTCCGCTTCTCCGAGGCGCGCGCCGATGCGCTCGAGAGCCTCGGCGACGCTGGGCAGGCCGCTGCGCGCCGAGGCGGTCGCGGCGACCAGGGTCCCGACATCGGAGGAATGCATGATTGCGTCATGATCGACGCCGGGACGCCCGACCGTGATGCGGACCTTTGGTTCTTCCGCGAATTGGGTCGTTCGCTCGCACAAGGCGATGAGGTTCATCGCGCGCTGCCAAGTCGGCGGGACCGCGCCGAAGGCGGAGATCCACAACACGCAATCGGTCTCTCCCGACGCGACGAGCCGCTCGGCGTCGAACCGCCATGGATCATGGATCGGGACGCCGGCGCCGAATCCGGTTCGCATCGGGAAGCCGGTCGTCCACCCGCAGGCCGCGAGCACGCCCGCGCCATTGTCCGATGCGGCGAGCGGCAAGGTCGAAAAACGCGTGGTGTCGTTCAAGTCGCGCACAAGCCCGTGCAACATCTCGATTTCAAGCGCGCCGAGACTCTCCGCGGTCCAAACCGCAACGCCGAACCGCGCGCCCTTCAGGGTGGCCGCGAGAGCGTCGAGGACGGCCAAAGGCAACCCGGCGCGCGCGATTCGGGGGTTCGCGGTCGGGCGGTCTTTGACACGCGCACGCAGCGCCGCAAGATTGAGCGCGAGCGTTGCGCCACGCTCCGCTCTCCAGATCTCGATATCGCCCTCGAACCCACCAATTCTTGCGCCCATGGCTGGCGCCAACCAAATGATGCGCCGCTTGACATCCACCCCTTCCGGCCTGGCCGGCGGCGCCAACAGCCGCTCGGTGAGACGAGGCCAGGCTTCCGTCAGACCATCGCCCACGAGCAGCACGACGTCGGCGCGGACGCGCGCTTCGCCGGGCGTCATGAGCATGATTCCTGTCCCGCGCAGGCCGTCGAGATCCCGCAACAAAGCCGCCGAATGCCGATGCTCGATGACGCCGCCGACCCGTTCGGCGAACGCAATGGCCGCCCTTGCCCCGTCGATATCCGCGCCCAGCCCGGCAATGAGAGGCTGATGGCTTCGCGCCAACAGCAAAGCCGCAGCCGCGGCCGCGTCGTCCATGGAAGCCGGCGCGCCGTCGATCGATGCCGCCGCCTCGGCGCTGATTGAATCTTTCAGCGACATGCGCTCCGCCCGATTGGTCTCGTGTCCACCGAGGATCGACGCCAGCGATTGGGGCGACCTCGTGCGTCGAGACTTGACTAAACAAATCTCGCGCCGGCAAGTTCAATCGCATCGCGATTTGATTGCACCTCAGCGACAGACAATAGCGCACGCCGACGAAATGCCTAGCCCTTACCGCCGGGTTCACCAACGTATCGAACTGGGCATCGGATGACTGATCGTCCGGCGATCATCGTTATCGGCTATTCAGCACGGGCGCTTGCTTCCTCCGCTGCCCGTGCGGGATTTGCCCCGCTCTCAATCGATGTCTTTGGCGACGATGACACGCGCGGGATGAGCCTTGCCTCGCTGAAGCTCGAAGGCGGATTGCCGGAGGGGCTCGCGCCCGACAAGGTCGCCGGCGCCGTGGAAACGTTGGTTGGCGCCCATGATCCGATTGGTCTGGTCTATGGCGCCGGCTTCGAGCATCAGCCGGAAACGATCGCGACGATAGCCGAGAGAACACGGGTGTTTGGCAATGACGCTTATATCCTGAAGCGCGCCAAGGACCCTCTTGTGCTTGCGGGGGTGTGCGAGGCGAATGGCGTTCGACATCCGCAGGTCGTTTTTGCGCCGCCAGATGAGCCCGAGCTCTGGCTCACAAAGAGGCGGGGCGGCGCTGGAGGCGCTCATATCGCCGCGGCGGAATCTGGGAACCTTGCTCGGCCCGATTCCTATTTTCAACGTCGCGCTGGCGGAAAGAGCATCTCGGCTTTATTCCTCGCGAGCGAAAAAAAAACGGAAATTATTGGTCTCAGCATGCAGTGGACGGCGCCAACGCCGCAGTCCCGATTTCGATATGGCGGCGCCGCCGGACCTGTCGAGATCGACCCAGCGCAAGCAGAGGAAATCGGCCGGTCCGTCGCCATAATTGCTTCTGAACTGGATCTCGTCGGACTCAACAGCGCCGATTTTCTGGTTTCGGCCGACGCTGTCTGGCTCATAGAGGTCAACCCGCGACCGGGGGCGACGCTGGACGTGTTCGAATTGAACGAAGTCCCGCTGTTTGCGCGCCATATCGCCGCGTGCGAAGGACGTCTGGCGCCAGCTTCTTCGAACCTCGGATTCAAGGCGGCTGAAATCGTCTACGCCCCGCACGATGTTGTCGTTCGCAGGCGAGGGGATTGGCCGGATTGGGCGGTTGACCGATCGCCGGCGGGGACACGGATCGCAGCGGGCGATCCGGTGTGCACGGTGCTCGGCTCTGGCGCGACGGTCGATTTGGCGCGAGTCTGCGCCAGCGA
Source organism: uncultured Alphaproteobacteria bacterium (assembly GCA_963833955.1). Classification (GTDB taxonomy): domain Bacteria; phylum Pseudomonadota; class Alphaproteobacteria; order Rhizobiales; family Beijerinckiaceae; genus Roseiarcus. The sequence goes on along the minus strand of CAWHZY010000015.1, from coordinate 348,149 downwards.
GCGGGCGCGGAAAATCATCGCTCTCGTTGAGGAGGCGGACCAGTGAGCGGTGTCGAGAGCATAAGCGTCAATCGGCGCGCCGCCGAACTGACGGCTGCACTGAGGCGAGACGCCGCGATATTCAACATTGGCGTTACCCGCGGAGCGCGCGGGGAAACTTTGGTCGACGCGGGAGCTAAGCAGCGGGGTGGCGTGGAAGCCGGGCTGCGCATTGCGGAAATTTGTTTGGGCGGCCTTGGCGAGGTGCGGCTTATCCCCGGCAGCGCCACGCCGCGCTGGCCGTGGACGATCGCGGTTCGTTCATCGCAGCCGGTGATCGCATGCCTCGGGAGTCAATATGCGGGCTGGAGCCTCGCGCACGGGACCGGCAAGGACGCATTCTTCGCTCTCGGCTCCGGCCCGGCTCGCGCTTTGGCGCAAAAGGAAGCGGTTTTCAAAGACATCGGCTATCGGGACGAAGCCGATGTCGCCACGCTCGTCATCGAAAGCGGGCGTCCTCCGCCGCCGGAGATTGTGGACAAAGTGGCGAGCGATTGCGGGGTGAAGCCTGCGGCCCTGACCGTGATTTACGCTCCGACTCAGAGCTTGGCTGGAGCGACGCAGGTGGTCGCTCGGGTGCTGGAAGTTGCGTTGCACAAGGCCCACGAACTGAAATTTCCGCTTCAGCGCATTATCGATGGCATGGGCGCGGCGCCGCTCAGCCCCCCGCATCCGGACTTTGTCACCGCGATGGGCCGCACCAACGATGCGATCATCTATGGCGGACGCGCGCAGCTCTATGTCACCGGGCCGGCCGAGGATGCGAAGGGTCTCGCGGCGGCGCTTCCCAGCCGCGCGTCCCGCGATTTCGGCGCCCCTTTCGCCGAGATCTTCAAGCGTTTCAAAGGCGACTTCTACGCCATCGATCCCATGCTGTTCAGCCCGGCCGAGGTCATTGTTACGGCGGTCGAGAGCGGAGAGAGTTTTCACGCGGGCGAAGTGCATCACAAATTGCTCGATGCCTCGTTCGCCTGACATGGCGGGGCGCGCCGCTGACGTCCCGACCATTCTTGTGGTCAGCGATCAGCGCGATTGGCACGCGCGCCAAATGGAAGCGGCGCTCACGGCGGCCGGCGCGCACGCCGAGCGCATCGATCTTGCCGATTGCGGGTTCGATACGCGAAGCGCAAGCGGATTGTCGTTGCCTGTGTTGGGATCGCGGCTGCCCGACGCGGTGCATGTTCGCACATTGTCGGCCGGCTCATTCGAGGCGACCACCAAACGCCTGGGCGTCCTGCATGCGTTGACGAAGCTCGGGGTCGTCGTCTGGAACGACGCCCGCGCCATCGAACGCTGTGTCGACAAGTCGATGACGAGCTTTCTGCTCGGGCAAGCCGGCGTGCCGACGCCGCCGACCTGGACGATGGAATCAGCCGAAGCGGCGCGCGAACTCGTCGAACGCGAGGCGCCGCGTGGCGCGCTCGTGCTCAAGCCCCTGTTCGGCGCGCAGGGGAAGGGCTTACGTTTGATTCGGCGGCCGGAAGACTTGCCGGCTCGGGAAGAAATCGCAGGGGTCTACTATCTGCAGCGGTTTGAATCGAACGGCGCCCAGGATTTCACGGATTATCGGCTGTTCGTCCTGCGCGGCCGCGTGATCGCCGCGATGATGCGGCGCGCCTCGACATGGATCACCAACATCAAGCAGGGCGGCCAACCCTTGGGCATAGCGCCGGATCCCAAGATGGAGCGTCTGGCGGTTGCAGCGGCGGAAGCGGTCGGCGCCGCAATCGCCGGCGTCGACGTCCTTGTCACCGCCGACAGCGGCCCGACCGTGCTCGAGGTCAACAGCATGCCCGCGTGGAGCGGCGTGCAGAAGGTGAGCAATCGCAACATCGCCGAGGCGATTGCATCGGCGCTGATGGATGAGCTGGCTCGCCGTCCCGCGCAACCGCGCGCCTCATGAACCGCCCCGAAGATCGAGTGGCGGCGGCCTATATCGAAGCATGCCTCGCGGAACTTGACGCGCCCAAACCAGGCAATGTGCATCGGTTCGCGCCAGGCCACCGGATGGAAGTCGCGGACTTCGTTCGGAGTGCGGAGGCCAGCGCGGCTCCGATCGCATCACGAGGGGCGCGAGTGGGAACCCGTGTCCGCGCCGCGGTCGAGGCGACCCTCAAGGCGGTCGGACAGAACACCAATCTCGGCATCATACTTCTCTGCGCGCCCCTCGCGGCTGCCGCGGAGGAGCCGGACGCGGCTTTGCGCTCAGCCTTAGCAAGGGTGCTCGATGGTCTTGACCGGGCGGACGCTGCGGACGTTTTCTCCGCGATAGCCGCCGCCAATCCAGGCGGCCTCGGACACGCGCCTCGTCACGACGTGAACGCCCCTGCCACGGTTTCGCTGCGGGAGGCCATGGCGGAAGCGGCGGATCGGGACCGCATCGCGCGGCAATACGTCACCGCTTATGAGGACGTGTTCTCGCTCGGCTTGCCGGCGCTCAAGACCGCGCGTCATCGGCATGGCGATCCGCGATGGTCGACGCTCGCCGTCTATTTGACGTTTCTCGCCGCGATGCCCGACACGCACATCGTGCGCAAGTTTGACATGGGCGTCGCCGAGGCGGTCCGTCGCGAGGCGGTCGACTGGCGCGACGCTTTCGCGGCGGCGAGCGATCCGGAGGCGATCGCCGGCGGCTTATTGGGCTGGGATGCGGCGCTGAAATCGGGCGGGATCAATCCCGGAACGAGCGCGGATCTTACGGTGTCGACTTTGTTTGCGTCGGGCCTCTCGAGCATCCGCGACGACAAATGCGCTTCCGCCATCTGTCGCTAGCGAATGATTTGTCCGGTTTTGGTAGCATCATACCAAACCGATCTTCGCCTTATGGCCGAAGCGCGAATGCGCGCGCCGTTGCGCGGGTTTGAGCGCGATGAGTCGCGCTCAAATAGAATGGGTATAAGAAGGCTCAAGGCTGGCCCTACTTCACCGCCTCCACGGTCGGCTCTTCGAGATGAGCCCGGGCGTGCTTGTGTTCTTCGATGCGCTTTGCCTTTGCGCCCGCCTGTCGGGCCGCTTCGGTGAGCTGGTACATCTCCTGATGATCGTAATCATCGGAGGCCCGCAGCGCCTCGTCGGTATAGTTCTTGGCGTTCGGATCGCGTTCGAGCCGGCGGGTCCAGAAGTGGATCTTGGCGAACATCACCAGGATCCGGCCGTAGGTGACGACCTGCCCGCCCCAGTGGCGCGTATAGAACGAGAGCGGGTTCTCGAGCTTCATGCCGGGCCGCCGGTCGCGGCGATAGCGTCGCCGGATCATGCCCGTCTCGAGTGGGTATATGTTGTAGAAGTGGAAGCTCGCCCAGAACCAGGTCAAGAGATAGGCGACCGTGTCCGGGCGCGGGCCGCCGGCGACGGCGCGGCGGATCACCGTCTTGATGTGCTCGGGCGTGTAATAGGTGCGCCAGGCGAGGCGGTAGGCCTCCTGCCATTCCTCGCGCGACATCCGCGGATGGTCGGTCGTCACATGCTCGAGGTCGAACTTGTTGAGGTCCGGGTCGATGTCGACCCCCTTCGCCACCGCCTTGGCGTGATCCTCGCTGCCGGGGAGCGGCGTCAGGATCGAGAATTCGAGAAGGTCGAGCGGCAGTTCGCGCTGGATGATCTGGATCCGCTGGACAAGCGATTCCTGCGTGTCGTTGGGAAAGCCGATGATGTAGCCGCAATAGGTGATGCAGCGGTGCTTGCGCCACTCGAGCAGAAGCTCGCGATAGTCGGAGATGTGGTTCTGCTTCTTCTTCGCCGAGGCCAGATTGTCGGGATCGATGTTCTCCAGCCCGATGAACACGCGCTTCACGCCGGCCGCCGCCGCCTTTTCGATGAAGCGGGGAATCTTGTGGCAGGCCGTATCGACCTGGATGATGAAGCGCGAGTGGATGCCCTGCTGGCGCAATTCGATCAGCCGGTCGAAAATCGACTCCCAGTTGCGATTGCGGGCGAGATTGTCGTCGGTGATGAAAAAGTAGCGCACGCCGTTGGCGACGTTGACGCGCACCAGAGCTTCGATGTCGTCGGCGCTGCGGTAACGCGACTTGCGGCCCTGTACGTTGATGATGGTGCAGAACGAGCAGAGAAAGGGACATCCTCGTCCGGCGTCGAAGCTCGAGATCATGCCGAGCGTGCGTCCCACCCGCTCGGGCGGCATGTAGGGGCCGGTCGCGCCTTCGAGCCCCGGCAGATCGTGAAGGTAATTGTAGATCGGCTTGAGCGCGCCAGCCGCAGCGTCGCGCAACACTTCGTCGAACCGCCCCTCCGCCTCGCCCGCGTAGAGCGAGATGCCGAGGTCGAGCGCCTCTTTCAGCGAATCAGGCGTCTCGGGCAGCATGGACAGGCAGCCGGAGACATGGAATCCGCCGATGACCACCGGCACGCCCGCCGCCCGCAGTTTGCGCGCACAGTCCATCGCGCGCGGGAACTGGTTCGACTGCACGCCGACGAAGCCGACCATGCCAAAGCCGCCATTGTCCTGAATCTGACGGACAATGTGGTCAGGCCGGACGCGGGTGTTGGTCTCGTCGACAGGAAAGATCTCGATCGCGACGTCCTCGCCAAGGACCTGGTCTTCCATGCATTTCTGCGCGATGCCGAACAGGCAGGCGAGCGAATTGGAGGGCAGCGCGGACTTCCACCACTGGATGACGTAGCCCTCGTCGTCGTAATGCGACGGCTTGACAAGGAAAAGCAGAAAACGTCGGCGTGTGGCGATATCCGGCATGTCTCAGCTCCCCGCGCGATTACGGTCCCCCGAATCTGGCCCTGCGGCGGGCGGTTTCGCGACCGCGACCGTTACCAGCCCTCGCCCGGATGCGCAATCGCGGCCTCTTAGCGCGCGACGGTCACCCGAAGATAGGTTGCAGGGATTAACGTCGCGTCAGCGACCGGGCTCTTGTTGTGGCTCATGAACAGATCGTCCAACTCTGTCTTCAGGTCTTCGCTGCGGCCGTTCTTCTCCGCGGCGTCGAAGGCGTTCATCGTGGGTCCGTAGTATTTTCTGAAGGCGTCAACCAGCGCTGCGGGCGGCGAGGCAAAGCGGAACGTATACGTGTCACGGACACAAGAGATCCTGTCCTTTGGGACGCCGGCGGCGTCGAATCGCTCGATGACGTTGCTCTCCATCCCCCAGGTCATGGGGCTTACGAACCCCTCCGGCGGCGGGGGCGAATAGGCGGAGCTGATCTTCAGGATTTGCGCCACCAGGGTCGGATCGTTCGGAATCCAGTTCCCCATCACGATTCGCCCGCCGGGGCGGGTCACCCGGCTCATTTCCTTGGCGACATCGAACGGCTTCGGCGCAAACATGGCGCCGAAGATGCTCACGACCAGATCAAACGCGGCGTCCTTGAGATCGCGCAAGTCGGAGGCGTCGCCTTCCTGAAAGCGGCAGTTCGCCAAGCCCTCGGCCTTAGCGCGCCCGTTCCCGGCCTCGACGAGGTTGGCGGCGATATCGACGCCGAGCACGTCGGCGCCCAATCGGGCCTCCGGCAACGCCGTCGTGCCGTCGCCGCAGCCGAGATCAAGGATCTTCATGCCCCGCGCGACGCCGAGCTTCCGAACGAGCTCCTCGCCGCTTTCTCTCATGCTCTCGGCAATGCGGGTGAAGTCGCCTTTTTCCCAAAGCGCTTTGTTTGGATTTATGAGTTTCCTCCCGAGCCGCGATCTCGTCTGGCGACGGATGCGCCTTCCAGTGCGGCTTATAGCCGAGCCGTCGATCCAGTACTCTGGGTACAATTACGGGCTTACCGAGGCGCCGGCGAAGCGCCCGACCTGCGCCGCAGGCGCGGCGCCTCTCAGGCGTCGATCCGCTTGATGAACCAGTTGAGGATCCGGGTCCAGACCTCGTCCTTGCCGATCTGGTCCTCGACCCCGTGTTCGAGGTTCGGGTTGTCGTTGACCTCGATGACGACGATCGCGCCGTCCGTTTCCTTGATGTCGACGCCATAGAGACCCGGGCCGATCGCGCGCGCGGCCTTGAGCGCCGCGTCGATGACGGGCGGCGGCGCGTCGCCGACCGCAAGCGTTTTCGATCCGCCCTCCCGCGCTCCGTTCGGCCCGTGCTTGATGATCTGCCAATGGCCGCGCGCCATCTGATACTGGCAGACAAAGAGCGGCTCGCCTTCCAGGACGCCGACCCGCCAGTCGAATTTGGTCGGCATGAATTTCTGCGCGAGCAAGAGGTCGGTGTCCTCGAACAGTTCGTCGGACAGCTTTTTCAGCTCGTTCACATTCTCGACCTTGTGCACCCCGCGCGAGAACGAGCCGTCGGGTATCTTGACCACCATCGGCCAGCCAAGCAGGCGTTCGGCCTTGATGAGATCGTCATCGTCGGCCAGCATCACCGTCGGCGGCACGGGCACGCCATGCGCCTCCAGAAGCTCGTGAAGGTAGACCTTGTTGGTGCAGCGGATCATGGACTGTGGATCGTCGATGACCGGCATGCCTTCGGTTCGCGCGCGCTGCGCGAAGCGATAGGTGAAATTGTCGATCGAGGTGGTCGCGCGGATGAAGAGAGCGTCGAATTCGGCCAATTCCGCGAGCTGCCGGCGCGTGATGAGCTCGACCTCCACCGATTGCTTTTCGGCGATGCGCTGGAAATGTCGCAGCGTCTCTGGAGAGGATGGCGGAAGCTCGTCCTGCGGATCGTGCAGGACGGCCAGCGAATAGCGGGCGATGGGGCGACCGCGCGGATTGCGCCAGTCGCGCTGGGTGTGGCGATGCAGGCTGGTGCGAAAGAATTCCGTCTCGTCCGGCCCAAGCTTGGCAAGCGGCCGGGCGCGCAGCCGGTCGATCTTCCAGCGTTTGCCGGGCGTGATCGTGACTTCGATCGCCGGGCAGCGATACCAGTCGAACAGCAGCCGGCCAAAGGCCTCGAACCTCTGGTCCTGGGCGAAGCCGAAGCAGAACAGAAGGTCGAAGGTTGTATCCTCGGTCGCCTGCGCCTTGCTCGCGGCGGCGGTCAGGGCTTCCTGCAATTCCGGCAGCGACTGCTCGTAAAGTTTGAGCTCACGCAGATCGAGCATCGTCTCGACGGTCGGGATCACCCGATGACCGCGCGCTTCGGCAAGCAGGGAGGCGTAATAGCCCTTGGACTGGTAGTTATAGGAGCGCGACAGATTGATGATCTTCGCGCGCCCGAGCCCAGCGAAAAGCTTCGGACGCGCCAGATAGTCGCCGGTCGTGATGACCTTGTGCGGCGTATCCGCGTTGGGAAAGTCGCGCGCCTGATCGACGAGGATCACCCAACCGTTCATGACGCACGCCTCTGGGGCCGTGCGGGCAGTCGCGACAGCGTTTGCATGATGGCGAGCGGACGAAGTCCCTGAAGTTGCGCACGAGGTTCGACAAGGCCCGGCGCGACTCAGTTCCGCGCTTCTTTTGCTTCCCCTAGCGCGGGCGCTGCGCCCGGCGCAACGGTCGAACACGCTCGGGCGGGGAATTGTTCCCTGTTTCGTGCTGAGGCGCGGGCAGCAGGGGTTTTTCGTAGCGTAACGCGGTCGCCCCGTCCGCATAATAATGCGTGTGCTCGCCAAACTGGCGGAAGCCGCAGCTCTCGTAAAGCGCGATCGCCGACGCATTGTCATAGCGCACTTCGAGGGTGAGAGCTTCGCGGCGGTGACGGCGCCCGTAGGCCTCCGCGGCCTGCAGCAGCGCCCGCCCGACGCCTCGGCGGGCAAAGCGAGCCCCGACCGCGAGCGAGTAGACGCGCAAGGCCCGCGCCCCCTTGCGCAGCGAGACCAACACGTAGCCCGCCAATTCATCGTCGATGGTCGCCACGGTCACCGGCCGATGGGGCGCCCGCAGGAATTCGCGCAAAGAGCGCCGCGAGACCCGGTCGCTCTCGAACGATTCGTTCTCGAGCTGTCCAATCGCCTCGAGATCGCGGGGGCGACCCTCACGGATGCTGATGCTGCCCTGGCGCCAGGTGTTCATGCTGAACAGGTGTTCATGCTGAAAGAGACCGGCTCCTCTGTGCGCCGCTCGGACGCGCGCTCGGACCGCCGCGAATCTCACATCTAGCTGGGCGGCCAGGCCACCGGCAACCTGACCGAATTCGGCGGGGCTCTAAGCCAGATACTGGCCGCCGTTGGCCGACAGGGTCGAACCGGTGATGAAGCCCGCGTCGTCGGAAGCGAGGAACACGACGCAGCGGGCAATCTCCTCCGGCTGTCCGAGGCGGTGAACCGGAATCTGAGGTAGAATCGCCTTTTCGAGCACGTCCTTGGGAACGGCCAGGACCATTTCGGTCGCGACATAGCCGGGGCAGACGGCATTGACGGTCACGCCCTTGTTGGCGTTCTCCTGCGCCAGCGCCTTGGTGAAGCCGATGTCGCCAGCCTTCGAAGCGGAATAGTTGGCCTGGCCCATCTGGCCCTTCTGACCGTTGATCGACGAGATGTTGATGATGCGGCCGAACCCGCGCTCACGCATGCCCTCGATCACTGGGCGGCACATATTGAACAGGGAATTGAGGTTGGTGTTGATGACGTCGTACCATTGCTCCGGCGTCATTCTGTGGAACATGCCGTCTTTTGTGATCCCGGCGTTGTTGACGAGAATGTCGATCGGACCGAGATCCTTGGCGACCTGCGCAAGGCCGGCGACGCAGTCTTCGTATTTCCCTACGCTCCACTTGTAGACGTTGACGCCCGTCTCCGCCTTGAATTTGGCGGCGGCGTCATCGTTGGAATGGTAGGTCGCGGCGACTTCGCATCCCGTCGCCTTCAACGCCTTGGAAATGGCCGCGCCGATTCCACGCGTACCCCCCGTCACGACCGCGACTCTCGCCATGTTTCCTCCCGAGATTTTTTGAGGCGCGCCGTTTTTTATCGGCGCGCGCTGGATTTGGACAGACGGACTAGCGCTCGACCGCCATCGCTATTCCCATGCCGCCGCCGATGCAAAGCGTGGCGAGGCCTTTTTTGGCGTTGCGGCGCGCCATTTCATGCAAGAGCGTCGTCAGGACCCGCGCGCCCGAAGCGCCGATCGGATGGCCGAGCGCAATGGCGCCGCCGTTGACGTTGACGATCGCCGGGTCCCAACCGAGGTCCTTGTTGACCGCGAGCGCCTGCGCGGCGAAGGCTTCGTTCGCTTCCACGAGCTCGAGGTCCTTGACCGACCAGCCCGCCTTTTCCAGCGCTTTGCGGGTCGCCGGAATCGGCCCCGTGCCCATGATCGCCGGATCGACGCCGGCGGTCGCCCAGGAAACGATGCGCGCCATCGGCGTCAGCCCTCGGCGCTTGGCTTCGTCCGCGCTCATGATGACCAAAGCGGCCGCCCCGTCGTTGAGGCCCGAGGCGTTGCCCGCGGTCACCGACCCGTCCTTTGAAAAGGCGGGCTTCAGTTTCGCCATCCCCTCATAAGTAGAGCCGGCGCGCGGATATTCGTCGGCGTCGACGATCGTGTCGCCCTTACGGGTCGATATTGTCACGGGCACGATTTCATCCTTGAACCGGCCGGCCTTCTGCGCGGCTTCGGCCTTGTTTTGCGATGCGACGGCGAAACGGTCCTGCTCCTCGCGCGTGATTTGCCATTTTTTCGCAATGTTTTCCGCCGTATTGCCCATGTGATAGCCGTGGAAGGCGTCGATCAGGCCGTCCTGCAACATGGTGTCGACGAGCTTCATCTCTCCCATCTTCACGCCGCTGCGCAGATAGGCGGCATGGGGCGCGAGCGACATCGATTCCTGGCCGCCCGCGACGATGATGTTGGCGTCGCCGCTCGCGATCTGCTGCAGTCCCAGCGCAACCGCGCGCAAGCCGCTGCCGCATAGCTGATTGACCCCGAAGGCGGTCTTCTCCTGCGGAACGCCAGCCTTCATCGCCGCCTGGCGGGCTGGATTCTGGCCCTGAGCCGCCGAAAGGATCTGTCCGAGAATCACCTCGTCGACCTCGGCCCCCTCGACCTTCGCCGCTTCGAGAGCGCTCTTGATGGCGATCGCGCCCAGGTCATGCGCGGCGGTCGAGCCGAAGGCGCCGTTGAATGAACCCACCGGGGTCCGTTTGGCGCTGGCGATGACAATCTCAGAGGCGGGCATGTCAGTCTCCCTTTGGAGCAAAATTGGGCCGGGCCGTGGCGATCGGGTTCGTTTCTACACGATCCGTCCCGGACGGCGCTAGGATTCTATATAGGCGATGCGGCGCGGGAGGGTTAGCCCGCTGAGCGCGAGCGAAAACCCGCCTCCACGATCGCGCCGCGGCCGCCCGCGACTCTGTTAGACTTTCTGTCGGGTCGGGGGGCCACATGCAAAATACGGCTGCGGAGAGTGCGAAACCGCCGTCCTTCCGGTATGCGAGGGCGCCAAGCCCCGCGAGACGGCGGACGGCTTGGGCGACAATTAGGCGCTTGGCGCGAGCGCCTCGTGGCCGGGGATGACGGCGGTCATGAACTTGTAGCCGTTGTTGGCGCGGAAGCGCGGATCGGACTTGATCACCGCCATGAACGCCCGATGGCCGTCCCTCTTTTCTCCGACCAGGCAGCCAGCGCTCGCCGTGCCCACGTCATCCTTGGGCTGGTCGTAGCCCCAGTGCTGATTGACGCCGAAGATGCCAGTGTAGATTGGCCCCTCGCGTTTGAAGTCTTTCTTGCTGTCGCGATAGACGTCGATCGGCGCGCATTGGATCAGCGCCTCGTGCGGATCCTTTCCCGAGGCGCCGACATGCGTGCCGACGGCCCAGGACTTGTACTGGCCGATCGCGATACGGGCCGCGCCCTTCGGATTCATGGGATTCATTGTATACGGCTTGCCCGGCTCCGTTGTCGCGACCCAAGGCTGAATGAGCGGCTTGCCGTCCGGTCCGATTGAAAAAACGATTCTCAGGTCCTCGAACGCGTTCGGCGTTTGCGGATTAAGGGTTCCATCCGCATCGACGCCCTCGACATAGACGATATTCTTGCCGTCGGGATGGCGGCAGATGAAATAATTCTTCTTCTGCATGTAAGCGATGATGCGGTCGATCCATTGCCCGCACGGGCGAATCTCAGGCAGAAGCTGATGCGGGCTCAACAGAGCGGCGGCGATGTCCTTGGTGAGACCCCCGGTCGTGGAGAGGCCGTTCAGCTTGCAGAACTCGGCGATCGCCCATCGCGTCGTCGGACCCATGAAACCGTCAGGCGGGGGGTCGAGATAGCCGAGGTTTGAAAGGATCTGCTGCGTTTCGAGAACAAGATCCGGCCGTTCGCCGGCGAGCGTATCGAATGCGATCGCCGTTCCCTGGAACTTGCCCAGGGCTCGCGCGGTCGGGGCGATCACCGTGCCCGACGGCGCCTTTCCCAGGCGGAACCGCGACGGCTGGATCTTCTGCTCCATGAAGTCGGTCAGCCATTTGCGATAGGCGATGGTGACGTCGCCGCCGGCGGCGAACACGAGTTGGTTCGCGCGCGCCAACCCCACCTGCGAAACCAACTTGTCGAACGGGATCGTCTGGTCGTTGCGCAGGAAATGCTCCGCGCCCGCAAGTCCCTCGTGATGGGCGAGATAGATGTGCCAAGCTCGGTCGTCGTCTCCGATGTTGGAGTCGACAAGTTTGTCCTTGATCAGGGCGTTCAGGTTGTCGAGGCCGTATTCGGCTCCCGTGACGATCGACATCGCCGGGTCGAAACGCAGGGCGAGCAATCCTTCTCTCATATTAGGCGCGACCTGGTTCTTGCTGGTCACCATCCCCTTCTGACGGGCCGCCTTGTTGAGGACCTTTCCCGGACGGCAGGCCATCTCGCACCAGGTGCCCTCGAGGAATTGTGTGAGTCCGCTGGCGCTTGTGCTGGAGTTGCTCGACTTGGCGTCCCAGACTCCCGCATCGGCGCCGCTGCTGATCTTCGCCGCCTCGGCGTCGATGAGCGCCGCAAGCGCCGCAGCGTCGATGCTGGTGATGGATTGGGCCTGCAGCAGCGCCTCGCGGTAGCGCTCATTCGCGCCAAGCACGAGATCGCCGCCGGCCGGCGCCGGCCCCGGGCCGGGATCGACGGCTGGCGGCCCGGAGGGCTTTGCGGGGTCTGTCACAACGGGCGCGGCGGCGACGTCCTCGGTCCAGCCGACCGCAGGCGCCGATCCGTCCGGCGGCGTGACCTTCACCTTGGCCCAGGTCGCGACTTTCGCCAGGACGTCGATGCGGCCGGTCACCGTTTGCACGGAGGTCGCCCAGCGGCTCGTCGAACAGCCTGACGGTCGCCTGCTGCACGGGAATGAGGTCCGCCGAGATAATCCAGCCCGCAAGGGGAAGGCCGGCTTTCGTCAGCGTGACCTTGGTCCAAGGATCCAACGTCTTATCAATGCTGACGACGTCGCTTGGATCGAGCGTCGCGATCGGGGCGGAACTCTCGTCCGGGTCGGGCCTAAGCCCCTCGGGCGCCGCGACCGAGAACATCAAGGACATGGATGAACTCCATATTCGTGAAGGAACAGAACCGGTTCGCCCATATGACGGGTTTCGAGGCCTATCGCTCAACTTCGCAAGAAGGATCGAGACTGCGGACCGCGGATTCGGCTTGTCCATAGGAAAAAATACCTATCCGAAGCCGTCCGCAGCAACTCGCGGCGCCTCTCTTTCGCGCGACGGCGAGAGTATAAACTGCGATTGAAATTGGACTGTGAGCTTCATCACAGAATGTCTGATCTGTGTCTCAAGGGTCCCATTTGCGTCGCGGGAGGATCCCGCGAAGCCGAGGCGGCCCGCGCGCGCCGGCGCTTCAGCTCGGCCGGCTCACGCGTTCGACGGCGCGGTCGACAATGGTCCTGAACGCTTCCGTTCTCGCCATTTCAAGGTGGTCGACCTGAACCTCGGAAAGATAGGCGTAAAGGCTATCCTTGCTGTCGCCGGCGATGATGCGGTCGTAGAGCGTCTCGGCATAGGTGAAGAGTTCGCCCTCATTGCAATCGGCCGGCAAGTCCCATGTGTTGCGCATAACCTCGACGATTTCGCCGATCCGGCTTGTCTTGTCAGTCAAGGCGCTCTCCTCCCGTTGCCTGAAAACTCCAATCGCAGTCGGCAATGGCGCACCCCCCGAAGCGCCAAATACCTCCCGGTGGCATCATTTCGCCCTCACTGTATGGCGCCCGCGGGGCACGTCTCGCCTTGGCGGTTCAGTCCGCCAGAGCCTGTGGCGGGATCACGCGGTAATCGACTTCCCTCATGCCGACCTCCTGAGCCTGAATCCAAGACGCGAGCGCGGTTTTCTGCTTATCGGAATAAGCAGCCTTTTTTCGTGACCGCGCCCCTGAACCGCGGCCCTATGCTGCGGGCTTGGTTAGTCCGCGGCCCTATTTGCCATCGCCATCACGGTCGTTTTTTGGGTGTCCGTCAGCATTGTCTTCGGATCATATACATTGACAACATGTATGATGATCAATTCCAGTTGCAGAAAAAGCAGCCTAAGCGCCTGAAAACATTTGCTCCAGTGCAGAATCGATCACGGCCCACACGCGGGAATTATCGGCCGGGGCGAGCCCGCCCTTTCAGAACGCCCCGATGCGCATGAGATCGTGAAAGTTCACGATTCCAACCACTTGGTCCCGCTCGACGACCAGGAGCGCCTGGATCTTGTGGCTGATCAGCTCGAGCGCCTCCGCGACCAGCGCATCGGGCGCGATCGTGCGCGGGCGCCGGGTCATGATCGCGCCGACCGGCGTATCGAGGGAGAAATCCGGCTTCAGATGACGGCGCAAATCGCCGTCCGTGATGATACCGCCGAGGCGCCCCTCCTCGTCGAAAACCGCGACGCAGCCGAAACCCTTCGAGGTCATCTCGACGATCGCCTCGGCCATCCGGGCGTTCGCGTCGATGCGCGGCACGCGGTCGCCGGTGTGCATGACTTCGCGCACATGCGCGAGCTTGGCGCCGAGCTTGCCGCCTGGATGAAGCGCACGGAAGTCGAGCGCGGTGAAGCCGCGGCCCTCGAGCAGCGCGATCGCCAGCGCGTCGCCGAGCACGAGCTGCATCGTCGTCGAGGTGGTCGGGGCGAGCCCATTGGGGCAGGCCTCCGGCGCGACCGGCATCGCGAGACAGACGTCGGCCTCGCGGCCGAGCGTGCTGTCGGCCTCGGCGGTCATCGCGATCAGCGGAATGGCGTAGCGTTTGGCGAAAGTGACGATCGCCGCCAGTTCCGCCGTCTCGCCCGACCAGGAGATGGCCAGCACGACGTCGCCTATCTGCACCATGCCGAGGTCGCCGTGACTGGCCTCCGCCGGATGGACGAAGAAGGCGGGCTCGCCGGTCGAAGCAAGCGTCGCCGCGATCTTGCGCGCGATATGCCCGGATTTGCCGATGCCGGTCACGATGACGCGGCCGCGTGCGGCCGAGATCGTCTTGACCGCTTCCGAGAGCGCGGCTCCAAGCCCGCCCTCGCCCGTCGCGCGGATCGCTTCCTCGAGCGCATCGAGGCCCTTGCGCTCGGTGGCGACGGTGCGGAGCGCCGACAGAACGGCGCTGGTCTGCTCCTGAATCATCCGCCGCTGTTTACCATTCGCCAGCGCGATTGGAAAACGCAGCTTAAGGGACCACGCGCGTTGGCTTTCCAACTGGCGCCGGCTTTGCCAGTCCGAAGGTTTCCGCCATCGACCGGCCGGCGGTGAGGCTCGCCTGCCATTCCGCCTCGAGGCTGAGCTTGGCTTCCGCATCGCCAATTCGGCTTCGAATGGCGTCGGCGTCGAGCGCCACAAGCCCGTCGTCATCGCCGATCACGAGGTCGCCTGGGCCAATCCTCTGGCCGCCGAACACCACCGGCGCGTTGATCGCGCCACGCTCAGCGGACCAGGGGCCGCGCGGGGTGACATGCCGCGTGAACACGGAAAAATCCGCCCACCCCGCCAGCGTCGCGACATCGCGGATCGCGCCATCGCAAATGACGCCGACCGCCCCGCGCCGCCGCGCTTGTCCGCTCAAAATCTCGCCGATCATCGCCGTTTCGGCGCGCCCCTGAGCCGCGATGACCAAAACCTCGCCCGCCCCGATCCGGTCGATGGCCAGGAGAACGGCCCCGAAGTCGGGCGGCTCGCACAGCGCCGTGACCGCGCGTCCAAACAGGCGGGGCTGCCGTCCGGCCGGCAGGAGCGGCCGGATCGCTGGATCAATCTGCCCGTTCGCGCGCCCGACATCGACCGCAACGGCGACGGGTATATCGCGCCAGCGTTCCACCTCGGCGTTGGTCAGATCGCTCGCGGGGACCGAGTGAACGGCGACGGTCAAGGTTGACTCCCTGGGCTCAATGCGGCCGGACGAAATCCGGCGTGACGGCGGCGACATCGCTGACGCCGGCCAGCGCCATGGCCTCATCAAGCTCGGCCGCCAAAATGTCGATTGCGTGTCGTACTCCCTCCGCGCCGGCAGCCGCCAAGCCCCATAGGAAAGGGCGACCGATCATGCAGGCGCGGGCTCCGAGCGCGAGAGCTTTGAGTATGTCGGTTCCGCGCCGTATGCCGCCGTCAAGGATGATCTCCGCCTCGCCGCCAATTGCAGCGACAACGCCCGGCAGGGCTGCGCAGGCGCCGAGCGCCGCATCGAGCTGACGGCCGCCATGATTGGACACGATCACGGCTTCGGCGCCCACCCGCACCGCCGCTCGGGCGTCCTCGGGATGGAGCACGCCCTTGACCACAAAGGGGCCGTTCCAGCGCTTGCGAATCTGGGCGATCAGGGCCCAGTCCGCGGACGGATCGAAAAGGGTCGCAACGTGCTGCGCAATCGTAACCCCGCCGCCTTTGGCGGTCGGCGCGAAATTGCCGAAGGACACCGGATTGCGAGCGAGACCGTACAGCCAAGCCGGCCGTCGAATGACATCAAACACCGTCCGCACGGTGGGCCGCAACGGCAATGTAAAGCCGTTTCGGATGTCGCGTTCCCGACGTCCCTGGATCGGCAGGTCGACGGTAAAGCAGAGGGTCCGATAGCCGTGTTCAGCCGCGCGCCGCAGCATATCCTCCATAAGATCGCGGTCACGCAACGGATAGAGCTGGAACCAGCGATCGCTGTCAGGGACGTCGGCGGCTAAAGCTTCAATGGAGGCGATCGAATTGGTGGAGAGGCAGTAGGGAATGCCAGCAGCGGTCGCCGCGCGGCAGGCCAGCATCTCACCGCGGGGCCTGAAAAGCCCTGCCAATCCCGTTGGCGCCAAAACCAAAGGGAGGGCGATCGCTTTGCCCACTAAGGTCGTTTCCAGTCGGCGTTGGCTGACATCGACGCCGACGCGGGGCATGAGGCGCCAAGCGTCAAACGCCTGTCGGTTGGCTGAAAGGCTCTGTTCGTCGCGCGCGCCGCCGTCGATAAAGTCGAACACGAGCTTGGGGAGTCGCCGCTGAGCGGCGCTTCGCAGGTCGTCGATTGTGATGTAGCGGCGGAGGACGCGCGGGGTCATCGCGTCGCTATCAACCACCCCCGTGTGTGAAGCCGAGCCCACGCAGTTCCTCCTTGAGCCCCGGCGCAATGTCGCCGCGGTCGAGCGCGAAGGCGAGGTTCGCGCTTAAGAATCCGAGTTTTGAGCCGCAATCGTAGGTTCGACCGTCGAAACGCGCGCCGTGGAAAGACTGCTTGCGGGCGAGTTCGATCATGCCGTCCGTCAATTGAATTTCGCCGCCCGCGCCCTTTTCCACCCGCTCGAGAATCTTGAAAATCTGCGGCTGCAGAATGTAGCGCCCCGAAATGATGAGATTGGACGGCGCCGTCCCCTGCTTCGGCTTCTCGACCATCTGGGTGATCTCGAAAGTCGCCCCATGGTCGGAGCCAACCCCGACAATGCCATATTGATGGGTTTCGGCCGGGGAAACCTCTTCAACCGCGATAATATTGCCGCCATGCTTCTCGTAAGCCGCCACGCACTGGGCAAGGCAGCGCCCGCCATGGGATCCGGCCCGCGTGACCATATCCGGCAGCAGGACAGCGAAGGGCTCGGCGCCGACGATTTCGCGCGCGCACCAGACGGCGTGGCCGAGGCCGAGCGGCGCCTGCTGGCGGGTGAAACTGGTCGCGCCGGCGGTGGGAAGATCGGCCATGAGCGCGTCGTATTCGGCTTTTTTCCCGCGTCGTTTTAGGGTGTCTTCGAGTTCATAAGCCGTGTCGAAATGATCCTCGATGACAGCTTTGTTGCGACCGGTCACGAAGATGAAATGCTCAATTCCCGCCTCGCGCGCTTCATCGACCACGTGCTGAAGGATTGGCCGGTCGACAACCGTCAGCATCTCCTTTGGGATCGCTTTGGTTGCAGGCAGAAACCGCGTGCCGAGACCGGCGACGGGCAGCACGGCTTTACGGATGGGTTTGTCCATGGAGGCCTGGTTCCTCGGTCGATGGGAGCGTGAAAGGGAGGCGAGCCTAGCGAAATCCTGATAACCGACTATCAGTTCCGCCAGAGCCGTTCTACGCGGCTCTTTTCCGCTGAATTCATATTCGGTCAATCCGAAAGGGGCTGGGGATGAGCGTTCTGGTTACCGGCGGCGCCGGCTATATCGGTGGCCATATGGCGCTTGGCCTCCTCGACGCCGGCGAGTCCGTCATCGTTCTCGACAATCTCTCGACCGGATTCGCCTGGGGTGTCCCTGAAGGGGCGAAGCTCATCGTCGGCGACACCGGCGACACGGCGCTGGTCACGCGCCTGGTCAAGGAGCATGCGATCGACGCGATCGCCCATTTCGCCGCCAAGATCGTGGTGCCGGACTCGGTCCGCGATCCGCTTGGCTATTACCTCAACAACGTTTCTAACGCGCGCAGCTTGATCGAAGCAGCGGTCAATGGAGGGGTAAAGACGTTCATCTTTTCCTCGACGGCCGCCGTTTACGGCGAAACCGGCGCCGAACCCGTGTCGGAGGATACCGCGCTCGCGCCGATTTCGCCTTACGGACGGTCGAAGCTCATGGTCGAGTGGATGCTCGACGATGCGTCCAAACGCCTACGACTTCCGCTACGTGGCGTTACGCTATTTCAACGTCGCAGGCGCCGATCCCAAGGGCCGCCTCGGCCAGTCGACGCCCAACGCGACACATCTGATCAAGCGCGCCGTCCAGACGGCGCTTGGGCTCCATCCTAAGATCGAGATTTTCGGTGAGGACTATCCGACCCGCGATGGCACGTGCGTGCGGGATTATATCCAGGTCACCGATCTCATCGACGCGCATTTGCGCGCGCTCGCTTATTTGCGCGCTGGCGGGGCGAGCGTCGTCTGCAATTGCGGCTATGGGCACGGGGAGACGGTCAAGGAGGTCGTCGAGGTCGTCAAACGCGTGTCCGGCGTCGACTTTCCGGTCGTGGTCTCCGGGCGGCGGGCGGGGGATCCGGCCGCCATTGTGGCGAAGGCCGACCGGGCGAGGAGCGTGCTTGGCTGGAGACCGAGCCGTGATAATCTCAACGATATCGTGCGTCAGGCGCTCGACTGGGAGCGAAGGCTGCACAATCGAAGGACGGAAGGGTGATCGAAGCGGCCCAAATTGCGGCGGCGCGAACCCTCGCTCCAGCGTCGTGATCCCGAGCGGGGCGATCCGACATTAGTCGTAGCGTCGCCTTTTTGGGCTTTACAACCGCCGCTCCAGCGGCTTCATAGACCCCGGCGTTCATTGGGGGAAGCGCATGCGCTCGGCCGGTCGGCGAGAATGAGCATGGACGATGTTCTCGTCACGGAAGGCCTCAGCAAGAGCTTCGGGGATTTCCGCGCGGTCAGCGATGTTTCCCTTCGCGTTCGGCGCGGGACGATCCATGCGCTCATTGGGCCGAACGGCGCGGGTAAGACCACCTGCTTCAACATGCTGTCGAAATTCATCGCGCCAACGGGCGGGCGGATCACGTTCAACGGCCGCGACATCACCAATCTCAAGCCTGCCGACGTCGCGCGGCTCGGGCTTGTCCGCTCGTTCCAGATTTCGGCGGTATTTCCTCACTTGACTGCGTTTGAGAACATTCGCATCGCGCTGCAGCGAAAGCGCGGCGACTCGTTCGACTTTTGGCGGTCTAAGGCTGCGCTCAAGCCACTTAATGAACGAGCGTTGGCGTTGCTGGACGACGTCGGGCTCACGGGCCTCGCCAATTCGAAGGCCGGCGAAATCTCGTATGGCCGCAAGCGGGCCCTCGAACTGGCGACGACGCTAGCGGTTGAGCCCGAGATGATGCTGCTTGATGAGCCGATGGCGGGCATGGGCCACGAGGACATCGATCGCACAGCCGACCTTATCCGTCGCGTGTCGGCGAACCGCACCATCCTGATGGTCGAGCACAATCTCCGCGTGGTCGCCAATCTCTCACACCGCATCACCGTGCTGACGCGCGGGCGCATCCTGGCCGAGGGCGACTATCGCGAGGTGTCGGAAAACGAGGAGGTGAAGCAGGCCTATCTCGGAGTGGGACATGGTTGAGGCTATTGTCGCACAAAGGCCGGCCGCGACCGCAACGACGGTGCTCAACGTCAAGGGCCTGCAGGCCTGGTACAACGAATCGCATATTCTGCACGGGGTCGATCTCGACGTGCGTGAGGGCGAGGTCGTGACTCTGCTCGGACGAAACGGAGCGGGCAAGACGACCACGCTCAAGGCGATCATGGGCATCGTCCGCAAGCGAACCGGCTCGATCGTGTTCGACGGGAACGAGCTCATCGGCCTTTCGATCGACCGCATCGCCCGGCGTGGCGTCGCCTTCTGCCCGGAGGAGCGGGCCATATTCGCGTCTCTCTCGGTCAAGGAGAATCTATTTCTGCCGCCTCCGATCTCCAAGGCAGGCGCGATGAGCGTGGAGCACATCTTTGCGCTCTTTCCCAACTTGCGCGAGCGACTGTCGAGCGGCGGCGGCAAGCTATCCGGCGGCGAGCAGCAGATGCTCGCCATTGCGCGCATCTTGCGGACCGGCGCCCGATTTCTGATGCTGGACGAGCCGACCGAGGGTCTCGCGCCGGTCATTATCCAGCAGATTGGCCGCACCATCGCTGAGCTCAAGCGGGAGGGATTCACGATTCTGCTGGTTGAGCAGAATTTCCGCTTCGCCTCGACCCTGGCCGATCGGTTTTTCGTCATGGAGCATGGCCGCATCATCGACGCCTTCGCCAACTCGGAATTGGAGGGCAGGATGGATCGGCTGCACGAGGCGCTGGGGGTGTGATGACGCGTGCCGAACGAGGGGTCCGGCCGTGAACGTGTTCGGCCACACGATCAGCATGCCACAGCTCTACGGCCAGTTGCTGATTGGCCTCATCAATGGCTCGTTCTATGCGCTGCTGAGCTTAGGGCTCGCGGTCATTTTCGGCATGCTCACGATCGTCAACTTCGCCCACGGCGCGTTCTATATGATGGGGGCCTTCGCTGCTTATTTCCTGCTCCAATATACGGGCCTCAACTATTGGTGGGCTCTCATCCTCGCGCCGCTGATTGTCGGCGCGATCGGGGCAATTGTCGAACGGTTGTTCCTCAAGCGGCTTGCCGGCTTCGACCCGCTCTACAGCCTGCTCCTTACCTTCGGCCTGGCGCTCATCATTCAAGGGCTGTTTCAGAACTATTTACGGCGCGTCGGGCATGCCCTACGCGATCCCGAAACAGCTGACCGGCGCCTACAATCTTGGGTTCATGTTTCTTCCCGTCTATCGCGGCTGGGTGATTCTCGCCTCGGCCGTGGTGTGCTTCGCGACCTGGCTCATCATCGAGAAGACCAAGCTCGGCGCCTATCTGCGCGCGGCGACCGAGAACCCGACCATGGTGCGCGCCTTCGGCATCAACGTGCCGCGCATGGTCACGCTCACTTATGGTTTTGGCGTCGCGCTTGCGGCCTTCGCCGGCGTGCTCGCCGCGCCGATCAACCAGGTCCGTCCGGGCATGGGCGCGGACATCATCGCCGTCGTCTTCGCGGTCGTGGTGATCGGCGGCATGGGATCGATCCTCGGTTCGATCGTGACCGGCTTCGTGCTCGGCGTCGTCGAGGGGCTGACGAAGGTGTTCTATCCCGAAGCGTCGAATACGGTGGTGTTCGTCATCATGGCGATCGTCCTTCTGATCCGACCAACTGGCCTGTTTGGGCGGGCGGCCTGACATGGCGCTTGAGGCTGCCGTCGCCGCCGCGGACATGACGAGCAAGGATCGTCGCGTCAACGCCATCGCCTTCGCGATCCTGGTCGCTCTGATCGTGATCGCGCCCTTTTTCGCCTATCCGTTCTTTGTCATGCAGGCGATGTGCTTCGCGCTGTTTGCCTGCGCGTTCAATCTCTTGATCGGCTACGCAAACCTTCTATCGCTTGGGCACGCGATGTTCTTCGGCCTCGCCAGCTACGTCTGCGCCCATGCCGCCAAAGTATGGGGTTTGGAGCCCGTTTCGGCGATCGCGGTCGGCGTCGCCGCCTCGGCCGCCCTCGGATTCGTCACCGGAGCGCTCGCCATTCGCAGCGCCGGCATTTACTTCGCGATGGTCACCGTCGCCTTTTCCCAGATGGTGTTTTTCGTCTGCGTCGAGGCGCCGTTCACCCATGGCGAGGACGGCATCCAGGCGGTGCCGCAAGGACGGGCGCTCGGCTTCATCGATCTGTCCAATCCCTGGATCCTCTACTATTTTGTGGCGGTGGTGTTTCTGTTCGGCTTTCTTGTCGTGCAGCGCGCGGTCAATTCGCCGTTTGGCGAGATTCTCAAGGCGATCCGCGAAAACGAGCCGCGCGCGGTTTCGCTCGGCTATCGCGCCCTGCAATACAAACTCGCGGCCTTCGTCCTGTCGGCGGTGATCGCCGGCCTTGCCGGCGCGACCAAGGCGCTGGTGGTGCAGAACGCGTCGCTGACCGACGTCTCGTTCTCGACCTCGGGCGAGGTGGTGCTGATGACGCTGGTCGGCGGCATGGGCACGTTCTATGGGCCCGTGGTCGGCGCGCTTATCGTCATTGCGATGCAGAACTATCTCGCTCAGTTCGGCGAGTGGGTGACCGTGATCCAGGGGGTCGTGTTCGTCGCCTGCGTGCTGGCGTTTCGCCGCGGCATTGTCGGCGAATTGGCGGCGCGAGCGAAAATATCGCTCTAAGTCCTGCCGATCCTTCTCCACCTTCGGAGCGTGCGGCAGGCTTATCCACCGTCGGCTTTGTCCACCATCGATCTGAAGGGGTCCGCGCCGGAGGCGACAAGCGGAAGCTTGACAGCATCGAGCATTGGAAATGCAACTTGCGGTGGAATCCGTCGCGCGCTTGTTGCAAATAAACGCGATCTAAATGGGCCTAAACGCTAGTAAACGCTAGTAAAAGTGCTAGCGTTTACTAGCGTTTATTTTTTCGAATCGAGCCTTTTCAATGGGTTACGGGCGGGTGAAGCTAGGAAATCTCCGCCTTTCTTTTAACTCGCCTCCAGGTTGCGCCAGGACGCAGCTTGGGCGCGTCGCCGCCTCCGGCGTTCGGCCTGCCGGCCCCGCGCGGACACTCTCTTCCTGTTCCCCCAGAGTCCTGAACCGCCTTTCGCTTTCGTGCTCCCTTGCGGCGCTCCCTTGCCGCGCTCCCTTGGGCGCTCGCTCGGCCGGGCGGGCGTGATTTAGCCGGCGCCAGGCAACGTCATCGATCTTCCCCCACCCTAACCCTGAATCCTGAAATACACAACAAATTGTTCACAATTCAGATTCTTAAAATACAACGCGGCTCCGATGGCGTTCGTCATCGATCCGGAGTCCAGCCGCGCCGGCATCGCCCCCGGTCCCGCCCCGTCGGCCCGTTTGACGCCGGCAGGCGCGTCCTGTGCGCGCCACAGTTCTAATACGGTTGAATTTCGTCCGGAAAAGCAACGCTTTTCACTCATAAAGCGCCGGCCGCGGGCCTTTTGCCGAGCCCCGAGGAAGACCAGTCCCGGATCATGATCCGGGTTGGAACCCCCTTCGTCCTCCGGATTGTTTCGTCGCTGCGCGCGCGCCCCGCAAGGACGGGTCTATGTGAACGCAGCAGGCTTGATGTTGGCTGCTTCGATCGCGACGTGGGCAGAGACCCGGTCAAACGCCATCGCTACTGAACTTTTGGACGAGAACGTTCAAACGATCCTCGGCGCCGCTGGCCGGGATACGTTCAGATTGCGCCAGGACGACCATGCCGTGCAACGCGCTCCACAGAACTTCCGCCAGAAATACCGGCTCTTGCCTGTCCGGCCCGAGCGCGGTGACAAACGCCTCGAAGGCGGCGCGAAGGGCTGACGGCGTTTCCTCGCTGGCGAACTTGATCTTCGTCGGCAGGACGAACATCGCCTCATAGACAACCGGCCGCGAGCGGGCAAAGTCAAGATAGGCGGCGCAAACGTTGCGCAAAACGTCCGGAGCGCCGGCGCCATTCGCCGTTTCCATTTTCAATCGTGTCGCCAGTTCCTCGAATCCTCTCGTGGCCACTGCCGCCATGATGTCGGCCTTGCCCTTGAAGTGGCTGTAGAGGACCGGCTGGCTGTAATCGATCAGCCCCGCGAGACGGCGCGTGGTGACAGCGTCCCAGCCTTCGGCTTCGGCCAGTTCGCGCGCAGCGGCCAGAATGAGTTCATAGCGCTCCGCACGCTGGCGTTCTTTGCGTTCCACGATCGACATCCAGAAATCCTACCGACGAACGACTTTCTGTCAACGCTAGATTTTCCTTGACACCACGATCCTAGCGACGCTAGATTGTCTGTAGACGATAGGAGCGAGCCTTAAAATGATCCCAGCCCCCTTACTGATCCCACTCGGATATGGGCTTTCCGGCCTGATCGCGGCCGCAATCCTCTTCCTCGGGGCGCGCTTTTGGCTGGCGCCCGCCAGCGCATCCGCCGGGTTCGGCATCGCCGAGTCGCCATCGCCGTCGACCGGATTTAACGCGTGGCTGTCCGTGAAGGGCACACGCGATATCGCAGCCTGCCTGTTCGTCATCCTGCTCATCGCCAATGGGTCGCCGCGCTTGCTCGGCGAATTCCTGCTCATCGCGAGCCTCATCGCCTTTGGCGACATGGTGAGCGTCCTTCGCTCGGGCGGAAGCAGAGCCCTCGCCTTCGGCATGCACGGCCTTACCGGGCTGGTCATTGTCGCAACTGGCGCATGCCTGATCATCGGCGCCGCGTAGAAACCGATCTAACGACTTATACCAATTCTATTTGAGCGCATCGCGCTCAAACCCGCGCAACGGCGCGGGGCGCGCATTCGCGCATCGCGCCATAAGGCGACGATCGGTTCCGATCATCGCGTCTTGGTATCACGCCTTAAAACTGGGAAGGACGAAAAATGACGACCCCAATGCACGCTGATCCGGTCAAGCTCGGCTATCTCTTCGCCGAGATCATGTCCAGCCACGATGTCTCCCGCTTCGACGAGATCAAGGCGCCCGATTATGTCAATCACAACGCCTTCGCCGAACCGGGCCTCGAGGGCTCAAAGAAGGTCCTTGGGGCCATCATCGCGGGCGTGCCCGACCTCAAGGTGACGGCGGAAGACGTCTTCGTCTCGGCGGATGGCTCCCGCGTGGTCGGCCGCTACCGTTACGACGGCACGCACACCGGAAACCTGCTCGGCTACTCCGGCACGGGCAACCCCTTCGCCATGCGCTCGATCGACATCTGGCGGGTCGAGGACGGGAAGTTCGTCGAGCATTGGGACGAGCTCAACACGCTGGACGTCTTCATTCAAATGGGCGCCGTCTCCCCGCCTCGCCAACCGTCATAATTCCGCGCGCCCCAACGCGGCCCCCGGGTTGGAGCGCCGGGAGGCCCCACGCCCCAGTCCGCGTTCGTAGCCGCCGGCGCGTCGATCATGCCCCTCCCCGTCGAGCAGCTCGCGCTAGTTCGGCGCGGAATCCCACGGCGAAGGCACGCCGACCCGAATGGCCTTCGAGAAGTCGGGCGACTGGCCCGCGGCCTTGGCCTGGGGACTGACGCGCGCGCGCTCCATCAATTCGCTGAGCGGCATCGTCGTGACCACGGCCCCGTGGTCGTAAAGGTAACCCGGCAGGAAACCGTTGACGACAAGGCGCCAGTCGAGCGGCAGCCTGCTCCCCGCCGCCCTCACGAGCTTGAAGACGACGGTCGCGCAGTTCGCGGTGATGGAATTGTACCATTTTGGTCGTTCGGCGAGCGCCGTCGAACTCGACCACATATTCCCTCAACAGCGCGCGAGCCTGCTCGGGCGGCGTGCGCAGGCGGTAAAGGCGGACGTCCTCGCCGCGCACGTTGGTGCGCAGCCGGACCGAATCGCGTTCGGTCGTGGCGAGATAGACGAGCGTATGGTTTTTGAACGCGTCGGCGACCGGCGAGAACTCGCCGGACTTCTCGCGTCGAACCTCGACCGACCACGCGATATGGTCGCCGTCCTCGAAGCCGAAGCTCATGATGACATGGGCCATCTCCGGCCCCGCCCAATAGGCGAGAAAGAGATCGAGCGTCTTCAGCTTCGAGAGGTCGTAAGCGCGCTTGCTCCACTTCTCGGTGAAGTCGCTGTCGGTCCGCCAATCGAAATCGCGAACGTCGGAGAGCGTCAGAATGTCGCCCTCGATCGATCCGGTCGTCTGCCGCGCGACGTCGGGCGCCCAATCGCCGTCGAGCGGCGGCTTGATCGTGCTCCACCAGGCGATCAAGCCCCCAAAGGCGACGGCGAAGACAGCGAGCGCGATCAGGCTGCGGCCGCGGCGCATGAACAGCGCCACGGTCGTCGCGAAGCCAAGGACGGCGAACAAAACCGCCGCGGCGCCCCTCGAGGCCTCCGGCGCCGGAAGCCGAAACCAGAGCGCCAGCACGCTCCACGCGGTGAGCGGGACGACGACCGCGATCGCGACAATGATTCTGAGGGCGATCCCCGCAGCCCTCTTCACCATGATGAACCCTGCCCCATTCCCGGCCGCGCCGCTGCGGCCCGGGGCACGCTTAAATGAGGCCGAGACCCGTGCAAAGCCTTATCATTTCACCCCTTGCCGGTTTGCGCTCGCCGGAGGGCGAAGCTCTTGTCGAAGCACGCGACGTCCCGATGGCGGCGCCGATTGAATTTTGCTAACCGTCGAAGCTCGATATTTTGCTTTTGGAATCGAGGCGCGCTTCATGCTTCGTGGCGTTAAGGATTGGCTTCTGTCGCTTAATAGCGCCGTGGCCGCGCTTGGCTTCGTTTTGAGCCTGATCGGCGCGCTCGGCGGCGCTTTCTATCTGGAGCCGGCGCAGAAACACGAGGACGCGGCGGCGCAACAGATCGTCATGGAGTTGGCGCGGGCGCGAATGCTTCGAGCCGCCACGTCATACGATGACATCGCAGGGCATCTCGGCGGTCTCCTGTTCAGCGTTTCGCTGCCGCCGGACGCGAGCGACGACGAGCGGGCGGCGATCGGCGATCTGATGCGGCGCGCGCTCGACCATCGCCACGACGGCGTGCGCGCCTATCTTGCCGCTCTTGCCGTCGCCGGCGCGATCGACTATCCGGCGGAATCATCGCGATATGCGGCGCTGGTTGCGGCGGAGCACGCCAATTTCAACATCGACACCTATCGCGCGGCGAACGCTTTCGAAGGCGACCTCGCGACGCGCATGGTCAAGGCCCAGGGCGACGCGGCGATGAAGGCGATCACACTCGATCGTGATCGGCGTGAGGCGAAGCGCGTCGGTTCTGAGCGTGGGTTCAGGCTGGTCGGGGTCACGATGCTGGGGTCGACGCTGGTCTTCTTCGCAACGATCGCGGGCGCGGGACCGAAACCTCGGACGCCCCAAGCCATCGGCGCGCCGCGTCTCCTCGCCATCGCCCGGATGCGACTGAAGGCTCGGAACGCCGCATGACTTCGGCACATTAGCGGCGCGGACCCTTGCAAGCCCCGGCGTTTCTCAAAAGCTCGTTCTGGTCGGCGAAGCGACTGGCGATCCTCATCGGCTTCGCGCTGACGGCGCTCGGCACGCTGGGCCCACAGTTTTATGTCAACTCGGTCGAGGACCTCAGCGGCGAGACCGATCAATTCGCGAAGTCGCTGACCGCCCGCATCGAAACTCTGCGCTCCGCGCAGTCGCAATATCTCTTGTTCGAGCAGATGGGCGTGCTCGTCTACGCGCTGAATGCTTCCGGCCTCGCGGCGGCGGGCTCGTCGCAGCACGACACGTTGAGCAGCCTCTATCAGCTCGCCCTGCTCGACCGCTCGACCTCGATGCGCCAGATGATCGGCGAACTGGCGAGGGCGAAGCAGCTCGCCTATCGCGAGACTTCCGACAAATACGGCGCGCTGATCGCTACCGCGCGGAAGGATGTGTCGCTCGCTTCCTATCAGGCGGTCGACGATTTCGAGACGCAGACCATGCGGCAGGCGGACGCGCTGATGGCGAGCCTGCAGAACACCCTGCTCTCCGCCGAGCGCACAAAAGGCGATCTCGACGCACTCGCAGCACGGCGCAAGCTTCAGCTCATCATGGTCATGACGCTCGGGTCGACGCTGCTCCTGGCGGCGAACCTCATGTCCGAGAAAGCGACGCCTCAAACAGAAGCGCCCGCCTCCTCCGACGAAGTCGCGGCCGCCGAGCGGCTGATCGAACTCGCGATGCGGCAATCGAAGTCGCTCGGCGACGGAATGCCAGCCGAGACGGGCGAAACGCTCACGTCCCGAGACGAAGGCTTGCGGCCTTAAGGCTCAATTAACCGTCGGCGTGATCGCAGAGGCTTCGAGCGTTCCGCCGAATTTGGAGGTGGTCACGGTGACCTTCTCGCCGGCCTTCATGCGATTGATGTTGACGCCGCGCGCGACCTTGTAGGTCGAGCCGTCTTCCAATGTGACGACATGCTGCATCAGGTCGACGGACTTTATTTTCCCGGTCGTCCTGTGGGTCGCTTCCGCCGCGAACGCACGTTGTAGCCGCGCCGAGAATTGCCGCGGCGGCCACGACATTGAGCACCTTACCCATCGATACGATCTCTCTCCTCAAGCGCCCACGCTCGCTTGGATCTCAAACACTCAACTCATGGCGGACTCATGGCCGCGCATCAATTTTCTGGAGCGCCTTGCCATTGGATAGGGTCAGCCGAAACAGTCCGGACGACAAAGTCTTGCTGGAAATCAGAAACAAGGCTAAGCTCGCCCCATGAACAATTCTGCGCTTCAGCGCGCCAAGACGGTATGTTTGCGTTCCAGCACCGCTAACGCCAGGGAGGAAGCACGCCGAAAATTCTTTCGCGGTTTTCCCCGCGTAACCCTTTGAAAAGTCTAAATTCAGACGAAAGAATCCAAGGAAATCCAAGGAAATCCAACACGCCTTAGCCGGGGTTTTCGGACCAAAACGGCGCGGGCCCAAGACAATCCAAACAGGCCGACCGGATCAAGATCGCGGCCCCCTGGCAGGAAGGAGGCGCCCGCTCCATCCATTGGCAAAGCGCCCTGGAAGATAAAGCCCCACGCGGGAATCACCCCTCGCTCTGGTGGCCGCCGGACAGCGGCACGAAGGGGATGACCTTGCCGCCGAAAATGTCCGAGCGCGCGACCGAAGGCGCGCCGTCCGGGCCGACTTTCTTGACCACTTTCAGGATATGCTGCGCCCCTGGCGGACCCACCGGAATGACCATGATCCCCGTCGGCTTCAATTGCTGCAGGAGCGGCGGGGGGATGTGGTCGATGCCGCAGGTGACGATGATCTTGTCGAACGGCGCCGCCTCCTCCCAGCCGTTATAGCCGTCGCTGTTTCGGGTCGTGATCGCGGAATATTCGCGATAACCCGCGCCGATCAGGCGATCGTAGACGCCGCGCGTGCGCTGGGCGAGCTCGGGAATGATCTCGATCGAATGGACGTGAGGCGTGAGATAGGTGAGCAGCGCGGATTGAAAGCCGGAGCCGGTGCCGATCTCGAGCACCTTGTCGCTTGAGCGAATATCGAGCGCGCTGGTCATGCGGCCCATCGTGCCCGGCGGCGTGATGGTGACGCCGAAACCGATGTCGAGATAATGCCCGACATAGGCGTTCTCCTTGTCGTCCGGCAGGCAAAACTCCTGGCGCGGCGTCATCAGGAAGGCGCGCTTGTCGGCGGGCGTCCAGAGGTCGTTGAAGCTCAGCAGCACCTCGTAACGGTCCCAGCGCCGCTCGAGATATTTCGGATCCTCCGTCGGACGATTGGCCGTCATCCAGGCGACGAATGCGGCCTTGCTCGAAAGCGGAGGCCCGTCCGCGGCCAAGGCGGCGGCCGGCGTGGCGGCGGCGACGGCGGCGGCCGCGCCAAGGAGAAATTCGCGTCTGAGCATCAAGGCTCCCTCAATCGCAGCGTTCCGACGATTCGCGCGGTGTCTAACACAAATCGTCCGGAATGAGGGCAGTCATGGCCGCCTCCCTCGCCGCCCGGGGACCCTAGCGCCCGAGCCGAGCGGCGAGGAAACCGCGCAGCTCCGCCCACGATCGCGAGGCGGCGTTGCGGTCATAAGCGAGCACCATGCCCATGACTTGTCTGCCCGTGCCGAACTCGGGCAGGTCAAAGGCGTGGGCCGCGCCGGGATAGATGACGAGCTTCGCCATGCCGGGCGTCTGATGCTCCGCGAGCCGTGCGCAGTCCGCCGCGGGAGTCACCTCGTCCTTCGCGCCGACCAGAATGAGCGTGGGCATGGCGAGCGTCGCGCCAGCCACGTTGGCGCATGGCGGGTAAAAAGCGGCGGCCGCCTTGAAGCCGGCCGCGCTGCGAGTGGCGATCTTGAGCGCGGTGTCGCCTCCCTGCGAAAACCCGAGCGCGGCGATCCGCGTCCGGTCGACATAGGGAAGGCTGGCCAGATAGGCCAGCGCGCCATCGGCGTCGGCCAGCGCCTGCTCGAAGTCGACGGCGCAGGTTTCTTTCAGGCCGCGCGTCGCAAAGTCGTCGACGAACAGCGCGACATAACCCCAGGCTGCGATTCGCTCGCCGATCGCAGCCCGCGCCGCCGGTAGGCCGAGACAGGTGTGCAGAAGAACAACGGCCGGGAAAGGGCCAGCTCCCTTCGGCCGGCTCAGATAGCCCTGGATCGGGTCGCCCTGACCGGCGCTCGCGAAATTCACCCGTTCGTCCGCTTCGGCGGGAACACCGGCGGCCAGGAACGCGAATAAAGCCGCCGCAGCGAGCCATGGGTGGAAGAAACCGCGCAAGGCGCTCCTCTTGAGCCGCGAAGCTTGCGCACTGAGGCATCGGCGGGCCGACGTCAAGCAGCGCAAAATCTCCCTTGCCCCGGCGGGCGTACAGGTTTGGGCGGGAGGGCGTTTCCCTGCGAACGAAATTCGGCTAAGAGCACGGGGCGAAGCGCCCGTAGCTCAGCTGGATAGAGCGCTGCCCTCCGAAGGCAGAGGCCAGGGGTTCGAATCCCTTCGGGCGCGCCAATGGTTTCAATAAGTTATTCTAAACACGCGCAGTTGCTCAACGTTGCGGCCGCCATAGGGCTGCCGGAGGCGCCGGCCCTCACGCCGCGGGCGATTCGTGCGGCGGCGAGCGAATACCATTCCGAGGCGTTATCCGAGCCCCTGATGAGCCGGAGACGGTTTGAAAACGCCGGCGCTTGGGGCGGCGTGGCGGCGGCTCTTTGCCTGCACGCCGGCGATCCGCATAATAGTAAAGCCCAGGCGAGCGAATCCGGGCGTGTGAAATCATGCGGGTTGGCCGGCCCTCGCGATCGCAATTGGACGCGCACGGCGGTTTGCGTCTGCGGCGCGAGAGTTGTTCGACACACGGGCGGTGATTTCGATTAGGCGCTTTAGGCGCTCGGCTGCGTATGCAGGCTCGGCGTCGGCGTCATCGTCGTTCAGGGTCTTCCAGTGATTGACGCTTCGCTCGCCGCAAGAGCGGTCGCGTGACGCATTGCCTTCGAGGCCTCGCCCCTGCCGAGGCATCGCATAGCGTGGCCTCCGAACTCATGCACAGGGAGCTTGAGTTCTGGGCGGATTGCTTATAACTTGGGCATGCTTCAAGGATTAGCACCCCGGAGGTGAGTTATCGCGGGTACCCCGATGCCGAGCTCAAGTCTTACGTTTGCCGCGCGTTGCCCGCCCTGGACAAGGGTCGCTCGGCGTGCGGATTTCAGCTGGCGGCGGTATGGCACGGCTATTGCTTTGATACCCTAGTCCGAAATCAACTCCAGGCGGCGTCGAAGTTCGAGGTGGTCAGGCGCAGGGCAAAGCGGCCCGAAAGCTAGCCTGCAAGATAAAACCTCAGAGGCCACGGCAATGGCGCCGACAGCAGTTTCACTGGTGGCGTCGACATGCTTGGGAGCTCGGGCGGCCCGTGGCCACATTGCGCGTACCTGTTGGCATCCTCATCTCTTCGGACGGACCGTACAGCGTCGTGTCGAAGAGCATGCTCTGCGGGGCCCTGCTCGGCATCGCGGAAGCCCAGGCGGAGCATCGGGATCTCGAGATAGATCCGATCATCTCCAATCCCGGAGGAGACAACGCACGCTATTCCGCGATGGCCGCGGAGATGCTCGGGAACGGCATCCGCCACGTCGTCGGGTGCTACACCTCTTCGAGCCGCAAGGAGATCATTCCGCTGTTCGAGAAGGCGGATGCGATTCTCTGGTATCCCTCGCACTACGAAGGTTTCGAAACTTCGAGCAACGTCGTCTATACCGGCGGGGTCGCGAACCAGCATCTGCTGCCGCTCGTCGAATATCTGTTGGCCCACGTCGGCCCGAAAGCTTTCTGCGTCGGCTCTAACTACATCTGGGCGTGGGAGAACAACCGGATCCTGCGCGAGGCGATTGGCCCGAACGGCGGCACGGTCGTGGCCGAGCGCTATTTCCCTGTGGGCTGCACTGAGTTCGACCAGGCGATTGATGCGATCGTCGCGGCCCGGCCGTCCTTCGTCTTCAACACACTGATCGGCGAGTCCTCCTATCAGTTCCTTCGCGACCTGCGCGCCGCCTGCGCGCGCCAGGGCATCGACCAGGCGCGCGAGATTCCGGTCGCAAGCTGTACGCTGTCGGAGCCGGAGCTCGCGGCGATCGGGCCGGCGGCGGCCGACGGCCACATCACCTCGAGCGTCTATTTCTCCTCGCTCGACACGCCGGAGAACGATCGGTTCGTCAAAGCCTATCGCGCCCGGTTTCCTGACGGGCCGGTCGTATCTGCCGACGCCGAGGCGACCTATCTCGCCGTGCGCCTGCTCGCGCGTGCGGTGGCCGAAGCGGGCACTGACGAGGCCTGCGCCGTCAAACGGGCGGTCGCGCTGCGCCCAATCATGGCGCCGCAGGGTGAAGTCCGAATTGACGCCGAGACGATGCATGCATGGCTTACGCCCCGGATCGCCTGCTCGAGGCCGGACGGCAGCTTCACGGTGTTGCGCGAAGCGACGCGACCCGTGCTGGCCGATCCTTACCTCATCCGCAATTCGTCACGCTTCGGCGCCGTCGCCATCCGACCCGTGTTGCGAGTCGCCTCATGACGACACATCGCCTGATCCAGAACTTCCGCCGAAGCCAGGGCCTGCTTTGGGCCAGCGCCGACTTCAACGCCGATGTGCTCGAGCGTACGTTGCTGAAGCTTGGCGTATCCCTGCGACGGGTCGAGAGCGTGAGCACTTCGGACCTCGATCCGGATCGCGACATTGTGTTTATCGACGCCGACCAGCCGATCAACCCCGCGCCCCTTTTGCTGCCCGGCGCGAACCTCACCGCGGCGCCGGTAATCGGGATCGTGGGCGTCGAAGCGCCAAGCCGGCTCAAGCTGCTGGCCGAAGCCGGCGCAACCGCGATCCTGCGCAAGCCCATCCAGGCCGGGACGGTCTATTCCGCGCTTTTCCTCGGCGTGAACAACTACAGACGGCTCAAGTCCGCGGAAACGCGCCTCGCCATTGGCGACCGCAAGCGCCGCGGCCGGCGCTTTCTCATCAAGGCCGTGGTCGCGCTCGTTCAGGCGCGTGGCTTGAGCGATGACGACGCCTACGCCGAGCTTCGCCGCGAAAGCATGCGGCGGCGCCTCGATCTCGAGGAGTTCTGCGAATCCCTGTTCCAGCTGGATAGCCATTTTCCGGCCGCGTGGCCCGCCGGCTCCGCGCTCTCAAGTTCACATGACCGAGGAGGGTCTGCACATGCGCAAGATGCTGATGTTGGGCGCCGCGATGGCGACGATGATGATGAGTTTCACCGCTCAAGCGGCCGAGCCGATCAAGCTCGGAGTGCTTGAGGATCAATCGGGCGACTTTGCCCTTGCGACGATCGGCAAAGTCCATGGCATCCAGCTCGCGACCGACGAGATCAATAAGGCCGGCGGTATCGCCGGGCGGCAGATCGAGCTCGTGATCTACGACACGCAATCCGACAACACCCGCTTCCAGGAGTTCATGCGCCGCGTCCTGCAGAAGGATAAGGTCGACGTCGTATTTGCCGGATTTTCGAGCGCCTCGCGCGAAGCCTATCGCCCGATCGTCGACCAGCTCAATGGCTTCGCGTTCTACAACAATCAGTACGAAGGCGGTGTATGCGACGCGCATATGATCGTGACCGGCGCGGTGCCCGAGCAGCAGTTCTCAACGCTAATTCCTTGGATGATGGAGAAGTTCGGCAAGAAGGTCTACACGATCGCCGCCGACTACAACTTCGGCCAGATCTCGGCCGAGTGGGTGCGCAACATCGTCAAGCAGAACGGCGGTGAAATGGTCGGCGAGGAATTCATACCCCTTGGCGTGTCGCAATTCGCTTCGACCATCCAGAACATCCAGAAGGCTAAGCCCGACATCCTCATCACCCTGCTCGTCGGCACGGCGCAGTCGTCCTATTACGAGCAGGCCGCCTCGGCGAATCTGCACATTCCGATGGGCAGTTCGGTCAATGTCGGGCAGGCCTACGAGCACAAGCGCTTCAAGCCGCCGAGCCTCGCCAACATGTATGTGACGACCAACTGGATTGAGGAGGTCGACGATCAGAAGAGCAAGGACTTCGTCGCCAAATGGCACAAGATGTTCCCGAACGAGCCCTACATCAACCAGGAGGCGGAGAACTCGTATCTGGCCGTCTATCTCTACAAGGAGATGGTGGAGCGCGCGAACGGATCGACCAAGCGTGACGATCTGCGCAAGATCGTCGATATGGGCGACGTCTGCTTTGATGCGCCGGAAGGGCATGTGTGCATCGACCCGAAGAGCCAGCACATGTCGCACACGATCTACCTTGCCAAGGTCAACGACGACCATTCGATCTCGTTCCCGAAAGTCTGGCAGGACATCAAGCCCTATTGGCTCGGCGAAGCGGGCTGCGATCTGACCAAGAAGAACCCCAACGCCCAGTACACCCCGAGCAATCCGCCGCCCAAAGGCTGAGGGCTAGCCGAGGCAGGTAGTACCCGGCGCCTCTAAATCCCGGCGGGACGAACGTCCCGTCGGTTCCCTGTTCGTTGCGCCCCGCAGGTCGCTTCATGTTCGACGCAATAGTCGGGTTCCTTTACCAGTTTGGAGACGCAAGCGCCTTTCTGGTGCTGTGCGCGAGCGGCCTTGCGATCATTTTCGGCATGATGGGCGTCATCAATCTCGCCCATGGCGAGTTCATCATGGCCGGCGCCTACATGACGGTGACCGTCGCCAAGCTCGGCGCGCCGTTGCCGCTGGCGATCGTCTGCGGCGCGCTATTCGCAGGCTTTATCGGGATTCTGCTCGAGCGCTTCGTCATCCGTCACCTGTACGGGCGCCCGCTCGATACGATCGTCGCCACCTGGGGCATCAGTCTCATCGCCTCGCAGGGCACGCTCATCCTGCTCGGCCCGAGTCTCGCGGACATCTCTACACCGCTCGGCAGCGTGCAGATCGGCTCGCTGTCCTACTCCGTCTACCGCTTCGTTTTGATGGCGACGGCCGCGGCGATCCTTGCCGGGCTCTATCTGCTTTTCAACTTCACGCGGTTCGGCGTGCTCGCGCGGGCGACGATCCAGGTTCCCCACATGGCCGAAGCGCTGGGCGTCAACACGCGGTTCATCTACAGTCTGACGTTCGGCATCGGCGCCGCGCTGGCCGGCGCGACGGGCGGCCTTTACGCCCCAACCATGACGCTTGTGCCAACGATGGGAGCCCAGTTCATCACCGAGGCCTTCGTCACCGTCGTGACCGGCGGAGGGGACGTTTTCGTCGGCACCGCGCCCGCCGGTGTGATCCTGGGCTTCATCCGGGCGGCAATGACCACCTGGGAAGGGCAACTCGCGGGGCAGATCGGCCTCCTCGTGGCCGTCATCATCGTCATCCGGGTGCTGCCGCGCGGCATCTCCGGTCTGATCCTGCGCGAACGGACCTGAGGCGATGGGGCGACGACCTCTCTTTCTCCGTCTGGCGTCGCGGCTCGAAGGCCCGCAGACGCTCGGGCGCGGATGGCGATTCTGGATCGGAGCGGCGGTCGTCCTCGCGTTCGCGGTCGGCTATCCGCTGGCGACGGATTCCTACACCGTCGGCAACACGGTCTATTTCTTCAACTGGGTCTTCATGGCGCTTGGGCTTTGCCTGATCTGGGGCTACGCCGGCGCCCTCAGCTTCGGACAAACGGCCTTCTTTGGCATTGCCGGCTACGCCTACGGCGTCATCACGCTCAACTGGGGCGCCGACTATGGACTGACGCTCTGGGCGACCCTCGCCGCAGTCGCCTTGTCGGCGGTAGCCGCCGCCGTGCTTGGCTATTTCCTGTTCTTCGGCCGCATCAGCGGCGTCTTCCTCGGCATCGTGACGCTGGCCGTGACGCTGGTGCTCGAACGCTTCATGGCGCAGACCGCCGGTCCGGAGTGGCACATCGGCAGCGCCCGGCTCAATGGCTTCAACGGCATGAACGGCATGCCGAACTTGACGATCCCCTGGCCCGGCGCGGACGGCCCCCTGGTGCTCGCGCCCGACTTGCCACTTTACTACGTCGTGCTCGGCCTGCTCGTCCTCGTCTATCTCGCGCTGCGCATCCTGGTGAACTCATCGTTCGGAAACGTGCTGGTGGCGATCCGCGAAAACCCTGAGCGCGCCACGATGCTCGGCTATGACGTGCGCAAATATCAGCTCGCGGCCTTTGTGATCGGCAGTTCGCTCGCTGGCTTGAGCGGCGTTCTTTACACGACCTGGGGTCAGTACATCACGCCGTCGAGCATGGGCATCACCGCGGCCGCATTGCCCATTGTCTGGGTCGCGGTCGGCGGTCGCAGCGACCTGACGGCGACGCTCCTTGGCACGATCCTCCTGATTGGCGGCTTTCAGGCCCTGACCGTCTACGGAAGCCAGTACGCGCTCGTCGTGATGGGCGTGCTGCTCGTGCTCACCGTGCTGCTTGCTCCCGAAGGGCTCATCATGGCGCTCGCCTATCTGCCCCAGCGGCTGCTCCGGCGCCGCGCTCGGGAGACGGCGTGATGGCGCTCCTCGAGACCCGCAAGCTCAACAAGCGCTTCGGCGGCCTCCAGGTCACGGCCGATGTCGACTTTGCGCTTGAGCCCGGCGAGCTTCACTGCCTGATCGGACCGAATGGCGCCGGCAAGAGCACCCTCTTCCGCCTGATCCTCGGCGAATATCAGCCAACGAGCGGGCAGATTGTCTATGACGGCGGCGACATCACGCATCTCGAGTTGCATGACAGAATCCGGCGCGGCATCAGCGTCAAATTTCAGGTGCCCGGCATCTTCAAGGCGCTCAGCGTGAGGCAAAATCTCGAGATCGCGCTCCAGCATCATCTCGAAGGCTTGAGTCTGCACGGCGAGATCGAGCGGCAGCTCGATTTTCTCAATCTCACGACCGACGCAAGCCAACCGGCCGGCAACTTGAGTCACGGGCAGAAGCAATGGCTCGAAATCGGCATGGCGACTAGCCTCAGGCCAAAGCTCTTGCTGCTCGACGAGCCCACCGCCGGCATGTCGCCGGAAGAGACCCACGCGACCGGCGAGATGGTTCGCGCGTTGCAGACAGAAGGCATGACGGTGCTCGCGGTCGAGCACGACATGAACTTCGTGCGGCAGATCGCCACCCGGGTCACCGTGCTCCACTTCGGCAGGATCTTCGCGCAAGGCTCGATCGACGACATCATGGCTGACGACCGCGTGGCCGAGATCTATCTCGGACATGGCCATGGAGCGCCGCACCATGCCTGACCCTACGTCGCTTCTGTCGGTCGAAGGGTTGCGCAGCGGCTATGGCGGGAAGCCCGTGCTCCAGGGCGTCGATCTCTCGGTGCGCGACCGCGAAGTGACGGCCGTCATCGGCCGTAATGGGGTTGGCAAATCGACGCTGATGAAGGCGGTGATCGGCCTTCTTCCGACCACCGACGGAACAATCCGGTTCAACGGCGCGGACATCGGCGCTGAAACGCCGCATGCGCGTGCGAGACGGGGCATCGGTTATGTCCCGCAGGGGCGCGACGTGTTCCCGCGCATGAGCGTTGAAGAAAATCTTCGGGTGGGCTTGAGCATCAGCGGCGCCCGCACGGCTGACTTCGAGCCGGTCTACGCCTATTTCCCGATTCTCAAGGAGCGCCGCCGGCAAGCTGCCGGCACGCTCTCAGGCGGCCAGCAGCAGCAGCTCGCGATCGGGCGGGTGCTCGTCGGCCAGCCGACTTTGCTTCTGCTCGACGAGCCTTCCGAAGGCATTCAACCGTCGATCGTGCAGGACATTGCGCGCATCGTCGTCGACCTGAACCGAAAGACCGGCCTGACCGTCGTCCTGGTCGAACAGAATATCGATATGATCCGCGCCATGGCGCAGCGCTGTTATGTCATGGACAAGGGGCGGATCGTCGCCGAGCTGACGCCCGCCATGCTCGACGACAGCGCCATCGTCCGCCGCTATCTTGCCGTCTGAAACGAAGGAGCTTGAAGTGTCCTGGTTCGAACAATCCATCATGGCCCGCAACGCTGTGGCGAAAGGCAAGCCCGGCGCCAAGCACGCCATCACCGAAGCGGTGCAAGGCAAATATCACTACACCTATGGGCCGTTCGCCAAGCCTGTGCTCACCGTCGATCCCGGCGCGGTCGTGTCGTGCGAGACGCATGACGCGTTCGAAGGCGCGATCAAGCTCGCGACCGACAAGCCGAGCGAGAAGCTCAACTTTCCGTTTCTCAACCCGCAGAACGGCCCGATCTTCGTCAACGGCGCGGAGAAAGGCGATTGCCTCGCGGTCTATATCAAGTCGATCGTTCCGCGCGGGCCTCAGCCGGTCGGCACAACCGCGCTGATTCCGGAATTCGGGGGCCTCGTTGGCACGACCGCAACCGCGCTGCTTAACAAGCCGCTAGCCGAATATGTGAAGAAGATCGAGGTCACGGTCGAGGGCGGCGTCAAATGGAGCGACAAGATCACGTTGCCCTATCAGCCGTTCATCGGCACGATCGGAACTGCGCCGCAGATCGAGGCGATCTCATCGCTCGTTCCCGACTATTATGGCGGCAACATGGACCTGCCGGACATCGCGCCGGATAGCGTGATCTACCTGCCGGTCAACGCGCCGGGCGCGCTGCTCTATCTCGGCGACTGCCACGCCATTCAGGGCGACGGCGAATTGTGCGGGGTGGCGCTCGAACATCCGACCGTCACCACCGTGCAAGTCGATCTCATCAAGGGATGGACGATCGCTTGGCCGCGTCTCGAAACGTCTGAATTCTATATGACCATTGGCTCGGCGCGGCCGATGGAGGATGCGTCGCGCATCGCCTATCGCGAGCTGATCCGCTGGATGGAGGCCGAATTCGGCTTTGACGAGACCGACGCCTATCTGCTGCTCACCATGTGCGGAAAGATGCGGCTCGGCAACATGGTCGATCCGAAATATACGCTGGGGGCTTCGATCGCGAAGTCGATCGTGGCGGCGCATCGGTCATGAGCGAGGCGACAGAGCCAGCGAGCGCGATCGACGTCGTCGAAATGACGGTCGAGCGCGCTCAGGCGGGTTTCGTCGGGGGCGCGTTTACGAGCGAAAGCCTGACGCAGGCCTTTCTCGATCGCATCGCTGTCTACAACCCGCCTTACAACGCGATCGTCTTCATGAACCCCAGCGCGCTCGACGACGCGCGGTCGAGTGACGTCCGCCGCGCGTCGGGCAAAAGCCTTGGGCCCCTCGACGGCGTGCCCGTTGTGGTCAAGGACGCCATGGACATGGCCGGATTCCCGACGACCGGCGGTTGGCGGCTTCTGCACAGCAAGACGGGCGGCGTCGACCTTTATCCGGCTACAGACGCGCCGGTCGTGGCTCGAATGCGGGCGGCCGGCGCAGTGATCCTCGGGAAGACCAATATTCCGGTTCTGAGCGCGACCGGCAGCCATGCCAACGACAGCTGGGCCGGCCCCACCTACAACGCAGCAGCGCGCGAGTTCCTGCCTGGAGGATCGAGCGCTGGAACGGCGACCGCGGTCGGGGCGAGCCTAGCCGTGTTGGGACTTGCCGAAGAGACAGGCGGGTCGATCCAAAATCCGGCTTCCGCGCAGGGCCTGGTCGGCATCAAGCCGACCTTCGCACTCGTGCCGAACGTCGGCGTGCTGCCGCTTTCAAGCCTGCGCGACGTGGTCGGCCCAATTGGTCGGTGTGTGCGGGACGCGGCGCTGGCCCTCGACGCGCTCGCAGGCTTCACCATGGCCGATCCCAAGACGGTCGCCGGGATTGGCCGCAAGCCTCCAGGCGGCTACGCGGCCAATCTCAAGCCGGACGCGCTGCGCGGCAAGCGCATCGGCACGTACGGACCAGGATGGCGCAACCTGCCCCTCTCGGAGGAAG
This sequence comes from uncultured Alphaproteobacteria bacterium, assembly GCA_963833955.1. Classification (GTDB taxonomy): domain Bacteria; phylum Pseudomonadota; class Alphaproteobacteria; order Rhizobiales; family Beijerinckiaceae; genus Roseiarcus. The sequence goes on along the minus strand of CAWHZY010000015.1, from coordinate 308,616 downwards.
CGGCCGCGCTCTATCGCCGCGCGCTTGGCGAGATCGAAGCGCAAGGCGCAATTCTTGTCGAGGATCCTTTCGCCGGCTCCGGCTTCGCGGACCTGCGGACGCCGACCGTGCCGGGCGAGGAATACGACGCGCGCGGCCTCGAGTCGCTGCCTTACGATCTTGGCAAATACCTCGAGCGCCTTGGACCCGACGCGGCGATCAAGACCTTCGCCGAATTTGCGGCCGCGACCAAGGCCGAGGATCCGTTCGCGCCGGCGGGCGTCCTCTCGTACATGCCGCGTCATGCGGGGTTCAACGCCTGCCTCGCGGACCCGACGAAGCCGCCCGACATGTCGGCCTTCATCGCGCTCAGAGAAAAGCACCTTGCGATCTTCAACGATGTGTTCGCCCGCAACCGACTGGATGCGGCGATCTTTCCGCAGATGCGCGAGCAGCTTGCCGCGCGTGAGGCCAAGGACATCATCCACGAGACGACGGTCAGCGAGATCAACATCGCGGGCTTGCCCGGCGTCACTGTGCCGGCAGGCTCCTACGCCTCGGGCGCGCCTTTCAATCTGATCGCGATCGGCCCACAGTGGAGCGAAGCCGAACTGCTCGGCATCACATTTGCTTACGAACACGCCACCCGCCATCGAAAAGCGCCCATGCTCAGCCGCTCATGACCTGACCCCAGGGAGACGCCCGCCATGACACCGAAACTCTTTGCCGCCACCGCCGTAAGCTTGCTCTTCGCCACGGTCGCGCAGGCCGCCGAATTCAGGGCCGATCGTCATCGGCGTGCCGGTCGGACTGTCCGGCGCGAACAGCGTTGTCGCGCCTTCAGTCGTCCAGGAGGCGCAACTCGCCGTTGACGAGATCAACGCCGCCGGCGGCGTGCTCGGCCGCAAGCTTCAGCTCGAAGTGGCCGACGACGCATCGGGCGCGGCCGGCGCGCAGAAGGCGTTCGATTCTCTGATCTACCAGAAGAAGGTCGACGCGCTGATCTCGATGGAGACGAGCGCGGCGCGCAACGCCGGGCTCCCTGCTGTCGGCAAGGGGCGCGTCCCCTATATCTACACGTCCTTCTACGAAGGGCATTCCTGCAACAAATACATGTATGTCGACGCCTGGGTGCCCGAGCAACAGGTGCCGCCGATCGTCGACAATTTCGCCAGGGACAAGGGCGCCAAGACCTACTTCCTCATTGGCAGCGACTACGCCTTTGGCCGTGGCATGCTTGGGTTCACGCGCAAGTATATCGAGAAGACTGGCGGAAAGGTCGTCGGCGAGGAATACCTGCCAATGGACGGCGCCGACTGGACGCCGATCCTGTCCAAACTCAAGGACGCCAAGCCTGACGCGATCATCACCTCGACCGCCGGCGGCGCGCCGAACGTCACGCTGACCAAGCAGATGCGCGCGGCGGGCATCAACCTTCCTTACGCCAATCTCGCGGTCGACGAGGGCACGGCCAAAAGCATGGGCGCCGACGCGACCGGCATCTATCTGTCGGCGTCCTACGTGACCGGCATCGACTCGGCTGAGAACAAGAAATTCCTGGACGCCGCGAGCAAGAAGTTTGGCTCCGACCTCAAGACGCCGAACGACCTCTCGGTGCCCGAATACGAGGCGGTCTACCTCTACAAGCTCGCGGTAGAGAAGGCTGGTTCGACCGATCCGGCCAAGGTGATCGAAGCTCTGCCAACCGTCTCCTTCACCGGGCCGCGCGGCGAGATCATGATGGACAAGCAGCACCACGCGCCGCTCACCATGTACCTCGGCCAGGTGCAGAGCGACGGCACGGTCAAGGTCGCCGCGACCTTCAAGGATGTCGATCCCGGCGATCAGTGCCCGAACCTGAAGTAGCCTCGAAACGGGAGCGGCTCAGGTCGCTTCCGCTTCACCCGCTGACATGCTGCTCCTCCTCGACATCCTGACTACGGCTGCGATTCTGTTCGTGGTGTCGGTCGGCCTGTTGGCGATATTCGGCGTGCTCAAGATCATCAATTTCGCGCATGGCGCGTGGCTGACGATCGGGGCCTATTGCGCCGTTGTGGCCGTAAGGCTGGGGCTTAATCCGTGGGTCGGTCTGCCGATTGCCTTCGTCGCGGGAGCTCTCCTGGGCGGCGTCGCCGAACTCCTCATCATTCGCCCTCTCTACCGTCGTCCGCTTGATGCGATCCTTGCAACCTGGGGACTCGGGATTGTTATAGGCCAGCTCATCACGCTGGCGTTTGGCCGCGATGTTCAGCTCATCCCCAACCTCATGTCCGGCACTGTAAGGGTGCTGTCCGTCGACTACTCGGTCTACCGTCTGTTCATGCTGTTCGCCGCGCTCGCCATCGGCGCTCTGTTTGCTCTCACGATCGAGAGGACGAGGCTTGGCCTCTCCGCCCGCGCGGTGATTATGAACGAGACGCTCGCACGCTCGCTCGGCATCGATACCGACCGCGTCCGGCTCGCGACTTTCATGATTGGCGCCGGTCTTGCCGCGCTCGCCGGCGTGTTGCTGACCCCGCTGACGAGCGTCGATCCAAACATGGGCGTCGCCTGGCTAATCGGCGCGTTCATGTTGGTGATGGTCGCCGATACCTCGTATCTCGCTTTGGCGGCGGCCTGTCTCGCCTTCGGCGGGGTGCAAGTGCTGGTCAGCACCTTTGTCAGTCCCGTGCTGGGCGGCATCTCCGTCGCGGTATTGGCTGCGCTTGTGCTCAGGATCAATCCGCGGGGTTTCTCGCGTGCCTGAGGACGCGGCCCTCCTCAACGACCGCCCGGGGTGGACGACTGCACCCGAGTGGCGGGCGGCGGCTGCGGCGGCCGTCGGGGCCGCGCTGATCGTTTGGGTCGCCCCGCTCGTGCTCGGCGCCTTTGCAACCAACGTTCTCACTCGGTCGATGATCTACGCCACGCTTGCCGTGACGGTCGACCTGCTATGGGGTTTCACCGGCATTCTCACGTTCGGCCAGGCTGCGTTCTTCGGCGCGGGCGCCTACGCGACCGCCATGACGATGACGAGCCTCGGCTCAACCCCGGCCTGGATGGCGGCGGCGCTCGCGCTCGCAATCGTCCTGCCGATGGTGCTCGGGCTTGTAGTCGGCTGGCTCTCCTTTTATCATGGATCGACGCCGCTCTACGCCTCGGTGATCTCGCTCGTGTTCCCGATCGTGGTCACGCAACTGGTCTATTCCGGCGGCCTGCTGACCGGATCGAGCAGCGGGCTTGTCGGCTACGACACTCTGCCGCTCGACCTTGAGGGCTTCTTCCGTTTGAGCGGCCTCGTCATGGTCGCAGTGACCCTCGCGGCTTGGGTCTTCGTCCGCTCCGACGCCGGCAAGCTGCTCGTCGCCGTGCGCGACAACGATGTCCGCTGCGCCTATCTCGGAATTAGCCCGAAGCGCATCCAGATCCTGCTGACTGTGGCGCTCGCAGGGGTAGCCGGGTTCGCCGGCTTTCTCTTTGCCCACGCCTCCGGCGTCGTCGCGCCCGAGAACACGGGCTTTCTGTTCGGCACGCAACTCGTCATCTGGGTGGCCCTCGGAGGCAGAGGGTCGTTGCTTGGGCCGGTGTTTGCGACCCTCGCAATCGACTATCTCAGCGCGAGCTTGTCCGGCGACTTGCCGTTCCTGTGGCAGCTGGTGCTCGGGGCGGCGTTCGTCATCATCATCATCTTTTTGCCCGATGGCGTTGCCGGGCTTGCCCGCCGGGCCGCGGCTGCGATCTTCGGCGCCTCAAACCAAACGCGAGTTCTCCGTGTCACCGTCGCCGCCGCACATACTGCGGATAACATCCAAGCCACGCTTCTGAAGGTTTCCGGACTTGCCCGGTCTTTCGGCAGTCTATCTGTGCTTGAGAACATCAATTTTGAGATCCGCTCCGGCGAGCTCGTCAGCGTCGTTGGTCCGAACGGGGCGGGCAAGACGACCCTAATCCGTTGTCTCAGCGACGGCTCCGAGCCTTTCAGGGGCGTGGTCGAGATTGCGGGACAGTCGATCAGGGGTCTGACGCCTGACCGCGTTGTGGCGCTCGGCGTCGGCCGCAAATTCCAGGTCGCAAGCATCTTCGAGAGCCTCACCGTCGCTGAGTGCCTGAGGCTCGCCCGGACGACCTCCCAGGCGCCGAGCGTGATCGGCTCGGCGCCCCTCCTCTCGCTGCCGGTCGCAAGCGTTGAGATCCTCCGGCTCACCAGCCTCATTGATCTGACCGCCTCGCCTGCTGGCCTCTTGTCGCACGGCATGAAGCAGGCGCTTGAACTCGCCATGGTCCTCGCGCTCGAACCGCGGCTCATCCTGCTTGACGAGCCGACCGCGGGCCTCACCAAAGCGGAACGCGCGACCATCGGCACGGTCCTGCACCATCTCACGGCCGAGGCTGGCTACGCGATCATCTTGGTCGAACATGACCTCGACTTTGTGCGCGAAATCTCGTCCCGCATTGTGGTGTTGCATCAGGGCCGGCTCGTGCTCGATGGCGCTGTTAACGACGTCGTCAATTCGGAGACGGTGCGAACCATATATTCCGGCGGCGGTCATGTCTGAGGGGCGCGCCGCCTCCGTGTTGAGCCTGCACGAAATCTCCAGCGGCTATGGCGCGGTTTCAATAGTGAAGTCCGTGACGCTGTCGGTTCAGCCTGGTGAGATCGTCGCCGTGCTCGGCAAGAACGGCATGGGCAAGTCGACGTTGCTCAAGACCATCCTCGGGATCATCCCGCTTCGCAGCGGCGCCATTCGACTTGGGGGGGTGGATCAGGCCAATCTGACGCCCGCCCGGATGATCGCCTGGGGCTTGAGCTATGTGCCGCAGGAGCAAACTCTTTTCCAGGACCTCACAATCCGCGACAATCTGCGGCTCGCCGTGCGCAGCGACGGCGAGCTCGGCGCCGCCCTCGATCACGCCTTCGACTATTTCCCGTTTCTCCAGGAGAGGCTCAGACAGAAGGCGGGCACGCTGTCGGGCGGCGAACAAAAAATGTTGATTCTGGCTCGCGCTCTCATGCTTCGACCACGCTTGCTGCTCATTGATGAGATCTCGGAAGGCCTACAACCATCCGTCGTCGATCGCATCGTCGGCGTTCTGCGCGACGAACGATCGAAGGACGGAACCGCGATGCTCGTTGTCGAGCAAAACCTAGATTTTGCCCTCCGCACCGCTGATCGGTGGGCCGTGCTCAAAATGGGCGAGATCGACGACGAAGGTCCATGCGGCCTAGAAGCGCACGCGCGTGTGCTTGAGCACTTAGTTATAGGAGCTCTCATACCCATTCTATTTGAGCGACTCATCGCGCTCAAACCCGCGCAACGGCTTGGGCGCGCATTCGCGCTTCGGCCATAAGGCGATGATCGGTTCCGATCATCTTGCGTCTGTCTCAGGCGAAGCTGCAACGCCATGGCCAGGATCGATCGGGCCTCGAAGCGGTATTCACCAAACGAAGTTTTAGGCCGCCCCCTCGATATGCGGTCGGAAGGTCGACTTGTCGGTCCCGCAATCCGGGCAGCGCCAATCGGAGGGGAGCGAGTTAAACGGCGCGCCCGGCTTCGCGAAATGCTGCGGCGCGCCCTGAGCCTCGTCGTAGATGTAGTAGCAGCCACGGCAGATGAAGCGGCCTCGGGATGGAGCCAATCCGGCGCCCGCTGTCGCTTCGGCCGGGAGAGCAGTGTCGCCAGGCGCAACGACAGCGTCGCCGATGGCGACCGCGCCGCTCTCGCGGGCGATGAGATAGACGCCGAGGTTCTTGTGGCCGAAGGCGGCCCGCAGCGAGCCGGGAATGTCGAGGTCACGCTGGCCGGTAACTGGATTGACGTTTGTCGCGCCGCAGCGGCCGTTCTTTCGGTCGACCGAGAACGTAACGCCGCCGATCTGTATGTCGCGGCCGACCCAGTCGAACTCCTCCCAGGGCCGAGCGCCGTCAATGTAAAGGTTGGCGCGGAAACGTAACGGGTCGATAGGTGTGCGCCAAAGCTCCTCGAGCGCCCGCACCGTGGCGAGGTTGATGAGCGAGATCACATTGTCCGGCTTGTCCATGAAATGGCCGCCACGCGAGCGCAACAGAACAGGGGGGCCAGGGAAGTTCGGCAACAGCGTCCAGAAGAAGGCCTCGAGCGCCCGGCGGTCGTCCTCGAGGTCCAGCCGGCCCGAGATCGCGACCTGACCCTTGCGGCGGACGGTGAGCCGGAGATCGCTGAGATCGAGTTCGGTTGTGACCCTGGCCAAGCCCTCGTCCAACATCAGCATGGCGAACAGGCCCTTCTTGGCCCATTGGGGATTGATCGTGTCGATCGGCGCCGAGGGTCGAGCGAGGGCGAACACGCGGTCGTGCGGGAAGGGCTTCTCCGCCTCGAGTTGCGCTCGGCTCAACGCCTCGGCGCTCAAACCTTTGACCGGATACCGGTAGATGCTGACGACCTGCGCCATACGCCGCGCTGCTCCGCTTCCTAAACGCGGAGAGCTTGCCCGTGAGGGACTGCCTTTCGGTAGAGCCGGACGATGACGGAATCGGGAGTCCAGATGCGCCGACGTCCGAGCGCGACGACGCGGCGCGAGAGCTGGCGCTTCGGGTAGACGCACGAGAAACTCGGTTACGTCCGTGGTGGGATCGTCGATCGCGTCGTCTATGATCTCGGAAAGAAGGTCGACGCCCTGGTCGATCTGCTTCGGCGTGACGGAGCCAAATCCGATCATCAGCGCCCGCCGGTCGAGCAAGGATGGGACCATGGAGACCGCCCCGCCGCTCGGAAGGCTGTAGACGCCAATTCGCCGCCGCGCCGCCATCGCTTCCACAACGCCAGCGTCGGGCACGCCGGGCGGCAGGCGCCAGAGCAGGTGCAGTCCACCGCCCTCGCCGCTGATCCCGCCCTCGCCAAAGTTGCGCTTAAGCGCCGCGATCAGGACGTCCCGGTTTTCGAGATAATGCGCACGGACACGGGCTACATGGGCTGAATAGCTTGAGCCCTGCGTCATTTCGGCGAGCGCCGCCTGTTCCAGCCACGACCCGCCGCCATCGAACAGGCGTTTGGCGGCGGTCATGGCTTCCGCCAGACGCGAGGGCACGACAATGAAGCCGAGTCGAAGTCCCGCGCCCAACGTGCGCGAGAAAGCGCCGAGATAGATCGTACAGTCGGGAGCGGTCGCTGCGATCGCCTTCATCGGCGATCCTTCGAACCGCAACTCACCGTCCGAATCGTCTTCGAGGATGTAACAGCCGCAGCGCCGCGCCCAGGCCGCGATCGCGTCGCGCCGCTCGGCCGACAGCACGTGCCCCGTCGGGAATTGGTGCGAGGGCGTCAGATACAGGAGCGCTGTCGGGCGTTGTGGCAATCCGTCGGGCATGAGGCCCTTCGCGTCTACACCGACGCCGACTACCTCCGAGCCAGTCGCCGCAAACGCGAGCGCCGGGCCCGCCGCGCAGGGATCCTCGATTGCTGCGGTCGTGCCGCGATGCAGAAAGAGACGGGCGGCGAGGCCAACGCCTTCCCGCACGCCAGAAGTAATTATTATGCGCGCCGGATCCGCGACGACGCCGCGGGTTGCGGCGAGATGGGCGGCGATGGCGGATCGCAGCGAAGGCAAACCTGCTTCGTCACCGCCCTCAGTCAGTCCCACAGCGCCGCCCCGCGCCAGTTGCTTCAGGAGCAGCCTTCGCCAAGCCTTGAGCGGAAAGAGCGCCGGGTGCGGGCGGCCTGGAGCGAAATCATGCGAGAGTCTTCCACGCCGGGCGAGTGAGTGGCTAGCGGGCAGGGAGGGAACCGCAGGCAGCGGCATCGACCAAAGGCTGCGCGTGGGAGATCCTGCCGCGGGCGGCTCGGGATGTTGGATTTCGATTGGCGGAGTCGAAGCGACAAACAAGCCGGATGACGGCCTCGATTCAATCAGTCCCTCCACCATCAACGCTTCGTAGGCGCGGATCACCGTGTTGCGCGCCACTTCGAGTTGTTCGGCAAGGCGGCGACTCGACGGCAGGCGGAGGCCGCTCGGAAGCCGAGTGGTGGCGATCGCCTGACGGAGCTGGCCTGCGAGCTGATCGGTGAGGGTCTCGACACCGGCGCGGTCGAGCAGCAGAGGCAGTTGCATGCGATCAGTCTATTCGACTCCGTCCTGGTCGCAACGGGGGAACGCCGCTGGACCTATGGATCGAGCGTCAACTGGCGCCGTCGCGCTCTCGCATTATGCACTCCCGCCTAAGGTCAAGGCGCCGTTGCGCGCATGCACCCCCGCGCTGCGCATAGCCTCGGCAACCGCGGGGGGCGCCCGGGGTAATGAGTCCAGCCCTGGTGGACCTATGCCTTCACCTAGGTCTGGCTCTCATGCATGGCTTCGAACCATGCCAGCCTTCGGCCCAGCCCGACCGGCGCCCTCGAAATGCGTCGCGACGGATGTGATGCAACGAGGAGGCTCTTATGGGAATATCACGCAGAGGCTGGCTGAGAAGCGTCTTCGCCTCGGCCGCAGTATTGGCGATGACAGGATATGCGCTCGCCGAAGACACGATCAAGGTCGGCATTCTGCATTCGCTGTCCGGTACGATGGCGATCAGCGAGACCATTCTCAAGGATGTGATGCTGATGCAGATCGCCGAGCTCAACGCTAAGGGCGGTCTGCTCGGCAAGAAGGTCGAGCCCGTAGTTGTCGATCCGGCGTCGAACTGGCCGTTGTTCGCGGAAAAAGCCCGGGAACTCCTCACCAAGGACAAGGTCGCGGCCGTGTTCGGATGCTGGACCTCGGTGTCGCGCAAATCCGTCCTGCCAGTGTTTGAGGAGTTGAACGGACTTCTGTTCTACCCGCTCGAATATGAGGGCGAGGAGGATTCCTACAATGTGTTTTACGGAAGCTCGGTGCCGGACAACAAGGCTATCCCCGCTGTCCAGTATCTGATGAGCGCTGACGGGGGAGACGTGAAGCGATTCGTTCTGGAGGGGACCGACTATGTCTACCCGCGCACCAGCAACAAGATCATCCGCGCGTTCTTGAAATCAAAGGGCGTCGCCGACGAGGACATCCTCGAGACCTATACGCCATTCGGCTTCTCGGACTGGCAGACCGAGGTCACCAAAATCAAGGCGTTCGGTTCCACGGGCAAGAAAACCGCCGTCATCTCAACCATCAACGGCGACGCTAACGTGCCGTTCTATAAGGAGCTGGGTAATCAAGGCGTGAAAGCGACCGATATTCCAGTGATCGCCTTCTCGGTAGGTGAGGAGGAGTTGGCCGGCGTCGACACCAAACCGCTGGTCGGGCATTTGGCAGCCTGGAGCTATTTCGAATCCGTGGACACACCCGAGAACAAGGTCTTCATCCAGAAGTGGCGCGACTATTCCAAGAACCCGGCCAATGTAACCAACGATCCGATGGAATCAGCCTACATTCTGTTCCATATGTGGACGCAGGCGGTTGAGCAGGCCGGCACCACGGACGTCGACGCAGTCCGCCAGGCGATGATCGGCCAGAAGTTCAAGTCACCCTCGGGGGTTGAGGTCACGATGCTGCCAAATCACCACATGGCGAAGCCCGTTATGATCGGCGAAGTGCAGGCTGACGGGCAGTTCAGCATTGTCTACCAGAGCCCGGCGCTGCCTCCGAAGCCCTGGAGCCCCTATGTCGAAGCGAACAAGGGTCGCGTCGCGGACTGGTCCTGGCCCTGGGCTTGCGGCGGCTGCACTGCGCCCAAATACACGAGCTTCTGAGTACGCGCACAAGGCGTCCAAAGGGGAGCCCACCTGACGCCGCTGACTTTTGGTCGGCGGCGTCGCTGTTTTGTGGGAGGTCCTTCTGCCGAGCTGGGTGCATGATAACGACCCCGGTCTCCATCTCCGCGGGCAAGTTCATAAATTTCGGCGCCTTGGACCCTCGCGAGCGTCCCGGTGGAGCGTGAGGTAGCGTTCCTATTCTCCCGCGCTCCATCGACGGCGACAGGCGCGGCACGTCGCCGCAAGGCGCAACCGGGGGTGGATAGACCAAGAGAGCTCATAAGGGGAGAACAAGGAAGCCCATGAGGGGGACAAAAATCGGAGCCCGCCGCTCTGTGCCCGATCCTGATGCGCCACGACGAGGCTCGTGCCGGGCGCCCCCCAAACCGAGATCGAGGCGTCGTCCGAGGAATAAGCATGCTTTTTTCGCCTGTGCGCGCCGCTGTCGGATTGCTCCGGCTCTAGAGTATCCGTTTTGATCAAGGGTGTTTTGGCGCCCAAGGCCGATTGGCCGTTTAGGAGGGCGTTTGCGAGAACGATGAGTTTTCGCATGGTCGCGGTCAGGGCGACTCTGGCTGGTTTTCCGGCGTCAAGGAGCCGGGCGTACTTTGCTTTCAGGTCAGGATTGAAGCGAGCCGCGACGAGCGCCGGCATGCAGAGCGCCTGGCCGTTGGCAAACTTCGCTTCGGCTGTTTGGCGCGATCTTCTGTTGTGTCTTAGCGGCGCCGCCGCTGATGAGTGGCCGTCGCGGCGCCGACCATGCCGGAGCGGAACATGACGGACGATGTCATTGCCGTTGCCGGGCGGGGTCGCCGAACCTCAAGGGCGTCCGAGCATCTCGGCGCCGCCGCCGCGCGCCGGACCGGCGGTGATGTCGTAGTCATCAGGCTTCTTGGCGATCAGCGTTTGCGTCGTCAGGATCAGGGCAGCGACCGATCCGGCGTTGCGGACGGCAGAGTAGCTGACCTTTACCGGATCGATGATGCCGGCCTTGACCATGTCGACGGTCTCTCCGCTGCGCGCGTCAAAGCCGTGGCCATTCGTGGCTTTTGCGACCTTGGCGACCGCGGCCGCGCTGTCGCGGCCGCTATTGGCGACAATGCAGGCGAAGGGGTGGCTGAGCGAGCGTTGCACCAGTGCGGCCCCCTGCTTGGCGGCGCCTTTCAACTTCTTGATCAAACCGTCGAGTTCCGGCCCAACGCGCATCAGAGCGACGCCGCCGCCCGGCACGATGCCCTCCTCGATTGCGGCGCGCGTTGCATTGATCGAATCTTCGATCAATTGCGCTCTGCGCTTCTGCTCGACCGGGGTTGCGCCGCCCGCCAGGATCATCGCCGTGCCGCCGGACAGCTTCGCGAGACGCTCCTGGAATTTGTCGCGCTCCACATTTTCCGGCGCCGCGTCGAACTGACGCGACACCTGGTCGCGCCGGGCCTGAATTTCCTTCGGTCTCCCATTGCCGGCCGTGATCAGCGTCTTCGTCGACGAGATTCGCACCTGACGCGCCGAGCCGAGATCTTCCAACCGCGCCCGCTCAACGGCGCCGCCAAGGTCCCGCGATATCACCTTGCCGCCTGTCGTGACGGCGATGTCGTCCAGCATCGCCTTGCGCCAATGGCCATATTCCGGCGGATGAATGGCGGCGACTTTGAAGTTATCTTTCTCACGCCGCGACAGCAGCATCATGATCACCGGCGGCGCAACTTCCTCCGCAATGATCAGTAAAGGCCGACGACTCTTTTCAATGAGCGATAAAACCCCTGTCAGTTCGTCGATCGACTGTATTTTTTGATCGGTCATCAGGATGTAGGGGTTGTCTAGAACGACCTGCATCCGCTCGACGTCCGTCACCATGTGATGCGAAAGATAGCCTCGCTCGAAAGCCATGCCTTCGATCACTTCCAGCGTCGTCTCGACGGTCGCCCCGAATTCGACGGCGACGATGCCGTGGTTGCCGGCGCGCTCGAAGGCTTCCGCGACGATTTCACCGAGCTTGGCGTCGTTGGCTGCGATGCTGGCGATGGCGCGCAGGCCCTTGACGCCATCGAGGCTCCTGGCCGAGCGCTTGAGCGCCTGAATGGTCTCCTCGACCGCCAGTTCAAGTCCCTCGACCAATTCCACGGGATTGGCGCCCTCGGCCAGCAAAGCAAGCCCGTTCTGCACCAGGAAATTGGCGAGCACGGTCGCGGTAGTGGTTCCATCGCCTGCGACTTCATTAGTCTGCTTCGAGACTTCACGAACAACCTGAGCGCCCATGTTCTCGAACGGGCATTCGAGCTCGATCTCGCTCGCGATGCTGACGCCGTCGCGAGACACGAGTGGGGTGCCGATCGGGCGGTCCATGACCGCGTTCATGCCCCTGGGACCAAGCGTGCCGCTAACGGCCTTGGTCAGTTTGGCGACGCCGCGACCCAGGGCCTCTCGGGCCTCGGCATCGTGCAGCATGATCTTAGGCATCGTCGCATCCTCGCGAAGTTATATGTCTTGGGGAGAAACCAGGGACCGGTCGGAACGTCGCCCGCTTTTTGTCGATAGCGGCGTCTCGGTATCGAAGCGCGCGTGCAACAGGCCGCGGCAAAGACCGCTGTTGAATTCAGCATTGACGTCGACCCGCCGCAGCATGCGGACATAAGTCGATAGGGTTTCGGCTTGCAGCGGATCGCCATCGGCATCGACAAACGCTCGGGACGTGGCGAGTGAAACCGAAACGATTGGGCGCCTTTCAAGATAGCGCGTCCGCAATCGGGCGCCTGCCTCGTTAACTTCCAAGTCGACCAGGTCGTCGAGCGTCATTTCGACCAAACCAGCGGCGTCACGGCCGGCCTCGATGAGATGAGCGAGCAGCGCCGCCTGACGACGTTGGAAAGCCTTCAACAGGAAGGTCCGTCGCAACTCATCGAGATCGCCGTCCGCCTCGGCTCCGAACGTTTCCTGGAAGTTCAGTCCGCGCGCGAGCCCAGCATTGATTTTGTCCGCGTACATATGCTCGCCGAGCACAACGCTGACGTCGGCCACCCAGAGCAGTTCCCTGACGGCGCTGCGCATGTCGTCGGCCATCAAGAACGAGAAATTCGCCGCACACCAATACGTCGGCAGACGAAATTCGATGTGGACGCAATTGTCGGCGTCCACATCCGCCCGGGTGACGAACTCAAGCGCAGTGACCGGCTCGTCCAACTCCGGGTCGGTCACTGTTTCCAACCGCCGCCAGACCTCAGCTTTGCGGTCGGCGTAGATCGAGTCCCGCATGCTGCTTACTCGGGAGCGTGGACGGATTCGGCGAGATGTGCGTATCCCCCTCCCGCCTCAATCTTCTTCTTCTGCGCCTCAACGTCGATCCCATACAGTCGAGCCGCGTTAAGGCCCAGGATCTTCTTCTTCGTCTCGAGCGTCAGAACCGACCCGGTCTCCTTCGTCTCTTCCTCCGGAATTTCGAAGGCCATGAATTTGTCGATCAGCCATTTCGGCGTCCAGATGCCGTAGTCGCTGCCATACAGAAGCTTGTCTGGGCCAATCCAGAACAGCAGCTCGGACATGACATGGCCGAAATAACCGGGGCGGGTGTGAATGAAGGGCAACGCGACAGCGAGGCCACCGTAAACGTTGGTCTCTTGCGTCGCGATCCAGCAGAAATCGTCAAGACGCGGCAAGCCGCAATGCTCAACGATGAAGTTCAGGTCCTGGAACGACGTCGCGACGTCGTCGATGTCGGCAACGTCGAACGCGTCCCGATTCAAGGGAATGATCGTCGGACCCTTGTGAACGTGGACGTTTTTGACGCCGTATTTTTGCGCCGCCTCAAGGAACTTGTAGGAGTCCTTGTCGGTCAGTTTGTAGCCCTTGGAGTCGCCCTTCCATTCCGCGGTGTAGAGCTTGACTCCCTTGACATGATACTTCTCGCAATTCGCGTGCAGCGTTTCTAGACCCTTGGCGCCGTCGCGTGGATCAAAGGCGCTGTTGAGAATGAAACGATCGGGATGACGTTTCTTCATCGCGGCGTTGCGTTCAGTCGTGTTGAATCCGTTCTTGTAGAAATCCCCAAGGTAGGTCGGCTGCAATATCGCCATGTCGTCGTATCCATGGACGAACAGGTCATCATGCATCGTCTTGGCGTCGTATTTCGAAAATTTATCCAGCGTCCATTTCTCGGACGGGGGACTCAAATTGGAGTGATAGGCATAGAAGCATTCTATGAACTGCTTGCCATGAATATTCTTTTGGTTGGCCGGGCTGCCGTCCCAAAAATGCGTATGCCCGTCGATGACGAATATCTCTTCACCGTTCGCAGTCCTGTACATGGCGATTTCTCCCTATCCCGTCATGCGGGCGATTCTTGCGTCATCGAGGGCCGGTCGTCTGGGCCGGCCCCCGTTGGAAGTGACCCAGCGTAGCCCCGGCCGTCAACAGTCAGTGTTCAATATAGGCCAGGGCGTCATCCATGTTGCCGAAACACACGACCGTGTTATCGTCGACCATCACCATGCGGCCATAATGAGTCGATGTCGAAATCTCGAACAGATGCGCAGTCATGGGTCGGCCCAGCGCCTCGCCGATTTCGTCCATCTTGAACTCGAGCTTCGGGTTGCCATCGATTCGGATCAAAGCCGGTTGATACGTGACGGTGACGTTTGGTTTCTTCTCCATGACCTCGGCGATCGCGCGCGCCTCGACGCTGTCATTCATCGTTATCCCGCATTGGTGCGAGATTGTGTCTTCGAATCGGATGTCCTTCATCGATTTGAAGATATTTGCGTGGTGTACAGCCATTTTCGTCTCCTGAACTGGTGATGTGACTCGCGCCCCAACGATCCTGCTTGGGGCCTTACAAGGGCGCCCTCAAATCGACTTCCTTGCAGATTGCTTCAATGCGATTCTTGGCCGAGGCTTGGGCTTCCGCAAAGCTCGAGACTTTGACTCTCGGCTGCGACCAGATCGGTTGCAGGTTGCTGGCGGCTTCATGAGCCAGCGCCCCGTGGTGCGCCATCCAGCCGTTGAACAAGCCCTTGTTATGGGCGCCATGCTCCTTGTCGTGCGTCAGCATGTGAATGAGCTCGACCGTATTGGCGAGGTTGCGCTCATAGTCGGCCTCGGCGGCTGAAACGACCGACGGCGTTGCGAAATCGCCCTGCGACGCGGCCGCCTGCATGATGAAGCCGCTGCGGAACAGCTCGCCAACCAGGGGCTCGAAAACAAGATTGGTCGCGAGATATTGTTCGAGATAATCACTCGCGCCCATGATGGCTTCGATCGCCTTGCGCGTTCCCTGCCAGACGGGATCCTCGAGCCAATGTTTCTTGCCAGCGCTCTCGTCGAAACCCTCCAGGTCCAAGCCGATCTCGGCGAGGTAAAGAGTGATGTCCTGGGCGAACCGGAGCTTGTAGGATGAATTGGTGAGAATGGCGGTGTTGATCATCTGCGTGTAGCCGTAGCGCTGAGCCTGCATCATCGATGTGCCCAGGCCGAACTCCGCATGCTTCCAGGCGCCCAGATTGTCTTGCAGGACCTTGACCCAGGTCTTGTCCATGCGCTTCGAGCCGCCGGACTTACGCGCGTTCTCGATAACGCCCTGAACCATGCCGCAGATCGTCGACTGCCGCTGATAATGGGTGCGCTCCCATTCCTGGTCGATGGAGCGGAACTGATGCCAGTTCGAGCTCTGCGCCTTCGTCCAGTTCTTGGAATAAGTCGGGGTGCCGTCCGGGAATGAAATGATCCAATCCTGGAGAAGGTAACGCTCCGGATCGGGTTGGACATCGACGGTCATATCTTCGTAGTGGGTGGCCTTGCGGCCCTTGGGCTCGAAATAGTTGTATTTTCGGCTGTCCGAACCGGGAAACGTGGCCGCGCCGGCGGCGCCGGACTTGACCGGGGTCGACTGTTGTACTGCTGCGTTCATCGCTTCCTCCTTAGATTGTTAGTTTCGACTTCTCATTTGCGTTTTAGCTGGCGCCGCGTTCACCGCACGGCTGGAGTAAACCGGTCGAAATAGATGTGATCGAGATCGATGGCGTTCATCTGCAAGACGGGCAACACGGCGTCGATCATTGGCGGGGGTCCGCAGGCGTAGGCGTCGACAATTCCGCTCAACGCATCGGCGCGCAGATGGCGTTGAACGACCTCGTGCACGAAACCGACCTCGCCGCTCCAACCATCCTCCGCCACAGCGCCCGACAAGGCCGGAATGAACTTGAAGTCGGGCAAACTCGACGCAACAGCGGCAATTTCGTCGAGCATGAACAAATCCGCCCGCGTGCGTGCGCCATAGAAGAAACGAATCGGCCGCTGCTCGCCGCTATCGACATGATCGGAAAGGATCGACCAGAGCGGCGACATCCCCGAGCCGCCTCCGATCAGCAGCATGGGCCCGGGGCGCGCCTCGCGCCGAAAGCATGTTCCGTAGGGCCCTTTGGCCATGAGCAGGGCGCCAGGTTGCAACGCGCCGTCAAGCTGCGCCGAAAACGCTCCCGCAGGATACTTTTTGATGATGAACGACAGATGCGTCCCCTCGCCCGGCGCATTGGCCATTGAAAATGCGCGCGTGACGCCGGCCCCGACGATCGTCAGGTCAACATACTGTCCCGCCCAGAATTTCAGGGGCTTGTCGAGATCAATCTCCAAGACACGAATATCGTGGGTCAGGGCGGTGACCCTCGTTAGACGCGCTTCAAATTCCTTCACCGCGATGGCGCGAGCCAACAGGTCTTCGTCGAAATTAAGCAGCTCCACTTCAATGTCGCTATAGGCATGCGTCTTGCAGAGAAGGATGTGGTCGCTCTCCCTCTCATAGTCCGGCAGAGCGAACGTTGAATATTTGAGCAGCTCGATATCGCCGCTGATCAGCCTCGACTTGCACGAGCCGCACTGTCCCTCCTTGCATCCGTGCATCAAGGCGATGCCCTGACGAAACGCCGCATTGAGCACCGTCTCGCCCTCCTCGACCTCCATCTCCAGGCCGACAGGCTCCAAGCGCACCGTATGGATCACCGCGTCCGACATGAGCTCCCTATGAGTCAGAGACATCAATCGCCCGCGTCGTCCCGCGCTTGTGGCGGGCCGCCGCTGTTTGAGACCGGGGGCCGCGCGTGCGGCCCCCTATCGACAGTCTGGTCTAATGGCAGGGATTGATCTTGAAGCCCTTGCGATACTCGGCAATCGCCGCGTCCCGCTCCGCTCCCGCCTTCAGTGCGCGGAAGCCGCGTAACGGGCTCCCAAGAGCGTGGCCCCGAACGTCGTCGAGCGTCCACATGTCCTTCGCATCGAAGCGCAAGTGAGGCTGCGGCACGAGTGTCTTGCCGTCATTGCGGACAAAGCCAAGGTCCCTAATGGCGTCGGCGACGTCCCATCCGTGATAGCAGTCTTCCCATTCACGGCGACCGCTGAAGCGACCCATCGCCGGCGTCGGGCGCCCTTCATATTCGGCCGCGAAAGCCACCTTATGCGTCCACCGACAGCCTTCTGAACAATAGGTATACAACTTGCCGTCGACTTCGTCGCAGCAGAAGTCCTCGCGGATCAGGCATGGAACCATGCAGCTCCAGCAGCGGTGCGGGTAGACGTAGCCCACGTCGCCGTTGAAGAGGATCTGCAACTCGCCTGGCTTGGACAGTTTGGAGTACCATTTCCAGTAGTCGCCGAATTCGGCGTACCAGCCAGGATACTTGTGCTCAAACCATTCGAAGTCCTTCTCGGTCTGAGCCTCGATGCGCCAGAAATTCACCGACCAGCCGACCGAAAAGAACTGCGCGGTCAAATGGACGTAGTTTTTCTTGACGATACGATCCCATGCCGCCGACACGTCGTCGTGGTGGATCTTGATGCCATATTTCTCGAGCGGCAGCATGTATGTGCGATAATAATCCTCGTAGATCCAGCGGTGCCAAAGCTCCGCATAGGATTCCTTGTTCTTGTCGCGGTTGGTCGTGCCGTATTCGATGAACGTCCCGATGGCGGCGTCGACGATCGCGTGGTTCTGCCAGAAGGCGTATTTGAGATCGCGCTCCAGCAACTGATGGTTCGAGGGATCATGCAGCATCGCCATCAGCATGGAATGGCCGTTGCCGATATGGCGCGACTCATCCGACTGAACGGACAGGAATACGGTCGGCAGCGCGTAGTCGCCGTTGCGAGCCGCTTCCGACGGCATCGCGACGAAGAGCGTGTTGGTGAAAGCGGTTTCGGCTACCACGGTCAGATAGATGCTGGCGGCGGTAATCGCATCGCCGGTGAGGAAGCCTTCCGCGAACTGGCGTCCGATCGTCGATGCGTAGCACTTGCCGAACGCCGCCTCGGTGATATCGAACCCAGCCGGGTCGATGTAGTTTTCCATGTACCACTTCTTCAGATTCATCTGAATCGTCGAGTGGCGCATCTCGTCGACCATCTGCATCGTGAAGCCCGTGCGCAATTCTTCGCCCGGTGACAGACGGCCGACCATCGCCATGGAGCGCGCGGCTGAAATTTCCGGAAACGGGATGATCGCCAGGAACAGCTTCATCCATTCGATCCAGCGCGGCTCGACATTCCGGAACATGTCGCCGCGCAGCGCCGCGTCGAGCGCGCCGTAGACGCGATTGTCCTTTTCTTCCTGCATGGGGAAGTAGGAGCGCAGCACCTGTTTCATCGGATCGCGTGGAACCCGCGAGATCTTGTAGTCGGTCGGGAAGGTCATCGCCTCCTGAACGTAGCTCGGCGTCCAGCCCAGATCGGCGACGCGATTGGCGGCTTCGCCAACGCTGATGCCTTTCTGCGCGGTAATCTTGTTGAGCGTCAGACTTGCCGTCATTGCTTTGTCCTCCGTGTCACTCTCTGTTTTGGATCGTCGTTGGGCGTTCATACAGTCGCTCATCGGGCTTCCGGTTTGTGGTGAGCGGCTTTCCTTCTGCGATGAAGCGGGCGGTCAAAACGAGCGCGCCCATCGCAAAATCTTTGCCATGCGCATCGACCATCGATTCGGCGACCTGCGCCAGCTTCACGAAAAACTCATCCTTCGAACGGTCTTCCTCGGACAGCTGACAAGCATCGCGAACGATCGATTCGCTGGCGGCGTTCATATGAGAAACCTCCCATTTGGGGTCGCCTGATCGTCAAATTCGAGCAAAGACTTATTGAGCCATTCGCGCTCGGCGATGAGACTTCGGTGTTCGTCCTCGAGCCGCTCTATGCGGCGATCGATCTCCGCGAGCCGTTCGGTCGGCTCGGAATCGTCGCCGCCGCGCTCTATGTCGCGCAAAGCGCACGCGCGCTCGATGTCGGCGCCGCCGCGCGCGCTGTCAAACTTGAGTTGCCGCAAATTGTTGTCGATCATCGCTTCGATAAGCTTGTGCCTGGCCAACATGCTCTCGCGACCCGCCCGCGAAGGTTCGACCTCCCGTTCGGGTCGTCGCGCGTCGCTGGGCCGATCGCCATTGTCCGTCACGGGATCAGGACCGCGCGGCCGTTGATGCGGCCCTGGTGCAGGTCGTGCAAAGCGTCGTTAGCTGCGCTCAACTTGTATTCGCGCGTATACAGCTTAACGAGCCCGCGATCCGCCAGCGCCATGAGTTCGACCAGTTCGGCGTAGGTGCCGACGAGATTGCCGACGATCGTCTTCTCGGACGTGATCATATCGATCGTGGGAATTTCGATCTTTCCGCCGTACCCGACGACATAATAAGTCCCGCCGTTCCGAGTCATCGCCAGGCCTTTGGCGACCGCGTCACCCTCGCCGACGAAATCGATCACTGCCTCGGCGCCCTTGCCCTTTGTCAACGCCAGGACCGCGTCGACTTCGCCGCCGTCAGCCTTCACCACGTGGTCCGCGCCGCAATCCTTGGCGAGCGCCAGGGGCTTCTCTGCACGGTCGACGACGATGATTTCGGCGGCGCAAAGCGCCCTCAGCACCTGGATGCCGATGTGGCCGAGCCCGCCGGCGCCGACAACGACGGCGTATTCGCCCGGGAGGAGGCGCCGCGAGGCTTTCTTGGCTGCGCGATATGCGGTAAGGCCCGCATCCGTGTAAGGGGCCACGTCTTTCGGCGCGAGCGTCTTCGGCAATTTGATCAGCGTGCGCTCACCCGTCAGCAAGAACTGCGCGTAACCACCGTTAGCGTTGATGCCGGGAAAGCTGCTATCCTCCGCGTGCATGTCGTCGCCGCGACGGCACGCCAAACAATGACCGCTGGTGACCAGGGGATGGCAGATAACCGCGTCGCCCACTTTCACCCCCTGCACGCCTTGGCCGACTTCCTCGACCCACCCGGCGTTTTCGTGACCCATGATGTAGGGGAGATTGACCTCCACCTTGCTGCGCCAAATGCCTTCGACGATGTGCAAGTCGGTTCGGCACACGCCGGCCCCACCGATCCGTATAATGACATCCGACGGTCGACTAATCTTCGGATCGGCCACGTCTTCGTACGTGACGAATTCCTTCCCGCTCAACTTCTCGTCGTACGCGTGCAGGACGGCGGCCTTCATGTTTCTTCCCGATTTTGTTGTCTGACGGCGACGCGCAGTTGCCCAAATGAGCGCAAGCTGCGTGCCAACGTTGCAAGCTGTTGATATCAATCAGTGTCTCGCCGGGCGCGTTGATCGTGCGCTGTTCCGTCGAGGAACAGATGGTTGAACAGCCTTGTTGCGACACGAAACAGCCCTGGCGCCGATATTGGCGGGCGTTTTGCGGCATCACGCGGATCGCCTGTCGCCACTGGCCGAGCGCGTAGCCTAGCCGCAATGTTCGGTTAAATCGCCGAGCGCCGGGCCGCGCACTTCGGGAACATGGACTGCGATGCGGACATGGATTGCAGAAGAGTTGCTTTCAGTTTCCAGTTCGCTATCCTTCGCCGCTTAAAATTGCGCAAAGAAAAGTTGTTCAGGGAGATTCGCGCGCGAGGCGCCGTAGGCCTCGCGACCTGTGGAGGTCCGATGCAATTATCCGTCGCGGAGCGTGCGACCCAGGCGCATGGCGTCCTGCGGCAGTCCGGCACCGTACCGAGCAATCTTCTCGCCATTGAAATCTATGAGAGCTGGTTGCGTTGCGTTGCGCTTGGCCTTGATTCGACAAGGCCGCCATCGGTCGACTTGGCGAGCCCCAGGGTCCTGCGATCCGAGCAGGAAGAACGTGTCCTGCTTCGCGGCTTGGCGCTGGCGGAAATGCGAACCTTGCACGACCAAATTGCAGGTTCAAACTTCCTCATCGCCTTTGCGACGCCCGAGGGTCTGTTGCTCGATATCGTCGCCGATAAGAGTTTCTCCGACACTCCCGAGGCCAAGAATATTCGCCCTGGAACTCTCTGGTCGGAAACGCTTTGCGGCACAAATGGCATCGGTACGGCCGCGTTCCTCAAGCGTCCCGTCGTCGTCCACGGCAGCGAGCATTATTTCCCGAGTTTCGGTTCATTGACGTGCGCTGCATCTCCGATTTTTGCGCCGGATGGTTCACTAGCGGGCATCCTTGATGCTTCGTCCGATTGCGTCTCCCGTCAAACCCACACCGCTGCGCTCGTTTGCATGGCCGCGACGCAGATCGAGAACGGGCTGTTTCGTGAGCGCCACCATCGCGATATTCTGATCGCCTTTCACAATCGCGGCGAGTATCTGCATACGCTTACAGCGGGCCTCATCGCCGTCGACGATTCAGGCCGCATATTGGCGGCCAATCAGGCGGCGCGCATTTTGTTGCATGGTCTGCCGACCACGCCCGGCCGCAGCTTCACCGATATATTCAGAACGAGATTTAGCTCGTTCATGGATGAGGGGCGGTTGCGGGAACGCCAACGCCTACAGGACGAGGTCGGCAGCAGTTTCATCGCCACGATCGAGCATCCGAACGTGTCCCCGATGTTGCGCGCCGTCACGAAACCGCGAGTCTCGGCTCCTGCCGTTACGCCCACGCCGTTCATTTCGATCGACCCGGTCGTTGCTCGCATCGTCCAGCAGACAGAGGCGGCGGCGCAGCGCAAGATGCCGATTCTGATCAGAGGGGAAACGGGCACGGGCAAGGAGCAACTGGCGCGTCACGCCCACGCTGCGAGCGGGCGCAGCGGCTCTTTTGTGGCTGTCAATTGCGCCGCCTTGCCCGAGAGTCTGATCGAGGCCGAACTGTTTGGTTACGGCGAAGGCGCATTCACCGGCGCCCGCAAAGGCGGATCGGCCGGGTTGGTCAAGGAGGCCGATGGCGGGACTCTGTTCCTCGACGAAATCGGCGACATGCCGGTGACGTTGCAAGCCGTTCTGCTTCGGTTTCTCGATGACTGGACGGTGCGACCGGTCGGCGGCGCGAAACGTCCGGTCGACGTGCTCCTGATATCGGCGACCAACGCCGATCTCGGAGAATCCATCGCCAAAGGCCGTTTTCGCTCGGACTTGCTGTTTCGCCTCAACACGCTCGAAGTCACTCTGCCGCCGCTCGCTGAGCGATCGGATTTTCAGGCGATCGCTGGGCACCTTCTGGCGACGATCGATGCCCGCCGAACACTGAGCGCCCGCTTGGTCGAGCACCTCGCCAAATGCGCCTGGCCCGGCAATATTCGAGAATTGCGCAATGTGCTGTCTCGCCTCACCCTTCAGACCGAGGATTCCGTCATTGACTATCCGGAAGCAGCTTTGATCGCAGGTCAGCACACCGAGGAGAGGCGAAGCGGGACCCTACAAGGCCGGCATCGCGCACAGGTGCTGTCGACCTATGCTGAGACCGGCAACAACGTTAGCGAGACCGCTCGGCGGCTTGGCGTTTCGCGCAATACGATTTACCGCGTGCTGGACGAACGATCGGCCAAGCGGTGAAGGCGAACTCGGAGAGCTTGAGCCATGTTTGAGCCCGTCAACACGCTTGAGACGCTGATGCAGTCGGCGGCTTCGAATCCGGCCAAAATCCCCGATTTCTACCGCGCTCTGCTCGATAGTGAACTTTACATTCTCACTCCCGAAGCCGAGCTTGAACCCGGAACGCGACGGTCGCTCAAACTCCACGAAAAGATCAGCGTCGCGACCGTCGAGTTCAAAGGCAAGACATGGCACCCCGCGTTTACCGCGCGAGAGCGCGTATCCGCCTATTTGAAAGAACCGGAGACGTGCCTCGAAGCGAAGGCGCGCGATCTCTTTGCGTTGCTGCCGCCCGGATCGAACTTCTGGCTGAACCCGCAATCTGAATGTCAGAAGCCGCTTCTCGGCGACGAAATCTCGTTACTACTCAGCGGCAAGATATTCGCCATGGACTTCGGGGGGGCCGGCACGGCCTCGCCGGGTTAATCGCTCGACACATTCTCCGACGACGGCCTGCCGTGCTGAGCTCTCTGCGCAGCTTTGCTCACAGCGGCGCCGTGGCGCAACGCCCCGCGACAGGGGAAGCTATCCCGACTTCGGCACGTCCATCACATAGTTTTAGAACCACTGTGCGTGGCTCACTCGGCTGCGCCCCCCATCGGCGCGGCGCCGTGGCGCAGGTAGTACCGGCGCCACAGGCCCGACAGCCACTTCGCGAAATCGTCCAGATAGATGAAAACCACGGGGGTCGTGTACAGCGTCAGCGCCTGACTGACGATGAGCCCGCCGACGATGGTGATCCCGAGCGGGTGGCGCAGCTCCGAGCCTTCGCCGGTCCCGAACGCCAGCGGCAGCGCGCCGAACAGCGCGGCGAAGGTCGTCATCATGATCGGACGAAAGCGCAGGAGGCAGGCTTCCTCGATCGCCTCGCGCGTGTCGCGCCCCTGCCGCTCCGCCTCGAGCGCGAAGTCGACCATCATGATGGCGTTCTTCTTCACGATGCCGATCAGCAACAGGACGCCGATCGCGGCGATGATCGTGAATTGGGTGTCGAACGCCCACAACGCCAGCGCGGCGCCGACGCTGGCCGAGAACAGCGTCGAGAGGATGGTGAGCGGATGGATCAGGCTCTCGTAGAGAACGCCCAGCACGATGTAGATCGTCACGAGAGCGGCGCCGAACAGCAGCGGCATGCTCGATTGCGATTGCTGGAAGGTCGCCGCGGTTCCGGCGAACGAGCCGCGGACGGTCGAGGGCATGCCGATGCGCTCGATCGCTTTGTCGATCTCCGTCTTGGCTTCGCTGAGCGATCGGCCCGGGGCGAGGTTGAACGAGATCGTCGTCGCGGCGAACTGTCCCTGATGATTGACGCTGAGCGGCGTGTGGCCGGGCTCGAATTTGGCGAAGGCCGAGAGCGGAACCATGGTCTCGACCGAGGTCGTCACCGCGGCGCCGGTCGAGGCGGCCGAATGGCCGCTGGCGGCCAGCGAATTGGTCGCGAGGTTGCGCGCGGAATCCGCGGCGATTGTCGCCGCAGTGCTGGCTGGCCCGCTCGACGACATGTAGTCGCCGGCGGCCATCCCCGTCTGCTGGACGCCGGTCGGATTGGCGCCGGACGTCGAGACATAGATCTGGTCCAGCGTGCGTGGATCCTGCCAGTAGCGCGGCGCGATCTCCATGACGACGTGATATTGGTTGAGCGCATTGTAGATGGTCGAGACCTGACGCTGGCCGAAGGCGTCATAGAGCGTGTTGTCGATCGCGCTTATGGTCAGACCGAGCCGCATCGCGGTGTCGCGATCGATCGTGAGGTTGGTCTGGAGGCCGCCGAGCTGCTGATCGGAGTTGACGTCCTTGACGACGTCGTTGCCCATCAGCGCCTGGGTCAGCTTGGGCGCCCAGGCGTAGAGCTCCGTCGGGTCGTCGGAGAGCAGCGTATATTGATAGGCCGCGTTGCTCTGCCGGCCGCCCGTCCGCAGATCCGAGACGGCGAACAGGAACAGCCGCGCGCCTGCGACCTGCGCCAGCTTGCCGCGCAGCCGCGCCACGACCTGATCGGCCGTCACCTTGCGCTCGGCGTAGGGCTTCAGCGAGACATAGATGAAGCCGGAGTTCGTTCCCCGCCCGCCGGTGAAGCCGACCACGCTCGCGACCGCCGGGTCATCCTGCACGATGGTTTGCAATTGCGTGAACTTGGTCTTCATCGCCTGGAAGGAGATGCTCTGATCGCCCTGGATCGAGCCGATGATGAGCCCGGTGTCCTGCACCGGAAACAGGCCATAGCTCATGTGGTAGCGGAACATGTAGTAGTTGAGCCCGATCGTGGCGAAGAGCGACAACGCCACGGCTCCCGGATGGCGAAGCGCGACGCGCAACGTCGATCGATAGAAGGCGAGCATCGCCGTCGAAGACGCGCTCCGTCGCTCGATAGAGGCGCCCATGTTTGGCCGGACCGCGCGGCAGGATCAGCGCGCACATCATCGGCGTCGTCGTCAGCGAGACGACCATCGAGATCAGCACGGCGACCGAGAGCGTGAGCGAGAATTCGGTGAACAGGCGCCCGACGATGCCGCCGAAGAACAGCAGCGGCGCGAACACCGCGATCAGCGACAGGCTGATCGAAACGACGGTGAAGCCGACTTCGGCCGCGCCGCGGATCGCCGCCTCGACGCGCGGCATGCCCTCCTCGAGATGACGCGAGATGTTCTCGAGCACGACGATGGCGTCGTCGACGACGAAGCCGGTCGAGATCGTCAGCGCCATCAGCGACAGATTGTTGAGGCTGAAGCCGAGCAGATACATCACGCCGAACGAGCCGATGATCGAAGTCGGCACCGCGACGCTCGGGATCGCCGCCGCGCGCACGCTGCGCAAGAACGCGAAGACGACGAGAATCACCAGGACGACCGCGATGACCAGCGTCTTCTCGGTGTCGTGCAGCGATTGCCGGATGGTCTTCGACCGATCGACGGCGACGTTGAGATCGACGTCGCCCGGCAGCGAGGCGATCAGGCGCGGCAACTCGGCTCGAACGTTGTCGACCGCCTGGATGATGTTGGCGCCCGGCTGGCGCGACAGAACGACCGCGACCCCCGGCTTGCCGTTGACAAGGCCGGCGTTGCGCAGGTCCTCGACCGAATTCGACGACTTCGGCGACATCGGCGAGCCTGACCGGCGCGCCGTTGCGATAGGCGATCACCAGATCGCGATATTGCGCGGCGTGGGACGCCTGATCGTTGGCGTAGATCTGATAGTGGTAGTCGTCGTCCTCGATCGCGCCCTTCGGGCTGTTGGCGTTGGCGGAGGCGAGCGCGGCGCGGATGTCCTCGAGCCCGATGCCGTAGTGGAAGATCGCGCCGGGGTTGATCTCGACGCGCACCGCCGGCAGCGCGCGCCGGAGACATCGACCTCGCCGATGCCCGGAAGCTGCGACAGCCGCTGCTGCAGAATGTTGGAGGCGAGGTCATAGAGCTGCCCCGCCGTGTGCGTCGTCGACGATCATGCGCGATCACCATGATCGGCGCGTCGGCGGGATTGACCTTATGGTAGGTCGGATTCTGCCGCAGGCTGGTCGGCAGATCGGCGCGCGCCGCGACGATGGCGGCCTGAACGTCGCGCGCGGCGCCGTCGATGTTGCGATCGAGCCCGAACTGCAGGGTGATGCGGGTCGAGCCGAGCGTGCTCTGCGACGTCATCTCGTTGACGTCGGCGATCTGGCCGAGATGGCGCTCGAGCGGCGCGGCGACCGAGGTCGCCATCGTGTCGGGGCTCGCGCCCGGCATGTTCGCCTGAACCGAGATGATCGGGAAATCGACCTGCGGCAGCGGCGAGACGGGCAATTGCGAATAGCCGAGCAGCCCGCCGAACACGATGCCGATCGTCAGCAGAATCGTCGCGACCGGCCGGCGGATGAAGAGCTCGGAAAACCGGTTGTTCACGGCGCTTCCGTCGCCAGCGTGCGCGGTGGCGTCGGCGGAGCCCATGCCGAGCGCCGCCCGATCCGCTCGAAGAAGAGATAGATGACCGGCGTCGTGTAGAGGGTCAGCACCTGGCTGAAGGCGAGGCCGCCGACGATCGCCAGGCCGAGCGGATGGCGAAGCTCCGAGCCGACGCCGGTTCCCGAGCATCAAGCGGCAGCGCGCCGAAGATCGCCGCGACCGTCGTCATCAGGATCGGCCGCAGCCGCAAGAGACAGGCCTGATAGATCGCTTCGCGCGCCGGCAGCCCCTGCTCGCGCTGCGCCTCGAGCGCGAAGTCGATCATCATGATCGCGTTCTTCTTGACGATGCCGATCAGGAGCACGATGCCGATGACGCCGATGATGTCGAGCCCGGCGCCCGCCGCATTGAGCGTCAGCAGCGCGCCGATGCCGGCGGACGGAAGCGTGGTCAGGATCGTGATCGGGTGGATGAAGCTCTCATAGAGCACGCCGAGCACGATATACATGGCCGCAATCGCGGCCAGCGAGCAGGAAGATCTCGTTCGACAGCGCCGACTGGAACGCCTGCGCCGCGCCCTGGAAGCTGACGGCGAAGCTCGGCGGCAGGTCGATCTCCTGCAGCGCCTTGCCGATCGCGTCGACCGCTTCGCCGAGCGACGCGCCCGGCGCGAGATTGAACGAGATCGTCGTCACCGGAAACTGCTTCAGATGCGAGATCTGCAGCGGCGAGGTCTTGACGTTGAAATTGGCGACCGACCTCGAGCGGCGTCTGGCCGGTGGTCGAGGCGGCGGAGGGCAGATAGATCGAATTCGAGCGATTTCAGCGAGCGCGCCATCGACGGGTCGACGTCGAGAATGACGCGATATTGGTTGCTCTGGGTGAAGATGGTCGAGATGATGCGCTGGCCGTAGGCGTCGTAGAGCGCGTTGTCGACGATCGCCGGCGTGATGCCGAAGCGCGCGGCGTTGGCGCGGTCGAGATCGACGGTCACCGAGCGGCCGTCCGGCTGCAGATCGCTCGCCACATCGACGATCGACGGAATCTGGCCAAGCGCTGCAGCACCTTCGGCGTCCAGGTCTGAAGCGTCGCCAGATCCTGGTTCTCGAGCGTGAACTGATATTGGGTCGCGCTGACCGCCGTGTCGATCGACAGGTCCTGCACCGGCTGCATGAACAGCGCGATGCCGGGAACATTCGCAGTCTCCTTTTGGATCCGCCGGATGATCTCGCTCGCCGTCGCCGTGCGCTTCGCATGCGGC
The DNA here is from genome assembly GCA_963833955.1 of uncultured Alphaproteobacteria bacterium. Classification (GTDB taxonomy): domain Bacteria; phylum Pseudomonadota; class Alphaproteobacteria; order Rhizobiales; family Beijerinckiaceae; genus Roseiarcus. Next base: position 281,020 of record CAWHZY010000015.1, on the reverse strand, counting down.
TTGAGGTTGATGAGGAAGCGGCCCGAGTTGAGCGTGACGTTCGAGCCGTCCACGCCGATGAACGAGGACAGGCTTTCGACGTCCGGATCGGTCAGGATCACTTTCGCGAGCGCCTGTTGATGGTCGGCCATCTGGTCGAATGAAATCGCCTGCAGCGGCCTGCGTCACGCCCTGAATGACGCCGGTGTCCTGGACGGGAAAGAAGCCCTTCGGGATCGTCATATAGAGGTAGCCGGTGAGCAGGAACGTGCCGAGCGCGACCAGAAGCATGAAGCCTTGATGATCGAGCGCGATGCGCAGCGTTGCGGCATAGAAACGGGTCAGAGCCTGGAAGAACCGTCCGCCGCTCGCCTCGCCGCCCGCGCCGTGCCCCTGCGGGCGCAGAAGCTTGGCGCATAGCATCGGCACGAGGGTGAGCGAGACGACGGCGGAAATGACGATGGCCGCGGCGAGCGTGATCGCGAATTCGTGGAACAGCCGCCCGACCACGTCGCCCATGAACAGCAGCGGGATCAACACCGCGAGCAACGACACGGTGAGCGAAATGATGGTGAAGCCGATCTGCGCCGAGCCCTTCATCGCCGCGTCGTAAGGACTGTCGCCCTCCTCGAGAAAGCGCGCGATGTTCTCGATCACCACGATCGCGTCGTCGACGACGAAGCCGGTCGCGACGGTCAGCGCCATCAGCGACAGATTATCGAGGCTGAAACCGGCCTGATACATGATCGCGAGCGCGCCGATCAGCGACAGCGGCACCGACAGGCTCGGAATGATGGTCGCCGGGATATTGCGCAGGAACAGGAAAATGACCAGCACGACCAGGCCGACGGCCAGCGCAAGCTCGAACTCGACGTCTTCGACCGAGGCGCGGATGGTGGTCGTGCGATCGGTCAGCGGCGTGATCGTGATCGACGCCGGCAGCGTCTCGCTGAGCGAGGGCAAGATCTTCTTGATGCTGTCGACGACCTGGATGACGTTGGCGCCGGGCTGACGCTGAATGTTGACGATCAGCGCCGGCGTCGTGTTCATCCACGCGCCGCAGGCGACCGTTCTCGGGCCCGATTTCCACCTTCGCGACGTCGGAGAGCCGAACTGGCGCGCCATTGCGGTAGGCGATGACCGAATTCGCATAATCTTTGGGATCGCGGATCTGGTCGTTGGCGTTGATCGCCGAGGATTGCGCCGGCCCGTCGAAATTTCCCTTCGGCGTCATTGACGTTGAGGTTGGCGATCGTGGTGCGCAGATCGTCGAGATTGATGCCCACGCCGGAAAGAGCGAGCGGATTGACGTGGATGCGGACCGAAGGCCGTTGTCCCCCCGAGATCGAGACCAGTCCGACGCCGGGAAGCTGCGACAGCTTCGGCACGAGGCGGGTTTCGATGATGTCTTCGATCTCGGTGAGCTTCATCGAGTTCGAAGTGACGCCCAGCGTCAGAATCGGCGCGTCGGCGGGATTGACCTTGGCGTAGATCGGCGGCGCCGGCAGGTCGGCTGGCAAAAGATTGCCGGCCGCATTGATCGCCTGCTGGACCTCCTGCTCCGCAATGTCGAGGCCTATGTCGAGGCCGAACCGCAAGGTGATGATCGAGGCGCCGGCGGAGCTTGCCGACATCATCTGGCTCAGGCTCGCCATCTGGCCGAACTGCCGTTCGAGCGGCGCCGTTACCGCCGAAGTCATCACCTCCGGGCTCGCGCCTGGATAGAAGGTCTGGACCTGGATCGTCGGATAGTCGACCTCGGGCAGGGCCGAGAGCGGTAGGAACCGAAACGCCATGATGCCAACGAGCAGAATTGCGATCATCAGGAGACTGGTCGCGACCGGACGATCGATGAAGATGCGGGACGGGTTCACCGTTCCGTCCTAAGCGCCCATGAGCTCATTGCGGAGCGCTACCCGCCGGCGCGGCGGCCGGAGCGCCACTCGGGGCCGACGAGCCGTGCGTCGGAGCGCGGGATGGCGCGGCGCTCTGGGTAGTCGGGCTGGCAGGCGCCGGCGCGGCCGAAGACGACCCGCCCGGCGCTGCCCCTCGACCGGACGCTTCGGCCGCAGGCGCCGGATTGGGCGCAGCCGCGGGCGCGGCGGAATCCTCACCCGCGCCAGACTGATCGTGGCGCCGCTCGTGATGCTGTCCGCCGTTCGTCGACCCCGCCGCGGAACCCTCGCCGCCCGATCTCGGACCCACTCCCGCCTGCCCGGCCGCAGCGGCTGGACGGTCCACGACTTTGACCTTCGCGCCGTCGCGCAGACGATCGACGCCGTCAATCACCACCTTGTCGCCCGCGGCCAGGCCCGAGGTGATCACCGTGTGCTTGCCGTCGGCCGGCCCGGTGGCGATGTCGCGCTTGGAGACTGTCGAATTGTCGTCGAGCAGATAGACGAAATCGCCCGAAGCGCCGAGCTGGATCGCCGCATTGGGCGCGAGCGTCACGCCGGTCATCGTATCGACCAGAAGGCGGACGTTGACGAACTGTTGGGGAAACAGAACCCCGTCAGGGTTGGCGAACGTCGCCCGCATCTTGATGGTGCCGGTGGTCACATCGATCTGGCTGTCATAGGTGGTCAGCGTCCCCGTCGCCAACGGATGGACATTGTCCCGATCGAGCACAGTAACGGGAAGCTTCGCGCCGGCGTTGAGCCGCGCTCCGATCTGGGGCAGATTGGTCTCGGGCGTTGTAAAAACCACGCTGATCGGATCGATCTGCGTGATGACGACGATGCCGTTGGCGTCCGAGGGTTGGAGATAGTTTCCCGGATCGACGAGCCTCAGCCCCACCCTGCCGGTGACCGGCGAAACGATATGGGTGTAGGCGACGTTGAGTTCGGCCGTTTTCACCATCGCCTGGTCGGTGGCAATCGCCGCTTTGTCCTGCGCGACCAACGCAATCTGGTCTGCCACCTGCTGCTGGGCGATCGAATCCTGCTTGGCGAGCTGCTGATAGCGGGCGAGGTCGCTTTGAGCCTGGCCCAATAAAGCCTGGTCCTTGGCCAATTGGCCCTGCGCCTGGGCCAGCGCCGCCTCGTAAGGACGCGGATCGATCTGGGCGATGAAGTCGCCCTGCTTGACGATCTGACCTTCGGTGAAACCGACGTTCTGCAAAGTGCCCGCGATCTGGGTGCGGATGGTCACCGTCTCGAACGGCGTCACCGTTCCCAAAGCGTCAATGGTAAGGGGCATATCGCCGGTTATGACGGGCGCCACGCGCACGGTTTGCGGCGGCTGCGCCGGCCGGCCGCCGGAGGCCTCTTCCGGCTTCGCGGATGGAGCGGCGCTCTCGTACTTTTTCCAGGCGTAGACTGCCGCTGCGGCCAGGCCCGCAACGACCACGATCCACAGCAGCCAGTTCCGGCGCCGCCGCGGCGCCGTTTCGACGATCGCCGGCTCCACGATCGTCGGCGCCACAGGCGCCGGCGCCGAGCGCTGCGTGACTTCGTCCGGTCTAAGGGCTTCGTTCATCGCTAACGCTCACGTTTTGCGCCACGCTTGGCACGGACGACTCGTTGGCTCAAATCAATCTCGCGTGCGCTAGGCCCGGCTTAACCCCAAGCCGGGTCTCCAAGTCGGGGTCTAACCGGGTCTAACCGGGTGGGTGTTGCATTCTGGTTATCATTGCGTCATAAGCGCGGCCGGCGGCGTGGCCGCCACGGACGCGGGTGTAGCTCAGGGGTAGAGCACAACCTTGCCAAGGTTGGGGTCGAGGGTTCGAATCCCTTCGCCCGCTCCAGTTTCTCTTGTAAAGTGAGAGCGTTGGGCGAAGCTCGTCATGATGAACCCTTCGGTTTTAGCTCGCGCCCAAACTTTCGCCAGTTGGTACGCAAGCGTCCCGGGTTCCGCACTAAGGTTCGAACAGCCGATGGATGACCGCTGTTCTCGCTGATAGCCGACAACAAAGCTCGTCGTCTTGACGGCGTCTGCGAAGGTCACTGGAGGGCACAGCTTAGGACCATTCGCCTTTCGCGGGTTCGGAACCTCTGCCGTGGCGCATCCCCAATTTGGTTATCCCCATCCCTGGCGAAACGGTGGGCATCGGTCCGTCTCCCGTCTCGCTCGAAGGAACGCCTCTTGCGGAAGCGAGCCGCGTATTCTGTTTTTCCCACGCGTACAGTATCGAAGGAAGGCAAATTCGCTGCCATTCCTGCGGTTTCCGAAAGCGAAGCCTCCCAACTCCAGAGAAATTAATCCTGATCTGGTGAGAACAGAAAGGGATATAGCGATCGGGGATATGAGCCGCATTGTGGGCACCACCCCAGGGTTAACGTGCGCCCATGGGAAAGGTCGCTGAGCCAATGCCGCACCTGCATTATCGACCGGCGACTGCATTGGTATTACTTATTTGCAATAAACACTAAAATCACCGCTTTTAGTCATCCGGCAAGGTACTGGAGGTGCAGACTCGAGCGCACCGGGAAGCATAATCTCCGTGCTCATTGGGAGTAGATCACACAGAATATTTATCAAAGTAACGAATATATAAGCTTAATAACCTATCCGCAATATATCTGATTGAGCAATTTGGTTTTCTGATCTATTTTATCAGATATTTGTCTTGCATCATCAATCTTATCCAAACTAGCGTGTCGTTGGGCAATGTTTCCATTCTCTGGGGAGACGCACTCTCACCCCACATTGCTCAGAACTCGGCCATAAATAGCCTCCGATACGGCTTTCGCAATATAATATGCCCAGCATGGACTATGCGCACTCAGGTCTCATCCAGATGGGTGCCAAAAGGCTGAGCTAGTGCACTGACTCAGACGGATGGTTCAGCCTGAGCTTGGCCTGAACGGTTTTTGCACTCGCGGTCCAGCCAAAGGGCTTGGGGTGCCTGTTGGTGGATAATCGCGCTTTTGAGGTCATCGACCGAGCAAAAGACGCCTCGTTTGAGGCTCTGCCGAGTGAGTTGGGAGAAAGAAGCCTTCCACGGCATCGAGCCAGGAGCAGGAGGTCGGCGTGAAGTGGAACGTCTATCGCGGATGTGCGGCTTGTAAGGCCGATTGACGTCTCAAAAACATTGGCATTCAATCTGATGCCACCCGGCTTAACGCGCGCGCATACAATCATATCAATGCCTTTTTCGGAAAGGATCATGGCATGTATAGGTTAGCTTAACCGCCCTGCTAGGTGCTATAGGGATGATCGGCGACGCTTTAGCTGAGGATGAACCGGCAGCTGCACCAGTAATGACTATTCAACATCGCTTAAAGGTTGCTACTGCTTTGAATTTCACTAACGGCGATGTCGATGCTATTTTACAAAAAATGACCCAGATGGCGCGGGAAAAGGCCTACGCCTGGTCGTCAGCGTGCAATATAGAATTCGTCAGAGATGGAGATGTTATAATTAATAGTCAACTCCCCACAGACGGGGATGACAAAGATGAAGAAACGACTTTGAGCCAGATAGCACCGCAAGCCAACGTGCTTATTGTTAACTCGATACATAACTGTGGTGGGGTCGAAGCCGCTGGTTGCACGCCTGAAAATCATGAACCAGAGATAGTAATAAACGATGATTCAACAAGGGGCGTCGTTGTCTGGTTCCATGAAAGAGGCCACTCGATGAATCTTCAGCATGTTGGCCAGGATAAATCTCCAGATAGCGTACCAGATAATATCTATAATGACGTAATGTTTTGGAATCCAAGTAGTACCAGTCAAGGGATAACGGCCCAACAATGTGATGCTTATCGTAAGACAAAGTTCAAATCCACTGTTGCCGTGCCCAACGTTGCATTGGCGGCGATGGCCGCCCCGATCGCACCGTCGGCACCACCTGACCACTACGGTCTAACCGACAGTGCGTTTAAGCTGCTCGATAGTGCAGGAGAGAGCTCCCCGCCGAATAGTGAAATTGCCAAATTATCGACGGATGATATAAGTCAATAAGGAATATGTTGAAGAACAGTGATATCAATTATTTGTGGCCTAACGCAATAACCGTCCTAGCCAAACGAGGAAACTCTGACGACGTGGATGTAATTCAGCGTCCCCTAAGCTTTCCATTAGCCGCGCCACCCCCAAATCAGACTGCAGAGGATCGAAAACAGGAACGCCTCCGAGATCAAATTATCTTGACCGTCCCAGGCGCACTGGGGACGCTGGGGAGGAGGACGAAGTCGTCGACGGCTCCTGGAATCCTTATATCCATAGCGCACACTAATAACGCGAAGAAAGTTATTGGGGACAAATTTGGTGTGACCCTTAGCACTGAAGCGGTATATGGTCTCGCCGAGACTGGATCGTTGTCTGCCGTCCCGATAATCAACGCTGCTCTATCGGGGGAAAAGCAATCCGTAGTGATTCCGGGGCATGTCGGAGTAGAGGTTCTGGCGGCTCCACTCGCCACAGATATACCCAAGCTCACGGGAGATCGTGCTTCCAGGCTCTCAAGTCAATGGTTTAATGCGCTTAAGGCAACGGAGGAAAAATAGAGCTGAGTTCGAGTGGCAATGCTTCAGTCTTCTCTTACCAAAGCGGGACCTGCACGATTGATTAGATGAGTCAAGGGTTTGCGCTAGTGCACTGACTTCAGACGGATGGTTCAGCCTGAGCTTGGCCTGAAGGTTTTGCATTCGCGGTCCAGACGAAGGGCTGGGGGTGCGTGGGTGGCGGCGATGTAGCGGGTAATCGCGCTTTCGAGGTCATCGACCGAGCGAAGACGCCTCGTTTGAGGCTCTGCCGAGTGAGCTTGGAGAAGAGCCTTCCAAGGCATTGAGCCAGGAGGTCGGCGTGAAGTGGAACGTCCATCGCACCTGAGGATGTTTATGGGCGGCATAGTTGTCAAGGATGGCGCGGATCACCCTTGCTGGCCGGGACGGACCGCTCGACGGTTGCGATGAAGCGGATGAACTCCTCATGCCGATGGCGCGGCGCGCAGCGGCCGATGACCTAGTGGTCAAAACCTGACGCAAGAGTCCGGCGGGTTTCCAACGATTCCGGGCTCTGCATCACAGGTCGCGGGTTCGAAACGTCGAGATTCTATCCACTAGCCTTCGAGCGCACGCTGAGTGCGGCGAACAGGGTCGTCGTGCCGTGGCGTTTGTAAATCGTGCGTGAGGGGTTGCGCATTTCCGCCGCTTCAGCGGAAGACCCGGCTGGGTCCGGTCGAGCGCCTGGATCCGGCTTTTCTCGTCGATGGAGACCACCGCCGCGTGGCGGGGCGGGTTCATGTCGAGACCGACTACATCATCAAGCTTGGCGGCGAAGTCGGGATCGGGGGGATCGCTTGAAGGCGGCCCTGCCGTTCGAGCACCCCTTCCATTTGAAAGTTGTTGATAACCTCGACGTTTGAAAGCCCACAAACAACCCGTCGGTTGTAAAAAATTTAATCACAACATCAGGTAGTTGCTGGCTTATAACGCTAAAAGCACTCGGCCAGACGAGCCATTTCCTGAATGCGAGTTGTGTGATCTCTATCACAGCGGCGATATTGAACTCAATCGAAATATGGGTAGTTTTACCTAGAGTACCGAGTAGACGTCGGCGCCGAATATGATGGCGGTGCAGAAAAGACGCTTATCTAAATGTCGAACTCAAATTGATTGCTGGTTCCTAACCGGCAGTAGTAGCTATAAGACACTATTGAGTGCGTATACGAGTCAATCTAAGATGTCACACACTTCAAGGTGATCGCAAGAATATTCGGCGTTATCAAGCAATTCGGAATCTACGGCAGTAATCCCAACGTAGAGTATCTGAAACAAGCAACACAGGTGGGTGCGGAGAGCATGCCGACGGCAAGTCTCACCAGAATGGACAGACGATTTGTATACAAGACTCAACCGCTAACACGGGGCAAAAATACTGGTGTCCCTAGTTGCACTTCTTATAATAAACGCAAGGCGTCAACGAAGATTATATACAAGCGTGTAGAGGTCATTTGACCTCTAAGTGCCGAGAGAGTAGATAGCTCTTGTTTACTGACGCGTTTAGGGGGGGCATCGTAAATGACACGAAAAACCGTCATTTTTATAATTTTGATCAATACTGCGTTTTTCTTGAATAGCTGCACGGCAATAGACCTAAGTGACATCGAGGACATCGGCGGAATAACGAGCTGCACTGCGGGCGGAGGGGCTCCGAGACTCGCTTCAAGTTCCGAATTCTTCTACGTTCTACCTGTAACCGCAGAAAGCCACGGAATGGTCGGTCCATTCCGCGCAGATTACGCAGCAGGTCCGCCGACCGATTTCGTCGATTATTGCAACAGGGTCTCCGCTACCAAGCAGTCTCTCCCGCCCCAACTGCAGCAAGATCCAGTTGTGGATGGGATCTATCGCATAATGGTCAAGACATCCGGTCGAGCGCAATTGCGGCGAGCTACGCTAGAAGGACTTGCTCCAGACGTGGTTGCGGTACAATCAAAAGAAATAGACGCTTACGCGACGCCCGACCGGTTCACACACGCCGAGGTGCATCAGTTTGCGATGGCAATTTTCTCAGCCAACCTGCGGCCGGCGCCTCCGGATGCGTCAGGTCTCCAGTTAGCGGCACCAACGACCGTTCAAAGCGCGGCAGGTGAATATTTTACCCAATACTACGAAGGAAAATTTGTTGATCGATTTGGTGTCTCGATTTCGAAGCCGTCACTTTCGACGACTGTTACGGACGCGCAGATCACTGCCGCTTTCACAGTGCTAATGGAATACGTGATCGATCAGGTCGATCCCACTCCCGTTTTTGGGGATAAGGTAGCGACATCTCCTGATCAACCTCCTTCCGGAACGACGTTTCTGCCAGGCGGCGCAAAGACAAATGAGCCAACGGTTCTGCTGGCCCATGTTGCACACTACAAGACACTTCAGACAAGCGGCTGTGGTGTTACTGCAAAGAACATCGGGTATCTAGCGAATCTCGCTAACGCTGCTGGCGATCGAGCTGCAATGGTTGGCGGTCTAGTCGGTGGGACGCCAGGAGGAATCGAAGTCGGCTTCGGCGTCCTGGGCAAGGTTTCAATTGGCGACAACAAGACGCTTGGCGATTTGGTGACGACAGCCGCGTCGAGACTCGCCACGCGCGCAACTTTTGCGATAGCCTACGCGTCTGCGTCTAAATTGACTGAGTAATGGGTGACCATCAGTTGTTTGCAAGCTAGGCAAAATGAATGCTGTTCTCATGTTGTTTTCTTAATATCTGGATAAACGTGGTCGAGGAGGCAGTGACGTTCTGGTCCGCACCAATTTTTTTGCCGCCTCTTTATGAGAGCGTTGCCGAGCAAAGAGTGGGCGATGAGCTTCCACTGGCGGCTGTCCCAACAGCGTTTGAATTAACCAACGAACCGAGGTCGATCACGTGCAAAATAGGTGAGAGCGTATACGTGAAGCTTAGCCGCAACGCGGGAACAGCATATTGGTGGCAAAGCAGCACGTCTTCTGAGGCTATAAGTGCGGTCAGACTCGGTTTTGTGCGGCATAGGCATAATTCAATATCGCGTTGACAGGGTGCGCCGCGTTGCGGTTGCCGGCTGAATGATAAGGCGACGAGCGCACTCCTATGGAATGCCAATTATCTGGAATTGGTCTTCGGCTTATGCCGCGCCATTTAATCGGCATGCCGACCCAGCTACGAAAATAAGAGGCTGCGCAATTGGCCTCCAAGGCGCGCAATTCGGAAATGTTTTCGGGCGGATTTTCTTCGAGGCGAGACAAGGCGGAATAGGCTGATTTCATCGCCCGCTCCCATTTGTCGGAACGGGGAATTGATTTTTCGAGCGTGATAATTGTCGCCTCGATTTTCCGGGTAATTATCGAGCGGCAAAAATCATTTCTCAACCCAGGATTCTCGCGGGTTTCCAATTGCCAACGCACCCGAAAAGGATTGGCTGAATATCCCGACGCGCCCGCGACACAGACAATGTCCCCCTTCCAATCAATGCGAATAAGGCTAACTTTTTGCTCGGCAAGCCACGATAAAACATCAAAGGAAATGCTGCCGCTGCCGTCCAATAAAATAATGCGCTCTGGCAGCGCGACGTCGCCGCGGAAATATCGGATGACTTCGCGCTGCTGCGGGTAGTGCGTAAATCCATTTCGGATGGTCAGCGCGCCATTTTCGACGCGCAGCGAAACTCCATGTCCCGCGAGAATTAATGCGGGTTGAGCCTTGGCTCGCTTGGTCCGCCGCGCAGACGCCTTTTCAACCCGACTTCGCCACATGCCGGAACGGGTCACCCAGGCAAGGTCGTCTTCCTCCAATTCCATGTCAGCGGGCGTCGGCTCCGCGCACCGCAGCGGCGGCTGTAATTTAATGACCTTTGCCGACCTCTTGACCGTCATCAGTGGAACCCGCCGGCGTTTTGGCCGTCGCCTGAACGATAATCTCGTTTAATTCGCACCGCCACTTCTGCAATTCAATTTCGCTGCCAAAGGCAAATTTAATTCGCTTCGGGTGAAGAATTTTCGAGAAACTGGGATGGTTGAGCCAATGCCACTCATGCCTCTTTGAATAGAGCCAGACTTTGCGAGCCTGTTGCGCCAATTCAACGATCTCATCTGAGGGCAAAATGGCGCCGGGGACCTCCCGCAGACGAAACATGAGAAGGGTCGTGGTGTCGACTAGAACGTCTGGCGCCTTGCGGGCGATCCAAGCCGCCAGGCGTAGCCCGAAGGCGCCGTCGCCATAAATCCAGCGATTGGCCTCGTAGAGGTGGAGGGCTATCGCCAAACTGTTTTTTGCGTCCTCCCGCGCACGAGCAATTTCTTCGACCGACGCATTGGCGACGCGCTCGAAATTTCCCATGCTGATCGCCGTGGACACATCTTTGAGCCCGGACGGCAACAGCTCAATGAGATTGAGCTGTTTTCCAAGGATCGAGTCCGATCCGGCCTTCGTCAGATCAAACGCACGGATTGTGAATGCTTTGTCGCTTGTTTGCTCTTCGCCGGCGATCAAAGCTTCGAAGCCATCGAACTCCCCCGTGCCCACGTCGCCAATAACTCGGAGGACGGTTGGCATCTCCTGAGAATCAATTCGACCTTTAATCCTGGAAAGAACGACGCTGTCGACCGGCTCCAGTCGCTTCGCCGCATGGTCGTAGAGAGTTTCGGCCTGCTTATCTCGATCGAATCTCTCAATCAGCCGTATGACGAGGGGAATTACGCGATCGAGCATACGCGCCTGCCGTTGTAGACGCGGGCGCCAGTGTTTCTCGTCGACCGGAAGGCCTTGCCGCCATAGCCGCAAGCCTACGTACTCGACCCGGTTCTTTTGCTTGAAGAGCGCACTCGCAGCTCGGATTTGGGCGCATGTCCCTTTGGGATAGAGCACCACGCTGCCGCGGTGCGCCGTCTGCTCCTGGATGACGTCCTGCAGTAGCCCCTCGCGACGCCAACGCCTGACCTGATCCATCGACCGACCAGTCTCAGCGAGAACCGCGTCGACCTCGGCTTGGCTTTCCCGGTCCGCACCGACCGCATCTTCGGTCGCCATAAGAGCCCTACGCCAAACGCGATTTTCCAGGATTCGCGCGCTTCACTTGTCGCGCTCCCTCAAACTTGGGAGCGCCAAAATGGCCTCGAACCCTAAGAGAATACGAGACTACGCCAAAGAGTATCTGATTCGCATTGCCCGCGGCCTCGCGGGCGGCAAGAGCCGTTCACAGGCGCGCGGGCACGCCAGGGCGACCGACCTACCGAGCAGCACGAGTTCGCAACCCTTCAAGCGTTCTGAGCCGCTTGAGGACGCCCTGAAGCTCATGAAGAAGGGCGTCTCCCAGAAGAGCGCGGCAAAGCAAGCGGGCGTCTCAGCGGAGACCCTACGTCGGTTCCAAAAGGCCAATACCATTTCCCATAGGAAAGGCCGCCGTTGGCTCATCTCGGATACCCGCCCTGTGTCGGTCGTCATGGCGACGCGCAGCAAAATGCGCACCGTCACGGCGTCGCATGATGCGGCCAGCGACATCAGCCGCCACTGGATTGCGATCAACCTGTTCCTGGAGACCAACAGTCCAACGCATCTCGCGGCCTTCGTCGGCAAGGGGCTGCGGGACAATAAGGGCGTCTTCCATCCATTCGAGACCCGCCCAAACGTTCTCCGTAAGCTCGATAGTGTCGGCGAACTCTCGTTCATCGACATCTATCGCCAGACGGCGCAGCAGTGAGTGCGCCGTCATGGACCATCGCGAAAGATCCATGGCCCGTACGCGGGCAGAAAACCGCGCCAGACGCGCCGGCAAGATGCTCAGCTCCCTATGGGGGGTCGAGAATTGGGCTAACGAGGGCACTGAAGCCCATCATGTCGCACGCAAGAAATACGGCGATCTACTGATCGAGGTGCCGATTAGCATGCATCGCGAGCTGACGCGGCGTCAAACGGAGGAGCATCCGCCGGATGGACCCGACCCCGAAAATCCGCTGGAACGAAAGGGCCGATTGGCCCTGGGCCTCTCTGACATTTGCGAGTGCATCGCCGACCTGCTTCGGTTGCGTGGAGAAACACTGATTCGGGCGGCCGAGGAAGGAGCGTCCGAATTGAAGGACTGAGACGATGCCGGTCGATGGGGATTTTGGCGATGAACCATCTGAACCCATCGACCGGCTCGTCATTGCCCTTCGCGCCTACGTCAGGAAGGCGCCAAAAAAGGCGAAGAAGGGCTCGAACGCTCCAAGAACCACGTTGCCGGGCGCGGTCGATTGGCGTGGGCTGGCGCCCAGGATGACGCCCAGCGATTGGGTTTTGGTGTTCGACTGCGAAACCCGCACGACGCCCGATCAGCGATTGCGCTTTGGCGGTTATCAGTTGCGCTACAAAGGCCAGATATGGGAGCGCGGCGCGTTCTATGAGCCCGATGTACTTAGCGACCATGACCTCACGATCCTTCGCCGTTTCATCGATGATGAAAAATGTAACTCTGACGGCGAGCGCGTGTGCCTGAGAACCCGCGCTGAGTTTGTCGATGAAATTCTCTATCGCTCCGCCTACGCGGTCAGCGCCCAGATCGTCGGTTTCAATTTACCCTTCGATCTGTCGCGCCTGGCGGTTCGCCACTCGCCCTCCCGCTCGACCACGCCTCCGCGCACCAAGGCGGAAATGGCAGCCGACGCCCCAAAGAACGAATCCAACCGATCTATGGCCGGTGGCTTTAGCCTCAGGCTTTCCGAGGATTGGCCGCCTGTCGTCATCAAACACCTCTCGCAGCGGTCGGCGTTGATCCGCTTCGCGGGCGATCGGCCCACCCCTGAGGCAACCGCGGAGGAGAAGATAGACGAGGACGTTGACGAGAGCGCAGACGAGACCGAGCAGAACACGGGATCTGACCGCGGCTACTTCGTTGACGTGAAGACTTTAGCGGCGGCGCTTACCAGCAAGTCGCACTCGCTCGCTTCCTTGTCCGACCTGCTCAAGGTTCCGACGCCAAAGGAAAAGTCAGACGAACATGGCGGCGCGTTGACGCCTGAGTACGTTCGCTATGGTCTGCGCGACGTGCAGACGACATGGGAGTGCTTCGACAATCTGGCACGCCGGTTTGCAACCTTCGGGCTTAACGAGACCGGTCTCTATGAACTTTACAGCGAGGCCAGTCTCGGCAAGGCGTATTTGAGAGCAATGGGGATCAAGCCTTGGCAGGAGGTCCAACGAGGTTTTCCTCTTCATCTCGTTGGCGCGATCATGAGCGCCTATTTTGGCGGCCGCGCTGAAGTCCGCATCCGCCGACAAATCACGTCGGTCGTCCATACAGACTTTCTTTCGATGTATCCCACCGTCTGCACGCTCATGGGGCTGTGGAGCTTCGTGCGGGCCAAAGGCATGACCCATCATGACGACACCAACGCGGTGACTGCGTTAGTCGCTCGACCGCGAGAGGAGTTGGTGGAGCATCTACGCAAGAAAGACGGTTGGAAAGACCTGGCCTCGCTGGTTCAGGTGCGGCCGAGGAATAACCTTTTCCCTGTCCGGGCAAAATACCCTGGAGGCGACACCCTCAACATTGGACTCAACTATCTCAGCGCCGACGAGCCGCAATGGTTCACCCTTGCTGACGTGCTCGCGTCCAAGGTTCTCACAGGGCGGACGCCGGAGGTCATCAGGGCGGTCCGTTTCAGATCGAAGGGCACGCAAAAAGGGCTCAAGCCCATCGACGTAGCCGGCCAGACAATCAATCCCGCGACCGACGACTTTTATCAGAGACTGATCATTCATCGGAACGCGATCAAAGCCGAACTGGAGACTGCCAGCGCCGCCGATAAGCCCGCGTTGAAGAGTGACGAGCAAGCCATCAAAATCCTGGCCAATGCGACCAGCTATGGGATTTTCGTCGAGTTGAACGTGGGCGAATACGTCAAGACAGAGCGGATGGTCGGCTATGGCGGGAGGCCGAAGCCCTCCCGCTTCAAATCCCAGACATCGGAGAGACCAGGCGCATACTTTCACCCGCTGCTTGCAACGCTCATCACGGGGGCGGCGAGATTGATGTTAGCGTTGGCCGAGCATCAAGTCGTCGAGCAGGGGCTGGATTGGGTCTTCTGTGACACAGACAGCCTCGCCATTGGCAACACCCGTGATCTTCCCTCCAATGAGTTTGTAGCCACCGCGTTGCGGGTCCGTGAGTGGTTCAAGGACCTCAACCCCTATGGCGAAGATAACCCGATCCTTCAACTTGAGAAGGTCAACTTTCCACCCGACAAAAGGGACGATCTCCCGGCGCTTGATCCCCCATTCTGCCTTACGATCTCCGCCAAGCGGTATGTTCTGTTCAACCGGCAGAATGGCAGCGTCGTTGTCCGCAAGGCCTCAGGCCACGGCCTTGGCCATTTGATGGCGCCATATGATGAGCTACCCGCCGCGCGCCGTGAGCGCATCGAACGGGTTGGCGTGCCCCTCTGGCAAGAGGACCTATGGAAGGAAATCATTCGCGCCGCCGAGTCGCATAAGCCGGACGAAACCCGCTTCATGGAGATGCAGTCGTTCGATACTCCCGCCGCCAGCCAATATGCGGCCACGACGCCGGAGCTGCTCCGATGGTTCGATGGGCACAATGAGCACCAGCCGAGCGGACATACTGTCTTCCCTTTCGGCTTTCTCCTATCGCTGCAGGCCAAGTCGCGGATCGAAATGGCCAAAGACGAGCCCGACGCTCTCGCACATGAACTTTGGCGCCGACGAGAGCCGCGGCCGGCGGCACCGTATTTCAAGAAGCCCAGCGAGGCCAAGGATCATGCATTCGATCGTGAGCTAGGCGGCGCCATCCCAGCCCCTTGGCTAAAGTCACATGCGCGTAGTCTTGTCCGCTATCACCTCCACCCGGAGACGAAATTCCAGGGTGGAGAGTACGACCAGCGCGGCCCCCTGAAGCGTCGTCATGTCTTTGCATTGGCTCAGCAGTCGATCGGCAAGGAAGCGGACAACATCGAGGAGAACGAATTCATTGGCGAAGATGCAGATCCGCCCCACTATGGCGTCTACCTGACTGATCGGGCTGCCATCGCTGCGGCGGTGTTCGACGTTCAACAGCGATACGGCATAAGCGACCGCAGACTGATCGATGAGGCGAAGGTTTCTCATCACACGCTTGCGGGCCTGAAGGAAGGCAAGCGGATCGCCGACGCTTCCCTGATGAAGTTGTTCAGTGCCGCCGAGGCTTTGCGTCAGGAAGTCGATCCAATGGCGGCAAGAATGGACACGGCGCTTAAAGACCTGCGGCGACTAAAAGAGAAGGTTGGTGGTCGAAACAAGCTTGCCGACCTGCTCGGCGCCAGCCGACCATACATCGGTCGTGTGCTGAAAGGGGAAAAGCCGATGACGGAGGAGTTGGCCGAAAAGATTGTCCGGAGCCACGGCTAAGCTGCGAATGCTCCGGGTCAGTAGGAAAACTTAGTCGGGGGAAACCAGGTTCGCGACCGAACAGAGATGATGCCAACGGACATTGCAAGCGCCGGGTTAGCCGTTACTGCCGCGTCTGCAGACGTTCCAGCTCCCCCTTTGTGTATGCAATCGTTCGGTCCAACCAAACCGCGGCCTGCTCCGCGCGCTCTGGGCTATGGGCATGCGCGTCATGCGGCGCAGGTCTCCACCAGGACGCCGCGCTCGCAAAGTGCAGCCGACTGAGCTTCTGAGCGCTAACGATGTCAGCGATTACTTGTTGGTCACCGGTCGGCATGAACTCCGCGGGTTGGACTGGCTCGCTGCCCTCATCAAGTCTTAGGAGTTCCAGGAGCTCGTTGGCGTTCGTTTCCGCCTTATCGCTTGAAAGGCTTTCCAGAACATCGAATTGCCAGTGTGGATGTCCTGCATTTTTGCCCTGGAATGACGCATCAGTGCCAGCCCAGACACCAAATCCAGACCATTCGGCGCGAAATATCTGAGGTTTTAGAATATCGGATTTTAAGCCGAAATGGATGGTCATCGATAATGAACGAAAGGCGTAGGCGCGTGCACCCGCGACGTTTCGGTCGAATTGCCACTCCTCATAAAGACCAAGCCACGCCCACATGCCCCGAGTTATCCGGATCAGGGGGACAACCTGAGCCAAGCTACCGCGATTGCGACGCACTTGTTCGCTGCCGGGGCCTACCATGTTGATCGCAACGACTTCTTGATCCCAGTCGGCGTCCAGAGCAACATCATCGCCGAGGCCAGTCTGCCTCCGGACAATCCGCTCCAACGATGCGACGTGCGAGAGAGCGTTCCGGTGAACAACAGAAAGCGGCTTTACCACAGCCCGCTCACAGTTCGCTCGTCAGCGGGCCACCATACAAGTTGGCAACGCAGCGATCCGCTGCCGTGTGCCAACTTGTGCTCTCCATCTGAGGTGATCTACCGAGTTCTGCGAGATTCAGAATTCAACGCGCTCACATGATCTTCCCCCATCAACGAAGGCAGATTTGGAATAGGGATTTGGTTCACGTAGCGGGGGCTTAGGTTGAACTGGCCTCCGGCGACGTGCGGCGAGAACACCTCAACTAGAGCTCCGAAACTGCGGGAGTTTAGCAGGGCGTTATAGGCGTATAGCAACGTTCGATCCCCAGACTGGGCTAATTCGTCGTCAAGGTCGGTCGCGAGCCATCGGGGCACCCAAGCATAGCCCTGGACAACGAGGTACTCAGCATCAATGTCAACTGCGAAGCCGCCGGCATCGCCAAAATATTTTGTGATGATCCGTGGGGTTGCTGAAAGTGCCCAAGAACGTTTTCTGGTTAGTCCCCACCAATCGGACCGGTTTGCCTCGGAAATGCTGGAGCGTGCCTTCAGCTCAGCCTCATAGCGTTGGAGATATTGACGAAAGTAGATCGGAACCGCCTTACGAACTTCGTTTTCAGACGCAAAGAGGTCTCCCTCCTTCGTGTGCGGATAGAAGACGAAATGCGTAAGGGAAATACGGCCGAGGGCAATAGACTCACTTATAGTTGCGGGGCGAAAGTAGCGTCTCTCGGCGGCTGGTAGACGATCGACTTCTTCCTTGCTCAGCAGAAAGGCTTTGTTGAACCCGGTAAGTACGCCCTGTCGTACATCGAATAGTGTTTCAACGCGAAGGGCGCCGCTTTCGATCACCCGGCTAATGACGGACTCAGTTTCTGGTGAGGTCAGCCGCCAAGTTGGTCGGGATCGGAAGATTCTCTCCGGTAGGCTGAATAGCCGCCAGTTTGGGGTATGCAGCGAACCGGATACCGACGGATCTTCACGCCGGACAGCTCGGAGGGCTTCGCCTGTCGCGTCTGTGGTATTCGCTGTGACGAGAGCGGTTACTGGCTTCAACTCGGTTTCCGCTTTTCGCGCTTTGAAAACCACAGCAGCGACCGAGACCAGAGCACGGGCAAAAAGACCGTGATCGCCAAGAGCTGCAATGAAGCGAAGGGCCGCCTTGTCCAAGAGAGAGGCGCGCCACGATTCAGCCGACTGGAGGTTAAGAAGGCTGGAGGGTACTAAGGTGCCGAGCACACCGTCAGGCACCAAGCTTCCCATAGCCTTAGTAACGAAGGCCATGCTGAAATCGCCGCGCCCGGATAAGTCTGCTTCGAGAATAGACCTCATCTGATTTTGCTGAGTTGAAGACATCGCCACCCACGAGATGAAGGGCGGATTCATCAGGACCACGTCGACTTTCGGCATGTCGGTGGCGAGTGAATCTTGAACACTTATCTCCCACGTCAGTTCACCCGGCGGCATCCAGTCTCGTGCGGCGTGGCGCAGGACGAATTCCGCCATTGCCACCGCGGCCGCCGAAATGTCCCATCCAATAAGTCGAAGCTTCCCATTGAATTTCATACGGCGTAGCGTTCGTGCCGCTTCGTGCAGAAAGGCTCCTGACCCGCAAGCCGGATCCATGACGGTGAGCTCCCGCCGCGCTGTTACGTCGCCCAATTCTGCCAGAGTCTGTTCGCAAACGCTGCGGGCCAAGGCGGGCGGCGTGAAGTGGGCTCCGCCGCGCGACGCAGCCTTGGCCTCCGCTGGGCCAACATATCCGAACAGGTCTGAAGCGGGCGAGCGGATGAGTTCGAAGTGGGCTTCTTGAAACACTTCGCTACCCGCATGACGGACGGCTAGGCCAGGAATTCAGCTTCAGAGATCGCGAGAGGACCTCAGACGCCATTGCATATTCGGACAGCGAGTCCAAACTATATGGTGAGAACCGCTGCAATGTTTCCTCCCCTTGAGAAGAGGTTTGCGGGAAGGCAGCGAGGGCCGCCTTGTCCGGGTCGCCAAGGATTTCAAGAAAAGCGAGGTATGCGTCCGTCGAACGTACATCGGGCAAGCCAGCCTCAGCCACCAACGATCGCACCCGACGAAACAGACCGACCAAATGGTCTACAACGCGCTTATTTGAACGAACGCGGTCCGCTATGAGGTAATCGTAAAAGGCCTCCAACCGCCGTTCGACGCTCGCGAGGGTCAAGACTTCGGCATCCTGACGATCCCAGCGCGAAACCGAAACCTTGTCCTTGGTGACCGCGACGTGGTGCGGAAGATTACTTGACCACGCCCACGAAGATCTTAACACTGGGTTGGCGTCTGCTCCTTCCCCCACGGACAAAGCAAAGCTGCCCAACCCGCCGTCTAAGAGAACGTGATGATCTTCCGAATCGGCATCGGAGGAGCTGAACAGGGGCACTACGGCGAGACCGCAGCGCTCCGCCCAGTTGGTCGCGAGTTGGTCGCTCATTGGCCCACTGCCAAAGCGGGAAACAAATGAAGCTGATCAGGCGGCCGAATGGCGAGGCTCGACGCCAACACGAGCAGGTGCGGGTCTAACGGAAGGATTAGCGACGGTCCGTCAACCAGAGCGGACGTCGGCCTGGAGATAGAGGGACGACGGTCCTTATCGAAGCGCACCACTGTACCCCAAAGCGAGGGAAAGGCCGTGTGCTCGATCGCACCACGAAATATCCTAATGGGCTCTGCCCAACTCGCCACTTCACCCGCCCAGTCGTCGTGGACAGACTTTAGGAGTTGTAAGGCCAACGCGGTTTGCCATGAAAATAGCGCATGGCGTCCCGGACCATTAGGGAGGATATCGGCCGGGATAAGGTTTCGAACACTGCACCACTCACGAAGTTGGCTCTTCGTCAGCCCGGTGAGTTGAAGCGTATCAGCGGTTTGATAAAGTTGCATCCCATAGTAAGTATCATACTCGCTATAGGACGCAACCTCGTCCATTTTCTTGAATCTGTAACTCTGACCCTTCGCCAAATGACTGGTGCCTAAACTGCGGCTCCACACGACGATCGCTATATCCCGGTGAGAACAGAAAAAGAACTTGCGCGTGAGAACAAACCGTGCACAATGGCCGTCACAAGGGGGGCGCGCAAAACCGCGATTGCGGATCAGACGCTGCCCGTGAGAGAAGGACGATGGTTATGACTCAAGCGAATCTTCGCCTCGTGGAAGGGACCAGCGTGGACAAGACCAAGGCGCTCGACGCCGCCCTGTCGCAGATCGAACGGGCGTTCGGCAAGGGCTCGATCATGCGCCTCGGCAAGCAGAAGGCGCTCGAGGTCGAGACGGTGCCGACTGGGTCGCTCGGGCTCGACATCGCGCTTGGCGTCGGCGGCCTGCCGCGGGGCCGCGTCGTCGAGATTTATGGACCCGAATCCTCAGGCAAGACGACGCTCACGCTGCATGTGATTGCGGAGGCGCAGAAAAAGGGCGGCGTTTGCGCCTTCGTCGACGCGGAACATGCGCTCGATCCCGTCTATGCGCGCAAGCTCGGCGTCAACCTCAACGACCTCCTGATTTCCCAGCCCGATACCGGCGAGCAGGCGCTTGAAATCACCGATACCCTGGTGCGTTCGGGCGCTGTTGACGTGCTGGTCATCGACTCGGTCGCGGCGCTGACGCCAAGGGCCGAGATCGAAGGCGAAATGGGCGACTTACAGCCGGGATTGCAGGCGCGGCTGATGAGCCAGGCGTTGCGCAAGCTGACGGCGTCGATCTCCCGCTCCAACACCATGGTGATCTTCATCAATCAGATCCGCATGAAGATTGGAGTCATGTATGGCTCGCCCGAAACGACGACGGGCGGCAATGCGCTCAAGTTTTACGCGTCCGTCCGCCTCGACATTCGCCGCATCGGCGCGATCAAGGAGCGCGAGCAGGTCGTCGGCAACCAGACGCGCGTCAAGGTGGTCAAGAACAAGGTCGCGCCGCCGTTCAAGCAGGTTGAGTTCGACATCATGTATGGCGAAGGCGTGTCCAAGGTGGGCGAACTGATCGACCTCGGCGTCAAGGCCGGCGTGGTGGAGAAGTCAGGCGCCTGGTTTTCATTCGACAGCGTCCGGCTGGGCCAGGGCCGGGAAAACTCCAAAGCCTTCTTGAAGGCGAATCAGGAAATGGCCGACAAGATCGAGCGCGCCATTCGGGAGAATTCGGGACTGATCGCCGAGCGTATCCTCGAGGAGGATCGCCAGTCCGAAGACGACGCCGAAGAAGCCTGATCGGCCTCCTTTGGGCGCGTCTCGCGACCCACCGCGAAAAAGCGCGCCCATCCGCTAAGGAAGCTCTTTAGGCCTTCGCGTTCGGGGCGGGCGCGAGAGCGGTTCACCTCCCGCTGCTCTCGCGCCTCCCGTTTTGAAGCGACCCGCCTTGATCCGCTACGGGCTAGAAATAAAGCGCATCAAGCTTTGTCTGTCGCGAATTCGCCCAGGCGCCCGTTTCTCTCGGCCCGCGCTTCATGATCTCAGCTTCGAGAAATCATAGTCGAGCAAATCGCCGATCGTCTCGATCGACTTGTCGACCGGCACGCCGTCGCGTGGCGGCTCCTGAATCGCGAAGTGCCCCTGCCTGGGGAAGACGGTGGTCACTCGATCGCCCCAGGCCGCCTTCACCGCGGCGAGAATGCGGGTCTTGTCATCGATGAGCACGTAATGAGCAGCTGGATAGCGGCGCTCGATGTCCTTCAGCTCTTTTTCCTTGTGGACGTAGATGAGGACATCGCCGCCCAAGGTCTTCCACAGGCCTGAGCGCGCAATCTTTCGCGGTTGAAGGACGGCGTCGCCGTCGGACAGAATGACGGCGGATCCCCATTGCCGCACATGCGCCACCGCATCAAGGGCCTTCGGGTAGAGGCGATCCGCGAACGGATAGTCCAGGAGCCAGTTCGCAGTGGCGGGAAGCTCCCGATCGTAGGGATCCTCG
The DNA here is from genome assembly GCA_963833955.1 of uncultured Alphaproteobacteria bacterium. Lineage (GTDB taxonomy): Bacteria > Pseudomonadota > Alphaproteobacteria > Rhizobiales > Beijerinckiaceae > Roseiarcus. The sequence goes on along the minus strand of CAWHZY010000015.1, from coordinate 259,457 downwards.
AGTCTCAGGCGCGCAAGGGCCCCGAAATAATCGGCGTAGCCCATAGCGCCCCATTGCTCCTGGAATATTTCCCAATATCGCGCGCAGGCGCCATCGCCATGGACGGCTTGAAGACGCTCGCGGAGGTCCGCTTGAATGCGGTCGTTGTCGAGGAGGGTATTGTCGACGTCGAACAGAAAGACGGCGCCGGCCGCTGCGCTCATGGCAATGTCCCCGTTGGCGATTGCAAGACGTCGTCACCATCGATGACGAGTTCCCGCCCGACGCCCGCAAGCAACGGCGCTTAGCCCCGCTAAGTCAAGCCAAGGCGTTCATTTCCGGTGAGGCGACCAGGTGGGTCTGCTCAACGCGGAGACACGCTTCTGCCTGCGTTCGATCCCAACTGCGAAACGCCGCCGGACCGCACGCCGCCTTGACGAAATCCGCTCTTCGGCCAACGAGCCTCAGGAAGGGGGCGAGCATCGGGGAGACCCCCAGGTCAACCGGCCTTCATGTCCGCCGGCCGCAGAGACGCCCGTTACGGCGCCTCAATGCGAAGACGGCGCGCCGGGGCCCGTCGGGCCGTCCTTCGCGCCCGCGGTCGACGCGAGGCGCCGGCCAAGACGACAATCGGTCAGACCTTGACGGTCGAAGCCTCATAAATCTCCTCGATCGCTTCGCCGAGTTCCTCGTTGAATTCGGCGTCGGACATCGAACGCCTGAGGCCCTCGGCAAGCGCGCGTGAGAAGCTCGCGATCATGCCGTGATTCTTGGCGAGACGCTCGCAGGCGTCGTCCCGCGTATAACCGCCGGACAGCGCGACAACGCGCACGACCCGCTTGTCCTTGATCAACGGGGCATAAAAGTCAGGGACGTCGGGGATCGTCAGCTTCAGCATCACCTTGCGGCCGGCGGGCAAGGCGGCGAGCCCCTTCGTCAATTCGTCGAGCAAAATCCGCTCGGCGCCGGCCTTGTCGGGGCTTTTGATCGACACTTCCGGCTCGAGGATCGGGGTTAGCCCGTGACTTGCGATCTGCTCGCCAAACTCGAACTGCTGCTTGGCGATAGCGGCGATGCCGGTTTTCGAGGCCTGGTTGATGACCGAGCGCATCTTGGTGCCGAACACGCCAAGCTTGCTTGCCCGGCCCAGGAGCTTGTCGAGGTCGGGGATCGGCTTCATGAGGCTCACGCCATCCTTCTCTTCCGCGAGCCCCTTGTCGACCTTGACGATCGGAACGACGCCGCGTTCCTCCCACAGGTAGGTCGGGACCGGCTTACCTTTCGCCTCGCCGTCCATCGTGCGCTCAAACAGGATGGCGGCTATGACCTTGTCGCCGGTGAAGGCGGGCGCGGTGATTATGCGCACCCGCATCTGGTGCACGAGCTGGTACATCTTGGCGTCGTCGCCTTTATAGTCGCTCTCCGGAATCCCGTAGAGCCGCAACGCTCCGGGGGTCGATCCACCGCTCTGGTCGAGCGCGGCAATGAAGCCCGGCTTGCTCGACATCTGCGTCATCATCTTGTCGTTGGCCATGGCCGTTATCCTCGCGTTCGATGTTGTCGCGCTTTAGATCGCGCGCGCTCATGCAAGCGAGCGAACAGGACGCGGGCGCCGGGAGCGCGAATATCGCGCTTGGCTGCTTCGCCTCAACCGAAGTCGCTCACAGCGCAGTCTATCATCGAATGGGTGACTGTCACGCGACGCGACTTCCCAGGCGAGGTGGAGATAGGGCTTCACTCGAGCCCATGAGCCCCGGCGGGATGGTCGTTTTGCGGCCGGCGGTCAGGAAAGCAAACGCAGTTTCATCCCCGCGCCATCACGAAAAACCGGCTGATATCCAGGCGATTCTGAATTTTCCATGCAAAGTAGAGAGGTCGCGCCAGAATAGGCGGAAGTCGGAGTTGAAGCGTCCTTGCCGCGACAACGGACCCCGCAATCGGAATGGGAAAGATTTTTGGATCTTATAGCGTTAGCTGTTGGTCGCGGGCCGGTCCAAGCAGGTTGCGCATGGCGGAAACGCGCGCCGCAATCCTGCGGGCCGCCCGGCCGATCATGCTCAGGGACGGCCTAGGCGGGGACGCTTGACCGGGTCGCGGCTGAAGGGGGCATCGCCAAAATGACCCTCTATCGGCACTTCCCCAGCAAGGAAGCTTTGTTCGAGGGGCTGGTTACCGCCACGTGCGAATCCATGCGCGCGGGCCTCGAGAACGCGCCCGCGGCCGACACGGATAAACCCATTGCGAACAGGCTCGCGGACGAACTCAGCGCCTTCACCTCGGCGCTTATCGAGCCGGATGGGCTGGCGCTCTATCGTTTGATCGTGGCGGACGGCTGGCGTTTTCCGGAACTTGCTCGCGTTTTCGATCGGTCCGGCATGCGCGTTATTCGGCGCCGAATAGCGGGATTGCTCGAAACCTGCGGAGTGCCCGCCGATCAGTCGACGCAAATTGCGGCCGAGCTCGTCGCTCTGGCGCTAGGCGATGCGTACCAATCGACGTTGCAGTCAAATATGGGCTTGGTCCGGCAGGGTGAACCCGAGGCGGGAGCTTCTCCGCGGCCCAAGTTCGCGCCAAAGCGCGCGAGACCTGCCGATCACACTCAACAAGGTGATGCCGCGGGGCGCGCTGTCAGCCTAGGTCGGGTTGGGTGTCCTTGAAACTCGGCAACGCTTGGATCTTCGTCCACCAATCCGCGAAGCCGGGCACGTCGAAGAGTGCGTCCTTGTCCGGCGTGAGCGAGACGTAGAAGGCGATAGGCGCGAGATAGAGGTCGGCGAGGCTCAAGTCGCCGGCAATGAAGGGGGAAGGGCCTTTCGTCTTCATGGCGAGTTCGATCACTTTGCGGCCATTCTCGAGGCCGCCCTTGCGCATCGCCTCGTTCTTTCCGCCGACAAAATCCGGGAACAGATGATAGGCGGCCACGCCGCCGGTCAGGGCGCCGTAGCCGTAGGAGTCGATGAGGCCGATAATCATGTCCATCCGCGCGCGGTCCTTCGGCGCCGACGGGATCAGCGACTTGCCGGGAAGGACGTCGTTGAGGTAGCGCGCAATCGCCGTCGTTTCCAGAATGCGCATGCCGTCGTGGTCGAGGACCGGGACCTTGCCGAACGGATGACGCTCCCGATGCTCGGGCGTCTTTGGCTCGCCCTTAAGCACATTCAACGGCACTTGCTTGAAGTCGGTCACGCCCTTTTCGGCCAGGACCATCTTGACCGTGCGGACATAGGTGGAGCCGTCAAAGCCCCAAAGGGTCATCTCTGACACGGTTGTTCTTCCTTCTCAGTGCATCGTTCGGTCGAGCGCCTGAGACTAGACTGAATCGCCCGGCCGCGCCAGCGATCCGCTATTGACGCCAGGCCGCGAGCCGATCGCCCGCGAACGCGGGTATCCAGCGCGACCTTGGCGCCCGCTTGCGCGGGAATGACACGGATGACCGGCTGCGATTCCGTCTGAAGCGCGCTGTTCCTGAGGAGAGCCTCAGCCCGCGTCTTCGGTCTTGGCTACTTTCGGCTTCGCGGGCTTGCGCAAGTCGCGCAAGGTATCGTTCTGCGCGATCATCTGGCGGATCGCCTCGACATTGGCGCGCGCCGCGTCCGGAGAAAGGTCGGTCCGGCCGACCGTCTCGGCGTCGCTGAATTTGCCTTCGAGCGCCAGCACCAAAGCGAGGTCGCCGCGCATGCGCGCGTCGGCTTTGGGACTGGCGACCGCCTGTTTCAGGGCGCCCTCAGCCGCGGGCAATTGCTTGGCCAGCGCGAGCGAGAGCCCCATATTGGTGAGCACGCTGGGTTCCCCCGGCGCGATCTTGAGCGCCTCGTGGTAGAATTGCATCGCCCCGGCATGGTCGCCGAGCCGGTCGGCCACCGTCCCCTGCACCGACATGACGTCCCATCGTGGATCGTCGGGCGTATAGGCGTGGGAGAGGACGTCCTTGGCTTGCGTGAGTTGGCCGGCGTCGGCGAGCGCCTTGCCATATTCGCCGAGCACGTCGAAATCCTTAGGCGTCCTGATCGCCGCGGTCTGGATGACGGCGACGGCCTCATTGTATCGGGTCAGCGCCCGCAATGCGCGGGCATATTCGATCGAAGCTGTCTTCTCGCCCGGGTTACGGTCGTAACGCTTGCCCAATTCATCGGCGTAGGCACGGAGCTTCGCGTCGTCGGTCGGCTGCGTCGCTGACGCCGGAATAGAGCCGGTGACGTCGCCAAAGTCCTGGCAGGCGGCGAGCGGCGCGGCGAAAGCCGCGAGCGCGGCTGCGAACAAGGCGCGCGGGAGAGCGGGGCGGGAGGACAAGCGCGGCATGAGAGCCCTAGGACAGAATATTGCGATTAACGAGCCTCCGTCCTGAACCTTGCGCCAGACTGCCCCGTCTGGTCCGGACCAGCCTGCGAACAAGACTCTTCCGTCCCCAGCCAGTGTCTTTGCCTCTTAAGTGACCCGGCGAATTCGGGCGTCGCGGGGTCTATTGAGGCAGGCCCTCGATCGCGAAAGAGCGGAACCTCGCATACTTGTGACCGACTTTGCGCGCTTCCTTGAACTGATCTGAGTTGCGCCACGCCTGCGCCGCATCGAGGCTGTCGAACGCATTGATGGCGACGCGCGTCCCCGGAGACGGCCCCTCATGGACAACGATATTGCGCCCGGTCGCGATGAGGCGACCTCCAGACGCCTTGATCGAGGCCTCGGCGAGAGGGACATATTCCTTTTGATACGCATCCAAGTCGCTGATGCCGATTTCTGTCACAACATAGGCGGGCGCGCTGCCCGCAGCGTGGAGGCCCGGAACGGCGGCGGCGCCGATCGCAAAACCCGCCAGCAAGGCGAGAGCCACCTGAGATCGAGTTGTCATCGCGTTCCTCCAGATTGGAGCCAACGCCACCTCCTATTCCGAGAAACTACTGAATGACATTGGCACATTAGGCCCTGCCGGAATCGCGCGTTCGGGCGTTGTTGGTTGCGAAGCCATGATACCAAGACGCGATGATCGGAACCGATCATCGCCTTATGGCCGAAGCGCGAATGCGCGCCCGCGCCGTTGCGCGGGTTTGAGCGCGATCAGTCGCGCTCAAATAGAATTGCTATGAGCGCCGCCTCGAGGAGGAAACTCGAAATGCCGAAATTCGTGACCATCGGATATGGCGATCACGCGGGATATGAACGCACACACCCAAAGACGTCCGCGACGCAGTTCACGCCCACGACGCCGAGATGAAGAAGCGCGGAGCGTTGATCGGCGTCGTGGGCGCACCAGTGCAAGTGCGCAATCCGGTGGCGGCTGGAGTCAGGACGGAGAACTCCGCCTTCATGTCGTCCGCCTTGCCGGTCGCCGGCTTCGCGGTGATCGAGGCCGCCGATCTCGCGGAGGCGATCAGGATCGTTTCGAAAACGCCATGCGCAATCGCCCATGGTGTCGTGGAAGTCTGGCCCTTGGATTAGGCTGACCAGGAGTGCCGAGCCGGCTCGTCGGCTTCGATTTGAACGTCCTACGATTTTTGCGCGTTCAGGACCCGGATGGGCTTGCCGTCTAAAAAGGCCTCGGCGTTCTCGACGCTCTGCGGATAAAACTGGCGCCACGTCTCCTCGACCCCATAGCCGAGATGGGGCGTGAGGACGGTGTGGTCCGACGCCCGCAATGGATGGTCCTTCGGCAGTGGCTCTTTGTCGTAGACGTCGAGCGCCGCGATGATCTTGCCCGCCTGAACGGCGGCGAGGAGAGCGGCTTCGTCGATGAGCGGGCCTCGCGAGGTGTTGATCAGGATCGCGCCCTGTTTCATGCGGGCGATATCCTCGGCGCCGATGAGGCCGCGCGTGCGTGGCGAGAGCACCATGTGCACGGAGATGACGTCGGCCTCGCTCATGAGATCCGATTTGCCGACGAGGACGGCGCCGGCCTCTCGAGCCTTCGCGTCCGTCAGGTTCGGGCTCCAGGCGATCGACCTTCATGTCGAGCGCGAGCGCGGAGCGGGCGAGACGCGCCCCGAGGCGGCCAGCACCGACAATACCGAGAGTTTTGCCGGCGAGGCCCATGCCCACGGGCAGGCCAAATTGGAAACCGCCAGCGCGCATGACCTTGTCGGCGGCGGGAATCGCGCGGGCGGCGGCGATCATCAGGCCAAGCGCCAGTTCCGCGGTCGCATAAAGGGCCTCGCTGCGCGGCGTGTTGCAGACCGTCACGTCCCGACGCGTGCAGGCCTCGACGTCCACCGTGGGGTTTGAAGGCCCCGTGATGCCGATCATGCGCAGCTTGGGGAGACGGCGGATGAGGCTTTCGGGAAAAGCCGTCCGCTCACGCATTGTCAGGATGATGTCGAAATCCGCGAGCGCCAGAGCGGCGTCGTCCTCGGAGCCGAAAGCGTCAGCGAAAAAGACCAACTCCGCGCGTGCGTCAAGTCGAGACCAGTCGGCGCTGCTTCGCGCCACGCCTTGCCAATCATCGATGATCGCAATTTTCACGAGTTTTCTCCGGGGCGTTCGAATCCTGCCACGCCTAGATCACGAGCATAGAGAACGAAGCGGCGCGTTTTCCGCGAATCCGCGCGCTGCTACGAGAGCTACCGACAGTGGGAGGCCGAAGGCAAGACAATGAGCATATCCTTTGTTCACTCCAAAGGCGCGGATGCGCCAATCACAATCCCGGCAATCGGGCTTGATCTCATGGTCCCCATGGCGCCCCCGTCGAGCGGCGGTGCGTTCTCCATCATCGAAACCATCAACGCGCCGGGAAGGGCCCGCCGCGACACTAGCATCCCGAGGCGGGGATCTTTCGCGTCCTCGAAGGCCGATACCTCTATGAAATGGACGGGCGTCGCTTCTATGCGGAGGCTGGCGATGTGGTCAGCATCCCTGGCGGCGCGGGCCATGGGTTCGTCAATGTCACGGACAAGCCAGCGCGCCAGTATATTCTCATCGTTCCGGCTCTCGACGCTGCCGCCTTCTTCACGGAACTTGCCGAGGCGATGCGAAACGGCGTGCCGGATAAGGCCGCGCTCAACCGTTTCGGCGTGAAGTGGCGGGTGGAATTTCTCGAGCCCCCGCTGAGCCTCGACGATCGGCCGACGGCGTAAGCTGGCGCGCCCTCTCGACAACGCGCACCGGAACCCTGTAGCGGGTGAGTTCGTACGCGAGCGTGAGCCCCGCGGGGCCCGCGCCGACGATCAGTGCGGACGGGTTCATCGGCGTTCTCTTGGCCTCGCCACGCGTGCTCGGCGTTTTATCCGTACTGGCGAGGACGCCTCAAGAGGAGATCCCGGCCTGCGTTGCATGGCCATGCTGAGATGCGTTCACGCGCCTCAGCGCGGTTGAGGATAATCCAGAGCGCGGCCCGTGGAGAAAGAGAAGCGCCGGCGGCCGCAATGTCGCAAAGCGCGAAGCGTCTCGCTCCGGGATCCTCCAACGCCCAAGCGCGGCGCCCGCGGGGCTCGAGATCGCCTTCAGGGTCGAGCCCGGTCGATCGACGACCACGATCGGCGTGAGCTCGGCGATCAAACGCCAGTGACGCCAGAGATGGAACTGGCGAAGATTGTCAGCGCCCATGATCCAGACGAAATGGACGCCCGGCGCTCGGCGCTTGAGCCAGAGAAGCGTGTCATAAGTAAAGCGCGAGCCGATCTGCGCCTCGATGTCGGCGACCACGACGCGAGGCCCGACGTCGATCCCACGCGCGGCCTCGACGCGGGCGTTGAGCGCCGCCAGGCCCGTCAGCGACTTCAAGGGATTGCCGGGCGTCACCAGCCACCAGACGCGGTCGAGCGCGAGCCGGCGCAGCGCAAGCCGGGTGATGAGCGCATGCCCCTCGTGCGGCGGATTGAACGACCCGCCGAGGAGGCCGATGCGCATTCCCGGCGTGAACGGCGGCAAGCGCGGAACGGGCGTCACGACGCCGCCTGCGCGGCCAACAGCTCTGCCTGACGTTCGGCGGTCAGTCCGTCAATGATCTCGTCGAGACCCTCCCCTTCCATGATCCGGTCCAGCGAATATAGGGTCAGGTTGATGCGATGGTCGGTCACCCGCCCTTGCGGGAAATTATAGGTTCGGATGCGCTGCGACCGGTCGCCGGAACCGACCTGGGAGCGCCGGGCCTCAGCGCGATCGGCGTCGAGCTTCTGGTTTTTGGCGTCGAGGATGCGCGAGCGTAAGAGAGCCATCGCCTTGGCGCGGTTGCGATGCTGCGAACGCTCCTCCTGCATCGCGACCACCACGCCGGTCGGCAGATGGGTAATGCGAATCGCCGATTCCGTCTTGTTGACATGCTGGCCGCCGGCGCCGCTCGAGCGCATGGTGTCGATCTTGAGATCGGCCTCGTTGATCTCGAAGTCCGCTTCCTCAGGGATCGGCAGCACGGCGACGGTTGCGGCGGAAGTGTGGATGCGGCCCTGGGTCTCGGTTGAAGGCACGCGTTGCACCCGATGGACGCCACTCTCGAACTTGAGCCGGGCGAAAACGCCGCGGCCGGACACTTCGGCCACGATCTCCTTGAACCCCCCCGCCGTTCCCTCGCTCGACGACAGAACTTCGACCTTCCAGCGCTTCCGCTCGGCGTATTTGATGTACATGCGGAACAAGTCGCCAGCGAAGAGGGCGGCTTCGTCACCGCCCGTGCCCGCCCGGATCTCGATGATTGCGCTGCCCTCGTCGGCGGCGTCCTTGGGCAGGAGCGCAATCCGGATCGCCCTGGACATTGCTTCCGCTTCGGCTTCGACGGCGGCAAGCTCTCCATCGGCCATGGCGCGCATGTCGGGGTCCAGATTCGGCTCCCGCAGCATCGCTGCGAGATCCACACGCTCCTTTTCTTTGGACTGAAAGGCCTCGATCGCGGCGACTACCGGGACAAGCTCGTTGAGCTCGCGTGACAATGCGGAATATTGCGCTCCCGAGGCGCCCTCGGACAGGCGAGCCGAGATTTCCCGGTGGCGGCGGAGGATGAGATCGAGATTGTCGTTGGCGGGCATTGCGTGAGCTCAAGAAGCGGAAGCGGCGGGCGGTGATGACGCTCGCGTCGCTAGAGGCGCACCTGGAGGCGTTCCGCCAGCTGCTCCAGCGGCTTCCGTAAGGATGCATCCTCGCGCCCTTTGGCCAGCATCGCCTCGACCTCGCGCTCCGCCTCGCCGACATTGAGCGACAGCGTCATCGCCTTGATGGGCCCGATCGAGGTCGCGGACATCGACAATTCGCGGTAGCCGATCGCCATGAGCGCCATGGCTTCGAGGGTCTGTCCGCCCATCTCCCCGCACAGGGTCACTGGCGTTCCGTGTCGCTCGCCCGCCTCAGCGATCGAACGGAGCGCGCGCAAGAAGCCCACGCTCAACGGATCGAAGCGGTTGGCGACCCGGCGGTTGTCGCGGTCGACCGCGTAAAGATATTGCATGAGATCGTTCGAGCCGACGGAAAGGAAGTCCGCGGCTGCGGCGATCTCGTCGAGCTGCCACAAGAGCGACGGCACTTCGACCATCACGCCGAGACTGGACGTCCGCGGCAGTTCATGGCCGCGGCTTCGGCTCCAATTGAGTTCATGATCGAACAGCGAGCGGGCGACTCTGTATTCGTCGACGGTCGAAACCATCGGGGCCATGATCCTGAGATCGCGTCCCGCCGCGGCGCGGATGAAGGCGCGAAATTGCATCCGCAGCAGCGCCGGGCGGTCGAGCCCGATGCGAAGCGCACGCCATCCGAGCGCCGGGTTTTGCTCGTCTGCGCCCTTCATGTAGGGCAGAAGCTTGTCGCCGCCGATGTCGAGTGTGCGGAAGGTGACCGGCCGGTCGCCGGCGGCGTCGAGGATGGCGCGGTAGAGCTGCTGTTGCGCGCCGGGTCGGGGAAAGCGCGCCGCGAGCATGAACTGCAATTCGGTGCGGAAGAGGCCGATCGACTGCGCCCCGGTTTCCGCCAGATGCGGCATGTCGACAAGCAGCCCGGCGTTCATATGCAGGCCGATCGACACCCCGTCGACAGTGGTTGTCGGCGTATCGCGGAGAGCGCGATATTGCGCCTGGCGCCGGGCGCGCATGCGCGCCTTTTCGGCATAAGCCGCTTCGACATCGGCCGGCGGGCGCAGATGGATTTCACCCGCGTCTCCGTCGACGATGATCGCGTCGCCATGCTCGACGATTTCAGAGATATTCGCGATATCGCTCACGGCGGGAACGCCAAGCGCGCGGGCGACGATGGCGATATGGCTCGAGGCGCCGGCCTCCTCCAGCACCAGACCGCGCAGCCGGGCGCGGTCGTAATCGAGCAGCGCCGCCGGGCTCATCGAGCGGGCGACAAGAATGGCGTTCTCCGGCAATTCGTCCGGCAGCAGAACCAGGCTCTGGCCGGCGAGCTGATGCAAGAGGCGATTGGCGATGTCGGTCAGGTCGTGGAGCCGATCGCGCAGATAAGGATCAGTCTGGCGCTGCAACTTGGCGCGGGCGTCGTTATGGACGCGCTCGACCGCAGCCTCGGCGGTCAGGCCCGAGCTCACGGCCTCGCGCAGCCGGCGCAGCCAACCGCGATCGTGCGCGATCATTCGGAAGGCTTCCAGCACGTCGCGGTGCTCGCCGCCGACCCCGTCGTCGTTGCGGTCGATCAGATCGTCGACCGAGGCGCGCATGGCGCTGATCGCCGTCTCGAGCCGAATGAGCTCCGATTCCACGTCGTCCGCGACGATCGTGGACACCGTTACGCGGGGTTGGTGCATAACCACATGCCCGAGGCCGAGCCCGTCGGCGATGCCGACCCCTTTGAGCGACATTTGCCGGCGCACGGCGATCGGTGCGCCCTGGGCGGCGATCCCCTGCAGTTCTCCAGACGCGATCATCTCGGCGAGCAGCATCGCGGTCGTCTGCAGCGCCTCGAGCTCTTCCTCCGAATAGGCGCGCCGCGCACGGTTTTGCACCACGAGCACCCCGATCGTGGCGCCGCCTCGCAATACCGGCACGCCGAGGAACGACTGGAAGATCTCTTCACCCGTCTCGGGTCTGTAGGAAAAGGAGGGATGATGCTGCGCGTCGGACAGCGCCAGCGGCTCGGCGCTGGAGACGATCAGGCCGACAAGGCCCTCGCCCGGGCGCATCGTGGTCAGATGGACCGCCTCGCGGTTGAGCCCCTCGGTGGCGAACAACTCCATCGCTCCGTCAGCGCGCACGACGTAAAGCGAGCACACCTCGGCCACCATATTGGAGGCGATGAGGACGACGATCCGGTCCAGGCGCGCCTGGGCGGTGACAGGCTCCGCCATCACCTCGCGGAGCCGCCGCAACAATAGACGCGGTCCGCCCGGCGCGCGCATCAACAACGTCCTATTCGTCGCCAGCCGATGGGTCGGCCGATTGAGTTATGCAATGATCACGCCGGAGGTAAGCCGCTCCCCGGAATGCGTTTCCCACCGTTTCCTCAATTAGCTTGGCGCGGTATAGAAACGAAATGCGGGCGCGGCAAGGCCGGACTTGGCGCCCTTTATGGGGACCCGGTGACACGGCCCCTCTAGGGCGCCCTGAGCAGCGCCGAAGTTCTCGCGGCTCCTGTTGCGCGCGCAGCCAAAACCTCGTCGAGCCAATCCGGCCGCATCTCGGGCACCGATGACAGAAGCAACTCAGTATAGGGATGATAGGGCGGCGAGAACACCGTGGCCGTATCGCCGCTCGCCACCATCTTTCCCTTCAGCATCACCGCAACCTTGTTGGCGATTCGTTTCACCGTTCCGAGATCATGGGTAATGAACAGATAGGCGACGCCGAGATCGTCTTGCAGCTTCTTAAGCAAACGCAGAATCTCTTCGCCCACCAGCTGATCGAGCGCGGAGGTCACCTCGTCGCAGATGATGAGATCAGGTTCGGCCGCGAGCGCCCGGGCGATCGACACGCGCTGCTTCTGGCCGCCGGACAATTCGCTGGTCTTCCGCGTGATGAAGGATTCCGGCAGATCCATCTGGCTCAACAGTTCCGCCACGCGCGTGCGCACGTCCCGCCGCGATCGATTGAAATAGAAGGCGACCGGCCTGCCGATCGTCTCGAGCAAGGTGTGCTGTGGATTGAGGGCGACGTCGGGCATCTGGTAGATCATCTGCACCCGGCGCAATTGGTCCTTGGTCCGGTCCTTCAGTCGCGGCGAGAGACTAGCGCCGTTGAAGCGCACGTCTCCGGCGACCCGCGGCAACAGGCCCGTGACCACGCGCGCCAAAGTTGATTTGCCCGAACCCGATTCGCCGACAACGGCGACTGTGTCGCCTTTGCGCACTTCCAGGCTCACGTCGTCGATGACTTTGGGCTTGCCCGGATAGTCGGCGCTGACGTGATCGATGGCGAGGATCGGGACCGGGGCGGCAACGGCGCCATCGACGAAGGGGCCGCCCGCGGCGCGTTCGCTCACCAGCCGGCGCGTATATTCCTCTTTGGGCTCCTGCAGGATTTGCCGGGACTCGCCGAATTCGACCATTTTGCCGCGTCTCAACACCATGATGCGATCGGCGATTTGGGCGACGACGGCGAGGTCGTGAGTGATGTAGAGCGCCGCTGTGCCATGCCCGCGGATGAGCTTGCGGAAGGCGGCGAGGCATTCGACCTGAGTCGTCACGTCAAGTGCGGTGGTCGGCTCATCGAAGATGAGAATGTCGGGCTTGGCGACCATCGCCATCGCCGCCATCACGCGCTGGAGCTGTCCGCCGGAAACCTGATGGGGATAGCGCGACCCGATCGTCTCCGGGCTCGGCAGGTCAAGCTGCTTGAACAGGCTGACCGCCTCCGCGCGCGCTTCCGCCGGGGACAAGACGCTATGCCGCACCGCAGCTTCGCAAACCTGCTCCATCAGCGTATGCGCGGGGTTGAACGACGCCGCCGCGCTCTGGGCGATATAGGCGATCTTCGGACCGCGCAGCTCGCGGCGCTCATTCGGGCTGATCGCGCGAATGTCCGTATCGCCAAAAATAATGTTGCCGCCGACGATATGGCAGTCGCGGCGGGTGTAGCCCATCGAGGCGAGGCCGATGGTCGACTTGCCGGCGCCGGATTCGCCGATGAGCCCGATCACCTCGCCGCGCCGCAATTGCAGCGACACGTCATCGACCAGAACCGGCCCCTCACCAGCATCCGTGCGCACAGAGACCCGCATGCCTCGAATATCAAGCACGATAGGATCATCCGTTGTCAGGGAGGCGTCCCGAGTTCTGGTCGCTCATGCGCCTTCTCCCTGGCCTCTGGAATGAATCGAGAGCATCCAATCGACGATGAAATTGACGCCGACGGTCAGGATCGCGATCGCGGCCGCGGGATAGAGCGGCGCCGCGGACCCGAAATTGATCATATCGCGGTAGTCCCTCACCATGCTGCCCCAGTCGGCGTCGGGGGGCTGAACGCCGAGCCCGAGAAAACTCAGCGCCGCGATGAATAGGAACGTAAAGCAAAAACGCAGGCCGAACTCGGCCGTCAGCGGCGGGATCGCATTGGGCAGAACCTCGCGCGTGACGATCCACCACCATCCCTCGCCGCGCAGGCGAGCCGCCTCGACAAATTCCAGGCTGACGATATTCACTGCCACAGACCTTGCCAGCCGAAACACCTTGGTCGAATCGAGGATGGCGATCGTGATGACCAGCACGGGTAGCGCCGTCCCAAGCACCGAGAGGATGACGAAAGCGAAGATGAGCGTCGGCATGGACAACAAAAGGTCGACGAGGCGTGACAGCGCCTGATCGATCCATCCGCCCGCAACCGCCGCTGCAAAGCCGGTGATGACGCCAAGGACGAATGAAAGGGCGGTTATGATCAGCGAAAGGCCGATCGACATGCGTGCGCCGTAGATCAGGCGGCTCACGATATCGCGGCCAAGATTGTCGAGTCCAAGCCAATGCTGCGCGTCGGGGTCCGCCCAGGCGTCCCCGAGCGGCGTCGCCTGGTCGAAGGGCGCAATCAGCGGCGCCAGCAAAGCGACGAGCAGATTGATGACGACAATGGCGATGCCGATCTGCGCGGTGACGCTCACTTTATAGCCGCGGATGCGCATGACGACCTTTCTTTGTCGCGATCAGCGCGGCCGGCGAAGCCGGGGATTGGATAGAATGGCGAGGACGTCGGCGATCATGTTGAGCAGAATGAAAGTCGCGGCGAAGATGAGCCCGCAGGCCTGGACGACAGGCACGTCATGCTTGGAGACTTCATCGACCATCAATTGGCCGAGGCCAGGATAGACGAACACAGTCTCAACCACGACGACGCCGACGATAAGGTAAGCCAGGTTCAGGGCGACGACCGAAATGATCGGGGCGAGCGCGTTCGGCAGCGCGTGTCGAACGACGATGCGCGATTTCCTCAAACCCTTGAGAATCGCCATCTCGATATAAGGGCTCGCCATGACCGAGAGCACCGAGGCGCGCGTCATCCGCATCATGTGGGCGACAATCACGAGGACCAAAGTCAGCATGGGCAGGAAGGTGTCGTACAGCCGCTCGAGGAATGGCGTGTCGGACGAGACGCTCGCGAGCGAAGGGAACCAGCCGAGCTCGACCGCCACATATTTGATGAGGAGATAGGCGAGAAAATATTCCGGCACGGAGATCGTCATCAGCGTCACGACGTTCACAAGCCGATCAAAAACGCCGCCCTGCCAGATCGCCGCCAACAGTCCGAGGCCGATCGCCAAAGGCACGGCGACGATCGCAGCGTAGGCCGCGAGGAACATCGTGTTGGCGAAGCGCGGCGCGATCTCCTCCAGCACATCGCGGCCATTGGCGAGCGACTTGCCGAAATCGCCATGCAGCGCCCCAAACAGCCATTGGAAGAAACGAATATAGGCGGGCTGGTCGAGCCCGAGATCGAGCCGCATCTTGGCGAGCGTCTCCGGCGTGGCGGTGTTCTGCAGAATGGCGGAGGCGAGGTCGCCTGGCAGGATCTCAGTCCCGATGAAGATCAGCACCGACGCGGCGAACAGGGTGAGGATTCCGAGGCCGAGACGGTTAAGGACGAGCTTCAGCATGGGCGTCCTTTCTCCACCTCGATCCGGATTACGATCTCAAGGCGCCGCGCGGGGAAGCATGCGAGCGCCCGCACTCTTCCTCGTCGCGCTGTCGATCACGACTTCAGCCAGGCGTCCTCCATGATCCAGCCGTTGTTCATGTCGTAGCCGCCATGAGGCGTGTGGCCGCCAACCTTCTGGTTATGCGCGTCGAGCCAGTCGCGGAATACGGGAATGAGCGCGCCGCCGCGCTCGTTGAGAATCGCCTGCATCTCCCAGATATAGGGCTTGCGCTTGGCCTCGTCGGTTTCCGCCTTCGCGTCGGCAAGCAGCTTCTCGAATTTCGCGTCGTCCCAGTGCGTCTCGTTCCACGGAGCGTTCGCCTGGAAGGCGACAGAGAGCATCTGCGTCGCCGCCGGCCGTCCACCCCAGTAGCTGCTGACGAAGGGCGCTTTGAGCCAGACATTGTCGAAATAGCCGTCGGCCGGCTCCTTCTTCACATCGACCTTGATTCCCGCTTTCGACGCGCTTGCCTGCAAGAGCGTGGCCTGATCGACCGCGCCGTTGAAGGCGGCGTCCGACGCCTGCAGGATGATCTTCGGATCCGTGACGCCAGCCTTCTTGAAATGGAAAGCGGCCTTTTCTGGATCGTATTTGCGCTGCGGCAGATCCTTGTTGAAATAGGGGTCGGTCGGTGGAATCGGATGATCGTTGCCTGCCGTGCCGAAGCCGCTGAACAAGGCTTTCAGCATCTGTTCGCGATCGGCGGCGAGCATGACCGCCATGCGGATGTCGGGATTGTCGAAGGGCGGCTTGTCGACCTCCATCGCCAGGACCGAGAACCAGCCGCCCGGCGCGCGCACCACCTCGATCCTCGGAGTCTTGGACAGGAGCGCGACAGCCTTGTGGTCCACACGGTTTATCGCGTCGATCTGGCTCGAGATCAGCGCGTTGAGACGCGCGGAGCCGTCATTGATGACTGTGACGTCCACGCCGTCGAGAAGGCCTTTCCCCTCCTTCCAGTATGGCCGGACCTTTTTGACCCGGATCCGTACGCCCGGGTCGAAACTCTCAAGCACAAACGCCCCCGTGCCGACCGGCTTCGCCCAGTCCTTGAATCCGTCCGGAACCATCATGAGATGATAGTCCGTGAGGCCATAAGGAAAATCGGCGTCGGGAGCGGAGAGCGAAATCTGGATCTGGTGGTCGTTGAGCTTCTTGATGTCGGTGACGCCCTTCACCGAAGTGGCGCCGCCGGATTTCGTGTCGCCTCGGTGAAGGTTGAGGGAGTAGAGCGCGTCGTCGGCCTTGAATTCCTTGCCGTTCGAGAACGTCACGCCCTTGCGCAGGTTCAGGATCCAGTCCTTGGCGCCGTTGGTCGCCGCCCAGTTCTCGGCCAGTTCCGGATGGGGTTTCCCATCCTGTCCCCATTCCGCGAGGCAGTTCCAGATGCCATGGTTGGCGTCGATCATCACGGAGTCGGTCGTTGTGCGGAAGTCGAGGCTATCGGTGGTGCTGCCGCCGGCGAGGCCGAGCTTCAGGACCCCGCCATTTTTCGGCGCGTCGGCGGCGCTAGCGCCGGCGCTCGCCAGGATATTCGAAATCGCAAGGCTGGAGGCGCCAAGCGCGGCGGCGCGGCCCATGAACTCGCGGCGCGAAATGGCTCCCTTGATCAGGCGCCTGTTCCAATAATCCAGTTCGCTCATCGGCTTGGATCCTCTCTATAGTGCGCCCTTTCCCCAAATCTCGACCGGCAGTTACTCCTTGGCTTTCTTTCCGCGACTTGGCGTGAGAATCCCGGTTCTGTCAATCGCGGTTGTTGGCCAGAGATTGCCCATGTACGGGGGCGGCGAGGTGTGTAGGCTACAGTTCGCGAAAGCGACCGACCGCGTGCTTTTCAGGGCGATTTCCGCATTGCGCGGCACAAGCTGACACGATCTCGGCCCCGCCGATTTGCGCCTTTGAGCGGCGCCTAAACGGACTCCTTGCTCGCGTTGACTTGCGCCAAGGCCAAGATTAGGGGTTCGGCCTCGAATTGCTTGGGCAAGCGCCCAGTTCGGCAGGAGTTCTGGGGCGTATGAAGATCCTCGTGCCCGTCAAGCGGGTGGTCGACTACAACATCAAGATCCGGCTCCGGTCCGACGGCTCGGGCGTCGAACTCGCCAACGTGAAAATGTCGATGAATCCGTTCGACGAAATCGCCGTCGAGGAAGCGCTGCGGCAGAAGGAAGCTGGCAAGGCGACCGAAGTGGTCATTGTCTCGATTGGACCGCAGCAGGCCAGCGAAACCATTCGCACAGCGCTCGCCATGGGCGCCGATCGCGGCATTCTCATCAAGACCGACACGCTGGTCGAACCTTTGACGGTCGCCAAGCTCTTGAAGGGCGTCGTCGCCGCCGAACAGCCGGGCCTTGTCATCATGGGCAAGCAGGCGATCGACGACGATTCGAACCAGACCGGACAGATGCTGGCGGCGCTCACCGGCTGGGGTCAGGGCACATTCGCCTCCAAGGTCGTCATCGGCGACGGCTCGGTCGAAGTCACGCGCGAGGTCGACGGCGGCATGCAGACCGTGTCGCTGAAGCTGCCGGCGATCGTCACCACCGATTTGCGCTTGAACGAGCCGCGTTACGCCTCGCTGCCCAATATCATGAAGGCGAAGAAGAAGCCGATCGAGGAGAAGACGGCGGGCGACTATGGCGTCGACGTTTCGCCCCGGCTCAAGGTGCTGAAAACCGTCGAGCCCCCAGGCCGCAAGTCCGGAGTGAAGGTCAAATCGGCAGCGGAGCTCGTGCAAAAGCTTCGCGAAGAAGCGGGAGTGATCTGACGATGGCGACGCTTCTTCTCGCGGAAGTCGCCGGCGGCAAATTGAACGATGCGACCGCGCGCGCGCTGACCGCGGCGCTCGAGCTCAAGGCGCCCGTCGATGTTCTCGTCGCCGGCGCCAATGTTGGCGCCGCCGCAGAGGCGGCGGCCAAACTCCAAGGCGTGGCGAAAGTGCTGGTCGCTGACGATCCTCGTTACGAGCATGGCCTGGCGGAGCCGCTGGCGGCGCTGATTGTCTCACTCGCGCCCGGCTATGACGCCATCGTCGCGGCCTCGACCGCCAGCGCCAAGAATGTTGCGCCCCGCGTGGCGGCGCTCATCGACGTCATGCAGCTTTCCGACATTATCAAAGTCATCGGCCCCAAGACCTTCGAGCGGCCGATCTATGCCGGCAACGCGATCCAGACCGTCGAGTTCGACCGACCAGAAGATCGTCGTCACCGTGCGCACCGCCTCTTTCGCCGCAACCGGCGAGGGCGGCTCGGCGCCGATCGAGACCGTCGCGCCTGCTGCTGATCCGGCGGTGTCGTCCTTCGTCGGCGAGGCGCTCGCCAAGTCCGACCGGCCGGAACTGGCCTCGGCCAAGATCATCATCTCGGGCGGCCGGGCAATGCAGAAGGCGGAGAACTTCAAGACCTATATCGAGCCGGTCGCCGACAAGCTCGGCGCGGCGATGGGCGCCTCGCGCGCCGCGGTCGACGCCGGCTACGCGCCCAACGACTGGCAGGTCGGCCAGACCGGCAAGGTGGTGGCGCCGGACCTTTATATCGCGGTCGGCATCTCGGGCGCGATCCAGCATCTGGCGGGGATGAAGGATTTCGAAGGTCATCGTCGCCATCAACAAGGACGAGGAGGCGCCAATCTTCCAGGTCGCCGATTACGGCCTGGTCGCCGATCTCTATACGGCGTTGCCCGAGCTCGCCGCGGAACTCGCCAAGATCGGGCGCTGAGCTCCGGTCATGCAAAAATCCCAGCGTTCGACTGGACGCTTGTGACCGCTAGTCTATGATCGCGACGCGGCGCGGGCTGTTCGCTGGAAGAAAAAATGACATTCAATATTGAAACGGTTGGCGTCATCGGCGCTGGCCAGATGGGCGCCGGCATCGCCGAGGTCGCCGCTCAGGCGGGAATGACCGTCTCGCTCACCGACGTCGCCGAGGAGCGGATCAACGCGGCTCTCGCGACCATCAACGGCCATCTGTCGCGCCAGGTGGCCAAGGGACAGATGGGCGAAGCGGAGCGCAAGGCGATCCTCGATCGCATTCAGGTGGCGCGGACGCTCGACAAGCTCAGCGATTGCGATCTCGTGGTCGAGGCCGCCTCCGAGAACGAAGAGGTCAAGCGCAAGATTTTCATCGCGCTGCGCTCCTTTCTCAAGCCGGACGCGATTGTCGCATCCAACACGTCCTCGATCTCGATCACGCGCCTCGCCTCAGTAACCTCGAATCCCGAGCGGTTCATCGGCATCCATTTCATGAATCCCGTGCCGCGCATGCAGCTGGTCGAATTGATCCGCGGTATCGCCACGAAGGATGAAACGTTTGACGCAGCCAAGGCGTTCGTCACTCGGCTCGGCAAGACGGCGACGATGTCCGAGGATTTCCCTGCTTTCATCGTCAACCGCATCCTCCTGCCCATGATCAACGAGGCGGTCTACACGCTCTACGAAGGCGTGGGCTCGGTCGACGCGATCGACACCGCGATGCGGCTCGGGGCCAACCACCCGATGGGGCCGCTGCAGCTTGCCGACTTCATCGGCCTCGACACCTGCCTCGCCGTCATGCAGGTGCTGCACGAGGGGCTGGCCGATTCCAAATACCGCCCCTGTCCGCTGCTGGTGAAATATGTCGAGGCGGGCTGGCTTGGCCGCAAGACCCAGCGCGGCTTCTACGACTACCGCGGCGAGACGCCTGTGCCGACGCGCTGACGAAACGGGAGCTACGATAGCGATTGTCGCGCTCGGAGCGGCTTCTCGCACTTCTGCAGGCGCTCAGGCGCCGTCGCCGACCGGTCAGCGGGCGCGTCCTTGCCGACGAACTCGGCGTCTCCTTACGAACGCTCTACCGCGATATCGCCAGCTTGCAGGGGCAAGGGGCGGAAATCGAGGGCGAGGCGGGCTTGGGCTATGTCCTCAAGCCGGGCTTCTGGCTCCCTCCGCTCATGTTGAGCGGCGAGGAAATCGAGGCGCTCGTCCTGGGGGCGCGATGGGTCGGGGCGAGGACCGACCAAAAGCTCGCGCTCGCGGCGCGCGACGCGATCGCCAAGATCACCGCCGTCCTGCCGCCGAGTCTGCGTGACGATGTCGAGTTGTCGACGCTTCTGGTCCCGGGCAAAATTTCACATGACGCCGCGCCGGATCTCGCCCCGATCCGCGCTGCGATTCGATCCGAGCGCAAACTCGCGCTTGCCTACAATGACGCGCGCGGCGCCAGCACGGAACGCACGATCTGGCCGTTCGGCGTCGGATATTTCGACGAGGCGCGTGTCGTGATGGCCTGGTGCGAGCTCAGGCAGGGATTCCGCCATTTTCGCGCCGATCGCATAGTCTCGTGCCAGACGCTCGAAGCGCGCTATCCGTTAGGCCGCCGACGTTTGCTGAAGGATTGGCGCACCAGCGAACGCGTCGGGCCACCCGAATAAATAGCAATTCGCCGGACCGCTCGCGCGCCTCCACATCCCCAGATCGGCGGCTCGGTTCCGCGAAGCGCACAATGTTACGCGAGGCAATGATTTCATGATCTTAAGTGCGCTTTTATGCAATCTTGTAACTGGAAGTCCGGCCTTCGATGCGGGAAGCGAGCTTCCGCCGTTCTCGTGCCTCGAGGCGCCGACCGGCAAGGACGGCCGGGTCGGCCGCCCCATGGCTCTTCCGGCCCATGACGAAGCAGAAAAACCGCCCAAAACAAAACGCTCGTTTCGCCAGGCGCAACGAGCCGTTTCGCACGCCAAGCCATAAACCATCGAAATCATTACATGCGGCGAATCAGTGATTTCGCGGGATTGTCTCTTTTCAAGGGATTAACCTCGGTTTCGTGTCGCGATTTTCGGGCTATGTTTGCTTTCAATGACTTATACTCATTCTATTTGAGCGCGACTCATCGCGCTCAAACCCGCGCAACGGCTTAGGGCGCGCATTCGCGCTTCGGCCATAAGGCGATGATCGGTTCCGAGCATCGAGTTTTGGTATTACGCTCCATCTCGTTTCGCTGCCCAAGCTGGCCGGATAAAACTCTCAGCCGGCCTCATCGGGATTTCTGAAAAACAATATCACGCCGCCCTCCTCCCGGCAACGAATTGTCGATTTTATTAAATCAAGCCACGACGCTCCATCGTTCATGGAACGCCGAGGGATCTCGTCGATCGAATCCCCGGACAAGACTGCTGACAGAATCTGACGCGCCGGCGCCCGAGGGTCGCCCTCACTTCAAGAAAAGGAGCGATCCCGATGGGCCTGCCGCATTTCGTCCTGCTTTATGTCGATGAACCTCAGGCGAGCGCCGAGTTTTATGCTCGGTTGCTCGACCGCAAGCCTCTCGATTCCTCGCCGAACTTCGTCATGTTCGCGCTCTCGCCTGACCTGAGGCTTGGGCTCTGGGCGCGCCGTGACGTCAAGCCTGCGCCGCTCGGGGCGCGCGATGCCGGCGAACTGGCGATGGCGGTTGCAACCAACGAAGAGGTCGAAGCGCTCTGCGTCGATCGGAAGCGCAAAGGCGCCGCGATCTTGCAGGAGCCGACTACGATGGACTTCGGCCGGACCTTCCTGGCCGCGGACCCCGACGGACATCGGTTTCGGGTGTTCTGCCCCGCGCCTTGAGGGCGACTCAGGTCTGCGGGTGGCCGAACAGATAGATCGGGACGTGCTGGGGAGCCTCGCTCTCTTTCGAGATCAAGACGCCGGCTCCCGCCTGATGCCGCCCAGCCCCGACATAGTGTTCATCGAGAAGCGACAAGCCTTCTTCCTCGAAGCGATATCCGTAGCGTTGCGCGTCATCGACGAATTGTTGAGACAGGAGAATGTCGCCTGGCCTGGCGAGGGGCTCGATGCGCGCGGCGACGACGACGATGTCGGAAATTTCGGGGTGCTGCGCGCCTTCCAGCGCGGGATTGAGTTTCCAGAATCCGCTATGCGCGCCCACTCTCATCTGCAGATTGTATCCGGAAGCCAGGAGTTGGGCGCTCAGTCCGCGCGCCGCGCGCAAGAGCCTGCCCGGACTTCGATCGGCCAGAACCAGATGGTCGCCGGCGGACGTATTCGCGTAGTCCAGATCGCGCGTGAACTGCCGGAACAAATCGCGCCAGTATTTGTCGAAAGTCTGCGACCTCCCGGCGATCTGAACCACGTTTTCCCGGTAGCCGCGAATATCGCCAACGGCCACAAACCGGATGCTTTCCTCGGGCCGCCACTCGAGCTCGTCGCCGATGACGTTGTGCTTGTTCAGCTCTTTGAGGAACCCGACGTTTCTCCGGGTGATGAAGTCGCTGAGCGACGGGTGGATCAGATAGGTCTCGGCCTGCGGCAAGACATGGATCTTGCCGAACGCGATGTCCCCGACCGGGGCGAACTTTTGCACGAGCCGGGCGGGATCGTCGCGGCTCTGTTGGACGATTCCGACCAGCCCCAAGGCATAGAGCGCGCAGAACGGATGTCGCGCCGCCTCGGTTTCGATCTCGTATTGTCTCGCGGCGATGTCCGCATAGGCTTGGGACGCCTCGACGACCTCGTCATAGGTCAGCACGTTGGATTTGATGATCTGGGGGAAGATTTCCGGATACAATCCGCTGAAGAACGGCGCGACCTCATTGAAGAGCGTTTCAACGCGCTCCGCCGCAGCGGAATTGATCGCGTTGCGAATTTCCTGCTGGCTTCTTCTCTTGACGCCAATCAGGCTGATCTCCTTGCCGATCACGATCGCGTCGCGCGGCCGCAGCGAGCAATGGCGAGTTCAATAATCGATCGCCCGCTCCTGCCGTGCGGTTCCCGCGTTTGAAACGAATTCATTTTTCGGCCCGAGAAAACGCAACAGGGGATCTTCGGCGCTTCTGTCGACCAGATCGCTCTTTGAGGCGATCGCGATGTTGTTTTCGATGATCTGCCTGATGTCCTCGATCCTGTAGCGCAGCTCTCTTCGGAACGACCTCAGGTTGGAGAATTGCGGCTCGTTCTGCGCGGCATGCTGATAGGCCTCCTTTCGGATCGAGACGAATATCCGCACATGAGGATTGATCCCATGCAGGCGCCTCAGGGCCAGCCAGGCGCCGACTTGACCGGCATGCCAGATCCGAACGAATTGCTCGTGGACTTCGTTGCGACGAAGATAGGAGAAGTTGATGTAGTGGATAAGATATTCATCGATGTTGTCGACGAAGATGCCCGCCTGCTTGTGAATGGTCGCGAAGATACGCGTCACCTGCTGCGCCGCCCGCATGATCAAGAAGATTTCGTTGCGCTGCGCCGCCAGGCAGTCATGCAAGATGTCGAACGGCCTCGTTATGTGGGGATGGGCGAGGATGTTGAGCAACGTCTGGGGTAAGTCGTTCGACTTCAGCAAATCCTCGAGCTGTTGGTGAACGTCGCGATCGTCCTGGAATCCCTTGATCAGGCAGATCGAGAAAGCGATATTCCACAGCGTCTCCCAATTGTCGCTGCTTTCCAGGACGTTGATGATTTCATTGGGCAGGATCGGCGGCTTGTTGCTCGGGCGATCGACAATTGGCGAGAACGGGAAGCAGCGATAATCATTTTCCTGCAACGAAATACGTTTGAGTTTGAGAACGAGGGTCTTCCCGAATCCCTTCGGCGCCACGAGAGCGTGAGAAGACAAATTGAGGTTGGACAGGAACTCTTCGACTTCCGTTGTGCGAAGCAAGACCGAGCTCTGAGAGCTGCTTAAGTCTCTAAGCTCGGTCAGCTGTTGCGCGTCTTCCACCCACGCCGGCATTCGGCCTCCACATGTCTATTTTTGACCGTAGGCCGGTCGTTGCTCGCGGGATAGGGCGATCGGCGAGAACAAAACCAGGAAACCGCGGCGAATCTGGCGGGTCCTAACGCTGCGTCAAGTCCGGCCGTCTCTCGCGCGTGATGCGCTCGGCCTCGGCGCGTCGCCAAGCGGCGATCTTCGCGTGGTCGCCCGAGAGGAGCACGTCGGGAATTGCGCGGCCCTCCCATTCGCGCGGGCGGGTATAATGGGGATATTCGAGCAGCCCGCTCTCGAAGCTCTCCTCGGCCCCCGATGCTTCCCTGCCCATCACGCCGGGAATGAGGCGCACGCAAGCGTCGAGAATGGCGAGCGCGGCGATTTCGCCCCCTGACAGCACATAATCGCCGACCGACACTTCGATCAGTCCGCGCGCTTCGATCACTCGCTCATCGACGCCCTCGAAGCGAGGGCAGAGAATGACGAGCCCAGGCCCCGCCGCCCATTCGCGGGCGCGCGCCTGGCGGAAGGGCTCGCCGCGCGGACTCATGATCAGGCGCGGGCGCGCATCGTCGGGCGCGACCGCCGCATCGAGGCTCGCGGCGACGACGTCCGCCCGCATGACCATGCCGGGGCCGCCGCTCGCGGGCGTGTCGTCGACCGCCCGATGACGGCCGAGCCCATGCTCGCGGATGTCGCGCGCCGCCAGCGACCACAAGCCCCGCGCCAGCGCATCGCCCGCCAGCGATTGGCCGAGCGGGCCGGGGAACATGGCGGGAAAGAGGGTTAAGACCGTGCAGGCGAACATCGCGTGAGGCTTAGCGCGTTCGCCCGATCGCGGCCACCGATCGATTTTTCGAGGCTAGACCTGCAAAATCGAGTTGAAATCGAAATTCGCGCCCGGCGGGTTCTGGCCGACCCGAACCGTCTTGTCGTCGGGGAAATGATAGGGCGGCACCGGCAGGTTGTAGGGTGCGGGAACGCCCTGGAAGACGCGGCCAGCCAAGTCATATTTGGAGCCGTGGCACGGGCAGAAGAAGCCGCCCGGCCAATCGGGCGCGGGATCCGTCTTGCTCGGATCCGGATCGAACAGCGGAATGCAGCCAAGGTGCGTGCAGACCCCAACCAGCACGAGAATCTCGGGCTTGATGGACCGGCTCCAGTTGGCCGCATAAGTGGGCTGTTGCAAGTTCTGGGAGTCCGGGTCGCGCAACTGGGAGAGCAGCTTCGGATTTTTCAGCTCATCAAGCGCCGGCTGGGCGCGTTTGACCACGAACACCGGGCGGGACGCCCACAGCGTCACCACCCGCTGGCCCGGCTGAAGCTGGCCGATGTCGATGTCGACGGGACCCGCCGCGGCGATCGTCGCGGCGTCGGGATTCATCTGGTCAATGAACGGCCAGAGGGTTGTCACCACGCCGACCGTCGCCAGCGATCCGGTCGCCAGAAACAAGAAGTCCCGCTTCGTTACCGAGTGGCCCCCATGGCCTGTTGAAGCCGTCTCGGAACTCATCGTCATGTAGCGCGTCTCCAAACGAACAAGCGGGTCTGGGATCCCTGAACCATCAGCGCCGGATGAACTCAACGGCGCGAGCGCCTTTGTGTATCCGCCCCCTTCGCCCTTAGCAACACCCCGTTCGCCTCGGACGCTAGTCGCCCTCGACTTCGTGCGGCAATTCGATAGGGCGCCCGGAAGGACGCCCGTCTATTGATGGGCTATGACGATCCGCCCGGCGGCGAAATCGATGCGCGGCGCGACGCTCTTGGAGAACGGGAGAAGCAAGGTTTCCCCCCCGTCGACCGGCGCGATCTCGAGAACGTCCCCAGCGCCATGGTTCATGAGCGCTATGACCCGGCCGAGCGGCGCCCCCGCCGCGTCGACGGCTTCCAGTCCGACCAGGTCGTCGTAGTAGAATTCGTCCTCGCTGGGCGGGGGTAACTGGTCCCGGCGGGCGAAGATCTCCACGCCCTTCAGGGCCTCAGCCGCATCGCGGGTCGAAACGCCGGCGACGCGAGCCACCAGCATCTCGTCCTTGAGCGGCCGCAGGGAATCGAACGCGAACGCTCGTGTCCGGCCCTTGTTGGTCAGAGGCCCGTAGTCGCCGATGGCGCTTGGCTCTCCGGTCAGCGACTTGATGCGAATCTCTCCACGCACGCCCTGGGGCGCGCCGAACACGCCCATCAGGATGAGGCGGTCGGGCGCGCGCAAGTTGCGGCAGTAAGCTTAAGCTGCGGGCGCTGCCGCGGCCTTCTCGGCTGCCGCGGTAGCGGCGGCGGCGCGCTCCTGCGCCTTCTTCTTCGGCTGCGCCTTCTGCGGATTGTTGCGCGCCTCCCGCTTGGCGAGGCCGAGGCCGTCGAGCAGGCGCAGCACGCGGTCGGTCGGCTGCGCGCCCTTGGCGAGCCACGCCTTGGCCTTCTCCTGATCGAGCACGACGCGGCTGGCGTCGTCCTTGGCTTTCAAGGGATCGAAAGTGCCGATCTTTTCGACAAAGCGGCCGTCGCGCGGCATGCGCGCGTCGGCGACCACGATGCGATAGAAGGGGCGCTTCTTCGTGCCGCCGCGGGAGAGGCGGATTTTCACTGACATCGGTGTTTTCCTTTCAGATCAGGTGAGGTGTTGCGATTATTTCTTCTTGCCGCCGAACGGGTTGAAGCCGCCGCCCAGGCCCGGCAGCTTCGGGCCGCCGCCAAGACCGGGGAATTGCGCGGGCAGGTTGAAGGCGCCGGGCGGAGGGGCGGCTGGAATGCCGGGCGGCCCTGAAGGCGCTCCGGGAAGACCCGCGCCGCCCAATTGCTTCTGCATCGCTTCGATCTGCTCGGGCGATGGCATCGGCATGCCTCCGCCAAGCCCCATCATCTGGCCGAGCTTGCCCATCATGCCGCGCTTGGCGCCCCCGCCGCCCATCGCCTTCATCATGTCGGCCATCTGGCGATGCTGCTTGAGCAGCCGGTTGACGTACTCGACCGTGACGCCCGAGCCCGCCGCGATGCGCTTCTTGCGCGAGGCCTTGAGCATGTCGGGGTTGCGGCGCTCCTGCGGCGTCATTGACGAGATGATGGCGCGCTGGCGCTTGACGAACTTGTCGTCGAGATTGGCGGAATTGAGCTGGTCCTTGATCTTGGCGACGCCGGGCAGCATGCCCATGATGCCGCCCATGCCGCCGAGCTTTTCGATCTGCGACAATTGTTCCGAAAGGTCGTTCAGATCGAAGACGCCCTTGCGCATCTTCTCGGCCATCTTGGCCGCTTGCGCCATGTCGATATTCTGCGCCGCTTTCTCGACCAGGCTGACAATGTCGCCCATGCCGAGGATGCGGTCGGCGAGACGCGCGGGATGGAAATCCTCGATCGCGTCCATCTTCTCGCCGATTCCAAGCAGCTTGATCGGCTTGCCGGTGACCGAGCGCATCGACAAAGCCGCGCCGCCGCGGCCGTCGCCGTCCATGCGGGTCAGCACGATGCCGGTCAGGCCCACTTGCTCGTTGAAGTTCTTGGCCAGATTGACGGCGTCCTGGCCAGTCAAGGCGTCGGCCACCAAGAGGATTTCGTGGGGCCGCGCGGCGTCGCGGATCTCCGCCATCTCCTGCATCAGCGGTTCGTCAATATGGGTGCGCCCGGCGGTGTCGAGGATCACGACATCGTAGCCTTGCAGGCGCGCGGCGCTCTCGGCGCGTTTGGCGATGGCGACCGGATCCTCGCCGAAAACGATCGGCAAAGTCGCGACGCCGACCTGCTGGCCCAGCACCGCGAGCTGCTCCTGAGCCGCGGGCCGCTTCACGTCGAGCGAGGCCATCAGCACCTTGTGCCTGTCCCGCTCGGTCAGACGTTTGGCGATCTTGGCCGCCGTTGTCGTCTTGCCCGCGCCCTGCAGGCCGACCAGCATGATGGCCACGGGGGCCGGCGCGTTGAGATCGATCGCCTGCGAGTCCGTGCCCAGCGTCTCGACGAGCGAATCGTGGACGATCTTGACCACCATCTGGCCGGGCTTGACCGACTTGATGACCGCGGCCCCGACAGCCTTGGTGCGGGTCCGGTCGACGAACGAGCGCACGACCTCGAGCGCGACGTCCGCCTCGAGCAGCGCGCGGCGCACTTCGCGCATGGCGGCGTTGACGTCCTCCTCGGAGAGGGCGCCGCGGCCGGTGAGCTTATCCAGAATGCCGGAGAGCTTTTCGGACAGGCTCTCGAACATGGGTCGCGCTCCTTGTGCTCAGGCGGCGAATGGTGATCAGCGGATAGATAGGACGGGACGCCCGTTCTATCTATCCGCTGAGCCACATTCGCGTTTGAGCCCAACGCCAATCGCGCCCGGGGGCGCAAAGCGCTGCCGGACGGGGACCGCTGGCCTCGAAGGACAGTCGGCGTGATCGACGAGGCCAAAACCTGACGAAGGCGCGGTTCGTAGGCGCGGAAGCCTGAGATGTCAAATACGAACACGTTATGTAATAACTTGAGGGTTTAGCTAACTCCAACAGCGGCCCGGCATGGGGCGATTTGGGTTTTCTTGGTTCCTCGCCGTTAAGGCGCGAAAACCCTCGTCAGCGGCTATTGGATTTCCTTGGATTTCCTCGTCCGAATCGAGAGTTATCAACGGGTTACGCGTAAAAACGGCCAGAAGTGTTTTCATGCTCGATTCTGCCTCGAGGCATTCGAGGCGCCGGAACCGGCGACCCTCTCGAACGGCGCGAAGGGCAGGTTTGTTCATGGTGCGAGCTTATTCCATTTTCGGGTTTTCTGCAATCAAGTTTTGCAGCCTCCCCGGATCCTCCGCTTCAATCCAAAGCAACCAGCGCCAACGTCGAGCGGCGGTGCCCCTATGCGCAAGTCTGCGATGAGCATCCCAAGTAACATCACGATTACTCGATGTATTCATATAAACATATCGTAATAGCAATTGCTCCCCTTCCAATTGTGACTTAAAATCATCTGGTTGTCAGGAATGGTTTCAATTCCGTCATCGGAAAAGCGCGATGCGCTTCTGACCCAACCAACACGACCCTAAAGCAGCCGCTTTCGATCGGGAGGGAAGCATGATCACTCTGCACGTCAACGGACAGGCGCAATCATTCGACGGCGATCCGTCAATGCCGGTGCTCTGGTATCTGCGCGACGTTCTCGGGCTCACCGGCACCAAGTTCGGGTGCGGCGTGGCCGCTTGCGGCGCCTGCACGATTCATCTCGACGGCGACGCCACCCGGTCTTGCGTCACGGCGATGAGCGACGCGAACGGCAAGTCGGTCACCACCATTGAAGGCCTGGACCCGGAAGGCAATCATCCCGTTCAGACGGCCTGGCGGGCGCTCAACGTGCCGCAGTGCGGCTATTGCCAGGCTGGCCAGATCATGCAGGCGGTCGCGCTTCTGAAACAGACGCCGCATCCGACTGACGCCGACATCGACAGCACGATGTACGGCAACATTTGCCGTTGCGGAACCTATCAGCGCATTCGCGCCGCCATCAAGCAAGCTGCGGGAGCGTGACATGACCCAGCACATTCGCGAAATCGTCTCCACATTCGGCGTCGAAAACGTCAGTCGGCGCGGCGTCCTCAAGGGCGTCCTCTCGACAACCGGCCTCGTGCTCGCCGTGCGCCTGCTGCCCCCTCTGCCGGCGCTGGCCGAAGACGCGCCCAAATGGGGCGCCGAAGGCATGCCGCATGGCACGGTCAACAATCCGCTCGCTTTCGTTTCGGTTGCGCCCGACGGAACCGTCACCATCGTCTGCCATCGCTCCGACATGGGTCAGGGCGTCCGAACCGGCATGCCGCTGATCGTGGCCGATGAAATGGAGGCGGATTGGTCTCGGGTGAAGGTCGCCCAGGCGCCCGGGGACGAGGCCAAGTACGGCAACCAGGACACCGACGGCTCGCGTTCGACCCGGCATTTTTTCATGCCGATGCGCCAGGTGGGAGCCGCCGCCCGCATGATGCTGGAGGCGGCCGCCGCGAAACGTTGGGGCGTCGACGTCTCCGACGTGGAGGCGAAGAACCACGAAATCATCCAGAAATCGACGGGCAAGAAGCTCGGCTATGGAGATCTCGCCGCCGACGCCAGCACGATGGGCGTGCCGTCGAATGTGAGCCTCGAAAAGACGGGCGCCGCAACGCCGGTCAGCCTGCCTCTCAAAGACCCTTCCGAGTTTCGCTACATCGGCAAGGAAGGGACCAATATCGTCGATGGCTTCGCCATCACGACCGGTCGCGCCACTTATGGCCAGGATGTCCGCTTGCCCGATCAGAAATACGCCGTCATTGCGCGCCCGGCGGTGATGGGCGGCAAGGTCGCCTCCTACGACGCGACGGATGCGAAGAAGATCCCGGGCGTCCTCCAGGTCGTCGAGATTCCCGCGCCGTCGTATCCGATGAAATTCCAGCCGTCAGGGGGAATTGCAATCATCGCCGACAACACCTGGGCGGCGATCCAGGGCCGCAAGGCGCTGAAGATCACCTGGGACGACGGTCCGCACGCGACGTATGATTCGCAGGCCTATCGCGCGGCGATGGAAGCGACAGCCAAACAGCCCGGCAAGGTCCTGCGCAGCGACGGCGACTTCGCCGCGGCTTACGCAAGCGCGGACAAGAAGGTCGAGGCCGAGTATTACATCCCGCACAACGCGCACGCGACGATGGAGCCGCCCTCCGCGACCTGCCGGATTGTCGACGGCAAGGCCGAAGTGTGGACCAGCGTGCAAAGCCCGCAGGCCGCGCATGACATGGTCGCTGCGTACCTCGCGCTTCCGCCCGAGAACGTCACCGTCAATGTGACCCTTTTGGGCGGCGGTTTCGGCCGCAAGTCGAAGCCGGACTTCGCGGTCGAGGCGGCCTTGTGCTCGAAGGCGATGGGCGGGGCGCCGGTCAAGGTCGTGTGGACCCGGGAGGACGACATCCACAACGACTTCTACCACACCGTGTCGGTCGAACGTCTCGAGGCGGGGCTCGACAAGGACGGCAAGGTCGTCGCATGGCGGCACAACAGCGTCGCGCCGACGATCTTCGCCTTGTTCGTGAACGATCCCAAGCATGAGGCGCCGCTCGAGCAGGGCATGGGCCTCGTCGACATGCCCTTCGACATCAAGAACGTGAGCATCGAGAATGGCGAAGCCGAAGCGCATACCAAGATCGGCTGGTGGCGCTCCGTCTCGAACGTCCCGCACGGGTTCGCCATTCAATCCTTCGTTGCGGAACTGGCGGCTGCGGCGGGCAAGGATCAGAAGGCGTTCCTGCTCGATCTGATCGGACCCCCTCGCATTCTTGACGTCCCGCAGCAGGTCAAGAACTTCTGGGATTACGGCGAGAATCCGGAGGTCTACCCGATCGACACCGGCCGGCTGCGCAACGTTGTCGAGTTGGTCACGGAGAAGGCGGGTTGGGGCAAGCGCGACGTGCCGAAAGGCCATGGCCTGGGTCTTGCTGTCCATCGCAGCTTTGTGAGCTATGTGGCCGCCGTGATCGAGGCGGCGGTCGACGAGAAGGGCAACGTCACTGTGCCGCGGGTCGACATCGCCGTTGATTGCGGTCCCATCGTCAACCCGGATCGCGTTCGCTCTCAATTCGAGGGCGCGGTCGTCATGGGCCTCGGCGTCGGCCTCTTGAACGAGATCTCGTTCAAGGACGGCCGGGTCCAGCAGAGCAATCTTGACGACTACCAGGTGCTGCGCATCAGCGACGCGCCGCGCGAGACCCATGTCTATATCACGCCGCATGGCTACGACATGCATATGGGCGGCGTGGGCGAACCGGGCGTGCCCCCAGTCGCGCCCGCGCTCATGAACGCGATCTTTGCGGCGAGCGGCAAGCGCATCCGCTCCCTGCCGCTCGGACAGCAGTTGGCAAGCAAGGCTTAAAGCGGACGCCAATAGGCGGGTCGGGACTTGCTCCCGGCCCGCCGCGCGCTATTCCGCCGCGCGCGCTGTGCGCGTGACGGGCGCTCCCCGGGTTTTGACGAGCGCGTAATAGACGGCGCCGCCGATCGCGACGCCGAAAAACCAGCCATAAACGCCCCACCAGGACGGCAGAATGGTGGTGAAATTTGGCAGGATGCTCGAGAACACCGCGCCGATCGCGGCGGCGATCACGGCGTTGACGTTCCAGCCGTTCGTGTAGCGATAGATCCCTTCCTCGCGATAGAGTTCGGGAACGTCGATCTCGCCATTGTGGATGAGATAATAGTCCACCAATATGATGCCGAAGATCGGGCCCATCGTTGAACCGATAATGCCAACGAAACTCGCCGCGCTCCCTTGCCACGGCGCAAAGGGATAAAGAATGAGCGCGATCAGCGCGGCGATATAGCCGCCCTTCTTGAAGTCGATCTTGCTTGGAAACACGTTCGCAAAGTCGAACGCAGGCGAGACAAAATTGGCGACCACGTTGATGCCGAGCGTCGCTACCGCAAACGTCAGCGCCGCCACAAGAGCCAGGAACAAATTGTCGAAACGCGCCGAAATTTCGTCCGGATGCAGCAAGGCCTCGTGATAGACGGCGTAAGCCGCTGTGGTCGTAATGCCGGCGACGAACGAGAACAGGACGAGGTTGATCGGCAGGCCCCAGACATTGCCCCTCCAGACCGCCTGCTTGTCCGGCGCATAGCGCGAAAAGTCGCAAAAATTGAGGTAGAGCGCGGCGAAATAGGTGATCCATGTCGCCGCAACCGCCGCCAGCGCGGCAAACGATCCCGGCTCGAAGGGAACGCCCGCGTCGGCGGTCTTCTTTATCAGCACGTCGCGCGGAATCTCGTTGCCGAACGAAATCCCGCCCGCCTTCACACAGAGATATATGGCGAGGATCAGCATCATCGCCCACACCGCCGGACCGGCCCAGTCCTGGAATCGCCGCACCGTCTCCATCCCGTGCTGAATGATGAGGAGCTGGAGCGCCCACACGATTATGAAGGTGATCGTCTCCAGGGTCGTGTGACCGAGGAAATGGGAATTCCGGTTGAATTCGGCGATCGCGCTGCTGCGCAGGAGGAGAGCGACGATGGCGCCGGAGGCGGCGCTCGTTTGCGCGCCATACCAGAAGCAGGCGACCACCGCGCGGACCAGCGCCGGCAAATTGGCGCCGAACGTCCCGAACGACGCCCGCGCGAGAACCGGGTAGGGAACGCCGGTTTT
The DNA here is from genome assembly GCA_963833955.1 of uncultured Alphaproteobacteria bacterium. Lineage (GTDB taxonomy): Bacteria > Pseudomonadota > Alphaproteobacteria > Rhizobiales > Beijerinckiaceae > Roseiarcus. The sequence goes on along the minus strand of CAWHZY010000015.1, from coordinate 226,710 downwards.
GACTCCGGCGAAGCCGACGAGATTCATCAAGAGGAAAATGACCAGCGACCCGATACCGATCGCGAAGATGAAATTGACGAAATTGCCGCAGATCAGAAACAGGCTCGCGGCGAGATAGTAGCCCCAGAGACTGTGGACGTCGGACGTCCAGACGTTGAAGATGCTGAATGCGCCCCAGTTTCTTTCGCGGGCTGGCGCGAGATCTTCGTTGTACAGGCGCGGTGACGCGTTGGCGATGGTCATATGTTTGCCTCCCGCTGTTGCCACGGTCGGCGAGGCGGATCGACATCGAGCGTCAAGACGCCTTCGTTTGGAGCGAACAGGCTTTTACGCCGGACCGTTTCGCAAGCAGCTGCCTAATTCTTGCACAGCCGGGGCCAATCGGAAAAGGCAATTCTGAACTTGCCAATTCCGCGGCCGGGAATGGTTATCGCGCGGGTGCGGCTGGGGGCCACAACATCGGAGCCATGGGGATCGCGTCAGCGCGCTAGCGCCGCGCCCAGCGCCGCTCGTCGCCCGGCCGAAACTTGACGGCCGCCCATATCCCAAGCGCAATGAAAATGATCAGCACGATTCCCTGGACGATCGCAAACGGCGGCTCGGACCCGGTCGGCGCGAGCGCATGAAGCGCCGGGACCTTCATGAATCCCTGCGCCACAGCTACGAACACATTGAGATAAAGCGCCGCGACCGCGCAGCCGACAAAAATCCACCGCCAGGCGCCGGCGAGCCGGAAGCCGTAATAGGCGGCGACGGCGCCAATCAGCAGAATGAGCGAGAGCACGCCGACGGCGCGCGGCGGGTCGAAGCCGAATGGCGGCAGCGGGAAACCGGTCAGGCTCGTCAGGATCGTCGTGATCAGGAAGACGGCGATCGCCGTCTTGAAATTCCGACCGAGCAAAAGGCCGTACAACATCACGAGCCCGGAAAGAATTCCGACCAGGCTTATCGCTATGTGGAATTGAAGCATTGCAGGCTCCCCAGCCCTTGGCCGCGGGGCCAATCATCGGTTCGTAGGCCGCGTCTACCCTAGCGGCAAGTTCTTCCTTTTGCCGCCGAGCCACAACATCTATATGAGCGGCAGGCTCGCCCGCCGCTCCGCGCCGAAACGAGGGTGCGGGCGCGGTCGCGCGATTCTGGGCTTCGCCGTCCGATCGTGACAATCTTTCGAAGCCAAACGTTTAAGGAAGCGGAGGCGCCATGGACCAGGCCGTCGCCAGTCCAATTCAGGCCGGCCATAACCGGCCCCGCAATCCGGGCGTGCCGCTGGCGCCGGATTGGTTCGAGAGCGTCGGCGTCAACGCGAGTGCGGTCGAGCGCCGCGCCGCGACCCTTGCCACGCGCCGGTCGGTCAAGAAGGAATACCAGGCGGCGTGGCTCTTGAAGGCCATGACCTGCATCGACCTCACTACGCTCTCCGGCGACGACACGCCGGGCCGTGTGCGCCGGCTGTGCGCGAAGGCGCGCCATCCGCTTGGCGAAGAGCTGCTCACCGCGCTCGATCTCGCCGATTTGGGCCTGACGGTGGCCGCGGTGTGCGTCTATCCGACCATGGTCGGGCCGGCGGTCAAGGCGCTCGAGGGCTCGGCGATTCCGGTCGCCTCCGTCGCGACCGGCTTCCCAGCCGGGCTCACCCCCCTGAAGCAGCGCCTGGAGGAGATTCGCTATGCGGTCGGGGAGGGCGCGCGCGAGATCGACATCGTGATCACCCGCGCCCATGTGCTCAGCCGCGACTGGAACGCGCTCTACGACGAGGTCGCGGCAATGCGCGAGGCGTGCGGGTCGGCGCATCTGAAGACGATCCTCGGCACGGGAGACTTGAAGACGCTGCGCAACGTCTATGCGGCCAGCATGGTGGCGATGCAGGCGGGCGCCGACTTCATCAAGACCTCCACCGGCAAGGAGGACGTCAACGCCACGCTGCCGGTGAGCCTGGTGATGCTGCGGGCTTTGCGCGACTATCGCGAGCGCTCCGGCGTCGACATCGGGTTCAAGCCGGCCGGGGGCCTGCGCACGGCCAAGGATGCGCTCGCCTGGCTCATCCTCATGAAGGAGGAACTCGGCTTGCCGTGGATGCAGCCGGATCTCTTCCGCATCGGCGCGAGCGGCCTTCTGACCGACATCGAGCGTCAGCTCGACCATTACGCGACCGGGCGCTATTCGGCCGCGCACCGCCACGCAATGGCGTGAGGCAAATTCCATGGGCGTGATCAAGGACATCCTGCGCACGATGGACTACGGTCCCTCTCCTGAGAGCAGCGAACATGTCGGCGTCTGGCTCGAAGAGCATGAAAGCGGCTTCGGCCACTTCATCAACGGCGCTTTCACCAAGCCGGGCGCTTTGTTCGATGTCTTCAATCCCGCGACCGGCGAGCGCATCGCGCGCGTCTCGCAAGGCTCGGCGAAGGACATCGACGCCGCGGTCGCCGCGGCGCGGAAGGCTCAAGCCAAGTGGGCGTCGCTTTCCGGCTTCGAGCGGTCGAAGCATATTTATGCGCTCGCGCGCCATGTGCAGAAGCGGGAGCGCTTTCTTTCCGTCCTGGAGACGATCGACAACGGCAAGCCGATCCGCGAGTTGCGCGACATCGACATTCCGCTGGTCGCCCGCCATTTCTATCATCACGCCGGCTGGGCCTCGCTAATCGAGAGCGAGTTTCCGGAGACAAAGCCGGTCGGCGTGTGCGGGCAGATCATACCTTGGAACTTCCCGCTGCTCATGCTGGCCTGGAAGATCGCGCCGGCGCTCGCGGCCGGCAATACGATCGTGCTGAAACCGGCGGAGTTCACGCCCCTGACCGCGCTCGCCTTCGCCGCCATCTGCGTCGAGACGGGGCTGCCCCCCGGTGTCGTCAATATCGTGACCGGCGACGGGGCGACCGGCGCCGCATTGGTCGCGCATGCGGGCGTCGACAAGATCGCCTTCACCGGCTCGACCGAGGTCGGGCGGGCCATTCGCAAAGCGACCGCCGGCACGGGCAAGAAGCTCTCGCTCGAACTCGGCGGCAAGTCGCCGTTCATCGTGTTCGAGGATGCGGACCTCGACAGCGCCGTCGAGGGCGTGGTCGACGCGATCTGGTTCAATCAGGGGCAGGTGTGCTGCGCGGGCTCGCGGCTCCTGGTCGCGGAAGGCGCCGCCGACGCCCTCTACGCCAAGCTGCGCGCCCGCATGGCGAACTTGAGAATCGGCGATCCGCTCGACAAGTCGACCGATGTCGGCGCGATCGTGGCGCCGGTTCAGCTCGAGCGGATCCGTCGGCTCATGCGTCAGGGCGAGGAGGAAGGGCTCGAATTCTTTCGCGCCAACGATTCGCTGCCCGATCGAGGCTGTTTCTACCCGCCGACCCTGGTCACCGGCGTGGACCCGGCGTCCGTGCTCGCGCGCGAGGAGATCTTCGGCCCGGTACTGGTCGCCACGACCTTCCGTACGCCGGATGAAGCGGTCGCGCTCGCCAACAATACGCGCTACGGCCTCGCCGCGTCCGTCTGGACGGAGAACGTCAATCGCGCCTTCGAGGTCGCCGCGCGCATCAAGGCTGGCGTCGTCTGGATCAATTCGACCAACATGTTCGACGCCGCCGCGGGCTTTGGCGGTTACCGGGAAAGCGGCTTCGGGCGCGAGGGCGGCCGCGAAGGCTTGTCCGAATACCGGGTCGCCGACGAGCCCAAGCCCAGCGCGTCCCGTTCGCAGCGCCTCAACGCTTCGCCCGGTCTTGCTCCAGGGCGAAACTCTGACGGCGCGCCTGATCGCACCGCCAAGCTTTATGTCGGCGGCAAGCAGGCCCGGCCTGACTCCGGCTACAGCTACGCTGTTATCGATCCGGCCGGCCGCGAGGTCGGACTGGCCGGGCTCGGCAACCGCAAGGACATCCGCAACGCCGTCGAAGCCGCGGCGAAGGCTTCATCCTGGGGAGCGGCGACAGCGCACAACCGCGCCCAGGTGCTCTATTACGTGGCCGAGAACCTGGCCGCCCGTGAAGACGAGTTTGCCCGGCGCCTCAGCGCCATGACGGGAGCCTCGACGCGCGCGGCGAAAGCCGAAGTCGACGCCTCGATCCGCCGCGCTTTTGTTTACGCCGGTTACGCCGACAAGTTCGACGGCGCCGTGCACGCGACACGCTCGCGCTTCGTCACGCTGGCGATGAACGAGCCATGGGGCGTGATGGGAATCATCTGCCCGAGCGAGGCGCCGCTGCTCGCCTTCGTCTCGCTCGTCATGCCGGCGATCGCGATGGGCAATTGTGTCGTCGCAGTCCCGTCGGCGAGCCATCCTCTGAGCGCAACCGACTTCTATTCGGTGCTCGATACGTCGGATGTTCCCGCCGGCGTCGTCAACATCGTCACCGGAGAGGCGAACGCCCTCGCCAAGACGCTCGCCGAACACGACGGCGTCGATGCGGTCTGGTATGTCGGCGACACGGAGGGCGCGGCTCAGGTCGAGGCGCTTTCCGCCGGCAATCTCAAGGCGACCTGGACTTCGGCCGGGGCGATGGACTGGGCCAAAGCCGAGGGCCGCGCGTTTCTGCGCCGGGCGACGCAGGTCAAGAACATCTGGACGCCTTACGGGGAATAGCAGCTACCAGACTTTCGTCACCGTGTAGCCCCGCGCGCGGAACTGCTCGACGAGGCCGGTCTTGCCCGCGAGGTGGAGCGCGCCGACGGCGATGAACGCGCCGCCGGAGGCCAGAAGCGGCGCCGCGCGCTCGGCCATGGTTGCGTTGCGACCCTGAAGCAGAGCGAGCATGAACTCATCCTGCGCCGCCCGCTCCGTGTCGCTCAATCCGCCCAGGGCGTCCGAGACCGCGAGGATTTCGGCCGGCCGGCTTTCGCGATAGAGCCTGAGCATCGTTGCATAGAGATTGTCATTCAAGACTGGGTCCCGGGCAGCGAGCGTCAATAGCGTCGCGGCGACTTCGGGGCGCATATTGGCGATTGCCGCGAGCTGTTCCTCCGCCGTTTCAAGTCCGATGACCTTCACTCCGGAGTCTCTTGCCGTCTCGGCGAGAAACTGGTCGACCTCGGGCAGGTTGAGCGTTTCGCGCTCCGCTTCGCACTTAGGGAGCGCTGTCAGGATGGCGAGAAACCAAGGCTTCAAATGATGCGCGAATTCGGCTGGATAGCCGAGACCCGTGATCAGTGTCTCGATTTTCTGGCGGTCCTCGGGCGCGATCGCTCCCTCGAATGTGTCATGGTCGCGATCGAGCGCCTTGGCGAGCGTCGCGGCCGTGATGTTGGCTTTTTCGATCGTGTCGATTGGACCGCCGAGTTCCGTCGCCACGATCTTGGCGCCGTTGATCGATCGCGCGGCGCGACGCGCCACTTCGAGCGCAGACTCGTCTGTCGAATGAATGGTGCCGAAGAGGTACGAGGGCGCGAGGCCGGGCTTCTCGATGCGCCAGAGCAATCCGTCGCCGTTGACGAGATCGTCCGCGCGTGCGGCCTCCGCCGCAGCGAGGCCCTGAACCTGGGTAAGATCCGAGCCCTGGCAGGGCTTGGGCGGCTCCGCATGCACCGAGGAAAGCGTGAGCGCGCCGATAAGAAGCGCGAATGCGCTTGACGCCAACCGACACATGACGCTCACAGCTTTCTCAGCGCGACTTCTTCAATTCTATGGCTCGCGCCCTTGGTCAGGAGCAAGTCGGCGCGCGGCCGGGTCGGAAGGATATTTTCGTGCAGGTTGACGAGATTGATGCGTCGCCAGATCGAGCGGGCCGTCGCTTCCGCTTCGGCATCGTTGAGGTCGGCATATTGGCGGAAATAGCTGCGCGGATCGCGGAACGCCGTCGTCCGCAAGCTCATGAAGCGTTCGATGTACCATTGCTCCAGCAACGTGGTGTCGGCGTCCAGGAAGATCGAGAAGTCGAAGAAGTCGGAGACGAACGGAATCTCCTTGCCGTCGCGGGGCAGCCGGTTGGGCAACAAGACATTGATGCCCTCGAAGATGAGGATGTCTGGTCGATCGACGACGATCAATTCGTCTTTCACGATATCGTAGGTGATATGCGAATAGACCGGAGCCGCGACATTGTGTTGTCCCGCCTTCACTGCGGAGAGAAAGCGAAGCACCGCCGTTCCGTCGTAGCTTTCGGGAAAGCCCTTGCGGTCCATGATCCCGAGCCGGATCAGTTCGGCGTTCGCGCGCAAGAAGCCGTCGGTGGTGACGAGTTGCACCTTTGGCGTGTTCGGCCAGCGGGTCATCAGGGCCTGCAGCACCCGCGCCGTTGTCGATTTGCCGGCCGCGACCGACCCGGCAATGCCGATGATGTAGGGCACTTTGCCGTCAGTTGCCCCGAGAAAGCGCTGCGTCGCCTTGAACAGCCCTTGCGTCGCTGCAACGTAGAGCGCGAGCAGTCGCGACAGCGGCAGATAAATGGCGACCACTTCGTCAAGCGAGATCGGATCGTGCGTCGACTGCAGCTTGCGCAGATCATCGATTGTCAGCGTCAGCTGGGTGTCGGCGCGCAGCTGCGCCCACTCGTCGCGGGTGAAGCGACGAAAGGGGGATTCCAAGGATTGGAGCGCACCGCGATTTATCGGAACTCTCTCACTCGGGCCGGTCGGCCCACGCGCTGCGGGACGGCGCTGTCACTTCGTTCGGGACGCTTTTTCCTGATGCCCGCTTTGTTTTGACCTTTTGCCCAATTCGTCCATCACCGACGACAATGCGACTCCCCGCACGCGGAGCGCGACGAGCAGGTGGTAGAGAACATCGGCCGCCTCTGCGCGAACCGCGCCCTCGTCCAGCGCCGCGGCGGCGATCGCGAATTCAATCGCTTCTTCGCCGAATTTGCGCGCGCAATGAGCTGCGCCCTTATCGATGAGGCTGCGCGTGTAGGAGGCCTCCGCGCTTGCCCTGGCGCGCTGGCCGATCGTCTGCGCGAGTTCATCAAGCGTGAACGTCGCGTCTGCCCTGTCCGTCTCGCCCATCGCGCCTTTATCTCCCGCCGCGTCCGCCGCCGCAACAGGAGGCCCGAGGCCGTTCGCGGCGCCGAGCGCTTCTTGACTTGGCTCTCCCGGGGGCCATAAAGCAGGCCGATCTTGAGGCTTAGGGCGATTAGCTCAGCGGTAGAGCACTCCCTTCACACGGGAGGGGTCGCAGGTTCGATCCCTGCATCGCCCACCATCCAGTCCTGCCGAACAGCGGTGGTTTTCGGATTTGAGGAAATCTACGCCATTTCAGTGACTTGGAGGGATTAAACGGACTCTGCGCTCGGGATTTCTTTCGTTTGCGACGGCGGAGCGGCTGGAACGCCCGTCGGTCTCTAGCGACAAAATTCCGTTTCCCAAATCGACGGATGTCTCTTTCGAAAGGCGGCGGGATCCGTCGAGTCCCATTTCGATATCGAGATTTGAGAAAAGACGCTGGTCGTGACCGCTCGACCCTCAATCAGGTCTGAGCCGGCGCCTTGAGGCCAAGTGCGGTCCATTGGTGGGACCAGACCGCCGGTAAATCCATCAGTCGCTTAGCTCCGAACCCGCGTGGCAGACGCCCCTCGACCGCCGCGACGACGAGGGTCGGGGCGATAAAGGCCAGCGACAACGTCATGCGGATTGAGCGTTCGCTCTTGCCCTCTCTTGCGGCGATCAACTCGATGGTCTGATTGGGATCCTAACGAGGTCGTCCTGCCACCGGTGGGCGTTATACCAAGACGCGATGATCGGTTCCGATCATCGCGTCTTGGTATTCGTCGTAGCTCTTGAACCGCAGCCGCGGCGTGAAGAAGCGTTCGCGGACGAGGCCAACCTGGTTCTCGACTTGGCCCTTTTCCCATCCAGACGCCGGGGTGCGGGCGACGGGCTCGACAAGATGATGCGGGCACATCTGGAGAAAGCGGCGATTGTACTGGCGGTCCTTGCCGACGAAGATCGTCTCCGCCGCCGTCTTCATGTTGTCGTACACGCCGCGCCCGCAGGCGCCTTTGAAGAAAGCGAACGCCCGCTCGTGGGCGTCGAACACCATCTCCTGCGTCGCGCGGATAGGCGCGAACGAACATCATGCGGCTGTGGCAGAGGCGGACATGCGCGACCTTCACGGTCGTCGTCACCCCGTCCATCACGACAATCTCGTGGCTCCAGTCAAACTGGTAGGCCTCGCCCGGCGCGAACGTGAGCGGCACATAGGCGTCCGCCGTCGCGCTCGCGCGCTTCTCTCGCCAGGCGATTGCATAGCGGCGAACGGCGGCATAGCTGCCTTCGTAACCGAGGTCGCGCAGCTTCTCGTATATCCGGATCAGCGTCAGCCGTTCTCGGGTCGCCTTGCTCTCGTTTTCCTCAAGTAGCGCTTCAAGCCGCTCTCGCCAGGGACCAATCCGGGGCTGCGGCTGCCGCGATCGTTCGTAATGGAACTCGGTCGCGTTCGAGCGGATGACCTTGCGCACGACCTTGCGCGAGATCCGCAACTCTCGGCAGATCTCCTTGATCGGCTTGCCCAGCGTGAAATAGGCGCGGCCTATTTCGGCGATCGTCTCCACAACCAGCATTCCAATCCAGGCGTCCCAGAATCTCGCAAGGCCAGCCCGACGCCACGGGGTTCCGATTGGATGAAAATCAGCCCCGTAGCGGGGTGGGCCCCTTGGGGCGGACGGATAGGTAGCAGGAATTGACCCTCGGGCCGGGCTTTCGAAGGATGGAAGCCTATAGCCAAACACCGCACGCACAGCATCGAATTCAAGCGTCAGGTCGCTCAGGAGTTCCTGACCGGCGAGAAGCTTCACGGGCTCGCCAAACGACACGACATTTGCCGGAACCTGATCCGGGTCTGGGTTCAGAAGTACGAGGCCGGCGACTTCGACGAGGACGCCCAGGCCGCCGATCTTCTCCAGCAATATGAAGCCCCCATCGCAGCGCTCGAGCGGCTTGTCGGCAAACAGGCGCTGGAGCTTGAGTTTCTAAAGGGGGCTGTGAACGACGCACCGCGACCGAAAAGCGCGACTATGTCCGTCATTGTCGGCCCCCGGGCCTCGGCGTCGCAGAAGGATGTCGGCTGATGGGGATTGCCCGCTCGACCTTCTACGATAAACCGGCCGCGCAGGACGACACTGCAATCGTCGAGGCGATCGCGGCGATCTGCGAGGAATTCGAATTCTATGGCTGGCGGCGCGTTCGCGCCGAGCTTCGGCATCGAGGGTTGATCGTCAATCACAAGAAGGTCCGGAGGCTGATGCGCGAGCATGACCTGCAGCCGCGCCGGCGGCGCCGCTATGTGGCGACGGCAGACAGCGACCACGACCAGCCGATCCATCCCAATCGCGCCAAGGGCCTGGCAATTGACGGGCCTGACCAGATCTGGGTCGCAGACATCACATACGTCGCCATCCGGGAGGGCTTCGCCTCCGTCGCGGTGATCCTTGACGCTTGGTCCCGCAGAGCGGTCGGCTACGCCATCAGCCACTCGATCGACGTCCGCCTCACGCTGGCCGCGCTCACGGGCCGCCATCGAGCGGCGAAAACCATCGCCAGGATGCATTCACCACAGCGACCGCGGTTCGCAATACGCCGCCAAGGGTATCGGGATGCGCTGCTTCGCCACGGCCTCGTTGGCTCGATGGGCCGTCGCGGCAACCCTTACGACAATCCCAAGACGGAGAGCTTCATGAAGACGCTCAAGGTCGAGGCCGTCTATCCGATGGCCTGCGAAACCTTCGTTGACGTCGCCGATGATCTTCGGAGATTCATCGACGAGGTCTACAATGCTCGTCGTCTCCACTCCGCGCGGGGCGATCTCAGCCCGCAACAGTTCGAGGATCGCAACTCCCCACCCACGGTCAAATCAGCCGCCTGATCCTCGTCCGCCCCAAGGGGCCCACCCCATAGCGGGGTCCCTATTCCATGAAAAATGACAGTTCTGATCGCCTGCAGGCGCTTCTGGCTCTGGCGAGCGGTCGACGACGATGGCGAAGTTCTCGATCTGCTCGTGCAACGGCGACGCGACAAGACTGCCGCGGTGAAACTGATGCGCAAGCTGCTCAAAAAGCACGGCTTCGCGCCCGACGTGCTGGTGACTGACAAGCTGCCTTCATATGCCGCAGCGAAGTCCGAACACCGATTGGCGGCTCGGCATGAGCAGGGCTTGCGGAGAAACAATCGGGCCGAGCATTCGCACCTGCCGGTTCGTCGCCGCGAGCGGAAGATGCAGCGGTTCTAATCGTCCGGGTCGGCACAACGGTTCCTGTCCGTTCATGCCGCAGTCCAGAACGCGTTCAACGTCTAATACATCTCGCTTCTAGCGTTTTGCGAACTCGGCTGTCGCGGGCACGATTAATGCGTCGATCGCGATCCATGCAGCCGCTCTGAAAAGGCTCGAATGAAGACACTCCCTAACACTACTTTGGCAGATTTATTCGAGGTGTCTTCGGAGGGTTCGCCTGCAATGGGGGCATCGATAGGGCGGCGCGCGAGCGAGAATGGCGAGGACGGCTCGACGGATCGGGGGCCGTGTCGGCTTGGGCGGCCCGTGGCGGATTTTTTTTCCCCCACTCGCTTGGGCGAGGCGGCGGCTTTGCAGGTAGGCGTAGGCGATCATGGTCATGAGCGCGTGGCGGTGCAGGCCACGCCAGGATCGGCCTTCGAAGTGGTCGAGGCCGAGTTCTTCCTTGAGTTGCTGGTGGGCTTGCTCGCAGACCCATCGCGCCTTGATCGCGGCGGCGAGCGTCTTGAGGCTGGCGTCGGGAGGCAGGTTGGAAAGATAGTATTTGCGTGTAGTAGCTGCCACTTGATCTGACGGTCAGCGTCCGGAGATGTGTCGGGTCCGCCTGTCGGTTGTGATCAGGCGGCGATCATTTTCTCCTTCGCCAGCGGCGTCGCGTCAAGGAACGTCTGCATCGGCGTCTTGCCGAAGCACCGTCGCCCCTGATGCGCGCGTTCTTCGTTGTAGCTCCTGACCCAATCATCGAGGTCGCTCTGCAACTCGGCGATGGAGCCGTAAATCTTCTTACGGAAGGCGAGGCGATAGAACTCATCGAGCACCGTCTTGTGGAACCGCTCGACGATGCCATTCGTTTGCGGGCTCTTGGTCTTGGTGCGCGAATGGTCGACATCCTCGAGCGCCAGATAGAGCTCATATTCGTGGTGCTCGGGGTTGCCGCAATATTCCGTGCCGCGATCGGTCAGCACGCGGCAGAGCCTTACCTCCCTCGCATCATAGAACGGCACGACGCGATCGTTGAGGAGATCGGCCGCGGTGATTGGCGTCTTGCGGTCGTAGAGCTTGGCGAAGGCGACCTTGGCGTAGTGGCGTAGGTGTCGATGAAAGTCTGCTGGTAGATGCGCCCAACCCCCTTCATGTTGCCGACGTAGAACGTGTCCTGGGCCCCGCAATAGCCCGGACATTCGCTCTCGAACTCGCCATGCGCCTCCTTTTCGCTCTTGGCCTTCTCCAGCGCGGCAAGCTGGGTTTCGGTTAGCACCAGGCCTTCCTGGGCGACCTTGGCTTCGAGCGCCTTGAGCCGTTTCTTCATCGTCTCAAGATCATGGCGCTGCCAGACCCCACGAACGCCAGCCGGCGAGAGCGAATGGCCAAGCTTGCGCAACTCGTTGGCGATGCGGATCTGGCCATAAGCCGGCCGGCCCAGCGAAAGCTCGACAATGATCGCTTCGACCTCGGGCGCCGTGCGGTTCTTCAGGATCGGCTTGCGCCGAGTTCAGTTCCTGCAGCGCCAATTCGCCGCCGGCGTCGTAAAGCTCCTCGAAGCGATAGAAACTGTCGCGCGAATAGCCCATCATTTTGCAGGCCTGGCTGACATTGCCGAGCTGTCTGGCCAGCTCCAGCAGCCCAACCTTGGCGCGGATGATTTTCTGTTCCTGGGTCATGATCAGTGTCCTTCCGAAACGCCGAGGCCGGGCGCTGCGCACCCCGACCACTCCGCGCCCGGCCTCGGCTTCCGCCTCAGCTATGACACCAACTGTCAGATTATGTCTTAACTACTGCACATCCGCCAACACTGTCGCAAACCGAACGCCAGCGGCGCGGATGCGATCGATCTCGGCCAGCGCGATCTCCGGCTTCGTCCGCGCCGCCCGCCCGTTCTCGGGCACGCGGGCCTTCGCCATCCGGTTGGGGGCGCCGGTCCAGCTCTCCGGCAGAAACAGGCGCAGGCCGATCATCACCGGAACCTCGCGCCAGCGTTAGCGACACCAGCGTCTAGCAATTGGCGGTCTTGCCGAGCGCCGAGGCGTATTGCGGCGCGACCCCGACCGAGTGCGACCCCTTCTTCGGCAGCGCCGTGTCGTCGACGACAAGGACTGCGCTGGCGCCCCCGATCAGCTTGTCCGCCTGGATCGCGAGTTCCTCTTCCAGCAGCGCTTCGTTCCAAACGCCGCTCGCAATGAAATGATGCAACCGGTCGTAGTCGCCGGGCGCCCATCGCGACGCCATCGGCTCGACGCTCTTGCGCTCGCCCGGCCCAATCAACCCGTCACATAGAGCGGACAGATCCGCCTGCGGGCCTTATATCAATTCTATTTGAGCGCGACTCATCACGCTGAAACCCGCGCAACGGCGCGGGCGCGCATTGCGCTTCGGCCATAAGGCGATGATCGGTTCCGATCATCGAGTTCTTGGTATTATGACCCAGCCGCGCCAGGAATGGCGCAAGCCAGCCTTCAAGATCTCCATTCCAACCCGCCACGCCGTCGGCTCCGCAAATCACCGAGCCAACGGTCCAGGAAAATCCCTTCCAATCTCTTAATCTGCCAAAGTAGTGCTAGAAGAACGCTCTCGTTCGCCAATGGGCGAGGCGGGGAACGCGGCGGAGACAGCCCTCCGATCGTCGCTACGACAACGCCTATCTGTTCGGCGCGATCTGTCCTGCGCGGGGCGTCGGCGGCGCCGTGGCGCTGCCCTACGCCGACATAATGCAGCTTCAGCTTGATGAGATCGCACGCAAAGTCGCCGAAGGCGCTCGCGCCGTGGTGCTTCTCGACCGCGCCGGGTGGCCACAACCAGCAAGCTCGACTTACGCGCCAGCATCACGCAGATCTTCCTACCTTGCGCGCTCCGGGAGCTGAACCCTGTCGAAAACCTCTGGCAGTATCTGCGCCAGAACTGGCTCTCAAACATCGTCTTCGAAAACTACGACGCCATCATCGAGGCAGCCTGCAAGGCTCGGCGAAGGCTCACCGCTGGGCCGGACCGGATCAAATCCAATGGAAATGGGAGCCTGGGCACACATGGGTCAGCTGTAATGGCCGTTGGTATGAGCCGCATCCTAATAGCCAGGCAATGAAACCATAGGGGCGCAAGAGTACGGCGCTCGACCCTAGCCGGATCCGGACGTCGCTAGCCAAATACGTGATCCGATCACCGCAGCGCCGTGCAAGTGCCTGAAGCGGCGCTCGAGCGTCCAAGTTTATCTTCGGGTAAACCGGCGACTGTGCATCCGCTTCATGAGGTGTGCCGCTCGACATTGAGCGTCAATATCGACCGCTAGAGCATTTTCATTATTGGCGGCGATATCCTGAGTTTGCGAGATAGTTTGCGCATTCGTCGGGGGTGAAGGTTTCGAGCGCGCTTGCGATGGCCTGGATCAGGGCGTCGAAGGTTCGCGCCTCGGCTTTGCGCAGCAGGGCCTTGAGTTTGGCGAACCACTGCTCGATCGGGTTGAGATCGGGACTGTAGGAAGGCAAGTAGAGCAGTCGGGCGCCGGCGTTCTCGATCGCCGTTCTGACGCCCTCGACCTTGTGGCTTGGCAGATTGTCCAGGATGACGATGTCGCCGGGCTTGAGCTCGGGAGCGAGAAACTGCTCGACCCAGGCGCGGAACTTCTCGCCGTTGATCGGCCCGTCGAACGCGCAAGGCGCGACCAGACCGTCCTGCCGCAGCGCGCCGATGAAGGTCGTGGTCTTCCAATGGCCCCACGGAACCGGCGCGACCAGGCGCTCGCCGCGCGGGCATCGGCCGTAGAGCCGGGTCATTTTGGTCGACGCGCCGGTTTCGTCGACAAACACAAGATTGTTCGGCCGCCATTCGCCCTGCTGCGCCCGCCATTGCTCGCGAGCTTCCGCTACGTCGGCACGATCCTGCTCTGCGGCGCGTTGTGACTTTTTTGAGCGTCAGCCCAAGATGCCGGACCCGCGCCCAAAGACAACCGACGCTGACTTTCACCGCATGATCGCCGGCAAGCCACGCTTGCAGTTCAATGAGCGTGACATCGCCTTTCTGCGCCACCTGAGCGCGCAACGCCTCGTCATAGGCGGCAAGCTTCGGCTTCGGCCCGCCGCCCGACTTGTGGGCCGTCACATCGCCGGTCGCCCGACGCCGGCCGAGCGCCTTGTAGATGTACGACACGCTGACCCGAAACAGCGGCGCGGCCGAATACACGCCCAACCCGCAGTCCACCGCCGCCATCACCCGATCCCGAAGGTCCTGCGAATAAGCCACGCCCATGATGCTCCCCAGCGCCGATTCGACCAGCGCAAAGAATCATGGCCGCAAGCCAAAAGGAATCCCCAGATTCCGTCAGACCTGAAAATGCTCTAATACCAAGTCCCGGAGGGCTTGGCTCTCGGCTTCCCAAATCAGCGTCGAGTTGATTTCAAGGTGGCGAACACGAGAGGTTTGCCATGCCCATTGCGCTTCGGTCTGATTTTGATGCTGAGAAGATTAGGGCGGCCGCGAAGCGGTCGAAGGACGGGCGGCAGGCGCGGCGGCTTTTAGCCCTGGCGGCAATTTACGACGGGGCTTCGCGCGGCGCGGCGGAAAGATCGGCGGCGTGAGGCTCCAGATCGTTCGCGATTGAGTTCTCGAGTTCAACGCTCACTGGCCGGATGGTTTGATCGATCGAAAACCGCCTGGGCAACCGCCTCGATTGAACGATGCTCATCGGGCCGCGCTGGCCGCGGTCATCGAGAGCGGTCCGCTCCCTGCGGTTCATGGGGCCATCCGATGGCGGATCGTCGATCTCTGCCAATGGGTATGGGAGGGATTCCGTGTCGTTGTCGCAAAGCAGACTTTGAGCCGCGAACTGCGCGCCATGGGCTATCGCAAGCTCTCGGCTCGTCCTCGTCATCACGCGCAAGCCGCCGGCGCCGTAATACCCATTCTATTTGAGCGCGAACTCATCGCGCTCAACCCCGCGCAACGGCGCGGGCGCGCATTCGCGCTTCGGCCATAAGGCGATGATCGGTTCCGATCATCCAGTCTTGGTATGAGGGTCCAGCTTGCTCGGGCGGTCAGGGATGTTGAACTTCGGTTCAACGGTGTCCGAGCGCAGGTATTTGCGGACTGTGTTCCTCGATAGACCTGTGCGTCGGGATATCTCTCGGATCGAGAAATGGTCCCGGTAGCGCCAGCGTCGGATGACGCTCAGTAACTCCATGTCGATCACTCCATCGTCCCCCGCGTAGGCCAAACGGGAAAGGTTCGAACATGGGTCAGTTCCCGGTGGAAAAACCCGTAGCGCCCGGGTCACCTCTCAGTCAAAAATCAACAGGGTGGAGCAACGGCCAAACCGAGGGGCAGATCAATCGTCTGAAGACCCTCGAGCGCGCCATGTACGGTCGCGCAGCTGCCGAACTGCTACGAGCCCGGATGTTGCCTCTTCACTTGCCGACTCAGGGTCAATTCTCACACCAAAAGGGTCTGATTGACTCTTGGTGCAAGCGACGCCGGTCGATTACATGGTCACCCGGGGCAGGCATGAACGTCGTAGGCGTCGAACGGCGCGAGCGGGCGTGGACGGTCACGGCGGACAGCCGACAGTTGCAGCTTGGGGCCTTTGTCTGCGGGTTAGCTCAGCACGTGGCTTTGCCGAGGCGGTTTTGGTTCGTTTCGGAGCCCGAGACCTCGCCGCAGACGCGCGCTGCCCCTGCGCGCCACTTTTGAAGCTTCCGCCGCGAACGGCTGTGATCTAGGCCGTGTGGACGAATTTGATCAAGCAAAGGGCGGCTGCGAAGCTGACGATTGATCTGAAGTTTCGTTCGGTCGTTTCGCATCGGAGCGCGACCCGCTTGAAGCGCTTGAGCCGTCCGACGCCCTGCTCGATGCGGGCGCGGGCCTTGTAGAGGGTGCGGGCGAAGAAGGCAGGCTTGTTCTTTTCGTTCGTCTTGTGCGGGATGACCGGAGCGATGCCGCGCGCTCTCGCGGCTTCGCGGTTGGCCTTGCTGGCGTAGCCTTTGTCGAGAGATGACGGCGCGGGGCTGAATGTCGGGCCCGATATCGAGCAGGGTTTCGAAGTGACGCCCGTCGAAGGCTTCGCCGCCGGTCAGGTCGAAGGCGATGATGTCGCCTGAGGCGTCCGATTTTGCGTGAATTTTCGTGCTGAAGCCGCCACGCGAGCGCCCCAGCGCTTGGCCTTCTTGCCCCCCTTTGCTCCAGCCCCCGACACGTGAGCGCGCACGATGGTGGAGTCGAACATCTGAATAAGATGCGCCGTGGAACTCATGGACGCGAGCGTGTCGAAGAAGGCCTCGAAGACGCCAGCCTTGCTCAAGCGATCGAAGCGTTTCCACACGCTGTTCCAAGGACCGAAGCGTTCCGGCAGCGCGCGCCAGCGCACGTTCTCGACGGTGAAGAAATGAAGCGCCTCGAGGAAGCGGCGGTCATCCTCAGCCTTGCGTCCTCGCCGCGGCAGACAGGCGCGAAACACCGCAAGCGTGTGCCTCCAATCGTCCTCATCCATCTTTGTCGACATCGGCTCCGGCCCCTGATTCGGTCGGAGTCCTGATGAATCATGCCCGATTCAACGAAGGAATCCCAAAAAACACCATCTGTCGAAATTTCGTCCACACGGCCTAGATCACACTTGGCGAACATTTTCGCGTGAGCGATAGTGAAAAGAAAAGGGCGGCGGGGCGCCCCTCACTAGGTCACCTCACGAACAGGCGGCGGCATTGAAGCCTCCTTAACCCCGCCTGTCAGCGCCGAAATGGCGGCACAGCACGATATTATTTGAGAGATGTCGTGCCGCCCGGAAGAGATGGCGCTCGAGATTGAAGGTGGCGAATCGTTCGACGTCCCTCTCGGCCATGCAAGAACCAATGAGCCGATTCTCCGAGTACGCCGCGCCGGAAAAGCATGACGACGACTACGAAAAGGCAGCCCAAAATCAGAGCGCCGTTGTCTGTGACCGTCGACAAGGAATTGCGCATCAACAAGACCAATGCCGACCCAACCCAGGGCCCCCAGACCGTTCCTGCGCCGCCGAGCAAGGTCATCATGATCGGTTCGCCCGAAGCACGCCAATGAACCGCTTCCAGGCTGATGAACTGGTGATTGAAGACATAGAGCGCCCCGGCGACGCTGATGATGAAGGCAGACAGAGCATAGGCCTGTACGTGGATGAGATAGACGTTGTAGCCGACGCTCTGAAGGCGGCGCTTGTTTTCGCGCGCGCCGGTCAGGGCCAGTCCAAAGGGCGACTCCAAGACCCCCAAGACGAACGCCACCATCAGCCCGACAACGACGAGTGACAGGTAATAGAAGGTCGTGTCGGAGGCGAGGCTCAAGCCGAACAGGCTGCCGCGGACAACGTCGTGCAACCCGTCCTCGCCGCCGGTATAGGCCGGCAGCTCGTTGACTACGAAATAGACCAGCTCCGCAAAGGCGAAGGTGATCATCGAGAAGTAGATGCCCTGCTTGCGCGCGATCACGAAACCGAGGGCTCCGCCGATCGCGCTCGTTCCGGCAACGCCGATGAGGAAACCAGCCCAGCCCGGGAAGCCGAACTTGCTCACCATGACTCCCGTGAGATAGGCGGAACCGCCCCAATAGGCCGCTTGACCAAAGGAGAGCAGCCCAGCGAAACCAAACAGCAGATCGAAGCCGAGCGCGAAGAGACCCCAGAGCAGAATATCGGAGGCGAGGACCGGGTAGACCACGAGGGGCAGAACCACTCCGATCGCCAGCGCGACCAGGGCGGCGACGGGACTGCGAAAAAGCGCCCGCACCTGATCCGTCATCGGCGTGTAGTGCAGCGGGAAATGAGAAATGTCGATGCCACGAAAAATGCCGCCCGGGCGCACCGCGAGCACCACCAGCATCAGCAGATAAATGATCGCGGTGGAGCCGGCGGGATACCAGATCGCGGTCAGCGAGGAGATCAGGCCGACGGCGAAGCCCATGATGACGGAGCCGGCGATCGAGCCCATGCCGCCAGTCACCACCACCGCAAAGGTGAGCGCGATCATCTCCTGTCCCATGAAGGGAGAGATGTTGCGAATCGGCGCCGCCAAAGCGCCGGCGACGCCCGCAAGACCGGATGCGGCGAAGAAAGTCCCGGAGATGAGCAGCGGCACGTTGCCGCCAAAGCTCCGTAGCAAATCCGGCCGTTCGGTCGCCGCGCGGACCAATGCGCCGAGCCGCGTCCTCTCCATCAGGAACCAGGCGCCCAGGCAAAGCACGAGCGACAGGACGACGACGAACAGCCGATATTTCGGATAGAAGGTGAAGCCGAGATTGACCGCCCCCTTGAGCGCGGCAGGAATGAGAAACGGCGCGCCAGCAGTGCCGAAGACCGACCGGACGCTATCCTCGATGATCAGGGTGAGACCGAAGGTCAGCAGCAGGTTGTACGCAGGATCGAGGCCGTAAAGGCGGCTGAGCAGCAGCCGTTCGCACACCACGCCGAGGCCGCCCACCGCCAGCATCGCCAGAATCAAGGCGAACCAGAGCGATACGCCGAAGTGGGCTCCAGCGACAAAGGCGACAAAAGCGCCGAGCATATACATCGCGCCATGCGCGAAATTCACGACGCGCATCATTCCGAAGATGATGCTGAGCCCGAGGCTCATCAACGCGATGAAGGCGCCGTTGACGAGACCATTAAAGATTTGGGCCAGGTAAAACGACATCGACAGCGCTCCCGCCGGTCAGCGCTCAGGCTTCGTCGAGCCTCGCAGCGAGTCCGACGACGATCGGCCCGAGCAAGGAGACGCGACGGCAATCCTGCGCGCCCTCACCAGTCATGCTTGCAGGTGTTTTCGCTGAGCGGCGCAAAAGCGTCCTTGGCCGGGATCGTGGCGATAACCGTATAGAAATCCTCCGGCTCTCGGATCTCGTCGGGCTTCTTGACCTTGATGACATACATGTCATGGGTTACGAGATGATCTTGCTTGCGCCATGTCGCGTCGCGCGCAAAGAAATCGCTGAAAGTCGAGCCTTCTAGCGCCTCAGCGAGCTTGTCGGGATCGTCGGTGCCGATCTTCTTGACGGCGTTGAGGACCTGGGTCACCGCGGAATAATTCGCAGCATGCAGGCTCCCCGGCATCTGTCCGACACGCTTATAAAAGCGCTGCGCCCAATCGCGCGCCTGCTGATCATAGTTCCAGTACCAGATTTCGCCCGCGGTGATGCCGCTCCACGTCGCAACGCCGGTCGCGCGCATGTCGGAGAGATTCAATTGGCCCGGAACGATCTGTATCGAGTTGAGCAGCCCGAATTCTCCGGCCTGTTTCATGGCGTTGCGCAAGTCTTCGCCGGAACTCAGAAGGCCGAGCGCGTCGGCGCCCGAGGCCTGCGCCTTGAGAAGGTAGCTTGAGAAATCATCGCTCGGAAACGGCGCCATGTCGTTGCCGAGCACCGAGCCGCCGTCCGCCTTCACGACTTTCTCGAAAGAGTTAAGGAGAGAATGACCGAAGGCGTAGTCCGAGGTGATGAAGTACCATTTCTTCGCGCCCGCCTCGGTGACCTTGCCCGCAGCAGCGGCGATAGCGCTCGTGTCCCACGCATAGTGCCAGGCGTACTTGTTGCAGAACTCGTTCGTGAGCGCTGTCGTGCCGGGGCTGACGAAGGTCGTGGTCACCTTGAATTCCTTGGCGAGCTTCGAAACGGCGATCGCCGCCGCGGAACTGGTGACATCCGTGATCAGGTTGATCCCGTGCTGGGTGATCAGTTCGCGGGTGCGGTCGACCGTGAGCGCCACGTCGAGCTTGTTGTCGAGAACGAGAACTTCGATCGGAACGCCGTTCACTTTGCCGCCAAAATCCTCGACCGCCATTTTGGCGCCCTCGACGGAGCCCTTTCCCGACGTGTCAGAATAGACCGAAGAGAGATCGGTCACGACAAGCACGGTAAATTTGTCGCTTTTCATTTGGGCGGCGGCAGGCGCCACGGCGAGGGCCGAAAATGTCAAAGCGGCCGCCAGCCTCCCGACTGACCGCGAGCTGCCCGGACGAAATTGCATGTCGTCCTCCCGCATTGATCCGATTGTTCATTTCCGCTGACGCGGGGGTTCCGCGTAGCCCTCGGCCTTTAGAGTATCAAATAAAAAGCATTTTGCATCTTACAGCAACTGATATTCAATGCGCGGCGGCCGTGAGGCTCGTGGGCTCAGTAAACTTTAAGGGAGGCGCCATTGCACCCAGCGGAGGCCGCGTCTGCAACGTCGAACAGCCCTGCGAGCGCAGCGGCCCCCGCAGCCCTGGCGCTCGAGAACGTCACCCGGAGGTTTGGCGATTTCGTCGCGGTGCGCGAAGTGAGCGTAAGCTTTGAGGCTGGCGGCGTATACGGGATCATTGGGCCGAATGGCGCTGGCAAGACGACGCTGTTCAATCTGTTGAGCGGCTTCCTCAAACCTAGCCAGGGCAAGCTCTGGCATCGCGGCGAGGACATCACGGCGCTGTCGCCCGAGCGGGTGGCCAGACGCGGCATCGTCAGAAGCTTCCAGATCACCAGCATCTTCGCCCATCTCAGCATCGCGGACAACGTCCTGCTACCGATCCAGCAACGAAATGGCGACGCCATGCGCTTCTGGGGCAAAGGGGCGCGGCGCGAAGAGCGCAAAGCGGAGATTGACGCAATCCTCGAGAAGGTGGGGATCGCGCCGGAATTGCGTGGCTGGCCGGCCGGGTCGCTTCCCTATGGACAAAAGCGCGCCTTGGAGCTCGGGATCAGCCTCGCCGCGCATCCTGATTTGCTGCTGTTGGACGAGCCGACCGCGGGTATGACTATTCACGACATTAATCGCGTCACCAAGCTCATTGGCGAGCTGTCAGCCGGCCGAACCGTGATCGTGGTGGAGCATAATCTTGGCGTCATTGCCGATTTGGCGAAGGAAATTGTGGTGATGCAACAGGGGCAAGTTCTCACCCGCGGGACCTATGACAACGTGCGGAAGGACCCTCGGGTGATCGAAGCTTATCTCGGAACCAAGAAACGCCGTCCGCGTGCTTGAAATTCGTGACCTGACCGCCTCCTACGAGGACGCGCTCGTGCTTCGGGGCCTCAACTTTGAGGTCCGCAAAGGAGAAGTCGTGACGCTGATCGGCCGGAACGGGGCCGGCAAGTCCACCACTCTTAAATCGATCATGGGCGACATTGCCCAACGTGGCGGCAGTGTCCGGTTCCAAGGCCGGGAGATCGTTGATATCAGCCCTGAGCGCATTTGCCGCCTTGGGATGGGTTATGTTCCTGAGGATCGTGGAATATTCTCGACATTGAGCGTCTTTGAGAACCTCACGGTGGCGCCGCCCAGAGGGCCAGACGCCTGGCCGCTCCCTCGGATCTATGAGTTGTTTCCCGTCCTCGCGTCGCGCGCTAAGCAAAGGGCCTCGGCCTTGTCTGGAGGTGAACAACAGATGCTCTCGATCGCGCGGCCGCTGTATATGGGATCGTCATTCCTGCTGCTCGACGAGCCGACCGAGGGATTGGCGCCGGTGATCATCGACGCGATCGGCGAGGTCATCGGGCATTTGAAACGCGGCGGGTTGACGGTCCTTCTCGTCGAACAGAACCTGCCGTTCGCCACTTCATTGGCGGACCGACATTATATCATCGAAAACGGCCAGATCGTTCGCTCACTAACGAACGAGCAGGTGGTTCGAGAAGAGAGTCAGTTACTCGCCCACCTCGGTGTATGAACTCGCGCCGTAGCGAAACGACAAATCCCTCGCTGCGCTGCAATATTCCGGCGCCGCCAACCCAGGCAGGTGCTCGATAGCAGAAAGCCGCCGGCGCTCCTCATTGTCCACGGAACGCGTGGCAGCAGCGCCTCGACTCGGCGGTTGAGGCGCAAACGTTGTAGGCCGAGCAATCAGGGGCCTGGAAGTCGGCGCTCTCAAGTTCGCCGCTTCAAGTGGCAGGCAGGAAAATGCGTTGCTCGCGTGCGAGCGTTTCAGAGTGGCCACGGCTGAGCAGAGCAGGAGGCGCGATCATCAAAGCGACGGTTGATCATGCTCTGATGCGCGGGTTGGTTACCGCCGGACCGGTGATGCGTCGCGGGGCTTCCTCTGTCTAGGAGCCAGCATCGGATGATATCCGGCTGTTAGAGCCAGAATCCGTCCCTGCTGACTTCCGCCGCGCTTCGCGCGCGCGAAGCCTTTGCGGTCTGGAGCGAGATTTCCAGGACTGCCGCCACTGCCTGACTCTCGGCTCTCAGAAAATCGCCTTCTTCAGCTCAGCGCGCGCTTAACCTGACGGCGCCGCGCAATAACGCCTACGGCCACTGCAAGCCAGATTGACAGCGTTGTTGAATTGCCCTTAGCTCGACGCCTTAGCGCGTAAGTACGGAGCAAACCCCAACGGCTCTCGGGGGCAAAAAAGGCCTCTCGCGGAGATCGGAATTGCTTCGATCGCGTTGACGAAGCCCGGGGCCAGCGCGGGCGCGCCATTAGGCCAGGGCGGAACGCTTCGCGGGAGGAGCAAGTCGATGGAGGCTGGCGAGCGCGTCGTCGGCGTGAACGGTTCTGCGGACGAGCGGCCGCACGCGGGCGAACTGTTGCAGGTCCGAGGCGTCTTTAAGAGCTTCGGCGGCACGGAAGCGCTGGCGGACGTCGGCATGACCCTCAAGGCCGGCGAGATTCTTGCGCTGCTGGGCGAAAATGGCGCCGGCAAGTCGACGCTGATTAAGGTTCTGGCCGGAGTTTATGGGCTCGACGCTGGCCAAGTCAGCTTTCGCGGCCTCGACGTCACTCATGCGCTGCGCCGCCTGCCGATCGCCTTCATCCATCAGGACCTCGGCCTGATCGACTGGATGACGGTGGCCGAAAACATCTGCATGACGCTCGGCTTTCCGCGCCGCCTCGGCATGATCGACGCGGGCGCGGCGCTCCGCCGCGCCGCCGTTGCGCTGGACGCGCTGGGCGCCGATATTGATCCCGACGCGCGTATCCAGAATCTGAGCCGCACCGAAAAGTCCCTGGTGGCGATCGCGCGTGCGCTCGCGGCTGAGCCCGAGATTCTTGTCCTCGACGAGCCGACCGCAAGCTTGCCAGCCGATGAGGTCGCGCGGCTGTTCTCGGCGTTGCGCCGACTGCGCGCTCGCGGCGTCGCGATGATCTACGTCTCGCACCGTCTCGACGAGGTGTTCGAGATCGCCGATCGCATGATCGTGTTGCGCGACGGGCGCGTCGCAGGGGAACGAGAAGTTGCGAAGACGACGCCGGACGAAACGATCCTTCTGATCGTGGGGCGCGAGCCATCGCAGGTCTTCCGCCGGCCCCCTGTTCGCCATGGTTCGCCGCGCCTTGCCCTGCGGTCGGTCATCGTGGATGAGGTCGGACCCATCGAATGCGAGATCCATTCTGGCGAGATCGTCGGGCTGGTCGGCTTGAGGGGCGCGGGGCAGGAAAGCATCGGACGGGCGTTGTTCGGGGTCTCGTCGATCACAGGCGGGCGCGTCCTGCTCGACGGACGCCATGTGGCCGTCTCGTCGCCACGCGAGGCGATGGCGCGAGGGATCAATCTGGTCTGCGCCGACCGCGTCGGCGAATCCATCATGCCGAATTTGTCAGTGCGCGAGAACCTGTTCCTCAATCCGGTCGCCGCCGGTTCGAGCTTGTTTTCGTTCATCTGCCCCGGCCGCGAGAATCGCGCCGCCAAGGAGCGCGGCGCCCAGGTCGGATTGCGGCCGAACGATCCGACGCTGCCGATCGAGTTCTTGTCGGGCGGCAACCAACAGAAGGTGGTGGTGGGGCGCTGGCTGCACCTCGACGCGAAGGTCTACGTCTTCGAAGACCCGACCGCGGGCGTCGACGTCGGGGCCAAGGCCGAAATCTATCGCCTGTTTGACGTGGCGCTCCAGGCGGGGGCGGCGATCATCATCGTATCGACGGATTTCGAGGAGGTGGCGAAGGTCTGCCACCGCGCGCTGATCTTCAATCGCGGCCGGGTCGTCGCGGAGCTGGCCGCCGACGATCTGTCGGTGGAGAATCTGCTCGCCGCGGCTTCGGCGAGCGTTCGGCGCGCGGAGCCGCTCTTTGGCGGTTCCTCCAGCGGCCCCGGCGACGCTCATGCAGTCCATTAAGTCGAACGCGCTCGAGCCGACCCGTTCGGAATGGGCGACGCTGTCGCGCGGACAGGCGACCGTGCGCATCGCGTCAGTCTATGGCTTGCCCATCCTCACGCTCCTTCTGATCATCTTTTTCTCGCTGCTCATTCCCGACACGTTTCCGACCTGGCTCAACGCGCGGTCGATCCTCGCCGACAAGGCGATCATCGCGATGCTGTCGCTGGCGGCGACCCTGCCGATGATGGCCGGCCGGATCGATCTCACCGTCGGCTTTGGCATCGTCATGTGGCACATTCTCGCCATCAGCCTGCAGGTCTGGTACGGCGTTCCCTGGCCGCTGGCGATGATCATCGTCATAGCCTGCGGCGGATTGACCGGCCTCATCAACGGTTTGCTGGTCGAAGTGGCGCAGATCGATTCGTTCATCGCCACGCTCGGCATCGGCACGATCCTCTATGCGCTTGCGCTCTGGCTCACGGATGGGCGCCAGGTGGTGGGAGCGCTTTCGCCCGGCTTCCTCGCGATCAACTCGACCACGGTCTTCGGAATCCCGATTCCGGCGATCTATGTCCTCGTTCTGGCGATCGTGCTGTGGATCATCAGCGAGCGCCTGCCGATCGGACGCCACATCTATGCGATCGGCGCCAACGAGAAGGCCGCCGCGCTCAACGGCATTCCGGTGCGCGCCTATGTCATCGGCGTATTTGTGGGCGCCGGAGTGATCACCGGCATCGCCGGCTGCGTCTTGGGGGCGAAGCTCAGAATCGGCCAGGCGAATGTCGGGCTCGATTATCTGTTGCCGGCGCTCGTCGGCGCCTTTCTCGGCTCGACCACGATCAAGCCGGGCCGCGTCAATATCTGGGGCACGGTCTGCGGCGTGCTGATTCTCGCGGTCGGAATCTCCGGCATCCAGCAGCTTGGCGGCGCCTTCTTCGTCGAGCCTCTTTTCAATGGCGCGACGCTGGTCATCTCGATCGCGCTCGCCGCCTTCGCTCAGCGCCAGCGCAGCGTCGTGCGTCCGGCGCGGGCCGTGAACCGCGAGGCCAAGAACGATTCCGAAAAGGTCCCGGGTTGAATGATGGGTTCGCCTTTCGGATGGACGGCGCGGTCACGCCGTGATGGGAAAATGCGAAGCAACCAGCTGACGGGCCATGAGCCCGCAGTCATGTAAGGGAGGAACAGATGCCGAAATCATATCTTGTGGCCGGAAGCCTGATGGCTTCCGCCGCGCTGACCGGACTGGGCGCGCCGAGCGCGCGCGCGGACGACGACGCCTACATGAAGGCGGCCAAGGAATACATCGCCCAGGCGATCGCGCCGGTGACGAAATGGGACGGTCCGACCACCGGCCCGAAGGCGCAGGGCAAGAAGCTCGTGATCTATGTCTCCACCGATCAGCGCAACGGCGGGGCGCAAGGCGTCGGCGACGGCGCGGCCGAGGCGGCCAAGGCGCTCGGCTGGGAGTTCCGCATTCTCGACGGCCAGGGATCCGTGCCCGGACGCACGTCGGCGATGACCCAGGCGATCGCGCTCAAGCCCGACGGCATCATTCTCGGCAGCCCTGACGCGGTCGAGCAGGCGCCGACGATCGAACAGGCGGTCAAGGCCGGGATCAAGGTGGTCGGCTGGCACTCGGGCCCGGGGCCGGGCAAGATAGCGGCCAATCCCAACGTCTTCACCAATATCACCACCGACCCGAACGAGGTCGCCAAGGCTTCCGCCCTTTACGCCGTGGTCGATTCCGGCGGCAAGGCCGGCGTGATCCTCTTTACCGACAGCATCTATGGAATCGCCACCGCCAAAACAAATGCGGAGAAGGCGGCGATTGAGGGCTGCGCGGGCTGCAAGGTGCTGGCGATCGAGGACACGCCGATCGGCGACCTCGCCAACCGGATGCCGCAACTCACGACCTCGCTGTTGTCGAAGTACGGCAAGGCGTGGACCTATTCGATCGCCGTTAATGACCTCTACTTCGACTTCTCCGCTCCGTCACTGCAGTCGGCCGGCGTCGATCCTGCGACCGGTTATCCGCGGCAGATTTCCGCAGGCGACGGATCCGTGCCGGCGTTCGAGCGCATTCGCGGCAAACAGTTCCAGCTCGCGACGGTGGCCGAGCCTCTTCACCTGCAGGGCTGGCAGACGGTCGACGAATTGAACCGCGCCTTCGCCGGGCAGCCCCCGAGCGGATACGTGTCGCACGTCCACCTGTTCATCAACGCCAATATCGACAAGGACGGCGGCGCGCACAATATTTTCGACCCCGACAACGGTTACAAGGAACACTACAAAGAAATCTGGGGCGTGAAGTAGCCGCCAGACCGGACATGTTCCAACGAGGGCGACGCCTCGTGCGTCGCCCTTAACGCGACCGCGGCCGCCCGACGCCTGAACGCGTTGACATGTCGCAGAGTTCTTCAACCAGGCAAGGCACGGAGACGCATGATGGCCGAGACGACGCTTCCTAAACCCGACTACGCGACAAGCAATATGCGCCTCGTCGGCCACAGCGATCAGGGTGGAAAGTCAGACGGCGTCCAGATCATGGTGCATCGCGGATACGCCTACATCGGCCATATCTTCTCCAAGGGCTTCTCCGTCGTCGACGTTCGCGACCCCGCCCATCCCAAATATGTGAAGCACGTCGCCGCGCCGCCCAACACCTGGACGCTCCACTTGCAGGCTCACGACGACATTCTGCTCGTCATCCATAACAAGGACATGTTCGCTCAAGCCGAGCTGGCCGACGAGAAGGCCTACTATAAGGGCTCGGTCGACCATCACGCCAAGCCGGAGGCCGCCGCGCGCAACTGGTCGGCGGGCATGGCGGTCTATGACCTCTCGAAGCCCGAAGACCCCAAACAGATCGGTTTCATGCCGGTCGAGGGAACGGGCCTGCATCGGCTGTGGTACATTGGCGGCCGCTGGGCCTACGCCTCGGCGCTGCTCGACGGTTTCTCCGACTACATCCTCATCACCATCGACCTCAAGGATCCGAAAAAGCCGGTCTTGGCGGGGAAATACTGGCTGCCGGGCATGAACGTTGCGGCCGGCGAGAAGGCGAACTGGCCGACCAAGAACGGGCGGTTCGGGCTCCATCATGCCATCATCCACGACGACATCGCCTATTGCAGTTGGCGCGACGCCTGCCTGGCCGTCGTCGACGTCAAGGACAAGGCCAATCCAAAACTCATCACACACAAGGTCTGGGCGCCGCCGTTCGGCGGCGGCACGCACAACGCGCTGCCGTTGCCAAAGCGCAATCTGCTCGTCGTCGTCGACGAGACGGTGCTCGACAATCAGGAGGACGGCTTCAAGCCGATCTGGATCTTCGATAATCAGGTGAAGGCCAACCCCATCAGCATCGCGACCTTCCCTGAGCCGTCGGACAAGGACTATCTCAAGGTCGGCGGTCATTTCGGGCCGCACAACGTCCACGAAAATCGACCGGGCAGCTTCGTCAGCGAGGAATTGATCTTCTCCACCTACCAGAACGCGGGGTTGCGCGTGTACGACATCAAGGATCAGTTCCGGCCAACGGAGGTGGCCGCCTTCGTCCCGCCGGCGCCCGCGACGTGGGTGGACCCGCGACCGAACCGCCCGATCGTCCTGCACTCGGCTGACGTCTTCGTCGACAAGAATGCGCTCTGCTACGTCACGGACTTCAACGCCGGCCTTTACATCGTCGAATATAAGGGCTGAGCGCGGCGA
Organism: uncultured Alphaproteobacteria bacterium; assembly: GCA_963833955.1. GTDB lineage: Bacteria > Pseudomonadota > Alphaproteobacteria > Rhizobiales > Beijerinckiaceae > Roseiarcus. The sequence goes on along the minus strand of CAWHZY010000015.1, from coordinate 198,844 downwards.
TGACCGCGGGTGAAAACCTCAAACCGAGCTATGCCAGGAACATGCGCCTGATCGGGCATTCCGATCAGGCCGGTCGCTCCGACGGCCAGCAGATCATGGTGCGGAACGGCTACGCCTATATCGGTCACGTCTGCTCGAAGGGCTTCTCGGTGATCGACGTGCGCGATCCCACCAGGCCCGAGGCCGTCGCCTATGTGCAGAACCCTCCCAACACTTGGAGCCTGCATTTGCAGGTCCACGACGATCTGCTGTTGCTCGTCCATGGCCGCGACATGTTCTCTCAACCGGAGATGGCGGACGAGCGCAACTACTACAAGCCGCAGTCCGGCTCGCATGGCGCGCACGTCTCTGACAATATGCGCGATTGGTCGGCTGGAATGGCGGTCTTCGACATTTCCAAGCCCACCGCGCCGCGCCAGATCGGCTTCATGCCGGTCGAAGGCGCGGGACTTCATCGCATCTGGTATGTCGGCGGACGCTGGGCCTACGCGTCGGCCATGATCGACGGCTTTTCGGACTACATTCTCGTCACCATCGACATGGCTGACCCGACCAAGCCGGAAATCGTCGGCCGCTATTGGCTGCCCGGCATGAATCTCGCAGCAGGCGAGAAGCCCGATTGGCCGCTGGAACGCGGCCGTTACGGCCTCCACCACGCGGTCGTCGCCGATGACGTCGCCTATTGCGCCTGGCGGGATGGATGTCTGGCAAGCGTCGACGTGTCCGACAAGTCCCATCCGAAGCTCATCGTCCATCGCGTTTGGTCGCCGCCGTTCGGCGGCGGAACGCACAATTGCCTCCCTTTGCCGGACCGAAATCTGCTGATCGTTCTCGACGAAGCGGTCCTCGACAACATGGAGGATGGCTTCAAGCCGATCTGGGTGTTCGACAACCAGGTCAAGTCGAACCCGATCAGCGTCTCGACCTTCCCGTTGCCGAACGACCGGGACTATGTCGCCGTCGGCGGCCATTTCGGCCCCCATAACATCCACGAGAATCGGCCAGGCTCGTTTCAGAGCTCACGCTTGATCTTCGCCACATATCAGAACGCCGGCGTCAGGGTGTATGACATCGCCGATCCCTTCAGGCCGGTCGAAGTCGGCGCCTGCGTGCCACCCGCACCGAAGAAACTCGTCGATCCCCGCCCCAACCGGCCAGTCGTGCTTCACTCGGCTGACGTCTTCGTCGACAAGAATGGCCTCTGCTACTGCACCGACTGGAGCGGCGCCGGGCTCTACATCATGGAGTATCTCGGTTGATGGTCGGCGGCGGCGCGCAAATCCCGCCAGCGCGCCAGGTCTGACGCGGAGTTTGCGGGTGGATTGGCGCGTTCCCTACCCTTCGATCCGCCAGCCGATTCTCGCCGCCAATTGCGTCGCCACCAGCCAGCCGCTCGCCGCGCAGGCCGCACACCGTGGACGGCCTCGCAGCGATGAGAGCTCGCGCCGCAGAAGTTGGGAGCTTACGCGCTACCGGGGCGTAGCGCTGGAACCGGACGGATAGCGAACCGGCTCCCCGAGATTTCCCCCAGTTGGAGGGCGGCTTTCAGGTTCTGTTCCAGGTCGACGAGCGGGGGAAGAGGGAGCGGTTGTTTCTCCAACGGCTGAAACCATTTGAGAAAAATGGTGCTGCAAGAGAGGATTGAACTCTCGACCTCTCCCTTACCAAGGGAGTGCTCTACCACTGAGCTACTGCAGCATCCGAAGCGCGCCTTCAAGAGCGCGGGGCTTCCTGCCATAGCATAGAGTGCATGGCAAGGCAGGCCGCGCGGTTCCCAGGGCTCCGAACTGGGGTTAACGGGATTTACGTATTGCGGAAAGGCTGAATCGCAGCCTGGAAAGGCGTGGTCACCATCGACGCCATCGCCTGCAAGGCTCCCATCGCCGTCAAAGGGAGGCCCGGTCGAGGCGCGCCTTCGGCATGTCGCTCTGCCCGATCAGAACCGCCATCTCGGGAAGGTAGGATTCAAGGCGGCGACCGGGGCTGCGGGTCGATCACGATCAGGGGTTCGGCCGCCAGTCTCCTCCCGGGCTTCCTCCGCCGCCATGCGGCCGCGTCGAAGCGATATCACGCGAGGCCGAGGTTGAGCCAAGGCCAAATGGGCGGAGTAGACGCCAATAAAGGCCAATAAACGCTAGTAAACGCTAGTAAAATAGCTGGCGTTTACTAGCGTTTATTTTTTCGAAACGAGACTTATCAATGGGTTACGAGCGATTCAAATAAGCAAACCCTCCCCCGTCACACTGCGTCCGAAATGCCACAATGCACGACGTGCTCAGTCCGGCGATTAGGAAAACAATAGCACGGGTTTCAGCTTTTCGCCAGATATTTGTGCGGTTTGTGCAGGGCGGGTTGGGTCGGCCCAACCTCTCGATCACTCATCCGCGAGCCCCGGATGGAAGCGGCAAAAGATGCAACATTTCGCCTTGCGAGTGCAGACGCGGGAGGCTATCGCACCGCCCTCGGGATCGGCGTTGGCGACTGTCTATCGCTTCATGCGTCAAGCGGCATAAAGGGAGGCGGCGGTGAGAGAGAACGACCTGCAAAATCGAAATGCGCGCCTCAGACGCAAGATCGTCGGCGCGCTAAAAACCCGTCCGGAGCTGGAAGCCGTTATAAACGGCATTGCGTTGAAGCAGCCGGCAAACGCCTCTCTCGAGCAGGTTCAGGCCAATCTGCAAGAGCGCGCACGCGCCATAATCGAGGCCAAACCCGAGCTCGATGGCTATTTCGACCTTTGACGGCATTTCGCGTTCGTCCCTCTTGGGGGCTAACGCCGCTCATCGCTTCTGCGCCTGCATGAAGTCACGCACCAGCGCCGCAATCTCGTCGGCCTTGGTGTCGAGCGCGAAGTGGCTGGCGTCGAGAACGTGAATCTGAGCGTCGGGCACGTCCTTCCGATAGCGTTCCGGCTCGCCAAGATCGAACGATAAGTCGTGCTCGCCCCAGATTACGAGCAAATGCGGCTGTATTTCACGCATCCAGGCCTGCCACTTGGGATAGGCGTCGACATTCGTTCGATAGTCGTAAAAGAGCTCCGTCTGGATGTCCGCTTGCCCCGGCTGGCTTAGAAACGCCAGTTCGTCCGTCCACAGATCCGGGTCGTAGGGTTCCGGGTCTGGATCATCGCCCGCATGCCGGGCGCGGGTCGTCGCCAGCGAGAGGAAATTGGCGCGAAACGCGCTCTCATGGGCGGCGCGATCCGCCCAAAAGGCGCGACGCGGCTTCCAAAGCTCGCCTAAGCCTTCGTTATGCGCGACCGCGTCCTGAACGATGAGCGCGTCGACCCGCTCCGGATGCGCAAGCGCCATGCGGAAGCCGACCGGGCCGCCGTAATCCTGCATGTAGAGCGTGTAATGCGACAAGCCCATCGATTGGACGAAGTCGTCCATGACGGATGCGATTTGGTCGAAGGTATAGGCGAACGCTCTCGGATTCGGCCAATCGCTATGCCCGAACCCGGGATAGTCGGGCGCGACCAAATGGTAGCGGTCGGAGAGCCGGGCGAAAAGCGGCTCGAACATCCGCGAGGACGAAGGAAATCCGTGCAGCAACAGGAGCGTCGGCGCATCGCTCGGCCCAGCCTCCCGATAGAAGATGGAGAGCCCGTCGACCTTTGCCGTCCGATAGAAAGCCGGATGTTTCACGAGGTCGTCTCCGCGCGCCGGCGCTTGCAGGAAAGCCAGAGCGACGAAGGCCGCCAAGACCATAGAACAGGCCTGCCAGAACGGACCCAAATGGCGCAATGACCGGCGCACCATCACTCAACTCCGCGCCTGATGACGATGGCGTCCCTTTCAACCAAGCCAGACGAAAGGGCGCCATCTTGACGGTCCCATGGCGGAATGGCGGTTCCTCGTTCCTTCCTTCATACGCCGGGCGTATTCGGCCCGCGCGAACCAAGATAGAGGCAAAGCAAATCCCCGAATTCGGCCCGTAGCAGGCGCGCTTCGGTTGGTTTCTCTGGCCTGGCCGTAGCCAGTCCTTTCAGAATGTGCAGGACGACCGCCGTCATTGCCTGCGCCTTGGGTTGACCGCTTTCGGGGAATGCGCGGAGCAGGATCATGTTTATGCTCGCGCGAAACGCCGCGCGGAAAGCCTCGCGCTTCTCGCCATCGCCCGCCCCGGCCTCCATCAAAGCCGCGGCGAAGCTGCGCTCGGCCTGTAATTTCATCATGAAATCGACCAGAGCATCGGCCAGCGCCGCCGGCGTCATGGTCGGCGCCAATTCGGCCAATTCCGCGAGCCGATCCAAGGCCCGCTCGGCATATTGAGCGAGCAGCGCGTTCGCCAGGGCCTCTTTCGAAGGAAAAAACCGATAGAGCGAGCCGAAAGTCGTGCCCGAACGGGCGGCGATCTCCGTCATCGTCACCGCCTCATAGCCTTTTTCCCGGAACGCCGCGGCCCCGGCCTCCAGGATGGCGGCCACCCGCAGCCGGCCGCGCTGGCGTTGGGGGGCGCGCGCGTCGGCGGAGGTTGGCATTGACATAGGCGAGAACATTCTCTACTAACATATGCGAGACTTCTCTCGCATACAACGACGCCCCGGGGTTGCAAAGCGGTCGTTTCGTCAACGGCTGGCGCGCCGCCGTTCTCCTGGCGTGTGTGTTCATGTCGTTGCGCGCCAAGGGTACACCGTTCATAAAAATGGCGAACACAGAGTCCAGCGCGACGACGGGCGGCGCCCGGACGGCGACCATTTCGACCATGGGCGCAATCCATGTGGAGACGTCGGCCCGCGAGCTGCGACTGGCGCTCGGCGGTCTCATGTTGGCGCTCACGCTCGCCGCGCTCGATCAGAACATCGTGGCGACCGCTCTGCCGCGCATTACCGGCGAGTTCGGCAGCCTGCAGCATCTTTCGTGGGTGGTCACGAGCTTCATCGTCGCCAGCACGGTGTCGGCGCCGCTCTATGGCAAGCTCAGCGACCTCTATGGCCGCAAGCCCGCCTTCATCGCCTCGATCTCGATCTTTCTCGCCGGATCCGCTTTGTGCGGCTTTGCCGCAAGCATGGGCCAATTGATCGCGTTCCGGACGGTGCAGGGCCTTGGCGCCGGCGGCCTGATCGTGCTGGCGCAAACGGTGATCGGGGACCTGGTTTCGCCGCGCGAGCGTGGGCGCTACCAGGGGATGTTCGCCGCTGTCTTCGCGGCATGCTCGGTGGCCGGGCCGCTGCTGGGCGGAATCATCACCGAATACGCCTCGTGGCGCTGGATTTTCTACGTCAATCTGCCGGTGGGAGGCGCGGCGCTGGCGTTCATCGCCATTGGGCTTAGGCCGAGGTCGCCCAGCGTCCAGGCTCGGCTGGATCTCCTCGGCGCGATCCTGTTGACCGCGGGGACCTGCAGCCTTCTCTTGCTGCTCAGCTGGGGCGGCAGCGCCTATGCCTGGGCTTCGGCGCCCGTGCTGGGACTGGCCTTCGCCGCCATCGGGTCATTCCTGGCTCTGGGGTTCGTGGAGCCGCGGGCCGCCCAGCCGGTCCTGCCTCCTGAATTGTTCGGCAATTCTGTCTTCGTGGTGGGCGCAGCCGTGATCGCGCTGGCCACGATGGCGCTGTTCGCAGCCATCGTCTTCCTGCCTCTGATGTTTCAGCTGCTCATGGACGCGAGCCCTACCCAGGCGGGCCTGATGCTTGCCCCGATGATGGGCGGCGTCATCGTCGCCTCTGTCGTCGGCGGGCGCCTTGTCTCCAGGACCGGACGCTACAAGATCTTTCCCGTGTTCGGGTTGCTGGCGGCTACACTCTCCTACGCTGCGCTCGCATGGGGCGTGCGGCATGGAATCCACCCGTTCGCGGTCGAAGCGGTGCTGGTGGTGATGGGGCTCGGAATCGGCCTCGTGATGCCGAACCTCACCACGGCCATTCAAAACGCCGTCCCACGTCAGGACCTCGGCGCGGCCACGGCGGCGGCGGCGTTCTTTCGCTCGCTTGGCAGCGCCTTGGGCGCCGCGTTGGCGGGCGCCGTGCTCGCGGCCTATCTGCGCGAGCTCACCGGCGACGTCGGGCGTCTTTCAGCGGGAGTGCTGCAGATTGCCGGGCTCCCCGCTGCGGAACGCGCTTTGGTGCTGGACGCCTATCGCGCCGGGCTGTCCGGCGCCTTCACCGTTGGGGCCGTGATCGCCGGGCTCGCCTTTCTGACGGTGCTTTTTCTGCCGGAACGCCCGCTGCGGGGCGCCGCCGCGTAGCGAGCGCACAAGACCCGAAGGACATCCAGAGGCGTCTTCATCGTCGCATTGCTCCGGCGCAATTGTGGTCGATTCCCGAGGTTCGGCCGCCTGGTTCCGTGCCGCGCCGGTGCGATGGCATGGGGCTTGCTGTTTGGGTCCGACGCCCATCGCGGCGGCAGGCAAGCGCGGTGGCGGTCGGAACGGTCGATGCAAATCGTAATCGTCGACGAAAATGCGGGGCGCAGCGCGATTATCGAGAGCGGACTGCGCGAGGCCGGCTACGACGACATCGTCCGGCTGAGCGAGAAGGCAGCCCGCTTGAGGGCTGAGCGCGCTTTATGGGCTCGCCGCCGCCGCGCTGGTCGCGGTCAGCTTCGGCTTCGCCGCGTTCCGCGACGATCTGATCTTCGGCCCCGTCTTCTGCCGCCGCGGCGCCGCTCCGGACGAAAGGGAGGCGGCGTGATGAGCGGCGAGTTCACCCCGGACCAGAAGCGCTATCTCGAAGGCTTCGTCGCCGGCGCCGAGGCGACGCGCGGCGCGCGGCCGACCGCCCGGCCCGCCGCCCCGCCGCAGCCGATAGGGCCCGATGCGGTCCATCTCGCCGCCCAGGACGGGCTGACCGCCGCCGGCAAGAAGCTCGCCGACCAGGAGAAGTGGAAGCGCGCCGAGCACCCGTTCGACGCCTACGCGCGGCTCAAGGCGCAGGCGAAGGCGGGCGCCTTTCCCAAACCCGACGACAATTTCCGCTGGCGCTATTTCGGTCTGTTCTACGTCGCGCCGGCGCAGTCGAGCTACATGCTGCGGCTGCGCATCCCCAACGGAATCCTCACTCATCCCCAGTTCGCGGGCCTCGCCGGCCTCGCCGAACGCTATGGCGGCGGCTACGCCCATGTGACGACGCGCGCCAATATCCAGATCCGCGAGATCGCGCCGACGAACGCGACGGCGATCGTCGAGGCGGTGCAGGACCTCGGCCTCTGCTCGCGCGGCTCGGGCGCGGACAACATTCGCAACGTCACCGGCGGCGCGACGGCGGGGATCGATCCGCAGGAGCTCTTCGACACGCGGCCGCTGGCGCGCGAGTGGCACTTTCACGTCCTCAACGACCGTTCGCTGACCGGCTTGCCGCGCAAGTTCAACGTCGCGTTCGACGGCGGCGGCCGTATTGCGACGCTGGAGGAGACGAACGACATCGGCTTCCAGGCGGTGCGCGTCGGCGAAGGGGCCGGCGTCGAACCTGGCGTGTGGTTCCGCGTGGTCATCGGCGGCATTACCGGTCACCGCGATCTCGCCCGCGACGTTGGCGTCGTCTGCCGGCCGGAGGAGTGCGCGACGATCGCCGACGCGATCGTGCGGGTCTTCGTCGACGGGGGCGACCGCACCGACCGCGCCAAGGCGCGGCTCAAATACCTGCTCGACGGCTGGGGGATGGAGAAGTTCCTCGCGGCGGTCGAAACGAAGCTCGGCCGGCCGCTGACGCGCGTCCCGGCGACGGCGATCGCGCCGCGTCCGCCGGTCGACCGCATGGCCCATATCGGCGTCCACCGCCAGGCGCAGGCGGGGCTGAACTGGATCGGCGTCGCGTTGCCAGTCGGCAGGATAAGCGTCGACCAGATGCGCGGCGTCGCCGCGATCGCGCACGACTTCGGCGATGGCGATCTGCGCCTGACGGTATGGCAGAACCTCGTCGTCTCCGGCGTCGCCGACGGCGATCTCGAGGCGGCGAAGACGGCGATCGAGACGGCTCGGTCTCGACTGGCGCGCCAACCCGCTCAGGGCCGGTCTCATCGCCTGCACCGGCGCGACCGGATGCAAATTCGCCGCCGCCCACACCAAGGAGCATGCGCTCGATCTCGCCGCTGACCTGGAGCGGCGTCTGTCGCTCGACGCGCCGGTCAACATCCATCTGACCGGCTGTCACCATTCCTGCGCGCAGCACTATATCGGCGACATCGGCATGCTCGCCGTCAAGGTCAGCCACGGCGAGGACGAAGAGGCGATCGAAGGCTACACGATCGTCGTCGGCGGCGGCTATGCCGAAAACGCGCGCATCGGCCGCGAGCTGTGGCGCGAGATTCCGTTTGCCGAATGCGGGGCCAAGGTCGAAGGCCTGCTGCGCGCCTATCTCGCCCAACGCTCCGGACCAAAGGAGAGCTTCCAAGCCTTCGCCGGCCGACACGAGCCCGACGCCCTCAAAGCTCTCGCGGAAGCGCAATGACCGCCCAGGCGCCGCCGCCGCGCATGCTCATCCCGCCGAGCGCGCCGTTCTCGCCGGAGCAGCAGGCGTGGCTCAACGGCTTCTTCGCCGCGATCCTTTCGGCCGACGGCGCGCCGGCGCCGCTCTCGGCGGCGGATAATGCGCGCGCTGGCGCCGGCGCGTGCGCCGGCCGTCGAACTCGCCGACAACGATTCCGCACCGTGGCACGACCCGTCGCTGCCGATCGGCGAGCGCCTGACGATGGCCGAGGGCAAGCCGCCGGCGTTGCGCTTGATGGCGGCGATGGCGCAGCAGGACTGCGGCCAGTGCGGCTACAATTGCGCCGACTACGCCAATGCGCTGTTCCTCGGGAAGGAGGAGCGGCTGACGCTTTGCGCGCCGGGCGGCAAGGAAACCGCGCGCATGCTCAAGCAACTCGCCGCGGAGATCGGGCCGATGGTCGCCGCGCCGGCCATCGTGGGCGAGCACGCCGGCGAAGCGCCGCGCGAAGCCAAGGCGGGTTCCACGCGCGACCATCCAGGCGAGGCGAGGTTTCTGTCGCGCCGCCGGCTCAACGGCCCTGGCTCAGAAAAGACGACGTGGCACATCGAACTCGATCTCGCCCCCGGCGGCCTCGACTATGTCGTCGGCGACAGCTTTGGCTTGTTTCCCAGGAATCACCCGCCGCTGGTCGACCAGGTGATCGCCGTGCTCGGCGCCAATCCGCGTCGCGAGGTCGGCGGCAAGACGTCTGCGCGAAGCGCTGATCGACGACGTCTCGCTGGGCGCCGCGCCCGACAATCTCTTCCAGCTCATGTCCTACGTGCTCGGCGGCGACCGGCGCGCCAAGGCGCGCGCGCTCGCCAGCGGTGACGACCCGGACGGCGACGCGGCGGCGCTCGATGTGCTCGCCGCTCTGCGCAAGTTCGAGGGCGCGCGGCCCGATCCGGAGGCGTTCCTCGAGGCGCTCGATCCGTTGGCGCCGCGCCTCTATTCGATCTCGTCGTCGCCGAAGGCCAATCCTGGCCGGGTGACGCTGACCGTCGACGCCGTTCGCTACCCTATTGGCCCACGCGACCGGCTCGGCGTCGCTTCGACCTTCCTCGGCGAGCGGATTGCGCCAGGCGAACTTGTCAAAGCCTACGTGCAAGAGGCGCACGGCTTCCGGTTGCCGGACAATCCCGAGACGCCGATCGTGATGATCGGTCCTGGCGCCGGCGTCGCGCCGTTTCGCGCCTTTCTCCAGGAGCGACAGGCGCTCGGCGCGCGCGGGCCGAACTGGCTGTTCTTCGGGCACCAGCATCGCGAGCGCGATTTCTTTTACGAGGACGAATTCGTGGCGATGCGCAAGGCAGGCTGTCTCGCCCGCCTATCGCTCGCCTGGTCGCGCGACGGCGACCAGAAGTTCTACGTCCAGGATCGCATGCGCGAGCTCGGGCCGGAGTTATGGCGTTGGCTCGCGGAGGGCGCGCATGTCTATGTCTGCGGCGACGCCAAGCGCATGGCGAAGGACGTCGAGCGGGCGCTGGTCGACATCGCCGCCTCGTGCGGCGCGCGCTCGGCCGAGGGCGCCGTCAGCTTCGTCGCCGGGCTGAAGAAGGCCGGACGCTATCAGGCGGACGTCTATTGATGAATGCGCGCGCCTCAGCGCCGGCAGTTGCGACGACTTGCCCCTATTGCGGGGTCGGCTGCGGAATCGTCGTGACGCCCGATAGGGAGGGCGGCGCGGCGATTGCCGGCGATGCGAACCACCCCGCGAACGCCGGCCGACTATGCGTCAAGGGCGCCGCGCTCGGCGAGACGCTGGGGATCGAGTCGCGGCTCCTCCATCCGACCATCCATGGCGTGCGGACGACATGGCCGCGCGCGTGTCGGCGCGCTGACCCACGCCGTCGTCGACCGGCATTCCGGTCAACCAGAATTCGAGAGTGACGCCGGCGACGATCGCGCCGAGTCCGGTCGCGTCGGAAGGCTTTCTCGTTTCGTGCCGCCGCGTCGCGTTGCTCGACTGGCTGGCCCACGCACGAATCACGGTTCCTGGCGGCGAGGCGCTGACCTTCGCTTCGGCCGAGCGCCCGGCGGCGCTGCAGGCCTTCCTCTCGAACTGGCTTGGGCGCGCCGCGACGCCGATCCAGCGTGTCGACGAGAGCGCCGAGCGCTTCCATTCAGCGCGTTTCGCCGACGGGCGGCTCGAAGCGCTTCTGCACGTCGCGCCGAAACTCGATCGCGCCGCGCTCGATGCGGCGATCACCCTGCTTGCTCGCGATCAGATCGCCGGCGACGAGCGGCGCTTCGCCGTCGCCGGCCGGCCGCTCGACGAAAGCGCGTCGGCGGGCCCACTGGTCTGCGCCTGCTTCGCGGTACGCCGCGCTGACGCCGATTTCGGGGGCAATACGCTCGCCGCCGCATAGAACAAACTGCATTTGGCTCGAACCGCGATCGTCATTGCGAGCCCTAGGGCGTCGAAAGACGCCCGTCCTTCTGGACGGGCTATGGCGAGGCAATCCAGGGAACGAAGGGCGCCTCTGCGACTCCTGGATCGCCGCGTCGCCTTGCTCCTCGCGATGACGATTCCATCAATACGCAGCCTGCCCTAGAACCTGGAATTCTCGCCATCGCTTCGGTCGTTTCGGCGCTGAGCAGCGCCGGCGCCGCGCCGTCCGCCGGCAGCATCGCGTGGACCGTCCCGCGAGCGCTTGGAGGCGAAGAGGGCCGATTTCGAGGCAGTCGACCGACAGCTGCTCCCCTAAAGTTACGTGACATGGCGCACTTCGCGCCCAGGCCATATTGCCCGGGCTTCCACCGGGCGCTCTGTGAAGCGAATCAAGCGACAGCAATTGCCCGGCAGCGGCGAGGGTCGGCGATCCTGGCGCCGCAGTTGGCCGTCGCGAGCGCCCAAGGCTCTGTGTGCACTATATGCGCAGTCCGAAACCTGATAGCAGCACGACGTGCGATCCGTCTTCGCTCTTCAGCGCGCGAATGGTGGGTTTCGCAAAGGCGCGGCGAGGTGAAGAACGCAGTCGCTTCAAGGCTGCATTGGACAGACTCGAAAACAAATAACATAATTAAATGAAAGAGTTAAGAAGAGGATTTGCCGTTGCGCCGATGATGGACTGGACCGACCGGCGCTGCCGGGCGTTCCATCGCATCCTCACGCGCCGGGCCCGGCTCTATACCGAGATGGTGACCGCGGACGCGGTCGTATTCGGCCCGCGCGAGCGGTTGATCGGCTTCGACCCGAGCGAGCATGCCGTGGCGCTCCAGCTCGGCGGAGCGGAGCCGAGCCGGCTTGCGGAAGCGGCGCGCATCGGCGCCGACTTCGGCTATGACGAGATCAATCTCAATTGCGGTTGCCCGTCCGATCGGGTGCAGAGCGGCCGCTTCGGCGCCTGCCTCATGCGCGAGCCCAGCCTCGTCGCCGAATGCGTCACGGCGATGGTCGCGGCAGTCGACATTCCGGTTACGGTCAAGTGCCGCATCGGCGTCGACGAGCAGGAGCCGCGGGAGGCCCTGTTCGCCTTTGCGGAAGCGGTGAAGGCGGCGGGCGCTGCGGCGCTTGTCGTCCACGCGCGCAAAGCCTGGCTCGAGGGCCTGAGCCCCAAGGACAATCGGTCGATCCCGCCGCTCGACTACGAGCTCGTCCATGCGTTGAAGCGTGCGCATGTCGACTGGCCGATCATCCTTAACGGCGGCCTCGCGGACCTCGAGTCGGCGCGCCCGCATCTGTATGAGCTCGATGGAATCATGCTCGGGCGCGCGGCCTATCAGAATCCCGAATTGCTCATCGGCGTCGACCCGGAGCTGTTCGGCGAGCCGGCGCCGGTCGCTGACGGATTCGAGGCGATCGAAACCTTTATGCCGGTGATCGCGCACGGGCTTCAGCGCGGCGAGCGCCTGCACGATTACACCCGCCACCTCCACGGCCTGTTTAGCGGCCGGCCCGGCGCGCGGGCTTTCCGGCAAGTTCTCGCGACCGAAGCCGTGAAGCGTGGCGCGGGACTCGAGGTGTTGCGCATGGCCGTTTCTCACGTGGGGCGAAGCCGCGAGCACGTCACAGGACGCTCCTCTCTCGACGGGCTCTGGGCAGCGGAATAGGCGCGCTTATACCAATTCTATTTGAGCGCGACTCATCGCGCTCAAACCCGCGCAACGGCGCGGGCGCGCATTCGCGCTTCGGCCATAGGGCGATGATCGGTTCCGATCATCGAGTTCTTGGTATTACTTGGCGACCATGACGAGTCGATCGCGCTCGACCGTGTAGCTCTTGAGCCGCTCGAGAAAGCTCATGCCAAGCAGGCTCTCGTCCAACGCGCCGCGGCGCGCGACCATGGCCTGGACGTTGCGCATGACAATCGGCCCGACCGCGATCTGGTCGAGCCGCACTTCCGCCGCCATTGCCCCTCCATTGGCGGTGGCGACGGGAATGTCGAAGATGAGGCGGCTCGTCTCGACACCCGCCCGCCGCGCATCCTCGGCGGTCAGCACCACCGCGGAAGCGCCGGTATCGAACAGGAAGGTCACGCGCGCATTGTTGACCCGCCCGGCAATCGCGAATTCGCCGCTGAGGCGCCGATTGATGACGACTTCCCCGCCTCGTTCCACCTGCGGTTCCGACGGAAGGAGTTCGCCCGTTATGCGTCCGACGATGGCGGAAGCCTCGAAACGATAGGCGTACACGCCAGTCATGGCGATCAGGAGGAGCGCCCAAGTCATGGCCGCCGTGGCAAGCCGCGTAATGTCGCTGGGCCGTGCTGAACGCAAGCCGCTGAGCACGAGCCAAAGCAGAAGCGACGCGCCGATCGCGGCGCTCGCGAACTGCTGGTGGTTCAGCCCAAACAGCATCGTCTCATGCGGCGTGAGGAGCAGCGTCGCCCACGCGACCGCGAGAACCGCAATGGGCAAGATGAGGCGCATCATCTCCCCCGCCCGCCGCCGGTTCCGACCCGGCCGCTGCGCGCCGCGCGGGATCGCGTCTCAGTGAGGCGCCGCCCGAGTCCGGCCATGACGGCGAGCCGCTCGGTCTCGCTCATCGTCGCCCAGGCGGTGATCTCCGCGGCCGTGCGACCGCAGCCGATGCACAAAGCCGACAGCGGATCGAGAATGCAGACGTTGATACAGGGCGTCGAGACGGTAGGCACGGCCCCTACTTAGGCGGACGTATGCCCGATGAGAAGTCCGCACCAGGCGGCGATCTCGCCGCACTGTTGCGCAGCGCCCGCGACATCGCCGGTCTGTCCGCCGATCGCGCGGCGCGCCATCGCCACCATGGCCAAAGCGCCCGCGCCGCTCACGAGCGCGGCGAGGAGCGCGTGGGCCAGGCCCAGCGCGACGAGGCCGAGCGCGACCGCAATGACCAGCGCCGAGCCCCAGGCGGCGGCGAGCGCGTTCGAGTTGAGCAGGCCGGCCGCGGCGCCTGCGCCATCCGCGCGCGCCGGCGGCAGAAGCGCGAGCGGCGTCAGCGCCGCGGCACGGGAGAGCGCCGCGACCAGCATCAGGCTAAGCGTTGCGCTCCAGAACCCGCCGTCGAGCGCCGCGGCCAGCGCGCCAATGCGCAGCATGAGCGCGAGCGCGAGCGCGAGCGCGCCATAGGCGCCGATGCGGCTGTCGCGCATGATCTCGAGCTTCCTGGCGCGCGTCGCGCCGCCGCCGAAGCCGTCGGCGACGTCGGCGAGCCCATCCTCGTGCAGCGCCCCGGTCACGGCGACGAGCGCCGCCGTTGCGAATCCCGCGCGAAGGAGCGGGGGCAGGCCAAGAGCCGCGGTGAGCCCAAGGACCAGCGCGCCGATGAGTCCGACCGCGACGCCGGCGACCGGCGCCGCCCAGGCGATGCGGCCAATGTCGAGCGTCGCGGTCGCCCCAGGCCCGCCCACGCGCAGGCGGGTGAAAAAGCGCAGGGCGTCGGCGATGTCGCGAACCCCGCTCAGGCCCACAGAAACACGAGTACCGCCACCGCCCCGATCGCCGTCAGCCCCGATTCGACAACGCCCCACTGGCGAACGAGGGCGCGCGCAGCCGCGACCTCGCCGCCTCGAAGCGAACGGATCTGGTTGTCGAGCGGCGACATGACGAAAAAGGCGTAGAGCCAGCTTGCAATGATGACGAGCGCGCCAAATGCCCAACGCACATCCTGGGATTCGAAATAGGCGATGAAGCCGGCAATCGCCGCCACGAGCGCGAGCGCGATGAGAAGCGAGACGCCGCGGCTGTCGCTCGGGCCCCATTCGCTGAGCAACGCCTGATCCTCGAGTTTGAGGCGCGCGGGTTGCTCGACCCAGTTGACGTAGAACGAGGCGCCGGTGAAGGCGGCCGCGAAGGCCAACGCGAACGTTCCCCAGATCATGATGGCTCCCTGTTGCGGAGGTTCCTCTAGCATGAAGCGACGCCGAAAGCGCGAGGCGCCGCTTGACAAGACACGAGGGCGAGCCCAGTTTAGGCGTAAGGGGATGGGGTTCCCCTTCAAACGCCCGAAAGCATCCATAGCCCGACGGCTGATGACCCCTACCGTGCGCAATCTGCGCGGTGGGCGGTCGAACTCTTGCCGATCGATCCCCGCCGCGACAGCGGGAGAGGGATCTTGGCGAGCGTATGGCTTCAATCCGCCTTGTGGCTGGGACTGGCGCTGCTGGCGTCGCTCATTTCGATTCGCGTCGCTGTCTCGGTGGCGCTGATCGAAGGCGAGCCCGAAGTGCTGGAGGCGAAGGCTCCTGCGAGCGAATGTGATTGCGACTCGTGCGCGCGCGGCGGGCGATCACGCGGAACCGGCCCCCCCATCCGATATCGCCGCTCGCGGTGCACTGCCAATGCGTCGCTCCAGTCCGGCCGCGCATCTTCCCGGGCCTGCGCTAATCGTGACCTCTTGCGCCTGGATTCGCCTTGAGCGAATCCGGACTATGCCATTCAATGCGGCCACCTCGCTTTGAAGAGCCTCATCAATAACTGAATCCGTGGGTAGGTGGCGCGCCCATGGCATACGAAAGAGCGGGTCGAAATGGCGTGGAGCCCTGTGTTCGCGATTTCCATTGGCGCTGCCTGCGGCGCGCTTCTACGTTGGCAGCTTGCCGTGCGCCTCAACAGTCTCTTGCCTGGTCTGCCCCCAGGAACATTGGCCGCCAATCTCATAGGCGGTTATATTATCGGCGTGGCGATTGCTTACCTCTCGCAAGCGCCCAACCTGGCGCCCGAATGGCGGCTTTTCATCATCACCGGCTTTTGCGGCGGCTTGACGACGTTCTCCACCTTTTCGGCTGAAGTCGTTACGTCGCTGCAGGAGGGCCGGCTGACTTGGGCGTTGGGGACGATCGCAGTTCATGTCATCGGATCGCTGACTATGACCATAGCCGGGCTCGCGTCGTGTCGAGCGCTGAAATCGCTGTGAGGAGGGCGACATGAATGGTTATCAGATCACTTTTTTCACGCACCAAGACCGCCGTCACAAAGGCAAGCAGATGGGTGAATGGCTTCTCGGGCTTGTCAACGAATTGGGCCTTCGCGGCGCCAGCTTCCATTCGGGCGGCGAAAGTTTTAGCCGCGGCGGTCGCATGCACTCGGCGCATTTTTTTGAGCTTTCCGATCAGCCCGTCGAGGTGCTTGTCGCCGTGACTTCCGAAGAGTTCGATCAGATTGTTCGAGCGGCTCAGGGCCGAAAACGTCCATCTCTTCTATGTCAAGACCCAGGTGGAATTTGGCGTCTTGGGCGTCGACCCGTAAGGGGCGCTTGGGCGCGGCCGACGATAGGCCGCGCAATCCCAGCGTGGACCCGCAGGCGCGCCTGTCCCAGGCAGACCGATAGGATTTGGCTATTCCATCCGACTCCGCGCCACGAGGTATGCGCCTTTCCGAGGATGTCCCCTTGGTGATCGAATTCTTCGATGAGCCGAGGGTCGCCAAGACGGTCATCCGTCTGGTCGACAACCCAGTTCCTCAAGCGCACATCGGGTCCTGGCCGGCGGAACGCCATGGCGCCGCCGTTCCGGCTCCGGCGCAAAGCTGGGTTCGACGCTAGGCGACCCTATTAATTGTGAGTGCTCGTGCGGACGTGGCGCGCGTGTTCTGAGGTTGCCCGCGCTCTTTGCCGGTTCAGGGTGTTTCTGTGCCGCGTCCGGGCCGCGCTCGAACCGGCGCCCGCCCCGGTCCTTGGGATGGCGGCGGCCGCCGCAGCGCCCGGCGGCGGATTGCTCTGAGCTGAGGCTTGCGGAGGCGCAAGCCCGAGAACCAGGATGACGCCGATCGAGGCGAAGATTGCGTTGCGCATTGTCGTTTCCCCATTTTGTCTGCCGACGGCGGCGCCAAGCTCGCCGAGGCCCTTTATACGCTTATCGTCCAGCCCGGCGAACTTAGCCCTCAAGCTCGGCCACCCATACCTGCATCGAACCGGGAGCGCGGTTAGCCCACAGATGATAGGGCAGGGCGACCAGTGGGGCGTCGCGAGCCGCGGGCGAATCAGTAGAATAGAGCCCGCCGGGTTCCTTGCCCGGAACGAGCCTCTTCGCGCTCGCTTTCAGCATCATCGCGCCTTAGCTCTCCGCCAGCGCCTTCATGAGATGCGGCGCCAGCGGATTTTGGTGCGCCTGAGTTGAGGTGAGATCGAAGGTTGACACGGTGAGCCAACCCTTGCCGAGAAAGCTGCGCTTCACGAACGCGGCAGCGTGATGCAGCCACCCGACCGCGACGCCGGCGTCAATCAATCCGCCGAACGCGGTCGAGGGGAAACCGGTCAGCACATGATTGGGCAATAGCCCGCTCCAATGTTCGTCGAGCATGGGGCCGCCGGGCAGGCTCGACCATGGGCCCTCCATGCGCCGCCACGTGAAGGCGCCCATCCATTGTCCGTCCCAAGGCGTGCCGGCGCGCTCGCGCAACAGCATCGAGGGGAAATTGTGCCGATCGCTGAGAGGCAACTTCCGTTCCGGGTCGATCAACGCGTCAGAAGTATTGGCGACGAGCAGAACCTTGCGGCCGGCGATGAGCGCTTGGCGGACCGGTGTCGTGAGGCGAGTCGCGATGAGGACCTCGGCGTCTTCCGCGGTCGCGGCGCGGTCCGGCCAGCCGATCGCGGCGAGTGCGCTTGAAGCCGCGCCATCGACCGGGAACAGCGCAGGCGCCGCGCCACGGAGCGGCGGGACGACGCACAGTTCAAGCGCGTTGCACGACAGGACGACGCGCCCCTTGCGTTCGCGCGCCTCGAGCTCCAGCGGAACGATCGCAATCGCCTCGGCGGCGCCAGCGGAGAGCGCGAGGATCATCGGCTCGCGCCCAAGCGCGGCCTCGCCGCTTTGGTCGCCGAAGCGCCACTTAAGTTGTGCCCCGTCCGGCGTTGCGGCGGCGCCGGCGAGCCGCACGGAAACCTCAAAGCGCTCGCCGGCGCGAATGGCCGTGCGCGGCGTCTGCGCGAGGATCAGCCACGGTTGTTGAAGATTCGCCAGCCGCTCGGCGAACGCGCGCGGATGGTTCTGAACGTCCATGAGGCCGTTCGATTCCCACTGCACGTCGTTGAGTTCGGTGATGACATAGCCTGAGACTTGCCGTTCCCAGCGCAGCGTCTCGATCTGGCGCTTGAGCGCGCGATACTGAAGCTCCTGCGCCGCGCTCACAAAGCCGCCGAGGTCGCCGAAGACTGGCGCAAGTTGCGCGTCGCGAAAGCGCGTGTCGAGCCCATGCGGATAGGCGGCGCCGAGGTTCCAGTCGTGCCCGCTCTCGAACCACCACGGCTCGCTTCCGTCCGGCCCCAGGATCTCGCGCGGATGAGGCAGTCCCCACACGCCGAACTCCGAGCAGATCAGCGGCTCGTCGCCGCGCCGCTCCGCGTCGCCGTGCGGGGAGAAGGTCCAGGGCGCGCGGCCTGCGAAGGTGCGCGTCGTGGCTGCGAAAGCATCATTCTGATGCGGGAAGCCATTATACCAATGGAAATCCTCGATGTCGGTCTTGAGGTGGTAGTTGCGCGGAAAGCAGGGGGAGTTGTCGACAAGGAGGCACTCGGGGACGAGTGGCTTCGCCCAGTCGAAGGTCTCGATCAGCCAGCGCCGGTCGTCCGGATTGTCGTCGAGATCGATACCCCAGCCCTCGTTGAATAGGGTCCAGATTGCGATCGAGGGATGATGCCCCTGCGTTGCAACCGTCGTTTGGAACACGCGACGCAAGTCCTCGCGCGTCGCCGGCGCGAGGAATTCCATGTAGGGCATATCGAGCCAGACAATGAGACCGAGTCGGTCGGCGAGGTCGAAATAGAGCGGGTCGGGAATCTTGACGTGGCAGCGCAGCGTGTTGAGGCCCATCGCCTTGGCGTTGGCAAAACGTTGCTCGAGAAAGTCGGCGCTCGGCGGGCGACATTCTTCCTTGGGATACCAGTCCTGATCGAGAGCTCCGATCATATAGAAAGGTTCCCCGTTGAGCAGGAGGCGCCCGTCCTTCGCCTCGAATTGGCGGAACCCCACGATCCTCTCGATCGCGTCGACGGTCGCGTCGCCGACGATCAGTTCGATGACGAGATCGTAAAGGATCGGCGCTTCGGGCGACCAGGGCTCTGCCCCGGGAAGGGCGAGCACCGCGTCAAAGCGGCCCAATCGAAAGTGGTAGACCGTGCGCGCGGCGAATTCGCCGCCGCGCGAAAGCGTGACCTGCAGTGTCGTCGCAGCGGCGGCGCGCGATAACTCGCCGCTCACCGCCACAACGCCCATCTGGAGGTCGAACGACATTCGCACGTTGGCTTTGGCGATGTGGATTGGGTCACGCGCCTCCAACCGCGCCGACTTCCAGATTCCGCCCTGCACTCCGTACCAGTCCTGCTTGGCCGCGAGCGATTGGCTGAAGCGCCCGCCGTTGCGGTCGTCGGGCGCCCGCGCGTCGACGCCGAGCGCGAACGAGGTCTTGCCGGCAAGCGTGCGCGTCAGGTCAATTTCGATCGGGGTCCAGCCGTCGCCGTGCACTGCAACCGCCACGTCGTCGACCAGGATCACCGACTCGTGGAAGATTCCTTCCATGACGAGGTGAATGCTCTTGTCCGCCCAGTCCGCCGGGATTTGCACGCCACGCCGATAGCGTCCGATCCCCTGCGCGTTGCGCAACGTCGGAAATTGGGTCTGCCAGATCCCGGGCGCACGGATCGTATGGCCCTCGCCGTCGAGCCGCGCCGTCGGACCTTCGAATTCAAAGTCCCAGAGCCCATCGAGCGTCAGCGTCCGGCGACGGCCCGCTACGTCAACATCCATTTGAGGCTCCGCGGTGTGGTTGAGGGACAAACGCGACGCCGGCAGCAATTATCAAACTATCCGAAAAGCTGATACCAAAACCAGAAGTACGAGCAGGCCGGAGAATGTCGCGCAATTTCCTGGTGATCGATCCCGCGGAGCGGCCGGACGTGCTGCGCGGGTTGGCCTCGCCCGCGCGGGCGCGAATCTTGCGCCTCTTGCATCGTCGGCCAGGCCTCAATGTCAACGATATTGCCAAGGCGCTCAATCTTCCTCAATCGACCGTCTCGTCCAGTCTGCAGATTCTCGAGAGCGCCGGTCTTATTCGGACGGAAACCCATAAGGGTCGGAAGGGCAATCAGAAGCTCTGCTTCTCCGCCTTCGACGAGGTCTTGGTGATGCTCCGCGACGATGTCGGCGGCGTCAACGCCAACGCCATCGAGGTCGCGATGCCAATCGGGCTCTACACCAGCTGCGAAGTGAGCGCGCCTTGCGGCCTCTGCTCGCCGAAAGGGGTGATTGGTCTGCTTGATGTGCCCGGGACCTTCCTCGATCCCGACAGGATGAATGCGGGGCTGATGTGGTTCACCCGCGGCTTCGTCGAATACCAATTTCCCAATAACGCTCGGCACGTCGGCAAGGCCATCACGGCGCTTGAGTTGTCGCTCGAGCTTTCCTCCGAGGTTCCCGGGACCGCCTCCGACTGGCCGTCCGACATCACCGTGGCGGTCAACGGCCGGGAGCTCGGGGTCTGGACCAGCCCCGGCGATTTCGGCGATCAGCGGGGGCTTTATACGCCCGACTGGTGGAAGCTGAAGGGCAGCCAGTACGGCATGCTGAAGAGCTGGAGAGTGACGCCTGACGGCGCGTTCGTCGACGGCGTGAAAATCTCGTCGCTGAGTTCGAAAGATCTCGACTTCTCCGCCCATCATTCGATTCGGGTGAGGATTGAGGTCAAGGCGGACGCACGCCATCCCGGCGGCGTCAACATCTTCGGGCGAGGGTTCGGCAATTACGATCAGGACATCGTGCTGAGACTCACGACCGAGTCGTGAGTGCCGGACGCGCGCCGCCGCAATTTCGTCAGTCAGAGCGCCGCTCCCGTTTCACCGAACAGGCGTCCGTGACCCTCGTTGAGCCTGAGCCCGACAGCCTGACCCGTTTTCGCAGCGAGATTGCCTTCGCCCGCGACGATCAGTTGGCCAGCCGGCGTATCGATATAGAGGATCGTTGAATTGCCGAGATGTTCGATGATGGCAATGGCGCCGGCGAAGGCGGCATGAGGATCGTTGGGGTCGATGATCGCGAGATGCTCGGGCCGCACGCCGAGCTCGGCCGGGCCGGGGCCGGCGCTCGCGCTTATGCCGACCTCGGCCGTTCGCCCGCCCGGCAGCACGACGCTCGCCGTTTGGCCGTTGAGCGCGGCAATATCGACGCTGAAGAAGTTCATGCCCGGCGAGCCAATGAACGCGGCCACAAACTTGTTCGCGGGCGTATTGTAAAGCTCAAGCGGCGAGCCGACTTGCGAAACGGCTCCCCTGTCGAGAACGACGATCCTGTCGGCAAGAGTCATTGCTTCCGTTTGGTCATGCGTCACATAGATCATCGTCGTGCCGAGTTCGGCATGGAGTTTCGCCAGTTCAAGGCGCATCTGCACGCGCAGTTTCGCATCGAGGTTGGAGAGCGGCTCGTCGAAGAGGAAAACCTCGGGCTTGCGCACGAGCGCGCGGCCGATCGCAACCCGCTGGCGTTGGCCGCCCGAAAGCTCCGCCGGGCGACGATTGAGATAGGGTTCGAGCTGCAGGATGCGCGCGACCTCGAGCACCCGTTCATCTTGCACTTTTCTCGACTGGCCGGCGACGGAGAGCGAGAAGGCGATGTTTTGCCTCACCGTCATATGCGGATAGAGGGCGTAGGACTGGAACACCATGGCGATGCGCCGCTTCGCCGGTGGCGTGTCGGTTACGTCGATGTCGTCGATGAAGCACTGCCCGGCCGTGATCGCCTCGAGTCCGGCGATCATCCTGAGTAGCGTTGATTTTCCGCAGCCGGATGGGCCGAGCAGCGCCGTGAACGAGCCTTTGTCGACTGTGAGGCTGAGATCAGAGATCGCGGTGACCGCGCCGTAGCGTTTCGTCACCCGCCTCAATTCGACATGGGGGCCGGCGGCGGCCTCGCTCCCGCTCGTTGCGCCACCGGCGCTACCGGCGCTCACCCTTTGATCCCGGCCGACAGCATGATGGCCTGCGTCACCCGGCGCTGAAAGATGAGGTAGACGAGTGCGACGGGCAGCGCGGCGACCATGGCGACCGCGAGGTCGCGCGCGTACTGGACGCCGAAGGCGTCGTGCACCTGCGTGATCCCGACGGTGATGTTCATCTTGTCCTCGGAATTCACGGCGACAAAGGGCCACAAGAAAAGATTCCAGGCGGCGATGAAGGTGATGATCGCCAAGGCGGTGGTGACGCCCCAGTTCATCGGCAAGTAGATGCGGAACAGAAGCTGGAATTCACTCGCGCCGTCGATCATCGCGGCCTCGCGAAAGTCCTTCGGCACCGAATCGAAAAACTGCTTGTAAATAATGACCGTGACCGGCGCGATCAGCTGCGGCAGGACGACGCCGGGCAGCGTGTTGATGAGGCCGAGCTGATTGATCAGGATGAAGTGGTTGACGGTCAAAGCCGGGATCGGGACCATGAAGCTCGCCAGAATCATCCACCAGAAAAGGCGCCGGCCGGGAAAGCTCAACTGCGAGATTGCATAGCCGGCCCCTGCCGCTGTCACGATGACAAGAACCGTGACCGCCGCCGAAGTGACGAGCGAATTGACGTACCAAATGCCGATCTTCGTCTCGAGCAGGACGTGAACGTAGTTCTGGAACGTGAAGTGCTCCGGCCAAAGCTCGACGGCTGGACGGACGACCTCGTTCTCCGGCTTGAAGGTCGTCACGAGGCCCCAGTAAAGCGGGAACGCCCATAACGCCGCGCCGATGACGGTCGCCGCCGTAATGACGAGGCCGACGAGATCGAGATGGCGAAGACGGGCCAATCGGCGGCCGCGCGGCGGCGCGAAGACGTCAGCGCCGGTCTCGGCCGAGGCGCTCACCTGTCGCCTCGCGCGCGCAAGAGCTGAAACTGCAGTACGGAGAGCGCTGCGATGAGCACAAAGAGGACCATCGACGCGGCTGCGGCGAGTCCGCCCTTATTCATCTGAAAGGCTTGCTTGAGAATGTATTGCACCATCACGATGGTCGTATCGATCCTGCCGCCTTGCGCGAAAAGATAGACTTGATCGAAAATCTTGAGCTGCAGGATCAGCTGGATCGTGAACACGAGGACCGTCACCGGCCAGATCAGGGGCCAGGTGATGCGTCGGAATTGCGTCCACCGACCAGCCCCGTCGAGCTCCGCCGCCTCGTAGATCTCGCTGGAAATATTGCGCAGGCCAGCGATGAACAGAAGGACGTTGAAACCGATGAGCCACCAGATCGTTACGACCGCGACCGCCGGCATGAACAGGGGGATCGTCCGGAAGATCGAGAGGCGCTGTCCGTCGTTGAACAGTTGGACAGCGTGCTGCGCGATGCCGAAATCCTTGTCGCACATCCACTGCCAGATCCTGAAGACCACCGACACCGGCAGAACGTAGGGTAGGAAGAAAGCGGCCAGCACGACGCTTTGCAGCCAACCCTTGAGACGGTTCACGCCGAGCGCGACCAGGAGACCGAGGAGAGTGCTCGGGATGACCGAGAGGATGACAAAATAGAGCGTGTTCCAAATCGCGACGGAAAACAGACGGTCCGACGCCAGGCGGAAATAATTATCGAAGCCAACCCATTTTCCAGGCCCGATCAACGGCGCGTTGGTCAGGCTGAGCTGCGCCATCTTGATCGTCGGATAGATGAACAGCACGCCATAGGTGACAACGAACGGCGCCATCAACATGGACGCGGCAAGGATCTCGGTGCGTTTGCTCCTTAGCATCGGCCTGAAGGTCTCCACCCCGCGCTTGAAGCGCCGCCGGCCGGCATTTGGCTCCGACCGGTGGCGCTCAGAGTGTCGAGCCTACTTCGCTTGGCCCTGGAGATCATCCCGCATTTGTTTCGCGGCGTCGGCGGGAGCCATCTCGCCGTTCATCGCCGGCATCAAGTAATTGCCGGCGGCGTCATAGACCGGCGAGGCGACGCCGGCGAGCACGGACACCGGGTCAAACACCGCAGTCTTGGCGAGCGAAACGTAGTCGGAGTTGGGTTTCAGCGCCTTGAACTCAGCGCTCTCCTGCACAGGTAGATAAGCGGGGACATGGCCGCCGCCCGCCCATTCAAGTGAATGCTGGTTGAACCAATGGATGGCGTCGAGCACGAGCTTCCGCTTCGCTGGATCGACGGGGTTGCCCTGACGATTGGGGATGGCGAAAGAATGAGAGTCCGCCCAGGTCGCGGGATGGGCGTAGAAAGTCGGGATCTGGATCGCGCCCCAGTCGAACAGTTGGCCCTTCTTGGCCAAGTCAACCATGGTCGGCACCTCCCAGACGCCATTGATGTGCATCGCGGCCTTGCCGGACGTGAAGAGCGCAATCGAGGCCGGGTACTCTGTCTTCGCGGGCGTGGCGCCGCTCTTCACCCACTTCTGCATTTCGGCGATCGCGGTCGTCGCCTTATCGAGGTTGTCGCCATCCAGGAACTTGCCGTCGTTCAGGAACTTGCCATCCTGCTGGCTGAGCAGCGTGTAGAAGATGCGCCACATCGTGGCGTTGTCCGCCGTCGGCGTCGATAAGCCCACAACGCCGTTCGCCGTGAGCTTGGCGAGGGCGGCGTCGAAGTTCGCCGCGCCGTCGAGGCCCTTCGGCTTGCCATCATCGCCGAGGAGACCCGCCTTCTTGAGGAGGTCCTTGTTGTAATAGAGAATGATCGAGTGGATATCGAGCGGCACGCCATATTGCTTGCCGTCCGGACCTTGCGCCGCCTTCCAATTGGCGGGGCTGAAGTCGCTCGGCTTGATGCCGGCGGCGGCCAATTCCTCGGGCGTGAGCGGGCTGACCACGCCCTCCGACACGCCGAGCGGCATGCGCGATTCATGGTAGGTCATGACGTCGGGACCCTGGCCTGTCGCGGCCGCGGTCTGCACCTTGGTGTAGAACGGCGTGCCCCATTCCGAGGTGGTGGCGTCGATCTTGACCTTGCCGGCGTGCTCCTTGTTGAACTCCTCGAGCATCGCCTTCATGCGGACGCCGTCGCCGCCGCTTAGAAAATCCCACCAGACGATGGTGTCTTCGGCGCGCGCCGCGCCGACGGTCAGCGCCATGCTCGCCAAGGTCGCGAAAAAGACTTTGCGGATCATCTCGACTTCCTCCCAAAAATGGTCCGGCGGTTTCCCTGCGTTGCCGGCGCTCGTCAGAACTCGCGCCTTCGGGAAGCCTTGCCGAAATGGTAGCGAGGAAAGCGCGAGGCGCCAAGAAGTTTCAATCAGTAAATTTGATACAGACGAGATGAAGCAATTTATGAGACACGACCAAATAGGTTTCGTCCGGCCGAGACTTATACTATGATTCCATTGGCGAAAGATGTACCCCGGCCCGCGCCGGGCACAGCTTGACGCCACTCTGGAAAACGCTCCAATATATCCAACTTCTTGATATCGAGAGGGAGGGACGATGCGCGCGTCGGTTATCGCCAATCGGGACTACAAGATCGCGACAATCGACGACCGCCTCTATGGCGCCTTTCTCGAGCACCTCGGGCGGGCGATCTACACCGGCATCTATGAGCCGGATCATAAGAGCGCCGATGCCAACGGAATGCGCCAAGACGTCATCGAATTGGTTCGCGAACTCAAAGTCCCGATCGTTCGCTACCCCGGCGGCAACTTCGTCTCGGCTTACAACTGGGAAGACGGGGTTGGCCCGCGCGAGCAGCGGCCGACGCGACTGGACCTCGCGTGGCACACGTCCGAGTCCAACCAGGTCGGCGTGCATGAGTTCGCCCAATGGTGCCAGTCGGCGAATACTGAGATGATGCTGGCCATCAATCTCGGTTCGCGCGGACTCGATCATGCGCGCAACTTCGTTGAATACGTCAACGGCCCAGTAGGCAGCGCGTGGGGCGACCTGCGCAAGTCGCATGGACGCACCGAGCCGTTCGGCGTCAAGCACTGGTGTCTCGGCAACGAGATGGATGGGCCGTGGCAAGTGGGCCACAAGACCGCCGACGAATATGGCCGCCTCGCCAATGAGGTGGCGAAGACGCTGCGCGCCTTCGATCGTTCGCTTGAGCTGATCGTCTGCGGATCGTCAAACGCTGATATGAAGACCTATCCCGAGTGGGAGCGCATCGTCCTCGAACACACCTACGACGCGGTCGATCACATCTCGCTGCACATGTATTTCGCCAATCGCAGCAAAAACGCCGCCGAATATCTCGCGCTCAACGCCAAGCTCGACGCGTATATCGACGCGATCGCTTCGACGATCGAATTTGTCCGCGCCAACAAGCGCAGCCGAAAGCGAGTGACGATTTCCTTCGACGAATGGAACGTTTGGTATCATTCCAACCTGCAGGATCGCGAGATCCTCGGCGGCGCCAAGGGTTGGCCGCATGCGCCTCGCCTGCTTGAGGATATCTACAATTTCGAGGACGCGCTCCAGGTCGGCTGCATCCTCAACACCTTCATCCGCCGCTCCGACGTGGTGAAGATCGCCTGCATCGCGCAACTGGTGAACGTCATCGCGCCGATCATGACCGAGCCCGGCGGCGCCGCGTGGCGGCAGACGACCTACTATCCTTATCTCTTCGCCTCCGTTTACGGTCGCGGTGAAGCGCTTCAGCTCAGCGTCAAGTCGCCGGGTTACGATTCTCAAGTCGCCGACAACGTTCCCTATCTCGATATCGCCGGCGTTTACGGCGAGACAAGGCGGACGCTGACATTCTTCGCCGTCAATCGGCATGCCGGCGAGTTGCTCGACCTCGAACTCGACCTGCAAGGATTTCGGCAAGGCCACGATCGCGGATCACCAGGTGATGACCAATGCCGACCTCGAAGCCGTCAATACCTTGAGCGCGCCCCGCGCCGTTGCGCCAAAAAAGGGGTCCGGCGCGGAGGTCAAAGACGGGCGGCTGAGCGCCCGGCTGCCGCCCTATTCCTACCAGATGCTTCGCGTCGGTCTCGGTTAGAGGACGCTTTCTGAGCTGGAGCGCGCCGACCTCGAAACGCTCTCCTTGAGCAGCAATGGCGGCGGGAAGAGTACAGCTCCGAGCCAGGACAGCCTGGCGTTTCGGTTCGCTGTCATGGCCGATGAAGCACAACCGTGACGACGGCTGTGCCGGCCTTTATCACCACGCTGATGGCGGGTCAGATCAGCCAGGGGTCTGGCCTTGACCATGAACGGCGGCAGCTCGATCGGCGGCTTCCCGGTGCGCTTCGCATTCATCGGCAACGGCGCGCTTGGCGGCGTCCCCCCTGTCCGACCTGCTGCTGCCGGCTTTCCTCACGCTCGGCTTTTTCATTCAGCGCTTCACAGCGCTCGGCAACCACGCCTCCGCGCTCGGCGGCAACGAAGCCGTACTGCGCCAGGAGGGCTTGAGCGCCGCCCGGCTGCAGTTCTTCGTGCTTGGTTTCTCCGGCTTCTGCGCCGTCAAATATGGGCTCGTGAGCATTCAGAAAGTTCCCCGGTTTCGTCCGTATGCGGACCGTGTGTCATGCCGATTTATCAGCCCGAAGCCGGTTAGAATCGAGCGCGGGTCATCGCGCCGCCCATAGCATGCCTCGCTCGACAATCGTTCGCATTTCGGGGACGTTGAACTCAGCCGACACATGGCCGAGCGACGAGTAGAAGACGCGACCTTCTCCATGCTTGCGCTTCCACACGACGGGCATTTTGACGCCTTTGATCCACGGCGCGTATTCGCCGGAGAAAGTCGTCGTGGCGAGCACGTCATTCGAGGGATCCACATGCATGTAATATTGCTCGGATCTGTAAGGGAAGCTCGCCGGGATCCCGCGCATGATCGGGTCATCTGGTTTTGAGACTTCGACGGTGTAATCGATGATGTTGCCGGGATGCGCAACCCACTGGCCACCACACATAAACTGGTAGTCGACGCTCTCTCGAAAGGCGTCGCACATGCCGCCATGATAGCCGGCGAGCCCCACGCCGCCGCGTACGGCGGCGGTGAGGTTCTCGACCTCCTCCTTCTCGATCTTCGACATTGTGACGATCGGCACGATCAGGCTCATGTCGACGATGCCAGGATCAGCGAAGGCTTCGGTCGTGTTCTCGACATAGACCTTGAAGTCTTGACCCTCGAGGATCTTTGCAAGGATACGGGCGCATTGTTCCGGCTCATGGCCATTCCATCCGCCCCACACAATCAGCGCTTCACGCATCTCTTTCCTCCACATGCTTTTACCCTCTCAAGCGAGAGGGTTGGGCGCGGGCAAGCCGCCTGCCGTTTACCTCCCCCGGGGTTCATCGGCCGCTTCTCTTCAATCCAGTTCGCCGGTCTTAAGCCTTGCTGGCATCGGCGCAGAGCGCTCGGGGCGCGATGCAATAGCGACCGCGGCGCCCCGGTCAGAGGACGTCTGAAACGCCTCCATGACCTCGAGCACGTGGAAGGCGAGTTCGCCGCTCGCGCGGTGCGGCCGGCCTTGGCGGATGGCCTGCGCCATGTCCGCGAGGCCAAGGATGCGATAATTGCCGTCGGCATAGGCGTGCTCGACCGGGATCTCACGCCAGTCCTCGGAAGCGGTGGCGACCTCAACCTTGCCGCCGAAATGGTTGGGGTCCGGCACGATCAGCGAGCCCTTCTCGCCGTAAAGCTCGATCGGCGCATGTCGGTGCCGTGGGACGTCAAAGCTCATCGTCATCGAGACCACGGCGCCGCTCGCAAATAGTAGCGAGCCCGTCACATGCGTCGCGACCTCGACGGGAACGCGCGTTCCTTCCAGCGGTTTGCTCGTCACAAGGCGTTCGTCGCGCGTGCGCGTCGCGACGCCCGAGACGCTGCCGACGGGGCCGAGCAGGTTGACGAGGTCGGTGATGTAATAGGGGCCCATATCGAGCATCGGGCCGCCGCCGGCGAGATAGTAGAAGCCAGGATTGGGATGCCAACGCTCGTGGCCAGGACACATGAAGAAGGCTGTCCCACCGACCGGCCGGCCGATTAGCCCGTCGTCGACACATTGCCGCGCCGTCTGATGCGAACCGCCGAGAAAAGTGTCGGGCGCCGATCCAAGCCGCAGTCTCTTAGCGCTGGCCGCGTCGACGAGCTTGCGCGCCTCGGCGAGCGTGACGCCGAGCGGCTTCTCGGAATGGACGTGCTTGCCGGCGGCGATGGCCTTGAGGCCCACCTCGACATGCGCTTTGGGCACGGTGAGGTTGAGGATCACCTCGATCGCGGGGTCGGCCAAGAGAGCCTCGACTGGCCTCGCGGGGACGCCGAATTCAGCACCGCGCGCCTCGGCGGCGGCGAGGTTCATGTCGGAGAGCGCGACGACGTCGAGGATCGGAAAGGTCTTCGCGGCCTTTAGATAGGCCGCGCTGATGTTGCCGCAGCCGATCACCCCGACTTTGACCCGGTTCATGCCTCGTCCCTCAGTTCGATCGACGCGCGAAGCGGCGCGGGACCGGTCGTGCCCCACGGCGCGCCATAGAGTTCGCGCAAGGTCATGGCCGCCGCGCCGCGCGCCCAGATGCTGTCGTCCCATTCGCGGACGACAAGGTCGGAGACGTCGGCGAGGCTCGGCGGGAGGAGCGCCGCGACCGTCTCACGCAAAGGGCGGATGAAATGCTCGCTGCTCGCCATCGCGCGACCGGTAATGATGACTTTCGGCGGCGCGAACAGGGTGATGAGATTGGCGACCGCCCAGCCAAGCGCTTCGCCTGCGGCCGCAAGCGCGGCGAGGCATGCCTTGTCCCCATCGTCCGCCCGCCGCAGCAGAAGGGCCATGCCGCGCCCAGAGGCAAGCGCGGCGTCGCTCTCGCCAAGCACTGAGATTTCAGAAGCCATGTCGCCGAGCCGCCCGCCGCCGTTCCCCGCCGCGCGAACCATGAGATCGCCGAGGTCCGGCGAGAGGCCGTTCGCGCCGCGAAAAAGTTCGCCATTGTGCAGGATGGCGAGCCCCAAGCTGCGCTCGACGCTGACGACCAGAAAATCGTTGAGGTCGCGCGCCTGTCCGAACCAATGCTCGGCCAGCGCCACCAGATTGGCGTCGCTGTCGATCGACGCTGGCACGCCGAGCCGGCGCGTCAGCTCCGCGCCAAACGACACGTCGCGATCGCCGAAGATCGGGCTTTGCCGGCACACGCCCGCCGATCGCTCCACGACTCCGGGCAGGCCGACGCAGACGCCGAGGATATCCGACATTTCGAGGTTGGCGTCCTCGATGCAGCGCCGCACGCCGTCTTCGACGAGGTCGGCGATGACGGCTGCTGTTTGCCGGTCGATGCGGATCGGCAGCGACAGCGTGTGAAGGATATCAGCACAGAAATTGGTGACCGCAACGGTGATCTGGTCGGGCGCGAGGCGCACGCCGACCACATAGGCCGCGTCCGGGTTGAGCTGCAGCATGACGCGCGGTCTTCCACGGCCGGCGTCACGAACAGCCCCAACTTGCAGCGAAGTGATCAGCCGGTCGTCCAGAAGAGCGGCGGTGATGGCGGAGACGGTGGTCGCGCTGAGTTCGGTGACCTGGCAGATCTGGACGCGGGACACCGGCCCATGGCGGCGAATCGCGTCCATCACATGGAAGCGGTTTATGGCGCGCATGAGCTCCGGGTCGGCGGTCTTCATCGACGAAGTTTGCCTCCCCAATCTTAGCGGCGCGAACCAATCCAGTTAGCGTGCCGACCTAAACGAAGCGAGCGCCTGACAAGAAGCCGCAACTCGCTTGACAGCGCCGGCCGGTCAGGCGCAGAATTAATCCGCAACACGGATAAAATCAATTTCCGGCGAACGCAATAGGGAGGGAACACATGCGTGGCGCTTCGATCGCTCTGACTGCGCTGTTTATCGCAGGACTTACAACTCCAGCTCTCGCCGATACGACGGTTTCAATCGTCGATGTTCAAGAAAGCGCGGTCGCTCGCACGCTTTGGGACCGTATCGCCAAAGATTATGAAGCCGAGCACAAGGGCGTGACGGTTGAGTTCAAGTACATCCAGGGGGAGTCGTACAAAGAAAAGCTCCCGACAATGCTGCAATCCGACTCGCGTCCTGCCCTTGTGTATAGCTGGGGCGGTGGAGTGATGGATGCTCAAAATCAGGCAGGGTTCTTGAAAGACATCACGGCGGAAGCCTCCCCCTTCGAGGAGAATCTCCTCAAACGGCCGTGAACGCGTTCAAGGTCGACGGCAAGACGGTCGGCGTCCCATTCGACACAGGGCTTGTCGCTTTCTATTACAACAAGGACTTATTCAAAAAGGCTGGCGTTAACGCCGAGGCCATCAAGACCTGGGACGACTTTCTCGGCGCGGTCAAAGCGCTCAAAGCTGCCGGAATTACGCCGATCATCAATGGCGGCGGCGATAAGTGGCCGATGCACTTCTATTATTCGTATCTTATCATGCGGATTGGCGGCGAGAATGCGCTCTCCGACGCCAAAGCCGGAAAAAACGGCGGCTTCAAGAACAGCACCTTTGTTGAGGCGGGTAAACGTCTGCGAGACCTCGCCGCGCTCGAACCGTTCCAGGCAGGCTATCTAGCGACGAAATATGGCGAGGCTGCGGGAATGTTTGGCGACGGCAAAGGCGCCATGCAGCTCATGTTCGAGTTGCTTCCAGCCATGCAAGGCCCCAGTTCAAGCACCGGCAAAGGACTGCCTGAGGACGACATCGGCATCTTCGCCTTCCCCACCCTACCGGGCGGCAAAGGAAAAGCAACGGACACACTCGGGGGCATTCACGGATTTCTTGTGACCAAGAGCGCGCCTCCGGAGGCCGTCGACTTCCTTAAGTTCTTCAGCCAGGAAAAATACGCCAAAGAGGCTGCGGCGAGCGGCGGCTATATCCCGATATACAAGGGCACGGCGACGGCGATAACGGATCCGCTCTTCCGGCAGATCGCGGACATTCTAGCCCAGACCACCTACCATCAGAACTTTCTCGATCAGGACCTCGGGCCATCCGTGGGCCGCGTTATCAATGATGTGTCGGTCTCCGTCGCCGAGGGTAAAATAACGCCGGAAGCCGCGGCGGCGGCGATCCAAGAGGCGGCCGACCAGCAATAGTCGCGACCTCGAAAGCGATTGCTGGAGCCGAAGGAATTCCGAGCGAGCGAATACTTGACAGGGACTTGGAAGAGATGACAGATTAAATCCGCATCCCGCACAAAAGCGAACAATTGCTTTGATCGCGGATTTCTCCAGGGAGGAGATCTCGATGAGCCTTCGTCACCTCGCGCTCGCGGCCGTCTGCGCCGCCGCTTTCAGCGCCTCGGCCTCCGCCGATACCACCGTCACCCTCCTCCACGTTAGCGAGGACAAGAATGCGCAGGCGCTTTGGGACCAGATCGCCAAGGACTACGAGGCGTCCCATCCGGGCGTGAAGGTCGAGGTCAAGTATCTCGAGAACGAAGCCTTCAAGGCGAAACTGCCGACCATGCTGCAGGCCGACGATTCGAGGCCAAACCTCATCTACAGCTGGGGCGGCGGCGTCATGGAAGCTCAGGCCAAGGCTGGCTTCCTCAAAGACGTGAGCGCAGACGTCGCCGGCGTCGAGGCCAATATGGCCTCGACCGCGGTCGACGCGATCAAGGTGGACGGCAAGGCGGTCGGCGTCCCGTTCGATCAGGGCGTCGTCTCCTTCTTCTACAACAAGAAGCTGTTCGAGAAGGCGGGCGTGAAGGCCGAGGACATCAAGAGCTGGGATGACTTTCTCGCCGCGGTGAAGACGCTCAAGGCCGCGGGCATCACCCCGATCTCGGTCGGGGCCGGCGAGAAATGGCCGATGCACTTCTATTATTCCTATCTCGTGATGCGGATCGGCGGCGAGCACGCTTTGGCCGACGCGAAGGCGGGCAAGGACGGCGGCTTCAAGAGCGCGACCTTTGTCGAGGCGGGCAAGCGGTTGCGCGAGCTTGCGGCGCTGGAACCATTCCAGCCGGGCTACCTCACGACCAAACACGCCGAGTCCACCGGCATCTTCGGTGACGGCAAGGCCGCAATGGAGCTGATGGGCGAATGGTTGATCGGCATGCAGGCGCCGAATTCGGCGAGCGGCAAAGGTCAGCCGGAGGAAGACATCGGCGTCTTCTCCTTCCCGGTGGTGGCGGGCGGCAAAGGCAAGGCGACCGATACGCTCGGCGGCGTCAACGCCTTCCTGGTCACCAAGACCGCGCCCAAAGAGGCGGTCGATTTCCTTAACTTCTTCAGCCAAGAGAAATACGCCAAGGAGGCGGCCGCTACAGGCGCCTATATCCCCGCTTACAAGGGCAGCGATGCCTGGGTGAAGGACCCGCTGGTCAAGCTGGTGGCCGCCGAACTCGCCGCCACGACGTATCACCAGAACTTCTTTGATCAGGATCTGGGGCCCTCGGTCGGTCGGGTGATAAACGACGTCTCCGTCGCGGTGGCGGCAGGGCAGATGACGCCAGAGGCCGCAGCGGCCTCCATCCAGGACGCCTGGGACCAGCAGTAACGCGCCGATGGCGATGGACCGCGTCGCGCTCGCTTCCGCCCCCGCGGAGAGCCTAGTCGACGCGGCTCCGGAGACGCCGTTCACGCCGTTCGGACATGCGCCTGCGGTCTTTGTCGAGACCCGACGGCGCATGTCGATGAACGGCTGGGCGACACTCATCGTCTTCCTGCCGCCGGCGCTCCTGCTCTTCACCGTCTTCGTCGCCCTGCCGATGGTCGAGGCGGGCTGGTACAGCTTCTTCAACTGGAACGGCTTTGGCCCTCCCGAAAAGTTCATCGGCCTCAAGAACTACGTCTATGTGTCCAGCAATCCGGCCTTCACCCGGGCGCTGATCAACAACGGCCTGATCATCGCCGCCTCGCTTCTCGTGCAACTCCCGCTCGCGCTCGGCGTCGCGCTCTTGATCGCCGGGCGCATGACGGGCGCGGTGTGGTTCCGGATGATTTTCTTCCTGCCCTACATCCTTGCGGATGTCGCGGCGGGGCTCATCTGGCGCTTCATGCTCGACGGGCAGATCGGCCTTCCCGCGATCGTCACGAGCCTCCTCGGGCTCCAGCCGTTCTACCTGCTCGGGAGCACGGACTGGGCCTTCACCGCCGTGCTGATCGTGATCTTATGGAAATATTTCGGCTTCCACATGATGCTGTACATCGCAGGCCTCCAGGGCATCGACAGGGAGATGATGGAGGCGGCCGAGATGGACGGCGCCAGGCCGTTCCAGCGGTTCTGGCACATCACGCTGCCGCTGCTCGGGCCGATGATCCGGCTGTCGGTCTTCTTCTCGGTGGTTGGCGCCCTCCAGCTCTTCGACATCATCGTGCCGCTGACCGGCGGCGGCCCGTTCGACACCACGCATACGATGGTGTCCTTCCTCTATTATTTCGGAATCACGCGGATGCGGGTCGGCTTCGGCTCAGCGGTCGGCGTCGTGCTGTTCATCATCTGCGTCACCTTCGCTTTCGGCTATCGACGGTTGTTCATGCGCGATGACTGACGCCGTTCACGATCATCGCCCCTCCGGCCGCCGGATGCGCGGCCTGCCCGCGATCGTCGCGTTCGCCGCGCTCGTCGTACTGGCGGTCGCGGTGCTCCTGCCGATCGGCCTCACGGTGCTCAATGGCTTCAAGCAGCTCGGCGAACTGCAGACACACCCGTTTGGGCTGCCGCGCGTCTGGGTGTGGAGCAATTATTGGGGCATCCTGACGAGCTTGCGCTACTGGCAGGTGCTCGGCAATTCACTTCTGATCGCGGCACTCACCGTCTTCCTGACGCTCGCGGTCTCGTCCATGGCCGCCTTCACCTTTGCGCATCTGCGTTTCTTCGGCGACCGCTTCCTCCTAAGCTACATGATGCTGGGACTGTTGTTTCCCGTGGCGACAGCGATCCTCCCCCTCTTTATCAAGATTCGCGATCTTGGCCTGCTCGACTCCTACTGGGGCATCGTGCTGCCGCAAGTCGCGTTCTCGCTCGCAATGAGCATCCTTCTCTTGCGCGTTGCGTTCAAGCAGCTTCCGGTCGAGCTCCTGGACGCTGCGATGATGGATGGCTGCGGCTATTTCCGCTATTTCTTCTTCATCACCCTGCCGCTCTCCGGCCCCGTCCTGTCGACGGTCGCGATCATTTCCTTCGTCGGAAGCTGGAACAGCTATTTGCTGCCGCTCGTCGTGCTCAACAGCGAGTCGCGCTATCCGTGGACCCTCGGGCTTATGGCCTATCAGGGCCAGTACACGACGTCGTGGCAACTCGTGCTCGCATTCATCACTTTGACGATTCTGCCCGCGATCCTGATTTTCCTTCTGGCTCAGCGCTATATTGTCGCCGGTCTTACCGCAGGGGCTGTGAAGGCCTGAGCGCGAGGCGACCCCGCTCTCGACTCGGGCGCTTCACACGCGCCGCGTCAGCAGGCGTCGGTCGACGATCGATCAAGAACTGTGGGCGTATTTTCGCCAGTTATGCAGCCCGGCGAAAGCCCAAAAGCTCCCGCGTCTTTCGATTGGACATCGGGGCCTCTAATCCCTCTAGTTCGCGCCTCCGGGGCGTATGGGGCGCGTGCTTGCTCAGAAACGACATCGTCGGCTCGTTCGGGATGATCTCATCATTTGTGGCGTTGAAGACCTGAAAGCCGAGCCCATCCTTCTCGAGGCAAAGGCTGACGATTTGTGCGAGGTCGCGGACGTCGATCTAACTCCAGGCGTCGCGCTTGCGCGAGAGCGGGTCGGCGAGAGCCGCCGGAAATCGCACATAGTCCGCGGGCTCGATGACGACGCCAATCCGAAGCGCGTAAATGTCAGCGCGGGTGCGGGAAGCGAAGGATCGAGCGATCTTTCCGCCGACCAAAAGATCTTCCACGCGGAGCCGTTTATCGCCGTCGACGGCAAGGAGCCGTCGCTCAGCGCCTATCGCCATTCATCAGCACCGAGTGCGAGCGCCCATAGGCGAAATAGAGGACGAGGCCGATCACTAGCCAGACAATCAGCCGCAGCCACGTTTCCCAAGGCAGGAACACCATGAGCAAGAGCGAGAAAGCGATGCCGAGACTCGGCACCCACGGCACAGCGGGCGTGCGGAACGGCCGGAAGATCTCCGCGTCGCTCTTGCGCAGATAGACGACCGCGCCGCAGACCAGCGCGAACGCGAACAAGGTGCCGATGCTCACCATTTCGCCGAGCACGTCGATCGGGGTGAGCGCCGCCACGATGGCGACGATGATTCCGATCAGGAGCTGGCTCTTGTAGGGCGTGCCGAGCGTCGGATGCACCTCCGAGAACATTTTTGGCAAGAGGCCGTCCTTGGCGATGGTGAAGAAGACGCGGCTCTGCCCGTAGAGCAGGACCAGGATGACGGTCGTCAAGCCCGCCAGCGCGCCGATCTTGATGAGCACCGAGAACCAGGTCATGCCGATGACGTCGACGGCCTTGGCGATCGGGTCCGGGACGTTGAGCTCGGTGTAGGGCACGAGGCCCGTCACCACGGCCGCCACGAGCACATAGAGGATGGTGCAGATGATGAGCGAGCCGAGAATGCCGATCGGCATGTCGCGCTGCGGCAGTTTCGCTTCCTGCGCGGCGGTCGAGACGGCGTCGAAGCCAATGAAGGCGAAGAACACGACGGAGGCGCCGCGCACCACGCCTGTCCAGCCGAAATGGCCGAACTCGCCGGTATTGGCTGGAATGAGGGGATGCCAGTTGGCGGAGGTCACATAAGCCGCCCCGAGCAGGATGAAAGCGATCACGACGAACAGCTTGACGGCGACCATAATGTTGTTGAGCCGAGCCGATTCCTTGGTGCCGCCGATCAGCATCGCGGTCAGCGCGAGGACGATGAGCGCCGCGGGAATGTTGACGATCCCCTCGACTGTGGTTCCGTCCGGCAGCTTGGCCTGCGTCCAGGGCGCCGCGGCGTATTGGGGCGGGATCGTGATGCCGAAATTGCGCAACAGCGAGGCGATGTACCCCGACCAGCCGACGGCCACGGTCGAGGCCCCCATGGCGTATTCGAGGATGAGGTCCCAGCCGATGATCCAGGCAAAAATCTCGCCGAGCGTGGCGTAGGTATAGGTGTAAGTGCTGCCGGCGACCGGCAGCAGCGCGGCAAGTTCGGCGTAGCAGAGGCCGACAAAGGCGCAGGCTATGCCGCCGATCACGAAGGACAGCATGATGCCCGGCCCCGCGTAGCGCGCCGCGGCGGTGCCGGTCAGAACGAAGATGCCGGCGCCGATGATGCAGCCGATCCCAAGCGCAGTGAGGCTGACCGGACCGAGCGTCTTGCCCAGCGCATGGCCCTCGCCTTCGGCGATGATGTCGGCGAGAGGTTTCCGCGTCATCAAACCCTGGGGGAGCGGACTGGGGGTCAAAGCCTGGTCTGTCATCGGGACCTCGCTTGTTGCTGTTGACGGTTGCCTTCGCTCCCGGCGCGACCTCACCCTCAGGTTGCCACGGATCGTCATGAAAACGCCACACAATAATCACCGGCCTTCGGACGCCGGTAGGCGCGACGCTGTCGACCGAATCCACACTGTCCGTTTCACGTCGAGACTGGTCGTCGAGGGCCGTTTTGGCAAGGCTCGCATCGCGACGTTCTGTTGGAGCGTCGGTCGACGCCTGCTGGGCGGAAAGCTCGTCTGCGGGGGCCCCCTCGCCGACCGACCGCAGTCCGGGCCAAAGCCAATCCTTCCGCAACTGAGACGACGCGTTAGGACAAATCGTCGTCGCGCTCGACGATTTGATGGAGCAATACGAAGAGGACGCCCAGACGGGCTTGCAGGACGGCCCGATTTCCGCGAGTTTCGGTTTAAAGGCGTGGCCAACGAATTGTTCGCCGGAACCAAGGGCAACATCAACGGGAGAAGCGTATGAGGTTTAACCGACGGACCCTCAATGCGGGGCTCGCAGCGTGCCTTGCGGCGCCTATGGTCTCGCGTGTTGCTCGCGCCGCGGACACCCTCAAGATCGGCATGGTCCTTCCGGTCACCGGCCCAGCCGCCGCCGTTGGCGGGTACGCGCTGGCAGGCGCAAAAATCGCGTTGGACCGAGTGAACAAGTCCGGCGGCGTCTTAGGGAAACAGCTCGAACTCATCACTGAGGACGACCAGACGACCAATCCCGGGGCTGTGCTCGCCTTTTCCAAACTCGCGGCGCAGCCAGACATCATTGCCTTCCTCGGCCCTGTTCGTTCGACGCAAAATCACGCGATCGCCAATGACATCCTCAAGACTGCGAAGCCGTTTTGCTTCGGCGGCACCGATCCAGCGCTCACAAAAATGGGCAACCCTTGGATGATCCGCTTTCGGCCAAATGACAGCTATTCCGGCCGGGTGATCGCCTCTTATGGCGTCGAGACCCTCAGCAAGAAGAATTGGGCGCTCGTCCATTCCACCGACGCCTTTGGCACGAGCGGCAACAAACTGCTCGCCGGCGCGCTCGATAAGCTCGGGGCGAAGGTCGCCACTGATCAGGGCTATCCCAACCAGAGCCAGGATTTCACGCCGGTCGTACTCGCCATTAAGTCCTCGGGCGCCGACATCATTGGCTCTTATTTCACTTACGAGAACGATGAGGCGATTTTTGCTCGGCAGGCGAAACAACTTGGCCTCACGATCCCTTGGATCGGATCAGCGTCAACCGTTGCCGCCGCGGCGTTGAAGCTGGCAGGCCCGGCGCTCTGGGGCACTTACGCCGTGACCGACTTCGCCGCTGACTCGTCTCCAGAGGCGAAAGAATTCGCCAAACTGTACGCGGCCGTCTCGAGCGCCCAACCCGATCTCCAGAGCGCGTGGCCCTACGACGCGATTGGGGTCCTGTCCATCGGCATCAACAAGGCGGGTTCGACCGACCCGGGCAAAGTTCGCGACGCAATCCTATCCATCAAAGGCTACAAAGGGGCGGAGGGCGAGTACAACTTCGACCGGTTCGGCGATGGCCTGCACGGATACAACATCGTGCGCAACGACAAGGGGACCATCGTCTTCGACAAGCATATCGAGTTCACGGACTGATTAGCGCCTCCGCGGTGCGCCGACCGGCGTCCGCGGACCACTCCTCTCAAGGCGCCGATCAGCATGGATTTCTTTCTGCAATTGCTTTTTACGGGCATCGGCATCGGCGCCGTCTACGCCCTCGTGGCTCTGGGTTTCGTCCTGATCTTTCGGGCGACCAGCGTCGTCAATTTCGCCCAAGGCGAGTTCTCGATGGTCGCCGCCTATCTCATGGTCGTGTTCGCGGTCGACCTTGGCTGGCCCTACTGGCTCGCGTTTCTTATTTCGATCGCAGGGATGGCTCTGCTCGGCGCGGTCTTCAATTTGACCGTCTATTATCCACTGCGGCATCGCACCTTTCTCCCGGTGCTTATCTCGACAATTGGAGCTTCGATCTTTCTATCCAACAGCGTGCTCGCGCTCTACGGTCCGCAGCCGCAGGTGCTGCCTGGCTGGCTCGATACGCCAGGCTTTCAACTGGGACCTGTCTATCTCGACAGCCAATATCTCCTCATTATCGGCGTCACCCTTGCGCTCGTCGCGTTCCAATATTGGCTATTCGAGCGGACCTTGATCGGCAAGAAGCTTCAGGCGACGAGCCAGGACAAGGAGATGGCCACACTGCTTGGCATTCCTGTCGCAGGCATGATCATGATCACTTTCGTATATAGCGCCGTGCTTGGCGGAATCGCAGGCATCTTGGTGGCGCCGATTCTGTTCGTCTCCATCCAGATGGGCTCGACGATCGCGCTGAAAGCCTTCGCTGCGACGATCATCGGCGGCTTCGGCGATGTGGCTGGAGCGATCCTCGGCGGCTTCGCGATCGGGATCATCGAGACCTTTGGGGCCGCTTACATCTCCGTGCCGTTCAAGGACGCGTTCGCTTTCCTGGTGGTGATCCTCTTCCTCATCGTTCGACCGCAAGGGATCTTCGGCGAGCGGGTGGCGGAAAAGGCCTGAGATGAGCCGCTCAGCGATTGGACAACTTTTCTACGCGCTTCTCGCCGCCGTTCTGGTGGCGCTGGCCGCAACCGTCAAGACCGACGGCTACATCGCCAACATTCTGATGCAGGCGGCGACTTACGCGATCGCGGTGTTCGGCCTGTCGATCGTGCTCGGACTGTGCGGTCAGATCAATCTCGCGCAGGCGGCGTTTTTCGCGCTCGGCGCCTATAGCGTCGCTCTCGGCACGGTCGACTACCACATACCGTTTTGGCTCTGCCTCTTGGGGGGCATGGCGATTGCTCTCGCGGCGGGCGCCGGGCTTGGCCTCATGACGCTGCGTCTGGGTGGCCACTATCTCGCGATGGTGACCATCTCCTTCCAGCAGATCTTGACAGTCGTCCTCACCAACGCGATCGATTTCACCCATGGTCCGGACGGGGTGAGCTCGATCCCCCGACCCGCTGGTTTTGCTTCGGGCCAATCTTTTCTAGCCCTCGTCGTCGCTATCATGGCGATCTCCGGCTATCTCGTCTGGCGCCTTGCCGACACCCGACTTGGCAGAGCCATGCGCGCCGTCCGCGACAACGAACTCGCCGCGAGCGCTAACGGAATTGACGTCTACCGCACGAAGCTGATCGCCTTCGCGTTAGCTGCTTTGCTGGCTGGGCTCGGCGGTGGGCTGTTCGCCAGCGGATTTTCCTATGTCAGTCCAGATCAGTTCGCCTTCGCCGATTCGATCGTGCTCCTGACGATGGCGTTGCTTGGCGGCGCGGCCTCCCCGATTGGCTCGGCGATCGGCACCGGTCTGCTTATCCTCATTCCGGAATGGCTGCGTTTCCTCAAGAGCGTGCCGGGCCTCTATCTCGCAGTCTACGGCGCCGCCGTCATCTTAATCGTCCTCTTCATGCCCGACGGCATCTGGGGCTATATCAGCAAGCTGTTTCGACCGGGCAAACCCGCGCCATCGAAGGCCGCCGAACCGCTCACGTTGCGTCCACTCGATTCCGGCGCGCCGATGGCGCTCGAGGTTAGAGGCCTGTGCAAGCATTTCGGCGGGCTGAAAGCGGTCGATGGAGTTGATCTTCAGGTGCGGCGCGGCGGGGCGCATGCCCTCATAGGCCCCAACGGCAGCGGCAAGACAACTATGGTCAATGTTGTGACCGGACTCTATCGAGCCACCGCCGGTGAGATTTTCGTCGACGGCGTCGACGTGACAACTCTGCCTGCGCACAAGCGCACCGTCG
Organism: uncultured Alphaproteobacteria bacterium; assembly: GCA_963833955.1. Taxonomy (GTDB): domain Bacteria; phylum Pseudomonadota; class Alphaproteobacteria; order Rhizobiales; family Beijerinckiaceae; genus Roseiarcus. Next base: position 158,005 of record CAWHZY010000015.1, on the reverse strand, counting down.
TCGGCCTCGCACGCACGTTTCAGAACATTCGCCTGTTCCGGTCGATGACCGCGCTAGAAAATGTCGTCGTCGGCGCCGAGCGGGACGGCAATGCGCTTATCGAGCGCGGACGTGACGCGCTTTGGGGACGCGCTCGCGGCGCGCTCGATTTTGTTGGATTGGGGCATCGCGCCAACGAGACAATCCCTAGCTTCAGCTATGGCCATCAACGCCTGATCGAGATCGCTCGCGCGCTGGCCGCCAATCCCACGGTGTTGTTGCTCGACGAACCGGCTGCCGGCCTAAACTTGACCGAGAAGAAAGCGCTCCACGGCTTACTCGGCCGAATCGCGGCCCAAGGCCTCACAATTCTGCTTATCGATCATGACATGAACTTGATCGCCGGAGCCGCAAGGCATGTGACCGTGCTCAATTTCGGCCGCCGTATTGCCGACGGAGAGACTGCCGACGTGCTGCGACAGCCGGACGTCGCAGCAGCCTATCTTGGAGTCTCCGAATGACGCTCCTTGAAGTCAACGACCTTGGCGTCGCTTATGGCGAGATCGAAGCCTTGCGCGGGGTCTCGTTGACAATCGACGAGGGCGCCGTCGTTGCGCTGCTTGGCTCCAACGGCGCGGGGAAGTCGACCACGCTGCGCGCGATTTCAGGCCTTGTCGCCCCGCGCGCCGGCTCAATCCTGTTCGACGGCAAGTCGATCGCAGGTTTAAGCCCTCGCGCGATCGTCAAGCTCGGGATCGCGCATGTGCCCGAAGGGCGACGCGTCTTTCCTGGTCTCACCGTGCGCGAGAACATCATGCTCGGCGCCTCGAACGGAAACGCCTCCAGCGCCGCGATTGGGCGTGAGGCTGATGCGATGTTTGATTCGTTTCCCAGCATCAAGCCCTTCGCCAACGCGCTCGGCTGGACGCTCTCGGGTGGTCAGCAGCAGATGGTGGCGGTGGCTCGGGGCTTGATGGCGAAGCCCCGCCTGTTGCTGCTCGACGAGCCCTCCCTCGGGCTCGCGCCCGTCGTAACGCAGGCGGTGTTTCACATCATCACTGAAATTCATAAGCGCGGCACGACGGTCCTGCTTGTCGAGCAGAACGCGCACATGGCTCTCAAGGTCGCGAACTGGGGTTACGTACTGGAGACCGGGCGCCTCGCGCTCGGCGGCGACCCTGTGACGCTGTGGAGCGACGAGCGAATCCGCGACGCCTATCTCGGCGGCGAGCAGACCAAGGGTACGATCTAAGGCGCCGGATTGCCTTTCCGAAGCGCTTGAGTGTTCGACCGCGCCGGCAGCGAGTCTGGATGCTCGTCCAAGGTCGAGGGAGGTCATCAGGGGCGTTGCGCGGAATGTCTCAGAAGGGCGGAAAGCGCGCCTATAGGACTTCCCAGTCGGCGCTGTGCTCCATGTCTATCCTGGATCGAGGCAGTCCCTCGCTCAAGCGGCTCGGTCTAGTCCAGGCCCGATGTCATGCCGGGCAAATTCTGGATCGTGATCGCCTTCTTGTTGTCGTGGAGATCGACGTTCGTTCGATCGGAGAAAAAGTCCACGACACGGTGATCTGGACTGTCGAGCAACCCATCTTCAAGAGCAATTGCGATCAGCGTGCCGATGACTGACTTGGTCGACGAGTTGATCCGGTGTCACGCCCAGCCGAAACGGCGCATAGTGGGCTTCGGCTACGATGGTCCCGTGCCGAATGACGAGCAGGCTCTCCAGCTCATGACTTCGCGCCGAAATCGATCAGATTGGCGAGCGAAGTCGAGTCCATCCCTTGCTCTTCGGGCGTCGAGGTTCGCCATCATCGCGACCAACTTTAGGATTACTGCGACCATGCCAAAACTAAGTTGCCGCGCGGTCGGCGAATGACCAGTCTTTGCGCATTTCCTCGATGCCCCTCTGCGCTTTGCATCCTCTGCTCGTCTCGTTGAGCGGCGCCGACGGCCGGCGCATCCCGCGGAACGGCGGGATCAGTCTTTGGTCAGGCCCAGGCGCCCCATGGCCTTGCCGATGTGCCGCCGCATGCTTTCGCGAGCGCCCTCGATGTCCCTGGCCGCAACCGCTTCGTAGATGGCGGCGTGCTCTTCTTTGTTGATGCGCTCGCGCGACGCCAAATCTACGCGTTCATTCGCTTTGGCGATACTGGCTCGCACGTGCTCAGAAATAAAGTTGATAAAGATCGCAACGTAGACGTTGTCACTCGCGAGCGCGACAGCCCGATGGAACTCCAAATCGGCGTCGACCGACTGCGGCGTTCCCTGACTTTCGTGAAGCCGCCTAAGCGCGGTCTTTATCGCGGCGAGATGCTTACGGCCGCGACGCGCCGCGGCTAAGCTGGCCGCTTCACCTTCGAGGATTGAGCGCAACTCGAACAATCTGGCGAAGAGAGAGCGATCGCGGAGCATCTCGGCGTCGAGCCGCAGGGCCGAAACCGCGTGCGTTCCCAGTACGAATACGCCCGATCCCTGGCGCGGTTCGACCGTGCCCTCAAATGTCAGTCGCGCGATCGCTTCTCTGATGACATTGCGACTCACGCCAAACGTTTCCGCCAGCTCTCGCTCGGTCGGGAGTCGCTCCCCAACTTTGAAGCGCCCTCGGAGGATTTCGTCTGAAATCATACGCGCAACCTGCGAGGGGAGGTTGGGCGCGCGGCCGAGAGTCCGGATTGCGACGCCGTCGGCGGCCACACGTCGGGAGCGGCTCATCGGGCGCGTCGCCGTCATGATGCGGGCCTTGCCGCGCCGCCAGGCGAATGCGGCCGTCCCCGACGGTTGCCGAGATAGGTCTCGCGAACCAGGTCGAGGCTTCGCAGCTCTTCGATCGCGCCTGCGGCGACAATGCGCCCATTCTGCATGATGTAGCCTCGATCGGCGACGGCAAGCGCCAAGGCCGCGTTCTGCTCCACGAGCAGTACCGCCGCGTCGAACCTATTGCGCACCGAGAGAATAATTGAGCGCACTTCGTGGACGATGATTGGCGCAAGGCCAAGCGACGGCTCGTCAAGAATCAGGATCTTGGGCTTCGCCATCAATCCCCGTGCAATCGCCAGCATCTGCTGCTGTCCGCCGCTCAAGGCCGAACCCTTCGCGTCGCGTTTTTCGGCAAGTATGGGAAAGAACGACTCCATCGCCGCGATATCGCTCTCGACTCCGTCCGAGTCGGCGCGCGAATATCCGCCAAGCCGCAGGTTGTCGCGGACTGTAAGATCGGGAAAGATACGGCGGCCTTCAGGCACGAGAACGGCGCCGCGCCGCGCAATCCCGTCGGCATAAATACCGGTGACATTCTCGTTTGAAAGACGGATCGTTCCGCTTTTGGGACGCATGAGACCGGCAATCGTCTTCAAAAGCGTAGACTTGCCCGCGCCATTCGAGCCGATGATCGTGACGATCTCGCCCTCATCAACCTCGATTGACACACCGCAATTGACGACAATCGGCCCATAGGCGGTCCAGACATCTTCGACGTCGAGCAGGCTCACTCCTCGCTCCCGAGATACACTTCGATCACCTTCGGATCGTTCAGCACTTCATCTACGGGACCATCAGCAATCTTGTTGCCGAAATGCAGCACGACCAGCCGTTCGCACAGCTCAGCCATCAGGCCAACGTGGTGGTCGATGATGCAAATCCCAACTCCAAGTTCATGAGCGCGCCGGAGCAGATGAACAAGTTTGACGCTTTCTCCTTCGTTGAGTCCCGCGGCCGGCTCATCAAGCAAGAGTTGCGCCGGGCGCCCGCCAAGAGCGACCGCAACGCCGAGGCGGCGCAGGTTTCCGAACGGCATGACGCTTGTGACTTCGCCGGCAAATGGTTCTAAGCCCACGAACTCCAAGAGCTCTTCCGGTGAGGACCATCGTGGGCCTGCGCCGTCTTCCCGCCTAGAGCCATGCTCGATCGCGATCTGCACGTTCTCCCGCGCCGTAAGCGCCGGAAAGGACATCGCCTGCTGGAACGTGCGGCCCAGGCCAAGGCGACCGATCAAATAGGCGGGCTTACCGGCAATATCGACGCCGTTCCAGTGGATCGTTCCGGCGCTTGGCCGATAGACGCCGCAGACTGTATTGAAGAGGGTCGTCTTGCCCGACCCATTAGGGCCGATGACCCCAAGGATCTCATCCGATTGGATCGTCACATCGACGCTCGCGAGCGCGACGACGCCACCGAACGCCTTGCGCAAGCCCTTTATCTCAAGCGTAGCCACCGCCGGGCGCTCCTCAGGTCCACGATGCGCCAGGATCGACGGAGCCGGCGTTCCCGGCCGGGCCGCGGAGGGTTCGCATCACCCATCGATAGGCGCGCCCCGCCGCCGCGATAACTCCGCCCGGCAGCAACATCACAACCGCGATGAGCGCGAGCCCGTAGGCGATGCGTGAATCGATCGGATCGATGCGCATGACCTCCGGCAGGAACGTCACAATAATAGCGCCGGCTAAGGGTCCGAAGATCGTCCGCGGGCCGCCGAGCATCACCATCAGCGCAAAATAGAGGCTGGTCGCGCCGCCATACAATTCCGGAGAGATATGCCGGAAATTGTACGCCTGCAGGTCGCCGCCCACGCCGGCGAATAGTCCGCTCAACATGAACGCGCCAACTTTATGCATGTTGGTGTTGACCCCGATTGACCTCGCCAGTTGTTCGTTCTCCCGGATCGAGCGCAAAGTGCGCCCGTAGGGGGAATTCGCAACGCAATAGGCGGCGAGCATGCTTATGAACATGAAGGCGGCGACCAGCACGTAAGTGTTCGAAAGCTTGTCCAGCTTGAGGCCGAGCACCCCGTTCATAGGAGGCGATCCATTGATCGACCAGCGCCCACGTGAGCCGGATCGCATCCTTCAGCGAAGGCGCGTTCTCCAACCGCGACAGCGTCGGCTGCGAACACAGGTTCGCGCCCGTGTCTGGCAGCCGCCCGCAAGCGAGTTTGAAAGCGGGATCAGCGCGCAAAGCGTCGAGATCGTCGGCATCTTCATATCCGCAGGCGATCGCCAAGATGCGGGCGCGAACCATGTCCGCCAGCGTGTGCGTGATGCGCAGCGGGTCGCGGCGATCGGGAAAGCACCGCGCCAATCTTTCCGCGATCCCCAACCGACGCTCGGCCATCGAAAGCAGCATCACGCCGCCATCCGAAGTCAGTCGCCCGCCATCAAAAGCGGCTGCGACCGGTTTGCGGCCAACGGCTGGAAATGAGAACGGCAGCAGATTAGAGTTGGTCATGGCGAGCGGGTGCTGGGGCGCGAGGCGAAACGGATCGGTGTAAGCAACCAAATCCTACGCCAAATCAGACCCTTACGCCACGCTCGCCAGCCTCAAAAACGACCCCTCGTGAATAAGATGGGCTAGGCTGACACGCAGAGCATCAAGCGAGTTGGCGTCCTTGACTGGTCCCCAGGCCGAGCCTATCGGCCAGCCGCCAAACCCGATCTCCGAAACCGACCAACCTGTTCGTCCGAATTGTCGCTTGCGCAATGCTTTTTCCTCCCGAAACGCGGCACCCGAACGGTGGCGGTTGCTTTGCAACCACAGTCACGCAGAGTTATGATACCACCTGATGACTCAGCAACTTCCAGCGCATGGCGCGGGCCGCGCCGCTCTCGCGCAGGATGCAGGCCCGTTTGCCGACGACGCGGCGGCAGCGGACTAATCGACGGTCTGATACCAATTCTATTTGAGCGCGACTCGTCGCGCTCAAACCCGCGCGACGGCGCGGGCGCGCATTCGCGCTTCGGCCATAAGGCGATGATCGGTTCCGATCATCGAGTCTTGGTATGAGCGCGTCGATCGTTGCTTGAAATCGCGATCATCGATCTGCCAATGACCGTTCCTGGCGAAACTCATGCCTTCAACCAGAGACCGCTTTCTTGCTCTTACGACCCGTTCATTGGATCAACCTTCAAGGGCGGCAGAGGGCCCCGGCGCCCCCCATCCAGGTCGTCCTTGACGAAGGCTCGCGGAGGCAGATTTCGGCCCTTCCTATTGCAATGCAATGGGTGTGACCGCCGCGTCCGAGCAGGCGAGCTGAAATGGCCCCGCATGTCCCGAAGACGGGACAAGCTTCCTCGCCGTCGGAATCATTAGACCTGGATCGCCGGAACGACCTCTTGATTACGCCATCGAGCCGGTCGTCGCGGACAGGCGCTCCATGGGGCAAATCAGACGATTACCCCCGCGTCATAATAAGGAACGACATAGGGACCTTCGGGGATCACCGCGACACAAGGATCCCCGGCGCGGGCGATGCTGCGAGCAATTGTCTCATCGAGATTGCCAACCGCTTCAACCCCGGTCAACGCACGCTCTTCGTCCGACAAGCCGGATGTGTAGAGCGAGATTTCGACCGACGCGCATCGGTTTGAGCTGCATTTCGGTCTGCCATTCGTCGACGTCCGCCAGAGACTTGGCGGTTAGGGTGGCCAGGAACTTGTCGGGACCCAGTTCTATCAAGCGGCGCTGGGCGGAGCGAAATTCCTCTGACCCGAACCCTTCCGAACACTCGGAAGCGATGATCAGCGTGCCGCCGGGCGCCAAAATATCCATCGGGGTCACCATCCCCTTGATCGTTTGATAATAGGTCTTGTCGAGCGGATAGCCTGCTGAGGAAGTGACCACCGTTTTGAACCTGCGTCGCGCCGGCACGCGGATGGCGCCGTTAACGAATTCCACTGTGGCCGCATGGCTGGCGACAATCTCGCCGAAATTCACGTAAGCCAGATCGCGATCGTCGTCGATAACTGTATTGAGACTGTACAGATCGCCAAGCTGCCGGACAATCTCAAGCTGTTCTTCGTGAAGCGGATTGCCAACCAGATTGCACTGAACGGCGAGAGGATCTTCCATGAAACGCGCGGAATGGAAGGTGCGGATCGTTTCGTGGTGGGCGACGCCAGGCGCGATGACCTTGCGGCCGCCGGACCAGCCAGCCATAAAATGCGGTTCGACCAGGCCGGTGGCGATACGTAGTTCCGCCTCGACGAAACGGCGGTCGAGTTTGACCGGTGTTCCACGCGTCGCGGTTAATCCGAGATCGACATGATCAGCGTCATTGCGCGCATAATGATTCTCAATTCGGACCCTCTCCATCACCCACGGATCGCCAACCAGTTCGGCAAGCTCTTCGCCAAGGTTCGGCCGATGCAGGCCGGTGGCGACCAGAATGGTGATGCTGTTGAGTGCAACCCCCGAGGTGACCAGCGTTTCGATTATCGGCCGCAAGAAGAGATGGTTGGGCACCGGTCGGGTAATGTCGCAAATGAGTATGCAGGCGCTTTTGCGTCCACGGGCGAGTTCAGCCAGCGAAGGTGAATTGATCGGTTCCGACAGCGCTTGGCGCACTGCTGCTGCGGGATCGGCGATTTTTTGAAGCCTGCCCTTTTCAATCAGGGTGACTTCCGCGTGCACGGGCATTCGCAGCGTGAGTTGTCCGCGGCCGTACAGAAGGGCGATCGATTCAGGGACTGACACGTGGCGTTCTCGCTATCGCCGGCTAAGCGTGCGCCCTACCTTGGACGACAGTCCGCGGCGAAGCCCCACCAGCATTTCCTTTAACCCGTGGGGATTATAGCGGCGTTGGTTCTCACATTGATCGAACATGTGACGTCCATTGTCAATTTCAAGCGCAATAGTGGAGCGGCTTGGTGGCCAAGCGCTACGGCGTCAATCCAAAGCCATCGCCAAGTGGAAGTCGCGAAACTCAGTTTCCGATCTTCGGACAGGACCGAAGGAGCCCCGATCAACCGTCCTGACCGTTGAAGAGGAGGCGGTCGCGTCGCCTGCCGCCCGAGGGCCCGCACCAGATCGACCGTTCGCCCCTAGTAAGTCGCCGCCGCTGTCGGTCGCCTCGGACGCCAAGGATTTCAGCAGTACACTGGTGGCTCGAGCCGCCCTTCGCGAGGCTTTTGCTTCCACCTAAAAAGGAGGCCGCCGTGTTGCCAGGGCGGCCTTGAGTTTAGGGAGGAAACGCCCAAGGAGGGCATACGGCAGGTCATGCCGCACCGCACCAATATCCTTGCTGCGGCGCCGTTTCAAGAGTTTTATTTTGTCCAGGACGTCGACTTGCGTTGAGCATCGTGAACGCAGCGTTGGGCCCCGTTATTCTTTATCCAGCCGACGGCGTCAGCAGGATTTGGATCACAGAAGGCTCGTCCGGGGAAATGAGCGGTCCAGGCTTTCGGCTCGACCTCCGGGCCGCTGCGTGAGCCCAGAATGAACATACGCTATCGCTTCTTTGAGCGTGTTTAAGGAAGCGAGAGAGAGATGGTACCGCCACCCCGGCTCGAACGGGGGACCTCTAGATCCACAATCTAGCGCTCTAACCAACTGAGCTATGGCGGCCCGACCCGGCTCGGCGGGATAACTAGTGACAAAGGCCAGCCCGCGCAAGGTTTGCGTTGAGGCGATCGATCGCATCCGCAACGGTAAACAAAAGAACGCCGCCCGCGATGCGGACGGCGTCCGTTGGCAGCGCGCGGGAGGAAACGCGCCGCCAAAACGCGAACCCGAGATCAGACCGCGAGCTTGAACGATCGCGCCACTTGTTCCTTGATCGGTGTGACGGTGTCCGCCATCGCCTTTTGAGCGAGCGCGCCGAAGTCCTTGCTCTGGCCGGTTATCGTTTCGACCTGCTTGCGAGCGAACTCGGTCTGCAGCGTGATGAGATCGGGGAGCGACTTCACGGCGAATACGGCCTTCAGGAAATCGAAGTTGGCGTCCGCATTGAGGCGCAGCGCTTCGAAAGCCTTGGTGTTGATGGCGAGCGCGCCGTCCTTAGCAGCCGCCAAACTGACCTCGAAGGCGTTCGCGGTTTCATCCGCCGCGGTCTTGGCTTTGGCGAATGCCGCGCGCGATTCGACCACGCCCTTTTCGAGCGCGCTGCGAAAACTCTGTTGAATCTCTGCGGCTGGCGCGGTGGCGAGCTGGGCTTCGCTGGGCAGGACCGCGTTGACCGTCGCAAAGGCGGCCCTCACCGGAGCCGCGGTGGAAACCGCAGGGGGGACAGCGCTTCTCTTGGGTGCGTTGGCCATGAACTAACCTCGATGTTGGTGCTGACGATTGTGCGTTGATAACGGAACGGGCGGAATGGCGACGATGCTCAGCTTGAACCGGGCGTCAGGCTCTTTTGCAGGACGGAGCCGAGCTCCTTGGCCTGCTCCTGCAACACAGCAAGCTGGGTTTTCAGATACTCGCTCTGGAGGGACAGAGCCTCCTGCGGGTCTTTCGCCTTGACCAGCTTTTGAGCCAAGTCGAACGCCGCGTTTACATTGCGCTCGGTGTAGGACAGCACGTGAGCGCCGACCGATTTTGCGCCGCCCTGTGATGTCGCAGCCGCTTCACCCGCGACACCGCTCGCGCGCTGAGCGACCGTGAGAAAGCCCTCGAACGCCTTGCGCGCCTGCTCGACGCTGCGCTCGGCGAAATCGCGCATTTCGTTTGGAACCTCAAAGGGCGAATTAGGCATGCTATTTCCTCTCGCCGGCCGCCACGAATCGGCGCCCGTTAATTGATTTCATTATAGCCGGCTTTTTGCTGCAGTGCAACATATTTTGCCGCGCCAGGGATTTTAACCCTGAAAACAGTAAGCGACGCCGACGCCGTGGCGAAAATTAAACGGCCGCGTTAAGCTTTCGCTAACGATAAAGCCCGAATCGTCGGTGCGCGACTGCGCCGATCCGATCTCCATCCACGAGCGCCGACTTTGACCCATTCGCCGCCATCGTCCGCCGCCGGCCTCAAGGCGTTGTCGCGCGAACAAGCCGCCGCGGCCTTCGCGCGCCATCACACGCCAGAGGAGTGGCTGAGGGACAAGGCGCGGCTCGCGATTCTATCGCCGCCGGGCCTGATCGTGAGCGCGAGCCCGTCCATGCTCGCTCTATTCGGCGCCAAGGATTTCGAGGCGCTCGAAGCTCGGCTGGTGCGCGCTGAGGGACCGTCCGCGCGGCGCTTGCGCCATCTGGCGGCGACGCTTCCCATTGGCGAGCCGTCCCGTCTCGAGCAAATGCGCCTTGCCGTCGACCGCCGGCGGATCGGCGTCAATTTGCGCTGCGTCCGCACTGCAGGGCCCGGAGGCGCGACCTGGCTTTTGGTGTCGGTTCCGGCGCTGGGCGCCGCAAGCGGCGTTCCGCCCGCACTTGCCGAGGCGCGCGAGGCTCCGCCGCCGGAGGATATCACGGCGCCGGATTTGGGCGAAAAGCCGGGGCCGCATGGGCTCAGTACTCCGTCGCCGAACGCGCGCTTCCTCTGGACCCTCGACGAGGAGGGCCGCTTTGGCATGGTCCATCCCGTGCTCGTCGCCGCGGTTGGAGCCAACGCGCCCGAGCACGGCGAGTCGATCGAAACTCTCTTCCGGCGCGTCCGACTGGATCGCGGCGACGAACTGACCCGCGTGCTTGGCGAGCGGGAAACCTTTTCCCGCGTCGCCGTCGAATGGCCCGTCTCCGGGTTTGACCGGCGCCGGCTGATCGCGCTGTCCGCCGCGCCGATGTTCGGCCGTCAGCGCGAATTTTTGGGCTATCGCGGCTTTGGGGTGCTGGGCGAGGAGATCGAGGTTGTCGCTGTGCCCGAGGCGTCCGAACCTGCGCTCTCGCGGCCAACGAGCGAGCTTGAGGCCGAGGTCCGGCCAAGCGAAGACGCCGCAGTGGAATCTCGTCTCGAGTTTCCGCCAGCAGAGAACGCTGGCGCGTCGCAGGCTTTCCTCGGGGCGAACGAAAGTGAGCCCGCGCTCACCGAGGCGTTCGAACGCGAGGCCTCCTCGCCCCTGCGCGAGCTTGAAGCCGAGGTCCAGGCGCCCGAAAAGGCCCCGAAGACCGTCGAACCGACTCTCGAGCCTCCGGCAGCCAATACTCCCAATCCCTCGCCGCCCGAGGCTTCGCTTGAGGCGGACGGAACCCACTCCGCTCCGAGCCTCACCGAGGCGAGCCACCCCGACGCGCCCTCAGCCGAGACTGCGCAGCCGGATCTTACCGAACGCTCCGCGGCGAGCGAGCTTCAACCGGCCCCGCCAGGGCGCACCGCCGCGATTTACGTCCTGCGCCACCCGTCTGCCACCGCCTCGTCCAACATCGTTCCGATCCGCCCGGGCGCACTCGACTCGCTGGCCCGTGAAACCGCGCCAAGCTTTCCCGCCGAGAGCGTAGAGCTCAGCCGCAGCGAGCGCGACGCGTTCCGGGAAATCGCGCGCGCTCTGGTCGGCCGCGCGCCGGCTTCGCGCGACGAGCCCTTGGACGAACGGGCGGGCGCAGACAGCCGACGGGCACTCGGGATCGATGCAAGCGCAGAGCAGCCGACGGATCGGCAAGGCGGCGCCGTCGACGATGAAGTTCGTCGCAATGCGGGCGCCGTCCTGGACCGTCTTCCGGTTGGCGCCCTGGTCGCCCGCGACGGGCAGGCGCTCTACGCCAACAGGACGCTGCTTGAGCTCATTGGATATCGCGATTTCGCAGAGTTCCAGGCAGCCAACGGCCTCTCCAGGATGTTTCGCGACCGCGACCCGCAGGCGATGACGGCCGAAGACGTTGGCGCGGTCGCTATCGTGAGGGCGGACGGGCAGGTCTTGTCCGTCGACGGCCACGCGCAAGCGATCAGCTGGGACGGTGCGCCGGCGACGCTCATCGCACTGCGCCGCTCGCTGGAAGCGGAGCTCAGGGCGAGAATGCGCGTCGCCGAGAGCGAGGCGGCGACTCTGGGCGGCTTGGCGAGCAGCGACCTTCAGGCGATGCTCGACCGCGCGAGCGACGGCGCCGTCACGCTCGATCTGGCCGGTCGCATCCTGTCGCTGAACCCGCCCGCTGAGCGCCTTTTCGGCTATCATCAGAATGAGATCGCCGGCGAGAGCCTATTGATGCTGCTCGCGCCGCAAAGCCATCCTGAGGCGACCGCGCGGCTTGAATCCTTAAGTCGGGGCGGCGAGGCCGAGGCGGGCTTTCGTCCGCTTCAGGTGGTCGGGCGCGACCGCAGCGGTGCTTCGATTCCGTTGGCGCTGACCCTGGCCCGGATCGGTCCCAGCGAAGCGCCTGGGTTTTGCGCCCTCGTGCGCGACCTCAGCCGCGAACGCGACACAGAACGGCGCCTGATCGCGGCGCGCGAGGCCGCCGAGGCCGCGAGCGCGGCCAAGACCGATTTTCTGGCCCAGGTCAGCCATGAGATTCGCACACCCTTACACGCCATTCTGGGCTTTTCCGAAGTGATGCTGGAGGAGCGTTTCGGCCCGATCGGCAATGAGCGTTACAAGGACTATATCAAGGACATCCACGCTTCCGGCAGCCACGTGATGAGTCTCGCCGACGACCTGCTCGATCTCAGCAAGATCGAAGCCGGCAAGCTCGAGCTCGCTTTCGCCTCCGTCGACGCCAACAGTGTCATTCGCGAATGCGTCTCGCTGATGCAGCCGCAGGCCGCGCGCGAGCGGGTCATCATGCGCGTCTCGCTTCACGACCGCCTGCCCCGCGTGATGGTCGACGAGCGTTCGCTCAAGCAGATCATGCTGAACCTGATGTCGAATGCGGTGAAGTTCAACGAGCCGGGCGGGCAGGTGATCGTCTCGACCGCCATCGACGCCGCCGGCCAGGCGGTGATCCGCGTGCGCGACACCGGCGTTGGCATGAACGAGAATGAAGTGGGTCTCGCGCTGACGCCCTTCAGCCAGGTCGGCAAGGCCGGGGCCAAGGGCGGCGCCGGTCTTGGCCTGCCGCTGACCAAGGCGCTGGTCGAAGCCAACAAGGCCGAGTTTTCGATCAAGAGCCGCCGCGAGCAGGGGACGCTGATCGAGATCGCCTTCCCCAATATCCAGGCGGCGCAATAGGGATGGCGCCGCGTCGACATCGAGAGCGGCCGGGCGCTCTTGGCGCAGTCTCCGGCGTATGGGCGGAGTGCAGAAGCGGAACAGCACACGATCCTTAAGGCGCGCGATCCAGCTCGACAGCGCGCCTTTGCAAAGGCTCTGGCAGCAATGCCTGACGTGGGCGTGGATGCAGATTTCGAGCGAGTTCAACTCTGTCGGGCGCTCTGCACATGTATGTGATTGACATTAGCGTGATCGCGAATTGCAGAAGCGCCAAGACGAATCGTGGCGTCATCTCGAACCGCGATCGTCATTGCGACCCCCGGGCTTTGGGACCCGGGGGAGGCAATCCTATAGCTGACGGGGGGCTCGGTTAGGATGGGGTCGTCGCATCCGGCGATCGCCGTGATCCTGATGCTTGTCTGGGCTCGCGGCGACGAGCGACGGACGGGTTCGTCCCCTGGCTGGGCGCCGGATGCGGGTGTTTGTTCCGGACAGTCGAACCGGCCGTTTTAAAGACGCGCTCGCGTATGGGACAGGACCCCCATGAACGAATTGTGTCGGGAGATGATCGCCATTCTCTAAGGCAAGTGCCGAACGATCGAAGCCGAGCTCGATCGCCGGAATCGCCACCCGCATCTCAACCCTCGTCGTCGTCGAGATGCCGGAGCCCGGCGTCATCGGCCGCAAGGCGGCGGCCTGGCGGGCCTTGCGCCTCATCCCTCGCAATCCGGCCTGGCTCGTGGACACAACGCCATCTCCGGCGGCCGTCCCTGCATGCGCTCAGCCTTCTAGATGGCCGCGCTCGTCGCGGTGCGAACCCATCCCGGCTTCAAGCGGGTCTACCTCGGGCTGCCCGCTTCCGGAAAACCCGCGAAAGTCGCCCTCATCGCCGTCGCTCGACGCATCGTCACCCTCGCCAACGCCCTCCTCCGCGACGACAGTAGGGGCGCTTTCGACGTCTGGATTGCTTCGTCGCCATAGCCCGTCGAATGGCGGGCGCCTCTCGACGCCCTGTCGCTCCTCGCAATTGACGATTCCGTCCGAACGCAGCGCGCGCTAGACCTTCGCTGCTGGCGCGACCGACCCCGTCGCGCCCCCGCGAAACTGCCGAACTGTAATCTTCGCCACCTCGGCGGCGGGAATGCCTTCCGCCGGATTGCGGCCCATCGCCTGCAATGTCTCTGAGACCCAGCCCGGCGAGACGGTGTTCACCCGAATGGTAATCGAAGGCTCGGCGGCCGCGGCGCGAACAAAAGCATCGACGGCTGAATTGATGGTGGTGATGATCGCGCTGCCGGGGGCCGGATATTGCGAGGCCAGACCGGTCGTGAGCGTGATCGCGCCGCCTGGCCGAACGGACTTCAGTCCGTAGCGGACGACATTGACCTGACCCAACAATTTGTTGGCGAGAGAGAACGTCCAGTCCTCGTCGGTCAGCTGATCCCACGGCTTGAACCGCGCCGCGCCGCCGGTGCAAATGATTCCGTCGACCATCCCGATCCGGGCAAACAGCGCCGCGATCGATTTCGGATCGGAGATGTCGACGCGTTCGTCCAAACTGCGCGACGCGCGGATGCACTCGCTTTCGCCCAGCGTCTTGACGACGTCCTTGCCGATCAGCCCGGCGGCTCCGATCACCAATATCTTGCTCAAGACCGTTCTCCTTCAAAGATACGCGCGCCGCAGGATGGAGGCGCCTGGATTGGATCGCAAGCGTCAGCCGCGCGCCGTCTTGTCGCGTGCGTTCAAGGCCTGGATCGCATCGCGCGCCGCTTTCCATTCGCTGTCGCCCCAACGGCGCAATTCGTAGAAATTGCCGCCCGTCGCCATGGCCTCGGCGCCGTCCATGACGATCGTCTCGCCGCTCAGCCACGCGCAGCCGTCCGACATCAGGAACGTAGCCAGATTCTGCAATTCCTCCATCCGGCCGACGCGACCCATCGGATTGCGCGCAGCGGACGCGCCAGGCTCGGCGCCGGGCATCAAGCGCTTGCTCATGCCTTCGGTCGGTATTTCGCCTGGCGCGATGGCGTTGAGGCGGATTCCATAGCGGCCCCATTCCTGCGCGAGCGACATGGTCATCGCCTGGATCGCTGCCTTGCTCATCGCCGAGGGGACGACGAAGGGGCCGCCGTTGCGCACCCAGGTGACCGCGATCGAGACAACGCTGCCCTTCTGCTTGGCGGCAATCCAGCGCTTTCCGACCGCCTGGGTGACATAGAACGTGCCATGCATGACGATATTGGCGATGGCGTCGAATCCGCGCGACGAGAGGTCCTCCGTGCGCGAAATGAAATTGCCGGCGGCGTTGTTGACGAGGCCGGTGAGCGGGCCGTCGCGGAAAATCTCCTCGACCATCGCCTCGACCGCGGCGGCGTCGCGGATGTCGACGCCGTAGCTTAAGACGCGCCCGCCATGCGCTTTCATGAGTTGCTCGGCGGTCGCGTCGCAGACGCCCTTACGCCGGCCGCAGATGGCGACCTCGGCCCCAAGGCCAAGGAACCGTTCGGCCATCGCCTTGCCGAGCCCGGTGCCGCCGCCGGTAACGAGGATCTTTTGGCCGGCAAACAGGCCATCGACAAACATGGGCGCCCTCCCTGGCTCGACGATCGGGATTGGCGGCCGGATCGAAGGCTACGGTGTTACGCGTACGCGCTTCCGTTCAGTTAGAGAAGAGCTCCGCCAGCCTCAGTCCGCGAAGCGTCCCGGCCCTCCCTCCGTCCCCGCGCGCACGGCCTCGATCTGGTTTGGCGATCCGATCAGCGCCGCCTGCTCCTTCGATTCGGCGAGCAGGATCGTTGCCGCGTCGGCATCCTTCGCTGTGTTGAGGAGGCGCTTGATGCCGCGCATTGAACTTATTCGAGAAAAATAGGCCTGTTCGCGCGCGTTATTTTCTGCTATTGATATGCAGGGCAAAGCGCCAATCGGCGAAGCGAGGATTACTTAACGGCTTTTTTTGTAAAATATTAGCGCGCTGTTGCCTCGTATATTTTAGGAGGAACACATGCCTGCTCTTGCACCCATTGCAATTTTATCTGAATTCCAGCAACAACTCATCGGAAATTGGCAAAATAAAGACTTTGGAAACGACGATCACGGCGTTCCTGTTGGAGGACCCGAGAATCCTTTATCTTATAACATCATGCCGTTGCCGGAGTCGTCTGATCCGGACGGGTATATCCTGAAGAATTTCAAATATCACGAGAAGCTTCATTTCAACAATGATCAGGTTGCCGCGACGCTCGCCGTCGCAGCCCGCGCCCCAAACCGCGGAGGGCAGGTCAATCAGGACTGCCGGGCGGTCTTCTACGAGCAACAAGTCATGTTCGCCGAAGGTCCAGGTAAGGATACACTCGTGCACGTGGAGAACGGGGCATGGCTGTGGTTCCCACGATATATCCAGCAACCGGGGCCCTATCCTACCACCCCCCCTCCTCCTGGGACCAGGGCTTCAGACGCCCTTCAGCAGCAAGCGGATATTACGTTAGCCAAGCAGATTTCGATCCCGCACGGCAATTCGATCCTCGCGCTTGGCAGCTTCGATACGGTGCTTGGTCCCGATGGGGACGGGCCCTGGAAGGGCACCAGCAAGATTACCGGGAGGCCATATATCCCGGATGGCACGCCGCCTTATCCGGATCCGCGCGCGGCGATCCCGATCGCTCCTGGAACTCCGATTCCACCGGTATTGGTTTCCACCCTCAATGCCGATGTGCGCTATTCGACGTTGGAAAACACCATGAATAACTACCAGAATCCCCATCCGCGTTTGACGCAGTACCCCAATCGACCTTTGCAGAACGCGGTCGCTATCATCCAGCCCGATGCCTTCATGCATTGTCGCGTGACCACGGAGCAACTTCCGAATGGCAAGGGAGTTGTGACAAACGTTCCATTCGAACGGCAGGTTTCCCGCGTTACGGATTACATCGCCGAATATTGGATGCTGTTCAAAGGTGACAAGAAGTATCTTGCGTACACACAGATCATATTGATGAAAATGATGATACCAGCCAAGGAGACCGAAAGAATCAAAGAATTTATCTTCCCGCATATCACATGCAATACGGTAACGTTCTGCGACTAAGCGTTGAAATCGCAGAAACTGCGAACAGGCCCCGCCCGCTCGGAACGAGGCGGCCATCGCGGGCCTGAAGCGATCCGAGGGATGAAGACACCCGCGGTCGTTTCGGCCCGCTGGCGCTCGCGGATCATCGGCGGCAGGGTGTCTTTCTACGCCCTGCCGCGCTCGATGGGCTGCAGCATGAAGCTTCCCCAAAACAACTTGACCGAACCGTCTATTTCGGCGGCGGGAAGGCCAGCACCTCGCCGGTGTAGGTTTCGACCACCTCGCTGAACGGCTCGCCGTCGGGCGTCGACAGCACGGCGCGATGCTCGAGCACGTGGGCGGGAATCGTCAGCGCTCCGGCTTCCTTTGGAGCCAGCGCGGCGCCGATCTCCCAACCCTTCGGCAGCGGGCGCCACAACAAGTCCGCGGACAATGTGTGACGGCGGAAGTGGAGCGCGGCCACGGCCTTGCCGAACGGCGTGTCGGTGGTTTCGAGCACATGGTTCATCTCGGGCGTTAGCCGCGCCGGGACGTACCAATTGTCAGCCTCCGAGAGCACATGATCGCCGCACTTGAGCCGAACGCGGCGATAGCCGAGCGCCTCGTCCGGCTTGACGTCCAGCGCCTTGCGCACCTCGGCGCTCGCCGACCTGGCCGCGTCGCTCACCCGCTCGGCGACGATGCGCGCCGGATCGGCGAGCCGGTGATCGGCGCACCAACGTTCAATCGTGAGGGTTGCGCTGTCATGGGCGAGAAGATCGGCGTTGAGCGTCTCGAGGAGCGCAAGCGCTTCGAGGCGGCCGACAAAGCTGTCCGGCCAGGGGGCCGGCTCGGCGGCAGACGCGATGGCTGCCGTGAGCAGCAAGATGAGCGCCGTTCCCAGCCATCGCAGCGTCGTCGCCGTCATATCTGTTCGACCTCGGCCGTGAGTTCGAACCACGTCGCTTCCGTTGCGGTCAAAGCGCGCTCGAGCTCGGCGCGCTTCGCCGCCAATTCCGCGATCTTAGCCGCATCGCCGTTGCGCGCGCTCGCCTGCGTCAGCGCTTCATCGACCCGGCGCAGGAGATCCTGGAATCGGGTCATCTTGTCTTCGAGCGCGGCGATCTCGCGCTTGATCGGCTGAGGCTCGCGCTTAAGCTTCGCCGCGGCGGCCGGTTGGGTTTCGCGCTTCCGTCTTTGTTGCGGCCGTTCGGCGCCGCCAAGCACGAATCGGCTGTAGTCGGCGAGATCGCCCTCGAACGGCTTGACCGTCTCATTCGCCGCCAGCCAGAGCCGGTCGACGGTGGCCTCGAGCAGACGCCGGTCATGCGAAACCAGGATGCAGGCGCCTTCATAATCGTTGATGGCCTCGATCAATTCCCCGCGACTGTCGATGTCGAGATGGTTGGTAGGCTCGTCGAGGATGAGGAGCTGCGGTCCATCGAAGGCGGCAAGACCCATCATGAGGCGCGCCTTCTCGCCACCGGATAGAGAGTCGACTTTAGTGTCGGCGCGTGCGCCGGAGAAGCCGATCATCGCCGCGCGGCCGCGGATTTTGGATACCGCCTCTCCAGGCATGCGCTCGGCGACATGGTCGTAGACGCTGCCGCGGGGTTCGAGCTCATCAATCTGATGCTGGGCGAAATAGCCGACCTGAAGCCGGTTGGCGCGTGTCATCTTGCCCGCCATCGGCTCGAGGCGTCCGGCGATGAGCTTGGCGAAGGTCGACTTGCCGTTGCCGTTCTGGCCGAGGAGGCCAATCCGGTCGTCGTCAGCCAGCGAGAGGTCGATGCGACCGATAACCGCGCGTCCATCATAGCCGGCGCTGACCTTGTCCATGGTCACGATCGGCGGGCTCAGGCGCTTGACGACAGGGGGCCACTTGAACGGCTGCACAGTGTCGTCGACGATCGCCGCGATCGGCGCCATCTTGGCCAGCATCTTGAGTCGCGACTGGGCCTGCACCGCCTTCGACGCCTTGGCGCGAAAGCGGTCGACGAAGGCTTGCAAGTGGGCGCGCTTCTCTTCCTGCTTCTTGGCCGCCTTGCCGGCAAGGATTTGTTGCTCGTGGCGCTGGCGCTCGAAGCTCGAGTAGCCGCCGCTCCACAGGGTCAGCTTTCCGCGGTCGAGGTGGAGGATCTGTTGCGCGACGTCATCGAGCAGATCGCGGTCATGGCTGATGACGAGAATCGTCGCCGGGCAGGTCTTCAGATAGTCGGTGAGCCAAAGCACGCCTTCGAGGTCGAGATAGTTGGTCGGTTCGTCGAGCAGCAAGAGATCGGGCTCGGAGAACAGCACGGCGGCCAGCGCCACGCGCATCCGCCAGCCGCCGGAAAATTCTCCGAGCGACCGCGCTTGCGCGGCCTCATCGAACCCGAGCCCTTTGAGGATCCGCGCCGCCCGCGCCGGGGCGTTATGCGCTTCGATGTCGACGAGGCGCGTATGGATCTCGGCGATGCGCTCCGGATCGCTCGCGATTTCCGCCTCAGTCATCAGCGCCCCGCGCTCGACGTCGGCGGAGAGCACGAAGTCGACGAGGCTCTCCGCGCCGGCCGGAGCCTCCTGGTCGACGCTGCCGACGCGGGCGCCCTTGGGAACCATGATCGCGCCGGACTCGGGCGCGAGTTCGCCTCGGAGAATGCGGAAGAGCGTTGTCTTGCCGGCGCCGTTGCGACCGACGAGCCCGACATGCGCGCCCGACGGCAGCGCGGCGGTCGCGTTGTCGATCAAGAGACGCTCGCCGAGGCGATAGGTGAGGGCGGCGATATGCAGCATGGGCGCGCTTTTCGCGCGGCACGCTCACTCTGGCAAGGTCAAGCAGCCCGCCGACGCCGGCCAATCGCGAAGCCCCTTCAATTTACGGCGGCAATCCCTTTTCAATCTGCCTGACGTTATCCGTGAACGCCTTGGCCGCCGGCGAATGCGTTCGACCGCGCTTGGAGATGAACCCGTAGTTCAGGCTCAACCTGGGCAATTCGAGCGGCAGCAAGCACACAATCAGCATCGTCAATCTCACGTTTGAGTTGGAACGGCGGCGCAACGCCAAGCCCCTGGCCCGCGAGAACGATGTGCTTGGTCGCGCCGAAAGTTCCGACCATGATCCCCGGCAAGAACCGACCCTTCACCGCGTCAAACACGACGCACGGAAAGTCGCCCTTGGGAAGAAATTGTCGCATCCGGCCCGGGGCCGTCGGACCCACCCACGGAAACTCTCGCAGTTCCTCGAGCGTTACGTTGGGGCGCCCAGCCAGTGGGTGTCTGGCGGCGCAGAAGAAATACATCTGGGAGCTTCGGACGGCCTCTGTTTCCAATTCCGGGTTCTGGACCGCCTCGGAAATGTCGGCGAAGCCAAGGTCGATGCGGCCGTCCGACACCTGATTGATGATCTTCGTCCAGTTGAAGAGCTTCAGCTCGACAGCCAGCCGGGGATGCTGCGCGGAAAGCATGCCTATCGCTCGCTGCCCCGAAATGTCCGCGGCATAGGGGCCTGGCGAGACGTTGAATTCACCAATTTCCAGGCCCTTGGCCAAATCGATCTCGCGCATGAGAGCGGCGAAGCCTTTGATCACGGGCTCGCCGTGATTGAGCACCAGCTCCCCAAAGACCGTCGGCGCCGCGCCCTGCCGATCAAACAGCGACACGCCTCGGCGCCTCCCTCAATTTCATGGACCGGGCGCATGACGCGAAGAAGCCGTTCTTCGTGTGGTTCAATTCGACCCGGATGCACATCTTTACGCATCTGAAGCCCGTGACGGGCCTTGGCACCTATCCCGACGGCATGGTCGAGCATGATGGCCAGGTCGGGCAGCTTTTGAAAAAGCTCGACGACCTCGGCGTCGCGGACAACACCATCGTCATTTACACGACCGACAATGGCGCCGAGGCGTTCTCGTGGCCGGACGGCGGCATGACGCCATTCCGAAGCGAGAAGAACAGCAACTGGGAAGGCGGCTATCGCGTGCCGGCCGTTGTGCGCTGGCCCAGTGTCGTGAAGCCCGAGGCCGAAATAAACGGCATCTTATCCTCCGAGGACTGGGTCCCCACTCTTACGGCGGCCTGTGGGCAGCCGGACATCATAGGGAGGCTCCTGACGGCTACGACGCCAACGGAAAGACGTTCAAGGTCCACCTCGACGATTACCACCCGCGTGATTTTCTCTCCGGCGGCGGCGACAAGCGCCGGGAGTTCTTCTACTGGACCGACGACGGCGATCTTGCCTGTCTGCGCTACGATCAGTGGAAGGTGGTCTTCCTTGAGCAGCAACACGAGGGACTGCGCGTCTGGCAGGAACCGCTTGTGCCGCTACTCTTCAATCTTCGCACCGATCCGTTCGAGAAGGCGAAGGTTGAATTGGGGAGTGGGAGAAATGGTACGTCGAGCGCATGTTCGTGATGGCGTCCGCGCAGGCGATCGTGGCGAAGGAGTTGCACACCCTGCAGGAATCCCCCGCGCCAGAAGCCCGGCAGCTTCTCCGTCGGCGACGCTCTCGACAAGCTGCTCAACGCCACGAAAAGCAGCAATTGATGAATCAACAGTTGGACGCAATCGCAGTCCGGCAGGATCGCGATGCGTTTCACGACCGCCCCAGCGGCCGCGAGCTTCTCCCCGCGTCCTAATTGTCCAGGCGTGGACAGTTTCGTGAATCGAAAGCCGCTATGCAGCCCACGAAAAGGGCAAACGCCGCGCAGCCGACTGACTTTGGAGCGTTGAAGGGGATAACGTCGGTAGGCTCGAATCGCGCAGACGACGGCTTCCATGGCCCTCGTCGGTCCGCCGCCCGCCGGCACGACCTTGACGCCCGCTGCGGGGGTCCCGGGATCAACGGTGGCGGCCGGCGGAGGGGCCGCGTCGGCTTGCTTGGCCATGGCGGCGGTGGTCGCCTCGGCCTTCTTCTCCTCCTTTGCGGTTTCCTTGCTTGCGGTCTTGACCGTCTGGGCCCAGAAAGTCGCCGAATCCGCGGCGAAGAAATCCGAGGGCGCCGGCGACACCGCAAAGGTTGAGAAGGTGGTCGCCGCGACTGGGAAGGAAACCGCCGCCGCGGACCAAATTAAAACACTGGCCGAATCCGTTCCGGCGGCGGCCGGAGCGGCGGTGGCGGCGAGCGCGGCCGCGCCCGGAGCGGCGACCGCTGCGGTCGCCGATACGTCAAAAAAGGCCGAGAAGCTGGCTGAAAAGGCCGACGAAGCGACCGCCGCCAAGACCGACGTCAAGGTTCAGCTCGTCGATTACAGCACGCAATTGATGCGCGAACGCACCGGGCTGACCGACCGCCTGAAACTCATCCTCGACAAACTTGAGGCGAAAGGCGGCGACGGCAAACCTTATCGCATGTACATCGCCTCGATCGGCGGCATCAAGATCGACGTCACGGACCGGACCGCGACTTTGGCGAGAATTTCAGGCTGGCTATCCTCCGAGGAGGGCGGACTCAGGCTGGCGCGCGAGGTGGGAACATTCCTCGCTTACATTGTCGGATCGATCCTCGTCGCCAGGATCGTACGGATGATCCTGCGCCGGGTCATGAGCGGGGACCACGTGACGTCGCAGCTTTTGCGCGACTTCATCATCTCGTCCTCCGGGCGCGTCATCATCGCGATCGGTTTTCTCCTCGCCCTGTCCGCGCTCGAGGTGAACCTGGCGCCGCTGCTCGCGGTCATCGGCGCGGCCGGCTTCGTCGTCGCCTTCGCCTTGCAGGGCACGCTCAGCAATTTCGCCCAGCGGGCTCCTGATCATGGTGTTCAAGCCGTTTGACGTCGGCGACAACGTCGAAGTCGGCGGCGGCATCAAGGGCAAGGTCACGCACGTGACCATCTTCAGCACCTACATCCGCACGGATGATGGGATCACAAAGATCGTGCCCAACGACAACATCTGGAAGAGCGTCATCGTCAACGAGACGACCGGGGTCGTGAAGTCTCCGCCCTCCGGCGAACCGAAGCCGCCCGAGTCGACCCCCGAGGCGGCGTAAGCGACGCTAGGCACTAAAGCTTGCTCGTCGGCCCGGGCTGGGGCGGACCGACGGCGGGACGCGACCTGAGAATTAGATTAGGCCGCGTCCGAATGGGGCGGAAAAGCGCCTCCTGCGCGGTTCCGCCCCATAGGATCCCCGACCTCGACTCGGCTCAGGGCTTGTTCGGAACGTCCAGCACGGCTCCAGTGCGGAACAGCAAGCCCGCCGCGCCCGCGCCGATGAGCGGGGCGATAATGAACAGCCAGAGCTGCGCGACTGCGCCCGGATTCGAGCCGATGCCGACCAGCGCCGGACCGATCGAGCGCGCCGGGTTGACCGATGTGCCGGTGATGTTGATGCCGACCAGATGGATCACCACCAGCGTGAGGCCGATGGCAAGGCCGGCGAAGCCGGTTGGCGCGAACGGGTGGGTCACGCCGAGAATGCACACCAGGAACAGGAACGTCGCCACCACTTCGAACACGAAGGCGGACACCATGTTGTATTCGCCGAGGTAGCCCGCGCCCCAACCGTTCTGGCCGAGGCCGCCGGTCCAGCCCTGGGCCTTGCCAGACAGGACGATATAAAGCACCGCCGCGGCGACGATAGCGCCCAAAACCTGGGCGATCCAGTAGCTGATCATGTCGGCGACGCTCATGCGGCCGGCGACATAGGCGCCGAAGCTCACCGCCGGGTTGACGTGGCAACCGGAGATCGGCCCTATGCCATAGGCCATGGCCACAATGGCGAAGCCGAACGCGCTCGCTATGCCGAGAAGATTGACCGCCGTTGGGCCCGTCCCCATGCCGCCGACGACCGCCGCCCCGCAACCGAAGAACACCAGCGCGAAAGTCCCGACAAACTCTGCAATCTGCTTATTCATTCTTTTCCCCTTCAGTCCCAAACCATCGGGCGGCTTATAGCTATGTCTCGAACGCGGGCAAAGGGCGCAAACCGGCCGCTCTCCTTGAGAGTCCGCTTCGTCCACGCCCCGGCCGTTGCTTTCATGGGGCCCGCCGCTATATATGCGACGCCTTTTTCATGACCCCTCGATGAATGGCGCGGCTTTCGCGTCGCTGGAGCCACTATCCCCGTGTTGATCACCGCCGCCTACGCGCAAGCCACCGGCGCTGGCCCCTTTGGCGGGGCGAGCGACACGCTGGTCCAGCTGGTGCCGATCGTGGCCATGATCGCGATCGTTTATTTCGTACTGTGGAGACCGCAGCAGCGGCGCGCGAAAGAGCAGCGCGAAATGGTGCAGGCGGCGCGGCGCGGCGACGTCGTGGTGACCACCGGGGGTCTGATCGGCAAGGTCACCAAGTCGGTCGACGACAATGAAGTCGAGTTCGAGATCGCCCCCAACGTGCGGGCGCGCCTGGCCCGATCCGGCATTGCCGAAGTTCGCGCCAAGGGCGAGCCCGTCAAGGACGCGGCGCCTCCCGCCAAGTCATTGCCGGCGAAGAAAGATGCGCCCAACCCCTGAGGCCGCACCCGGCTTTGGCGCCAGTTGAGCTCTTTTAGATTGAAAGTCTGATGCTTCGTTTCGCGAACTGGAGATTGGCCTCGGTCCTGGCGCTCGTAGCGGCCGCGGTTCTGGTGATCCTGCCGAGCTTTATGCCCTCTCAAGCGGTCGAGGCGCTCGCAGCCCGATTGCCGAGCTTTATTCCAATGCGCCAGATCGTGCTGGGCCTCGATCTGCAGGGCGGCGCCTATCTGTTGATGGAGGTCGACACCCCATCGGTGATCAAGAGCCAGGTCGAGGCGCTGCGCGACGACGTGCGGCAGAAACTGCGCGAGGGCAAGATCGGGATATCGGGCGGCATAGGGGTCGAGCCGCGAGCGGTGGTGGTCCGCATCGCCGATCCGGCCGAGCGGGCCAAGGCGCTCGATCTTCTCCAATCGTTGAGCCAACCGATTGGTGGCGCGCTCGCGGGAGGAAACGGCCGCACACTCGATGTAACGCAAACCTCCGATGGCGTGCGGCTGGCGCTGACCGACGCTGCGATCGCCGACAAGGTGCGTCACGCGGTTGGGCAGTCGATCGAAGTGCTGAACCGCCGCATCAACGCGATGGGCACCAAGGAAACCGTCATCCAGCAACAGGGTCCGAACCGCGTGCTGATCGAGGCGCCGGGCAGCCAGGATACGACTGTGCTCAAGAACATGATCGGCCAGACGGCCAAGCTCGAGTTCCGCCTGGTCGCCGATCCCGGCGATCCGCCGAATGAGTCCGAGACGCTGCCGATGCAGAAGGGCGGTGGAACGATCCAAGTGCAGAAGCGGGTCATGGTCGACGGCGAGGACCTGGTCGACGCGCAGCAGAGCTTCGACCAGCAGAGCGGCGAGCCCGATGTCAGCTTCCGCTTCAACCTGCGCGGCGGGCAGAGGTTCGGCCAGGTCACGTCGGCAAACGTCGGCCGTCCGTTCGCGATCGTGTTGGACGGCAAAGTCATTTCGGCGCCGGTCATCCGTTCGCCGATTACGGGCGGCACCGGCCAGATCACCGGCAGTTTCAGCCTCGAAGAGGCCTCGAGCCTGGCGATCCTGTTGCGCGCCGGCGCGCTGCCGGCCAAGCTCACGGTGATCGAGGAGCGCACGGTCGGACCGGGACTAGGCCAGGACTCGATCGACGCCGGCAAACGCGCGGCCTATGTCGGCGCGGCGCTGGTCGTTGTCTACATGATCGCGACCTACGGCATCTTCGGCGTGTTCGCCGATCTCGCGCTCGCGGTGCACATTCTCTTGATCTTCGCCTCGATGGTCCTGCTCGGCGCGACGCTGACCCTGCCCGGCATCGCCGGCATCGTCTTCACCATCGGCATGGCGGTCGATTCGAACGTCCTCATCTACGAGCGCATCCGTGAGGAGGCGCACCTCGGCCGCTCAGTCATCTCCGCGCTCGACGCCGGCTTCCGGCGCGCCTTCGCGACCATCGTCGACTCCAACGTCACGATGTTCGTGGCGGCGCTCATCCTCTATCTGTTCGGCTCGGGCGCGGTGCGCGGCTTCGCCGTCTCGCTCGGGCTTGGAATTCTGACCTCGGTCATCACCGCGGTCACCATGACCCGGATGATGATCGCGCTCTGGTATCACCGCGCGCGGCCGAAGACGCTGCCTATATGAGCGAGGCGACGCGCACAACGGAACTTTCGGTATGAAACTTCTTCGGCTCGCGCCCGAGAACACCAAATTCGGCTTCATGCGGTTCCGCCGCGTGAGCTATCCGCTGTCGGCGCTGCTGTCGATCATCTCGGTCCTCATGTTCCTGTTCGTGGGCATGAATTTCGGCATCGACTTTGCGGGCGGCACCCAGGTCGACATGCGCGCCAAGAGCGGCGAGGCCAATGTCGCCGACATTCGCACCAAGGGCGAGGGACTTGGCGTTGGCCCTGTCGAAGTGCAGCGGGTCGGCGCCGAATCCGACGTGCTGCTGCGCCTCGGCGTGCAGCCAGGCGGCGACGCCGGCCAGCAGACCGCGATCGCCAAGATCAAGGACGCATTTGGCGCTGATTATGAGTTCCGCAGCGTCGATTCGGTCGGCCCGACCGTTTCCGCCGAACTCGTTCAGCGGGGAACGCTCGGCGTCGTGGTCGCGATCCTCGCGGTCCTGACCTATCTTTGGTTCCGTTTCGAGTGGCAATTCGCGGTTGGCGCGATCATCGGCACGATGCACGACCTCCTGCTGACCGTCGGCTTTTTCTGCGTCACCCAGATCGAGTTCAACCAGACCTCGATCGCCGCGATTCTCACCATCGTCGGCTACTCGCTCAACGAGACGGTGGTTGTGCTCGACCGCATTCGTGAAGTGATGCGCAAATACAAGCGCCTGTCGACATCCGAAATCATCGACATGTCGATCAACGCCGTGCTGCCGCGCACCATCATGACGGCGACGACGGTCTTTCTCGCGCTGCTCGCGCTTTTCTTCCTTGGCGGCCACGTCATCCGCTCGTTCTCGGCGGCGATGATCTGGGGCATTTTCGTCGCCACCTATTCGTCGATCTTCATCTGCTCGCCAATGCTCATCTACATGGGCGTGCGCGCCGACACCTTCGACAAGATGCGGGAAAAGGAAAACGCCGGCGCGGACGTGAAGGCGAAGGAGAAGGCGTGACCGAGGGCGCGCCGAGGCCCGCATTCGCGCCCGGCAGCCATTCGATCGCCGCTTACGGACAAGGCTCCTTCGCATTCGCCGGCATGTCGCATGCGGGCGCCATCCTGGCGACGCCGAGAGGCGTGCGGCCGATCGACGTGACGAGTATCGATAATCTCGACCCAGTCGCGCTCGCGCCGCTGTTGGCTGAAATTGTGGAGAGCCCCGGCTCGATCGAGTTTGTCATCGTCGGCACGGGCGAGCATTTGGCGCCGATCCCGAAAACGTTGCGCGCCGCCCTCGGTCAGGCCGGCCTGCGGTTTGAAGCCATGGCGACCGGCCCGGCGATTCGGGTCTACAATGTCATGCACTCGGAAGGCCGGCGCGTCGCGGCGGCGCTGATCGCCGCGCCATGACCGCGCGCCCGCCGCCGGGCGCCGACCCGCTTGCGGACGCCACCTCACATTGCGCTGGGCTCGCCCGCGCGCACGCTCGCGATCAATGGTTGGGCGCGCTTTATGCCGGCGCCAATGCACGCGGCGCGCTCTTTGCGTTGGCGAGCTTCGATTACGAGATCCGTCATGCGTTCAAGCGTGCGCGCGATCCCAATCTGGCAGCGATGCGGCTTGCCTGGTGGCGCGAAACAATCTCCGGCGAACGGCAAGCCGAAGCGGCCGGCAACCCGGTCGCGCTCGCGCTTCGGGCGGCGATTGAGGCCTTTGCCCTGCCCGGAGCGTGGCTCGAGGCGATGCTCGACGCCCGTCTACAGGAGATGGCGCCGCAGGACGATTTCAACCTCACAGCTTTTCGCGCCTTCGCCGATGAGAGCGAGGGCGCGCGCCTGCGGTTAGCCGCGCGCATCGCGGCAGGGGGACGGGATCTCGACACGGCGGATGTGCAAGCGGCCGCGAGCGTGGCGCTGGCGCTGGCGCGCCTGCTCAAGGAACTGCCGTTCAAGGCCGGATTGGCGGCGACACTCATCCCCGCTGACATCGCCGACCGCCACGGCGTGAGCGAGGCGGATTTCGACGCAAGGCGGGCGAGTCCCGGCGTTATCGCGGCCTGCGCCGAACTGCGGGGCCTGGCGCGCGACGAGCTGGCTGAGGCGGAGCGCCGGTTGAAGAACTCAAGTCCTGCGATCCTGCCGGCCTTCATTCCGCTCGCGCCCTTGCGGCTCGACCTCGACCAGCTCGACCGCAATGCGGACCGCCCGTTCGATGACGTGGGCGACGTCTCGCCGCTGCGCCGGCAATGGGCGATCTGGCGCTGGGCGCGGAGGCGGTGAAGGACATCGTTTCATGTGCTAAACTCCATCGCGCGATTGATCTAACCAATCTAGCTTGTAATCTAGCTTGATACAAAAATGCGGGAAATTGGCGCTTTCGAAGCGAAAAATAGACTCGCTCAGCTGCTCGATTGGGTCGCGGCGGGGGAAACGGTCGCGATCACCCGACGTGGCAAGGTCGTGGCGCACCTCGCGCCCCCAGGCCGCGCCTTCAACATCGAAGCCGCCAGCGCCGCAGCGGAGCGGATTCGAGCCCGCCGTCGCGGCGTCACGCTGGGCGGCGCGAAGATCGCCGATCTCATCGCGGAGGGGCGGATTTGAGTCTGGTTCTCGACGCTTCCCTAACGCTGGCCTGGTATTTCGAAGACGAAGCGACGCCGGCTGTCGATTCCCTGCTCGCCGCCGTCGCCCGTAGCGGCGCCGTCGTGCCGCCGCTCTGGCGCCTCGAAGTCGCAAACGGCTTTCAGTCCGCAATTCGGCGCAAGCGAATCGATCAACGCTATCGCGACGATTCCCTCGCTGAACTTCGGTTGCTGGCGATTGAGATCGACAGTGAGTGCGATGCGCGCGTGCGGTCTTCCGCGCTTCCCCTGGCGGACCAATTCGATCTCAGCGTTTATGACGCCTGTTACCTCGAGCTCGCGCAGCGGCGCGACCCGCCGCTCGCGACGCTCGACGCTCGGTTGCGTTCGGCGGGTGCGGCTTTGGGCTTGCGGACGCAGCCGGACGCAGCTGAATAGGCAGGACGTCAGTCGCGAGGCGCCGGCCGGTTGCGCGCGACCCATTGTTGTGGCTATTTCGCCCCCCTTCATGCGCCAAGCCTCCAATCTCGCTGGCGTCGCAGCCATGCTCGCCGCGACCGCCTCTTTCGTCGTTGGCGACAGCTTCATGAAAATGGTCACGAGCGACCTGCCGCCGTTCGCGGTGCTCTTCCTGCGTGGCGTCGCGGCAAGTCTCGCCTGCGGCCTCCTGCTGGTCGCGCTCGGCGACTGGCGCATCGTTTCCTCGGCTTTGCATCCTCGGGCTCTGCTGCGGGCGGCCGGAGGGACGCTGAGCGTGCTCTGCTACATCGTGGCGCTTGCGCGACTGGCGATCGCCGACGCGATCGCCATCCTGCAGACCGCGCCGCTCATTCTTATCCTGGCCGTCGCTTTTCTCCTTCGTCAACGCGTCCAAGCCGGGCGTGCGCGATGTCGCTCGGACTTGAAAGCTGGCGGCCGCCGGCGGACTGGCACTTGGCCTTTCTCGGCTTCGACTGCCTGTTCGTCACGCTGGGACACGTCGGGCTCTTGCTCGCTTATCGGCTCGGTCGAACCGCCGCGGTCGCGCCCTTCTTATACAGTTTCGGCCTTTGGGCCGTGCTGTCGGGAATCGTGGTGTTTGGCGGCCTCCCGAAGGCTCTTGCCCTTTTAGGGATCGCCCTCATCGTCGCGAGCGGCGGCGCCATCGTTCGCCTCGACCAGCGCGCCGCCGAAGAGATCGCCCTCACCGAGGCGCTGTAACAGCGTCACGCCGGACTCTGAAGGCCCTTAGAGGTACATCGCGCCAGCTTCGGCCGCGAAGCGGCTCGGGTCGCCCTCCCAAACGATCCGACCATGTTCGAGCACGTAGACGCGGTCCGCGTGAGGAAGAGCGAAAGTGACGTTCTGCTCTCCCAGCAGCACGGTGATCTCGGTCGTCTGCCTGAGCCGCTCGATCGCCTTTGAAATCTGCTCCATGACGACGGGGGCGAGGCCCAGCGTCGGCTCATCGAGGATCAAGAGATCGGGTTTCATCATCAGCGCGCGCGCGATGGTCAGCATTTGCTGCTCGCCGCCGGACAGGGTCGCCGCAGTCTGACTCTGCCGCTCCTTCAGGATCGGGAACAGGTGGAACAGCCACTCCCGGCGCTCGACGCGCTCCTTGTCGCCGAGCCCATGCCCGCCCATCTCTAGATTCTCGCCGACGGTCATCAAGCCGAACAGGTCGCGACCCTCCGGCGACTGCACGATCCCTTCGCGCGCGATCGTCGCCGCGGTTCGACCGCGCAAAGGTTTGCCCTGTCGGCGAATATCGCCCGCATAGGGCACGAGGCCCGAGACAGCGTTGAACAGGGTCGTCTTGCCGGCACCGTTCAGTCCGACGATCGCGACGAACTCACCGTGATGCACGTGCAGCGAGACGCCCTCCAGCGCCTGCGCCTTGTCATAGACGACGCTCAGGTTCTCGATCTCGAGGAACGGCGTTTGCGCGTCGACGAACGAGGCTTCCGGGCGCGCCGCCGTCTCGAGCGCGCCGCCGAGATAGACCTTGCGGACGGTCTCGTTCGCCATCACTTCCGCAACCGTACCCTCGGCGATCTTCTCCCCCACATTCATGGCGTAGACGCGGTCGACCAGCGCCGACATGCTTTTCACGTTGTGATCGACGATGAGCACCGCTCGCCCGTCATCGCGCATTTCGGTGATCAGCTTGGCGAAGGACGCGGTCTCCCGCGCGGTCAGGCCCGCGAACGGCTCGTCGATCAGCACCACCTGCGGATCGCGCGCAATCGCCTTGGCGATCTCGATTTTGCGCAAGTCGGCGAAGGGCAGCGTCGCGGGGCGCCGATTGAGCACCTCGGTCAACCCGACGCGCTCGGCGATTGCGCGCGCATGCGCGTCCGCGGCGGCGCGGGGAAGAAGATCGAGCAACCGATCGGGCAAGAGTCCAAGCAGGATGTTCTCGAGCACCGTCTGCCGATGCAGCGGGCGCGAATGCTGGAACACCATGCCGACGCCAAGCTGGGCGATCCGGTGCGGCGGCCAGCCCGCCACCTCTTTGGCGTCGATTCGAACCGATCCGGCGTCGGGCCGCTCGACGCCGAGGATCGACTTCATCACCGTCGACTTGCCCGATCCATTCGGTCCGATGAGCCCGAGAATCTCGCCGGCATGAACCGAGAAGCTGACGTCCCTCACCGCGGTGAGGCCGCCGAACCGCTTCTCGAGGCCGCTGACCTCGAGCCTTGCCGCGCCGGCGCTCATGTCGCCTCCCGCGCGCCCTTGACCATGCCGAGCAATCCGGCCGGGAAGAAGAGAACGACGACGAGCGCGACGGCGGAGACGATGAAGGTGGCGAGATCGCCGAGCGGTCGCAACGTCTCCCCAAGCGCAACCAGAAAGACCGCGCCGAGCACCGCGCCGAGGATGGTGCGTCGTCCTCCGAGCACGGCGCCGATGATCACCTGCACGCCCACGGTGACATCGATGAACGTGCCCACCGACGCCGTGCCGAGATAGAACGCCATCAGCGCGCCTGCGAGCCCGGAGAAAAATGCGCTGACCAGAAACGCCGCGAGCTTGTGCTTGGTGACGTTGAAGCCGAGCGCGCCGGCCTGCACGGGATCCTGGCCGCTCGCCTGCAGGATGAGCCCGACCGGCGAGCGCGTGAGGCCATAGAGGATCGCGCCGCTCACCGCCATAAAGCCGAGCGCGATCCAGTAATTGACCTTGTCGTCGATCGAAATGACGTCAGGGATCGTGAGGCCGATCTCTCCCCCCGTGAGGCCCGCCGCGACGACGACGAAATTCTGCAGCATCAGGACGGCGACAAGCGTGGTGAGGCCGAAGTAGGGTCCGCGCACGCGCAGCGCCGGCAATGCGAGCACCATGCCGCCGATCATCGCCGCAAGCACGCCCGCGGCGATGCAGAGCGCGATGGGAGGCTGGTAGAGGTTGTCGAGGATGCCGGCGGTATAGGCGCCAAGTCCGATCAGAAACGAAGGGCCGAAGTTCACTTCATTGGCGAAACCGAACAACAGGTCCCAGGCCATCGAGAACACGCCGAAATAATAGGCGATGGTGAGCAGCCCCAGCACATAACCCGAGACATAGAGCGGCAGCGTCGCGGCGAGGAGGACGACAATCAGGCTGATCAGGACCGGCGGGGAGAACGCGCGACGCAACACGATCTACCGCCTGCCGAGCAAGCCGCGCGGGCGCACGTACATCACCGCAACAAGAAGCAGGAGCGCCGGAATCGCCCGATAGGCCGGCGAAATAAGATAGGCGGTCAGCGTCTCGAGATAGCCGACGACATAAGCCGCGATCAGCGAGCCCGAGACGCTGCCAAGACCGCCGAGAACGACGATCGAGAACGCGCTCGCGGTCAAAGGTCCCGCGCTATACGAGGAGACGCCGAGGAACATGCCGAGCAGCACGCCAGCGACGCCGGCAAGCGCGCCGTAAATCGCCCACACGCCGACATAAATCGTCGAAAGTTCAATGCCGAGCAGCGTGACGCCGCGCGGATTCATCGATGCGGCGAGCACCGCTTTGCCGGCCTGTGTCCGGTTGACGAACAGCCAAAGCGCCCCGATCGTCGCCCAGCAGACGAGCGCCGTGAAAATCTCGTTCGCCGGCGTGCGCACCCCGAAGATCGTGACCACGCCGTCGACGATCGGCAGCACGGTCTTGGCGTTGTTGGTGAAGAGATAGGCGATCGCCTCCTGGATCATGATGCCCCAGAGCAGCGTGGCGGTGAGGATGAAGATCTCCTTCTCCTCCTCGCGCACCGCGCGCGACAATTGCAGCCGCCGAACGATGAGATAGTAGGTCGCCAGCGCCAGCAGCAGCGCGACGACTATGCCGAACACGGCGCCGAGATACGCGCCCGCCCCGAAATTTCCGGAAGCCGCCCAGGCGGCGACCGCCGCCGCGACCATGATCGCTCCATGCGAGAGGTTGAGCACTCCGGTCACACCGAAAATCAGGGTGAAGCCCGTCGCGCCCAACGCGTAGAGCGAGGAAATCGCGAAGCCGTCGATCAGGATCTGCCAGAACAGCATCAAGCGGTCCGCCGCCTCAAGCCGCTAAGGTTGGACGGCGGCGGGTGCAGTTGCGTTCACTTGCCCGAGGCGATCTTGACGAAGGACGGGAATTCGAGCTTGCCGTTTGCGAGCGTCGCCGGCCACATGTTGACCTGCTTGCCGTCCTGCCATTGCAGCATCAGGCCGGTGATGAACCCTGGGCCGGTTTTCAGCCCATGCACATGGGGATCGCCCTTCGGCAGGAACTCAACGCGGCCGATCGTGCCGACATAATCGGTCTTCTCCATCGCGTCGACAAGCTTGTCGCTGTCGCTGCTTCCAGCGCGCTTGATCGCGTCGGCGATGATGTAAACGTCATCGTAAGCCGTGTAGCCGGCATAGGAAGGCATATTGCCGTATTTCTTGCTAAACGCGTCGACGAACGGCAGCGTCTTGGGCGTCACCGCGACGCCCGGACCGGACACACCCTGGTAGATCACGCCTTCGGTCGCGCCGTTGGTGTCCTTCCAAAAGGTGGAGTTGGTCGCTTGCGAGGAGATGCCGAACATCGGGATCGGCACCTGCTGGCTCTTCCATTGCACCGTCGGCTGCGTGCCGACATGCGAGATCCCGGTTATGATCACGTCGGGTTTTGAGGCCTCGATCTTGTTGAAGATCGGGGTGAAATCGGTGGTGTCGGGCGAGAAGCGGATGTGGTCGAGGACTTTGAGCCCGATCTTCGGCAGGCAGGCCTCGTAACCGGCGTCGAGCGGCCCTGTCCACGCGGCGTCCTCGCTCATGATCACCGCCGTCTTCATCTTGAGGGCGTCGACCAGCATGTCCTTGGCTGCGTCGCAGGTGAGCCCCGCCAGCGCCCCCGACGTCAGATAGCCGTGGAACGTGTATTTGTTGTGCTCATAGTCCTTGGCGATGTTCTGCGTGATGACGTCGGACGCCGCCCCAGGGGTGATGAAGACGGTCTTGAGGCGCGCCGCCCAAGGTTCGAGCGCCAGCACGACTTCGCTGATGTAACTGCCGATCACCGCATTGACGTGATCCTCGTTGACGGCGCGCTGGAACGCCCGCACCGACTCGGCCGAGGACGAATGGTTGTCATAGGAGACGATCTCGACCTTTCGCCCATCGACGCCGCCCTTGGCGTTGATCTCGTCGGCCGCGATCTGCGCCGCTTGCGGAATCGAGGAGCCCGCGACCGCTTGGGCTTCGGCGATCACGCCAATCTTGATCGGCGCATCGTCGGCCCAGGCTGATGGGGCGATGGCGAAAATGAGAGCGGCCGAGGCGGCTCCGAGCGCGCCGCGCAAGGCGGCCGAGCGCGCCTCCGTGTTTTCGTATGGGGCCATCTTGTCCTCCCTGCACCCATGGTTGGCTTCGACAAGGCTCAAGCTTTAGGGCCTGCCCTCGACACCGGATCGAGGCTGCCGTGTCCGCCCTCATGATGCAAGCGGATTTCTTGGCCCGCCGATCGGGACACAAAACGGGCTCTATTGAAAGAGCTTCATCGCATTGACCAGGGTTCCGTAAATGCCCCACAGCAGCGGGATGCCGACGAAGCCCCAGGCCAGCGCGAGCTGGAGGGGCGTGGTGACGCTGCCACCCCTGTTGTCAAAGCTCATATCCATCCTCTCAAGCCACCCCGACCAGGTCATCGACCGTCTCGAGGTCCATATGATGGCGATCGTCGACTGCCTTGATCAGGAAATTGGCGATGAAGCCGACGACCAGAAGCCCCGCCATAATGTACATGGTGACGTTATAGGCCTGCGCTTTCGGCACGCCGCTATCGATCTGGTATTGCCGGATATAGTTGACCAGAACGGGGCCCAGCACGCCCGCCACCGACCACGCCGTGATGAGCCACCCGTGAATCGCGCCGACATAGCGCGTGCCGAACATGTCCTTGAGATAGGCCGGCACGGTGGCGAACCCGCCGCCATACATGCTGATGATGACGAGGAAGCACAGAATAAACAGCGGCAGATTGCCGAGGCCGCCGAAATAAGGCACGAGCGCATAGAGCACGATCCCGAGCACGAAAAACACGAAATAGGTGTTCTTGCGGCCGATGTGATCCGAGGTCGAGGCCCAGAAGAAACGTCCGGCCATGTTGAAGATGCTGAGCAGCCCGACGAAACCGCCGGCGGCGGCGGCGGTGACGCGGCCCGGGAACATTTCCTGGGTCATCGCCGAAGCCTGCCCGAGCACGCCGATTCCCGCCGTTACGTTCATACAGAGCACGATCCAGATCAGCCAGAACTGCGGCGTCTTCAGCGCCTGATAGACGTAGACGTCGCGGGTGGTGACGAGTTTCGTGGCCTGGGCCAGCGGAACGAAGCCCTCGGGCTTCCACCCCGGCGCCGGCACGCGCACGATCGTCGCGCCGACCAGCATGAAGACAGCATAGATGAGCCCGAGCACCACAAAGGTCTCGGCAACCCCGACATGCGTCGGCGTCGAGAAATGGCTCATGAGCCATACCGAAAGGGGCGAGGCGATCATCGCGCCGCCGCCGAATCCCATGATCGCCATGCCGGTCGCCATGCCGGGCCGATCGGGAAACCATTTGATCAAGGTCGACACCGGCGAGATGTAGCCCAGTCCGAGGCCAATGCCGCCGAGCACGCCATAGCCGAGATAGACGATCCAGAGCTGATGAACCGACACCCCGAAGGCGCTGAGAAGAAATCCGCCGCCGAAGCACAAGGCAGCGGTGAACATCGTGCGGCGCGGACCGCCTTCCTCGACCCAGCGGCCTAGCAAGGCGGCGGAAAAGCCGAGGAAGAAAATGGCGATCGAGAATATCCATCCGAGTTCTGTCAGTTTCCAGTCGCCGGGCGCGGATTTGGTGATGCCAATGAGCTTGGTCATCGGCAGATTGAAGACGCTAAACGCGTAAGCCTGCCCGATACAGAGATGAATGCACAGCGCCGCCGGCGGGACCATCCAACGGCTAAAGCCGGGCCTGGCGATCGTGTGGCTTCGGTCCAAAATCGATAGAAATGCCATTTGACGTTCCGCCCTAGTTTTTATCCGAGAATTGCCTATTCACGGCGGCTTGGCAATGCCTTGCATGGTAGTAGCCGCTGATTTGGGTGAAACTAAGTATTTACACCTGTAAGCCGAACGGAGGTGCTGATTTGTGAGAGCGATGGGGCTCCTCATGCACGGCCTTCACATTCCTGTCATGGGCGGTCGCGATAGGAAGAGCCTCGTACGCCCAAGGAGCACCTATGTCCGCCGCATTCGACGCTCGACTCGGCCCGCGCGCCGAAGCGCCGGTGAAGCCGCATCTCCACAAGCCAATGGACCCTCGGTTTGCGCTCGGGATCCTCGCCGTCCTGGCTCTCGGCCTGTTCTATATGGCCTATTCGATCCGCTCCGACATTGCGGACGCTGGCGGTGGTCCGACGACCATTCTGCCGTTCATTCTGCTCGGCGTCGCTTTGCTGATCGCGCTCGGCTTCGAATTCGTCAACGGCTTTCACGATACCGCCAACGCGGTCGCCACGGTGATCTACACCCACGCCCTCCCGGCGCAGGTCGCTGTCGTGTGGTCGGGGTGCTGGAATCTCCTCGGCGTGCTGGCTTCGACCGGAGCCGTCGCCTTCGGCGTCGTGTCGCTTCTGCCGGTCGAGCTCATACTTCAGGTTGGCTCCGCGGCGGGCTACGCCATGGTGTTCGCGCTGCTCATTTCCGCGATCATCTGGAACCTGGGCACCTGGTGGCTCGGCATTCCCGCTTCGAGCTCGCACACCCTGATCGGGTCGATCGTCGGCGTCGGCGTCGCCAACGCGATTATCCGCGGCCAGAACGGCACGGCTGGCGTGGATTGGGACCAGGTCACAAAAGTCGGCGAGGCGCTGCTATTCTCGCCGCTGTTCGGCTTTGCGCTCTCGGCGCTGCTGCTGCTGGCGATGAAGGCCGTCATCCGCGTGCCGGAGCTTTACACCGCCCCGACCACCAATAAGCCGCCATCGCCTTGGATCCGTGGACTGCTGATCCTCACCTGCACGCTGGTCTCGTTCTTCCACGGCTCCAACGACGGCCAGAAGGGCATGGGCCTCATCATGCTGATCCTGATCGGCGTCGCGCCGACAGCCTATGCGCTAAATCGCGCTCCGCCCGAAGGCCACGCCGCTCAGTTCATATCCGCGGCGCACACCGCTTCGAAGATCGTCGAAGCCCATGGCGCGGGATACAGCATCATCGGCGATCCTCGACCCGCGGTGACGGAATACATCCATTCCCACACGATCTCCGAGGGAACGTATCCATCGCTCGCGGTGCTGACCAAGCAAATCAGCAACTCGGTCGAGCAATATGGCTCCGTCGCCAAAACGCCGCTCGACAAGGTGCAGAATCTTCGCAACGATATGTATCTGGCTTCAGAAGCTTTCCGCGTTCTGACGAAGGACAAGGAAAGCGAGCTCTCGGCTGCGGAAAAGGGGCAAATCGCTGACTTCAAGAAGCAGCTCGATTCGGCGACCAAGTTCATCCCCTTGTGGGTCAAGATCTGCGTGGCGATCGCGCTCGGGCTCGGCACGATGGTTGGCTGGAAGCGTATCGTCGTCACCGTCGGCGAAAAGATTGGCAAGACCCATCTCACCTACGGCCAGGGCGCGGCGGCAGAGATCGTCGCGGCGGCGACGATCGGCGCGGCGGACGGCTTCGGCTTACCCGTGTCGACGACCCACGTGCTGTCATCCGGCGTCGCCGGGACGATGGTCGCCAACGGCTCGGGAATGCAATGGTCGACCGTCCGCAGCATCGCTCTGGCTTGGGTGCTGACGCTGCCGGCGGCCATGGTCATGTCCGGCGTGCTGTACCTGATCTTCCGCCAGATTTTCTGATCGCCTAGGCTTCAGCGCTCGCGGTTTCAATTCTCAACGCCGCCGATTTCGGCGGCGTTGACGTATGTAACGTCCCCTACTCTCAACGCTCGATCGTCTTCGGCCGCGCCATTATTGACAAGACGAAAGTGGGGACGACGAACTCCGGCCGCTGTGGTAGGATAAACGATCCGATCACCGCGACGAGCGACAAGAGGC
This sequence comes from uncultured Alphaproteobacteria bacterium, assembly GCA_963833955.1. Taxonomy (GTDB): domain Bacteria; phylum Pseudomonadota; class Alphaproteobacteria; order Rhizobiales; family Beijerinckiaceae; genus Roseiarcus. The sequence goes on along the minus strand of CAWHZY010000015.1, from coordinate 120,035 downwards.
AAGAGATGGCCACGATTGACGACGTTCTCTCCGCCATCAACTCTGGCCAAAAGAGCGCGCTCGACCGGCTGTTCGCTTTTCTGTCGATCCCCTCGATTTCCGCTCTTCCCGCGCATTTCCCGGATTGCGAGCGGGCCGCGGATTGGCTGGTCACAGAGCTCAAGGGCCTCGGATTCGAGGCATCGAAGCGTCCAACCGCCGGGCGTCCGATGGTCGTCGGCCATATCGCGGCGGCTCGCCGCGAAGCGCCGAGCGTCCTGTTCTACGGCCACTATGACGTACAGCCGGTCGATCCGCTGAATCTTTGGCGGACCCCGCCGTTCGAGCCGAAGCTCGAGGCTGGACCGCATGGCGAAGAAATCGTGGGGCGCGGGGCCAGCGACGACAAAGGCCAGCTCATGACCTTTCTCGAAGCCTGCCGCGCCTTCAGGCAATTCGGCGCCCCTCCCTGCCATATCACTGTGCTGTTCGAGGGCGAGGAGGAGACCGGATCGCCTTCGTTGCCGGCGTTTCTCGCCGAGAACGCCAAAGAGCTGAAAGCCGATGTCGCGCTGGTTTGCGATACGGGCATGTGGGACCGCGCCACGCCCGCGATTACCGTCGCCCTGCGAGGGATTGTTGGCGAAGAGGTCATCCTCACCGGCGCCAATCGCGATCTGCACTCCGGACTTTACGGCGGCTTGGCCGTCAATCCGATCCACGTGCTGTCGAAGATCCTTGGCGAGTTGCACGACGATACGGGCGCCGTCGCCATCCCCGGCTTCTACGACGGGGTCGAAGAGCTTCCGCAGGAAATTGCCGACCAGTGGCACGAACTCAACTTCGACTCTGTGGCGTTTCTGCGCGACGTCGGGCTGACGACGCCGGCGGGCGAGCGCGACCGCTCGCCGCTCGAGAGTCTCTGGTCGCGGCCGACTTGCGAGGTCAACGGGATTTTCGGGGGGTACACCGGCGAGGGCACGAAGACCGTCTTGCCGGCCAAGGCCAGCGCCAAAATCACATGCCGGCTTGTGAGTAAGCAAAACCCGGAGCGGATCGCCGAAGCCTTCCGCGCCTTCGTGACGTCGCGGCTGCCGCCGGACGTGAAGGCCGAATTCATCAGCCACCAGGGCAGCCCCGCCATTTCATTGCCGGTCAAGAACCAGGCGTTGCGGATCGCTCGCCGCGCCTTGGAGGTCGAATGGGAAAAGCCGGCGGCGCTGATCGGCAGCGGCGGGTCGATTCCGATCGTCGGCTCGTTCAAGCGCGAACTCAACCTGGACAGCCTGCTGGTTGGCTTTGCGCTCGACGACGACCGCATCCACTCGCCCAACGAGAAATACGATCGGACGTCGTTCCATAAAGGGGCGCGCTCCTGGGCGCGCATCCTGGCGGCCATCGGCGCGTAAGCGGGCGTCGCCTGGGCGCGAAGTTGGGCGGATGGTTGTTGCAGAAGTCGCGAAGAGGCGGTAGCCGACGCTCATGGGCATCGACCGCCGCGTTCGCCATCGCGACACGTTCTTAAGCGCGCTGAAGACCTCGCCCCAGCTTATGGGCATTCTCAACGTGACGCCGGATTCGTTCTCCGACGGCGGGCGCCATTCCGACCTTGCCGAAGCCGTCGCGCGCGCCAAGACGATGGTCGCCGAGGGCGCGGCGATCGTCGATGTTGGCGGCGAATCGACGAGACCTGGGCACGTTCCGGTTCCTGAAGACGAGGAGCTCCGGCGGGTCGTTCCCGCGCTCGACGCGCTTGGCGCTGAGCTCGATGCGCCGGTCTCCATCGACACCAGCAAGGCCAAGGTCGCGCGCGAGGCGGCGCGGCGCGGCGCCTGCGTCATCAACGACGTGTGGGGACTTCAGCGCGATCCCGGCATGGCGGACGCTGTCGCCGAAACCGGTTCGGCGGTCGTCATCATGCACAACCGGGATGAGAAGGATCCGGCGATCGACATCCTCGACGACGTCGAGCGGTTCTTCGAGCGCTCGCTCAGCCTCGCGGCCGGCGCCGGCGTGCCCTTTGGCCGAATTCTGCTCGATCCGGGCGTCGGCTTCGGCAAGACGCGGCAGCAGAACCATGCCTGCATCTGGAATCTCGATCGCTTCCATCGGTTGGGAGCGCCGATCCTGGTCGGGCTGTCCCGCAAGTCGTTCATCGGCGGGATCATTGACGCCGAGGTCGATCGGCGTCTCCCCGGCACGCTCGCCGCCGACACGATCGCGCTCATGCGAGGCGCTTCAGTGCTACGCGTGCACGACGTGGTCGAAAACCGCGCCGCGCTCGCCGTCTTCATGGCGCTCAAGGCCGCGGCCGCGCCTCCCCACGCAGCGGAATCGAAGGTCGACGGACAAGCGTGCGTCATCCTCGCGCTCGGGAGCAATGTCGGCGACAAGACCGCTAGCCTCCGCCGGGCGCTGCGCGCGATCGCGGCCGAACAGGGCATCGAACTGACGGCGGTCTCCCGCCTCTACCGGACCGCGCCCTGGGGCAAGACCGACCAGGACTGGTTCGTCAACGCCTGCGCCCTGGCGCGGACGAGCCTCAAGCCGGAGGCGCTGCTCGACTGCGTCAAAAGGCTGGAGGTCGAGCTCGGCCGCGAGCCGGCGGAGCGATGGGGTCCGCGGGTGATCGACATCGACCTCATCGCCTACGACGGCATTACGCTTAAGGCCGAACGGCTGACCCTGCCCCATCCCGAACTGTTCAACCGCGCCTTCGTTCTGGTCCCGCTGGCCGAACTCGCGCCCGACCTTGTGATCGCGGGCGTTCGGGTCGGCGACGCGGCCGCGCGGCTCGGGGCCGAGCAGGTCTGGCCACTGGACTGACCAGGCACGGCTTCAATTCGCGCTAGCTCCTGCCTCCCGAACCCCATTAGACTGGCGCCGAGCTACGTTCGGCCGATTTCCTCGCCCCAATGGATCGAAAAGCGATGTCCACCTGGTCGCAAACCTTCACTTTCCTCGATGGCGAGTGGCTCGAGGGCAACCATCCGATCGTCGGGGCTCGCACGCACGCCTTCTGGCTGGGCACGAGCGTGTTCGACGGGGCGCGCGGCTTCGAAGGGGTGACGCCCGATCTCGACCAGCATTGCGCACGGCTCAATCGCTCGGCCAAAGCCATGTGCCTCAAGCCGACGATGACCGTCGACGCGATGCTCGAGCTCACGCGCGAGGGGTTGAAGAAATTCGAGCCCGGCGCTGAACTCTATATCCGCCCGATGTACTGGGCCGAGCACAACTCGCCGACTTCCGCGGTCTCGCCCGACGCTGAGTTCGACCCGCTTTTGCCTCTGCCTCTACGAGGCGCCTCTGCCTCAGCTGACCGGCGTATCGATCACCCGCTCGCCCTACGCCAAGCCGCTCGCCGTCACCATGCCGATCGAGGCCAAGGCGGGCTGCCTCTATCCCAACAACGCGCGGGCGCTGGTCGAGGCTCGCGCGCGCGGTTTCGACAATTGCCTCATGTGCGATATGCTGGGCAATGTCGCGGAACTGGCGACCGCAAACGTGTTCCTGGCCAAGGACGGGCAGGTGATGACGCCCATGGCGAACGGGACCTTCCTCAATGGCGTCACCCGGCAGCGGGTGTTGGCCCTTTTGCGAGAAGACGGCGTGGACGCGCGGGAGGCGACCCTCGGCTTTGCCGATTTCGACGGCGCGGACGAGATCTTCGTCGTCGGCAACTACGGCAAGGTGACGCCGGTCAAGCGCATTGATGGGCGCGATCTGCAGCCGGGGCCGTTCTTCCGCCGGGCGCGGAAACTTTATTGGGAATACGCCCACGCGGGCTAGAAAGCTGCGTGAAAAACGCGGGCATGGGGAGCGATGGCCACTCGTTTGACGATTCGGCTTGATTTCGAGCTTGGCCGCCGCCTCGGCGCGGGCAAGGTCGCGCTTCTGGAATCGATCGAGAAGAGCGGATCGATCTCGGCCGCCGGCCGCGCCCACCAGATGTCATACCGCCGCGCCTGGCTGCTCGTCGACGAACTGAACCAGCTTTTCGCCGAGCCCGTGGTTTCGGCGCATCACGGCGGCGCGAAGGGGGGCGGCGCGTCGCTCACCGACCAGGGGCGGAGGGTCGTCGCTCTTTACCGAGACGCGGAAGCCAAGATGCGGGCGGCGGCGCAGGGCGAGATCGACGAACTCGAACGCAACCTCGGCGCGGGCAAGCCGGAGCATAACGAGCCGCCCAACGCCTGAGCCGTCTCGTCCCTTCCCTTTGACAGCGCGGGCGCTTTGACCGAAAGAAGCGCCCGATGACTCCCGTTGTTAAAATTTGCGGCCTTTCCACAGCCTTGACGCTCGACGCCGCCCTTGAGGCCGGCGCGGACATGGTCGGGTTCGTGTTTTTCTCCAAAAGCCCGCGCCACATCGACTGGGCGACCGCGCGCGCTCTCGGGCGTCAAGCCCGGGGACGAGCGACAATCGTCGCGCTGAGCGTCGACGCTGACGACGACACGCTGAAGCGCATCGTGGACGCCTTGTCACCCGACCTCATGCAATTGCATGGGCAGGAAACTCCGGCGCGCGTGAGAGAGATCGGCGAGCGTTTCGCCCGTCCGACGATGAAGGCGATCGGCGTCGCGACGCGCGCCGACCTCGCCGCCGCGGAGGCCTACGAGGGCGTTGCCGACACTCTGCTGATCGACGCCAAGCCGCCGAAGGATGCGGTGCTGCCGGGCGGCAATGGCCGCCCGTTCGACTGGAGCCTGACGCGGGAGTTTCGTCCCTCCGTTCCCTGGCTTTTGTCCGGGGGCCTGGACCCCGACACCGTCGAGCGGGCCATCGCGCTGAGCGGCGCCCGTGGCGTGGACGTCTCCTCCGGCGTTGAGAGCGCGCCCGGCGTCAAGGACGTGAGCAAGATCAGGGCGTTTGTCGCGGCGGCAAGGCGGGCTTTCGCGCGCGACGCCGTCGGAGTTGAGTAAATGAGCAAGCTCGAGAAGCCCAATTCCTATCGCGAGGGCCCGAACGAGCGCGGACGCTTTGGCATTTACGGCGGGCGCTTCGTCCCCGAAACGCTGATGCCGCTCATCCTCTCGCTCGAAAAAGCCTATGAGGAGGCAAAGGCCGATCCCGCTTTCAAGGCCGAGCTCAACCACCTGCTCAAGCACTATGTCGGGCGCCCGAGCCCGCTCTATTTCGCCGAACGGCTGACCGAACAGCTCGGCGGCGCCAAGATCTATTTCAAGCGCGAGGAGCTGAACCACACCGGCGCCCATAAGATCAATAACGTGATCGGCCAGATCCTGCTCGCGCGCCGCATGGGGAAGAAGCGCATCATCGCCGAAACCGGCGCCGGCCAGCATGGCGTCGCGACAGCAACCGCCTGCGCGCGCTTCGGGCTCGAATGCATCGTCTTCATGGGCGCGCTCGATGTCGAGCGGCAGAAACCGAACGTCTTCCGCATGAAGATGCTGGGCGCGGAAGTCAGGGCCGTCGAGCAGGGCGCAAAGACCCTCAAGGACGCCATGAACGAGGCTTTGCGCGATTGGGTGACCAACGTCCACGACACCTATTATTGCATCGGCACGGTCGCGGGCCCCCATCCCTACCCGGCCATGGTGCGCGACTTCCAGTGCGTGATCGGCGAGGAGACGCGGACGCAGATGCTGGAGCTCGAAGGCCGTCTGCCGGACAGCCTGGTCGCCTGCATCGGCGGCGGCTCGAACGCGATCGGCCTTTTCCACCCGTTCCTCGACGAGCCGCAGATCGAGATTTTCGGGGTCGAAGCGGCTGGCCATGGGCTCCATGTTCCCAACGGACACGCAGCCTCGATCAATGGCGGACGGCCCGGCGTGCTGCACGGCAATCGCACCTATCTTCTGCAGACCGATGACGGTCAGATCGTCGAAGGCCATTCGATCTCCGCTGGGCTCGACTATCCCGGCGTCGGGCCCGAGCACTCCTGGCTCAACGACGTCGGCCGAGTGACCTATCTCGCGGCGACCGACAAGGAAGCGCTTGACGCTTTTCAGCTCTGCTCGAAGCTCGAAGGCATCATTCCGGCGCTGGAGCCCGCGCACGCCTTGGCCAAGATCATCGAGCTTGCCCCCAAACGCCGGAAAGACCACCTGATGGTGCTCAATCTCTCGGGCCGCGGCGACAAGGACATCTACTCCGTCGCCGAGCATCTTGGGGGCATGTGAAATCTCTTACTGCGCCGGGTGAAGCCCGTAACGCAGCATGATTTCCTTCATCTTCGCCCGGTCCAGCGCGCCTTGCGAAAGCAAGCCCTCCATCGACCGCCGTCCGAAGACGCGGCCTGCCGCGCCCTGATACAACCAGGGCGCGATTTCCCGGCAAGCCAAATGAAAATAAACGCGCTTAAACGCGCTTAAACGTCTTTCGGCGTGGCGCTGACAGCCTGGCGGCGCTGGCGAAGGACGAGCTTCAACGCGATCCGTTTTCCGGGACGATCCTCGTCTTCCGTTCGAAGCGGGGGGACCGGTTGAAGATTTTGGCCTGGGACGGCTCCGGCCTGATTTTGTACTGGAAACGTCTCGAGGAAGGCGCGTTTCGCTGGCCGCCGATCAGCGACGGCGTGATGCGTTTGTCGGCCTCGCAACTGGCCGCGCTCGTCGATGGGCTGGATTGGTCGCGCCTGCACGCGCGCGACATTCTGGCGCCAGAGACGGCGTCGTGAAGCTTGTGCGAAGCGGCTGATTTCTCTCCACAAGCACGAGCAAATCTGATTCTCTTGCAGCTGTGAGCGCCGCCGCGAATCAGCCCCCGCCCGACATCGACGCGCTTGCAGGCGCGGCTGGCTGCGGCGCTGGCCGAGCGGGACACCGCGATCATCGAGCGCGACGCGGCGCTCAGGCAGAACGATCGTCTCGCGCATCTTCTGCGCCAGCTTCAACGAATGCAGTTCGGCCGCAAATCCGAGAAGCTCGATCCAGACCAGTTCGCTCTGGCGCTGGAGGACATCGAACAGGTGGTCGCCGCCCGCGAGGCGGCCGACGACAAGCAGAACAAGGCCGCCGCGGCGGCGCGGGCCGAAAAGCGCCGGGCGAGTCGCGGCGCGCTGCCCGCTCATCTTCCGCGCGTTCACGTCACGATCGAGCCCGAGGACTGGAACTGCCCATGCTGCCGATCGCCGATGCATGCGATCGGCGCCGATGTCTCGGAGCGGCTAGATGTGGTCCCGGCGCAGTTCCGGGTGCTGGTGACGCGCCGACCCAAATATGCGTGCCGCGCCTGCGAGGAGGCCGTGGTTCAGGCGCCGCGCCCGAGCGGCTGATCAAGGGCGGCCTGCCGACCGAGGCGATGGTCGCCTCCGTGCTGGTGTCCAAATATGCTTGGCATCTGCCGCTCTATCGTCAGGCCCAGATGCTGGCCGCTCAGGGCCTCGACATCAAGCGCTCGACGCTGGCTTTCTGGGTCGGCTACGCGGCCGCCGAACTCCGGCCGGTCTACGAGCGCCTTCGCGAACTCATCCTGACCTCGGCCAAGATCGCGGTCGACGAGACGAAGGCCCCGGTGCTCGATCCGGGCCGAGGCCGCGTCAAGGAGGGCTACTTCTGGGCGGTCGCCCGCGACGATCGGCCATGGGGCGGCGCGGACCCTCCGGCCATCGCCTTCGCCTATGCACCCGGCCGCGGGGCGATCCACGGCCTGAAGCTGCTCGACAATTATGCGGGCGTTGTTCAGTGCGACGGTTACGCCGCCTACAAGACGATCGCCGCCAAGGCGCCCGATCGCCGGATCACGCTCGCCTTCTGCTGGTCGCATCTGCGGCGCCGCTTCTTCGACCACGCCAAGGGTGAAGCGCCGATCGCCCGCGAGGCGCTTGAGCGGATCGCCGCGCTCTACGCGATCGAGAAGACGATCCGCGGCATGGGCGCCGACGAGCCGTCAGTAAATTTGCTTTCATTTACTAGCGTTTATTTTTTCGAATCGAGCCTTTTCAACGACTTGCAGCCAATTCAAATAAGAGAATCCGGCCCCCCAACTCCCCGGCGATGGCTCAAGCCGGCCTCGCCTCCAGAGTCCGAATGGATTTTGCGCCCCCTGCAGCCCCATTGACGTCCGCGCTCCGGTTCGCCATCGCCGACGATCATAGCGGGCATTTCCGCTTTACGCAAGAAAATGCTCGATCAAGTTGCGAATGGCCATCTGGATCCCCGCTTCTGCGCGGATGACAAGAAGAGCGCTCGGGCCGCCGCTTGTTCTGTCCTTCTGGGCGGGAGCGTCATTGCGACCCCCGGGCATTGGGAGAATTGAGGGCGCCGACGTTCTCTGGATTGCCTCGTCGCCATGAGGGCGTCAAAAGACGGGCGCCCTTTCGACGCCCCTTGGCTCGTCGCAATGACGATTCCATCCGAACGCAGCGCGCCCTCAGGACCATGATTCGCGCGGGCGCGGCGGTCGCCGCGTCTCCGGGCCCTCGCATGGCGGCGCGCGCCGGCCCGTGCAGAGCGTCGCCGACGGACCGGCGCCCCGATTCTGGCGCGCCAAAGGCAAGTGCAGAGTTTGTGGGCGGGCTTCATACCAATTCTATATGAGCGCGACGCATCGCGCTCAAACCCGCGCAACGGCGCGGGCGCGCATTCGCGCTTCGGCCATAAGGCGATGATCGGTTCCGATCATCGCGTCTTGGTCTGACGAGGCGTGATGCACGTCACAGCGCGGCGCGTCGCGTCGATCTAGGTGGAAATACCTACGCGATCGTGACGCAAATTGGTCTGTCAGTGTTTCCGGTTCGTACATCAAGCAGCAAATCTCTTTCAAACGGACTCGGCTGCCGGGGATTGAACATCGATTAAGCGAGCGGCCAAGAGCCGCGCGGGGCTACCTGCAAATCGAGGGAGCGACAATGAGCGGTCTTGTCATTCGTCACGGCAGCCCAAACTGGTGGCTGAGCCCGGACATCTGGGTCGCAAACCATCCAAGCACAAGCAGCTCGCCCCACGTCGCCAATCCGGTCGCGGGGCAGAAGTACGACGTCTGGGTGCGCGTCACGAACCCCACGAAGCAGACCATCGGCTCCCAGTCGCTGTGGTGGAACATGCAGGGGATTTGGGCGATCCCAACCGCCGGGCCGATCCCCCTTCCCACATCCGCCGCAAACAACATCGACCTTCCGACAATTTATGGCATCCCCGGCGGCCAATCGGTCGACTTCAAATCGCTCACGCCATGGACGCCGGTCTACGAGAATGGCGGTCACGAGTGCCTCGTCGCATGGACCAACGCCAGCAACATCGCCTACCCGTTCCAGCCCAATCTCGACGGGAGCGCGGGCCCGGGCGACAACTGGAGCATCGCTCAGCATAATCTCGGGGTGTTGCCGGTCGGATCGAGTAAGCGGCATCTGATCAGGTACGCCTTCCAGGTCTGCAATGGCGCCGACGAAGAACGCGCCTTCGTCGTTGCGGCTCGACAGGCGCCGCTAGCAGAGATCGAAGCCTTTCTCCCCAGCGTGCCTGGGGGGCGCGCCGTCCTCGACAAGCCCGGCAAGGTCGAGCGTCTTGGGATCGTCGCCTCCGCCGACCCGAGCGCGGCGGAACTCGATCGGGCGCCGGCCGAGATGAGCGTGAGGATCGCGCGGCACAGCTGCCGCCGTTTCACCTTGGGCGGGGTCCTGGCCGAGGGCAATGCGCTGATCAATGTCACCCAGAGCCGAGATCAGCGGGTTGTCGGGGGGCTTAGCGTCCTGGCGATGGCGGAGGAAAAATGAGCGGCCTTTGCGCTTCCTGCCGCGGCGGCGTTTGAGTCTTTCCTGACGCGTTGGCTGCGCCACTCGCGCCGCGCTCGGCCTTCGCCTGCCTCACCGCCGCGACCTGCCCCTTGAGAATGTCCAACGCGTCCTGTTCGTCGGGCTTCAGATCCTCGAGCTTCACGTGCTTCAGAATAACTTCCAGCGCGTCGCCGATGCGGCCAATCTGTCGCCCGTAGCTTCCAACCTTGTCGAGGATCTTTCGCTCGAGGTCCAATTCCGCAGTGTCGCCGAGATCGATGTTGATGAGGCCGAATTGAGCGCCCTGCTGATAGAAGGTCATGGGATTGATCGCCTGCCACAGCTGATCGGGCGCGAGGGAAATCTGGAAGGGTGTGGACATAGCGGTCTCCTGGCTGATCCGATGCAAGCAGCGCAACGCCCGTAGTCTCGCCGTTTGGCTGACCTCCGTCCACGCATGGTTTACGGCGCGGCCATCTCGCAATAGCCCTCCGCATTGGCTGGGACAGCGCGCCTCGTAGCCATGCCTTCTCCCCAGCTTTCACGCTGCGCGTCCGTCACGGAACGCCTCCACCGTCTGCATGACGCCGCGGAATTCGGCGAGCCCCTTGAGGCGGCCGATGAAAGAATAGCCGGGATTGACCCGCTTCTCACCGTCATTGCCGAGCAAGTGTCCGTGGTCGGGGCGCATCGGAATTTCCGCGTCGGCGCGCCCTTCGGCGCGGCGACGGTCCTCTTCCGTCATGAGAGCCGCCACGAGACGGACCATGTCGGTTTCGCCGGCCAGGTGGTCGGCTTCGAAGAACGAGCCGTCGGGCTCCCGCTTGACGTTGCGCAGATGGGCGAAATGCACGCGCGGACCGAATTCCTTGGCCATCGCGACGACATCGTTCTGAGCATTCGAGCCGAGCGAGCCGGCGCAGAGCGTCATGCCATTGGCGTCAGACGGAACGGCCACGAACAGCTTGCGAAAGTCGTCCGCCGTCGACATGACGCGTGGCAGGCCAAAGAGCGGGAAGGCCGGATCGTCGGGATGGATGGCGAGGCGCACGCCCTCCTCCTCGGCGACGGCGGCGATCTCGCGCACGAATTCGATCAGATTGGCGCGCAGGCCCTCGACCGTCACGTCCTTGTAAGCTGCGAGCGCGCGCCTGAAGCTTTCCCGGTCGTAGGTGAAATCGCGCGCGGGCAGCCAGTCGATGAGGGTCCGCTCAAGCTCCTGCTTTTCGGCAGGCGTCATCGCCTCGAAGCGTTCGCGCGAGGCGGCGACGCGGTCCGGAGCATAGTCGCCTTCGGCGTTCTCGCGCCGGAGGATGAAGAGGTCGTAGGCGGCCAAGTCGACCGCCTCGAAGCGCAAAGCCGTTCCGCCATTCGGGAGCGGCCAGTTCAGTTGCGTCCGCGTCCAGTCGGTGATGGCCATGAAATTGTAGCAGAAGGTCTTCACGCCCGCGCGCGAAGCGTTGCGGATCGATTGCTTGTAATTGTCAATTCTCGCGCGGTAATCGCCGCTGCGCGTCTTGATCGTCTCGCCGACGCCGATGCTCTCGCTGACCGACCAGACGAGGCCGCCGGCTTCGATCTCGGCCCGGCGCTTCGCGACTTCATCTTCGCTCCAGACCTGGCCCTGGTTCATGTGATGGAGCGCGCTGACGATGCCGACCGCGCCCGCCTGGCGCACATTGTCGAGGCTGACAGGATCGTCCGGCCCGAACCAGCGCCAGGTCTGCAGCATAGTCCCCCCTGTCGTTCCCGATCGCTCGCGGGGCGAACGATCGGGAGTCTAGCCCGCGTCCGGAACGCGTCGCAATGTTGGATTCCCGGTCAGGCCTTGGGCATGGCCTGGAATGACACTCAGATCTTCCGCCCCATCGCCAGGAATTTCTCCGCCCGCGCGTTGCGGAGTTCGTCCGGACCCAGATTGTGAAGCGACTTCAGCGCGTCGCCGAGCGCGCGACCGGCGGAGGCGATGGTTGCCGCCGGATCGCGGTGGGCGCCGCCGAGCGGCTCCGGAATGACGCCGTCGATGATGCCGAACTTGATCAGGTCCTGCGCGGTGATCTTCATGCCGGTCGCGGCTTCCTGCGCGCGCGAGGAATCGCGCCAGAGGATCGAGGCGGCCGCTTCGGGCGAGGCCACGGTATAGATGGCGTGTTCGAGCATGAGCACGGTGTTGCAGGCGGCGATCGCGAGCGCGCCGCCGGAGCCGCCCTCGCCGATCACCAGCCCGATGTTGGGCACGCCGATCGAGAGACAGGCGTCGATCGAGCGGGCGATGGCTTCGGCCTGGCCGCGCTCCTCGGCCTCGATGCCCGGAAAGGCGCCCGCCGTGTCGATGAGGGAGATCACCGGCAGGCCGAAGCGGTCGGCGAGCTGCATGAGACGCGTCGCCTTGCGATAGCCCTCCGGCCGCGCCATGCCGAAATTGTGCCTGACCCGGCTCGCCGTGTCGTCGCCTTTCTCCTGGCCGATGACGCACACCGACTCGCCCTCGAACCTTCCCAGCCCGCCGACGATGGCTTCGTCCTCGCCGAAATAGCGGTCGCCGGCGAGGGGCGTGAACTCGGTGATGAGCTCCTTGACGTAGTCGCCGAAACGCGGACGCCCTTGGGCGCGCGCGACCATCGTCTTCTGCCAGGGCGTGAGATTGGCGTAGAGATCGGCCAGCGCCTTATCGGCTCGGGCCTCGAGCTTGCTGATTTCCTCGGCAAGCGCGGGCGAATCGCCCTTTTCCGCCACGGCGCGCATTTCATCGAGCCGGGCCTCGAGATCGGCGACCGGCGTTTCAAAGCTGAGATAGGTGCGCATCAAATCCTTGCGGCGAACCGCACGGGGGGAGGCGTGGGCCGCGCGGATAACTGGCGACGGGAGGGGCCGAAGTCAAGCCGACGCGCCGAACCGTCCACCCTTGCTTCCGGGCGCGTGTTGCGGCATGAACGGCCCTTAGTAGGAGTGTAGCTCAATTGGTAGAGCACCGGTCTCCAAAACCGGGGGTTGGGGGTTCGAGTCCCTCCTCTCCTGCCATCTGCGGCTTCTCGCCGACGGAGACCCGAGCGGGCGTAGTTCAATGGTAGAACGGAAGCTTCCCAAGCTTCATACGAGGGTTCGATTCCCTTCGCCCGCTCCAAGATAATCCATTGTAATGTGTTGGTAATTTAAGCTCCGAGTAGGCGCGGGCCTCAGGACCGGCCCGGAGCCGCATGGCTCGATGCGTCGTCGAGCGGCTGATAGCCGATCAGCCTGCGACCAGCCGACAAGTCCCAGGGCGAAGGCCGATTCGCCGACATCGCGTTCACGACGATGGCCGGGGACGGCCATGTGGAGGCGTCGGCGCGGAGGGCTGCGAAAACGGCGCGGACGAGATCGCCGTTCGAGAGCCACATGGCTCTGAACCAGCGCAGATCGTGCTCACGCTCCGGATCGGTTTCGACCAGGCTCGACTTCGGGGTGCCGGCGGCGCTGATCGTTTCCGGGCTATTTTCGCCGGGCTGGCACCAGCCGATGCGGAGCAAGACCGCAGTGAAGGCCCCGGTCTCCGCTTTGACGGTGAGGGCGCGCTCGCCCATCAGTTTCGCCGCCGCGTAGGCCGTGGAATTGATCAGCCCGTCCGAGGTTTTGACCAGCGTTCCAACGCGCGGAGGCAGGTCGGTGGAAAGGCCCCCATCCGAAAGCGCGACCGGCGTATCCTTGTAACCGCCCATCACATGATTGGACGAGGCGAACACCAGCCGCGACACGCTCGCTTTTGCGCAGGCCTCGCTGAGTTTCGCGGTCATATCGAAGGAGGCGCTCGCATCTTCCCATGAGGCGTCCGGATAGGGATTCTGCGCGGCCAGATGAATGACCGCGTCAATGCCCGCAAGCGCGTCGAAGAGTCCCGGCCCTTGAAGATCAGCCTGAATTAGGAACAGGCGCGCGTCATGCGGGGGGAGGCCGGCCAGGTCCCGGTCGATCGCATGAATCGCGGCGATTTCGGGCGCCGCTAGAAGGGCTGCGATCAATTTGCGCCCGATATTGCCGTTCGCGCCGGTGATCGCGACGCGGAGCGCGGCGTTGTCTTTCATCATTTTCCCCAGCCTTGCGATACGCCATTCACATGCGACCGCCGCCGCGCTCGATTTCAGCCAGCATGCGGTCTCTTACGATGATCAGATGCGCGGAAGCCGCGGCTCTTGCGGCTGCGGCGTCACCGGCCCGAATGGCGGAGAGAATCGCCGCATGATCGGAATGGACGTCGGAAGCCCTTTGAATCACCCGGACATAGTGAGCGCGCATGATGTGCAGATGAACATTCAGGCGCTGGTAGCTCTCTGTCATCCGATTGTTGCCGGCGCTCCTGACGAGCGCCATGTGGAACGCGCGATCCCGCTCGATGAAGGCGTCGTAGTCGGTGTAGACGTCGCCCGCGGTAAAGGCCGCCATTTGGCGGCTCAGGGCCTCGAGTTCGTCAGCGAGTCCGCGGTGACGCCGTTGGGCGATCACGAGATCGGCGGCATAGGTCTCGAGCGCCTCCCGAAGGCCGAAAATCTCGCGAATGTCCACGACAGTCAGGCCAAGGACGAAGCACCCGCGACGCGGTCGAATGCCGATCAGTCCCTCGACCGATAGCCGCTTGATCGCGTCAAGCACCGGGGTCCGGCTGACCCCCAGTTCGGCCGCCACCCGGTCGATCGGGATCTGCTCGCCGGTCTTGAGTTCACGCCTTAAGATTCGTCCGCGAATGGCTTCGTAGGTCAGCTCCGTGAGATCGGCGTGGTTGATGCGTTCGAAGCGCGCATCCGCCTTCGGAGGCCGAGGGCTCGACGTCGTCGCCGGACGAAACTCCATCTGCCGCCCTCCCGTCATTGACATGTAATATGTAACATTTTAGGCCAGCTGACAAGACAAGCGCGACTGGGGCCGTTTGAGTCCAGTGGGGAGGTTGCAATGGGCGCGATTGTCCTCGCCCACGAGGGAGGGATCGCCAGGCAACGGCTCATCGGCATAGCCCTCGTGCTCGCGATCGCGGCGACGTTGCGCGGCTTCCTTTTCGCGTATGCGCCGAACCTTTTCCCGTCAAGCGGCAGGAATACATGCCCTCCGAAGGCAAGATCCAAGGGGAAGCTGCCGGCGTGAACTTCAGATGGCTGATCAATGTCGCGGACGCCAGCCCGTCCCGCCAGCCCGTCCCGCCAAGCCTCCAATATCGAAGACCTGATCAACCAGAACGTGAACCCCATTGTCGCCCGCCCGGAAGACGCTTCGGCGATCGCCGCATCGATCCGCGCCGCCAAGGCCGCGAACATTCCCTTCATCACATTCGACCGCCAGTAGAAGACGACGAAGCCCACCGTCCATGTCGGCGGCGATATGTCGATGTCGGCGCGCCTGCTGTGACGCCTACGCCCACGCGAGGGAGGCCATTCCACAGGCCGTCCTATCGCCAAGGGCGAGAAACCGGACTGCCCGGACGGCAATTGTCTTGTCAAAGGCCGGCTGGTGACGCAGGGAGAACGTGAACACGATCCAGAATCTCTGGTCACGCCCGGACGAGTAAGCGCGTCGGCTATCATCGGCGGTCGTCCGCATGCGCCGCCGCCTTCGCGCACCCTTTCAGGACCCGCAAATGCCGCCAATGAAAATCGATCCCAATCCGCGAATGCCCTACCAGTATCCGATGCCAAAGGAGACGCTGCCGGACCTCGTGGTTCCGCACGCGATCCCCGTCGACGAGCGCGTCTGGGTGCCCCAGGGCGAGAACGTGTGGTTCCGCCCGCTCTGCCTCAACCGGTCGCAGGGGTATTGGATGAACCTCCTCAAAGTGCGCAAGTCCGGCGTGCTGAGCCGCCACCGCCATCCCCAGGCCGTGCACGGCCTCGTGCTCAAGGGACGCTGGCGCTATCTGGAACACGACTGGGTCGCTGAGGAAGGCAGTTACGTGTTCGAGCCGCCGGGGGAGACTCACACGCTCGTCGTTCCCGACGATGTCGAGGAGATGATCACCTACTTCCAGGTCAACGGCATCATGTACTATTGCGACGCCTACGGAGAGCCGCTCGGATTCGAGGACGTTTTCACGAAGATCGATCTTTGTCGTGAGCACTATGTGAAGGTTGGTCTGGGCGCGGATTATGTCGACCAGTTCATTCGCTGAAGGATCTCTGAAAGCGGCCGATGCGCTCAGACCCGATCTCTTTCAGGGGCGCCAGGTTCTCGTCACCGGCGGAACCTCGGGCATCGGCGCGGCGATCGCGGAAGGCTTTCTCGCACTGGGCGCCGACGTGCTTGCGACAGGCGCCACGGACGCCGAGATCCACGCTGCGAGCCAAGCGCCCGCGCTTAAGGGGGCGCGGTTCGCGACGCTCGACGTGCGGGACGGCAAAGCCGTCAGCGCGCTCATCGAGGCTCTGTCGCGGCTCCACCATGTCGTGAACTGCGCCGGCGTGATCCGACGCGGTCAGGAACTCGAGCCTGAAGTTTTCGCCGATGTGGTCGACATCAATCTGACGGGGTCGATGCGCGTCTGCGCAGCCGCGCGCCCGAAATTGGCCGAAGGCGGCGGCACCATCGTCAACACCGCCTCGATGCTGTCCTTCTTCGGCGGCGGCCTTGTCCCGGCCTATTCCGCCTCGAAGGGCGGTGTCGTCCAACTCACCAAATCTCTCGCGATCGCCTATTCGGGAGACGGAATCCGCGTCAACGCCATCGCGCCCGGCTGGATCGCGACACCGCTTACGCAGGCGCTGCGCGACGACCCGGAGCGAAACGCTCAAATCGCCGGCCGAACCGCGATGAAGAGATGGGGAAACCCGGCGGAGGTCGCGGGCGGAGCGCTCTTCCTTTCGTCGCCCCTGGCGAACTTCGTCACCGGGACGGTGCTGGTCATCGATGGCGGCTATTCGATCACTTAGAGCAGATTGCAATCCCGTCGAATTCGGGCGCTGTAGGCGCGGTCGCGGACCGCGCCGGCCGCGCTCCAAAGGGCGTTCGGAAGAACGCCCGTCTCACGACGGGCTATGGACCGCGGCTACAAGGGCCTGGCGGACCCAAATGCAATCTGCGCCAGACTTCCGCCCTCGTCAGATGCGGCGAGGGCCGTTCGTCAGCGTTGACGTGGTCGCTCAGCCCTTCCCATCGCCAACTTGAACGAGTTCGAGCGCGTCGATCGCCGCCATTCGCTCGGCCTCAGTCCGCTTCAGGGCACGCTCCAACTCCTCGGTGCTGGAACGGCTTGAGCCCATGAGCACCATGCCCCCGATGGCAAGGGCGAAGGCGACAATGACGCGGGTTGGCGAATAGTCGACAAGCCCGAGAACAAAGCCGGCGATCAGCGCCGGTCCAATCACGGCTGACGCGAGGCCGACGAGCCTGAGCCTTCGGCTGCGCGCGATCGCCTCGCGCGTTTCCTCGATGCGAAGCTCGAGCCGTTCGATCTCGTCCATGCGCCCGCATCCCGCTCCGGAACGGCCTCGTTTCTCAAGTCCCGCGATTCGCGCCGATGAGATCGCCGGGACTGGATCTTGTCGCGAGGCTCGCCGCGGCGAGGGTCCGCCGACGGCCCATGAGAGCCAGGACGGCTGCGAGCATGCATGGCGAACGCCGGCAGGTCACGCGCATTTCTCGCCTAGCTCGCGGGCGTCTCTCTCTTCTCGGTCTGGCTCAGAATCTCGAGCACCCGGTCGATCCCGTCGGGCGAAAGTCGGATCAGGCCCGTATAGGGATGGCTGAGCTCGAGGATGAGAAAGATCGCGATTCCGATGGAGACTGCGCCCGCGAGATGCGCCAGCACGCTCACCGGATTTGTCGCCGCCACGAGGCCGTTGCCGAGAAAAAGCGCCGAGGCCCAGCAGATGACCACGGTCAGAACATGGGGCGGGAACGGATTGGCCAGTTGGCGCGCCATCAGCATCTGCGTGTCGGCGAGTTTTCTGACCTGATCCCGGGCGGTGGCCAAAAGCCCCTTCTGTGCGTCGGTCTCGGGTTTCAGGCGATCGAAAAAACTGTTTTGGCTCAGAAATATCGTCCGCATCTCCTCGAACGTGAACGGCTGCGGCCCGCGCTGCGAATCGCCGAAGAAGCGCGCTCGCGAACGTTGGAGGGCTCCGCGCAGGCCCGCGCGGCCCGCGGCCGCTTCGGGACCGTAAAGTTCAAGCGCGAGATCGACCTCGGCCACCATCGGTCCAAGCGAATAGGCTTCGTCGCGCTGGGTCGTAAAGACCGAGAAGGCGGTGAAGACGAGGAGGCCGAGGACGAGCGCGAGCAGGAGCGTGACGAGCCCGACCATCGCACCGACCGAGCCCTTGGACGCCGTCAGCACATCGGCCGGCACTTCCCATTGCAGAAGCATGCCGACGACGCTCGCGCCAAACGTGATCGCCGCGACGAAGATTGCCCGATAGAGAGGATGCATGGGATTCGTCGTCTCGCTCCTAAAGCCCGTCGCCGCCGCCAACAGCGCTTGTCTTCGGCGCAGCGTGGATCAAGAGATGAGGGCGGCCGCACCCGTCTCATAGGGCACGAGCGCGATCGCCGTGCAAGTCTTGAAGGCGCCAGGGGGGCCGCGACGGTCGACGAAGTTTGCGGGTCTTGTCCTTAGCCCCTGAGACTGGCTATGAAGAGCTCGTCGCGGATCGAGAATCGATCGGGTCGGGAGGAACTATGGTCGGCGGGTCGTCGAGGCTTGGCGCCCTCCGCGCGTACGGTGGATATTCGTCGACATGACCCCGCCGGATGGTGTTCCGGTGTTGCGGGTCGCCGGCATCACAAAAACCTTTGGCGCCGCGAACGCGCTTTCGGATGTCAGCTTTAGCGTCAGGCGCGGCCAAGTTCACGCGCTGGTCGGGGAGAATGGCGCTGGCAAGTCAACTTTGGTCAAGATCGTCACCGGTATCCTTGAGCCGAGCTCAGGACACATCGAACTGGACGGTAAGCCTACGCGCTTCGTTACCCCCGTCGAGGCGCGTCGCGGAGGTGTCGCTGCGGTCTATCAGGATCCGAAGCTATTCCCGCACCTTGACGTCGCGGAGAACATCAGCATGGGCGCGACGCCAACGACGGCCCTTGGTGTCGTCGACCGCAGGGCCGTCGTCGCGCAAGCGCGCCAAGCGCTGGCCAGAATTGGCGTCGCGATCGACCCGCGCGCGCTTATCGCCGAGCTTTCCGTTGCTGAACTCCAGTTCGTCGAGATCGCTCGTGCGTTGGCCGCTAACCCGCAACTCTTGATCCTAGACGAACCGACCTCGTCGCTTACGCCGGCGGAGGCGGAGAAGCTCTTCCGCATCGTGCGTGACCTGCGCCAGCACGGAACCGCGATCCTGTTCATCACGCACAGGCTCGAGGAACTAACGCTCATCGCGGACACGGTCACCGTCTTGCGCGACGGACGGCATGTGGCGACGCGGCCCGCCGCGGACGTGACGCGGACGGAGATCGTTCGCATGATGGTCGGCCGCCCGCTCGAAGGCATGTTCGCCGAGCGCACGAAGCGAACACCCGGCCGGGAAGTTCTGCGCGTCGACGGACTGACCAGGGATGGCGCCTTCTCGAACGTCACGTTCGCGCTTCGGGCAGGCGAGATCGTCGGCATGGCCGGGCTCGTCGGGTCCGGCCGCTCCGAGATCGCGCAGGCTTGTTTCGGCCTTTCACCGCCGACCGCGGGCCGCATCGCCATTGACGGCGTTCCGGTCACGCCGCGCAGCCCAAAGCAGATGCTGGCTCTCGGACTCGCCTATCTTCCCGAGGATCGCGACGGACTGGGCCTCATCATGTCGGCGCCGATCGCCGACAATGTCACATTGCCGATCCTGGATCGGCTCGCGAAACTCGGCTTCATCGACGAGGCGTCGGGGCGGAAGATCGCCTCCGAGGCGGTCGAGACCTATCACGTCCGCACGACTGGCATCGACCAACTGGTCTCCGATCTGTCCGGCGGCAACCGGCAGAAGGTCGCATTTGCCCGTTGGTTGTCGACGAAACCCAAAGTGCTCATCCTCGACGAGCCGACGCACGGGGTGGACATCGGGTCGAAGGCGCAGATTCACCGCATAATCGCCGAGCTCGCCGATGAGGGATTGGCCGTCCTCGTCATTTCCTCGGACCTGCCGGAAGTGCTCGGCGTCTCGGACCGGATTCTCGTCATCGCCGAAGGCGAGCTCGTCGCGGAAATGGACGCGGCCTCTGTCGATCAGGAGACCGTGATGATGGCCGCCACCCGAAACACCCCGGACGGCGCGCATGGTCAGTGAGGGCGCGGCGGGGCCGAACGACGAGGCGCGCAAGGGCTTCGGCCAGTTCGCCCTGAAGTTTCGGGTGAGCGGCGTCGCCGGCTTTCTGCTTCTGCTCGGACTGGCGTTCACGCTGCTTCGGCCGCAGTTCATCACGCCCGGAAACCTCAGCGCGATCATTTCCAACGCGGCCATTCTTGCGATTGTGGCGGCGGCGCAGGCGGTGGTGCTCATCACCCGAAACCTCGACGTTTCGGTCGGCTCCATCATGGGGTTTTCGGCCTATCTTACCGCCGATTTCGCCGCCCGCCATCCGGACGCCGGTCCCTTGCTCATGCTGATGCCGCTCGCAATCGGGGCGGCGCTCGGCGCCCTGAACGGGCTGCTTGTCGCCTACGGGCGCGTCTCTCCGCTGATCGCCACGCTCGGCACCATGTCGGTTTATCGCGGTCTGACCTATGTCTATGCGCACGGGCAGGAGATCACAGCGAGCCGCCTTCCTCAATGGATGAACGTGCTTCCGGAGGCGAGGCTCGCCGGCGTTCCGCTCTTGGTCGTCATTGCCTTTATCGTCGTCTGTCTCCTGGCGGCGTTCCTGCGCTTCTATCCCTTGGGAAGGCGCATGTACGCGGTGGGGTCGAACGTCTCGGCAAGCGCCTTCTTCGGGCTCAGGACGCAGCGCATCGTGCTCTTCGCCTATGTTCTCGGCGGCGTCCTTTGCGGCCTCGCTGGCTTCCTTTACGCTGCGCGCGTGGGGACTGTGACCGTCGTCCTCGCCTCCGGCTGGGAGCTGACGTCGCTTGCGGCGGCGGTCATCGGCGGGGTCAGCGTCGCCGGCGGCTCGGGGAACGTCATCGGCGCCGCGCTCGGCGCTGTGGTGCTCGCGACGATCGACAACGGCCTCGTGCTTCTCGGCATCCCGGAGTTCTGGCGCATGTTCATTCAGGGTGCGGCGATTGTGCTGGCCGCGACGGCGGACGTGATCATCGCCGGGCAGGTCCGCAACACCCTTCGCGTGCGCCGGCGCATCGCCAGGACATCGCCATGATGCGCAAGCTGCCGCAGTGGGAGCTGACGCTCATCGTGTTGACGCTGGCGGCGGGGGCGTGGTCGGCCTATCTTTCCCCCTACTACCTGAGCTTCGACCAAATCGCTGAATCGACGCGCCACTTCGTCTTTCCCGGCATCCTAGCCATCGGGCTTGCGGTCGTGGTCATCCTCGGCGAGATCGACATCTCGCTCGCTTCGACGCTCGCGTTCGGCGCCGTGCTGTTCTCCAAGTTCTCCGCCTTCGGCGTTCCGATCTGGATTGCGACGCCGCTGGTGATTGCAGCCTGCGCGGCGCTCGGGGCTCTGAACGGCGTCCTCGTAGCCCGCCTGGCCTTGCCCTCACTCGCCGTCACGCTAGGCACGATGGGAGCTTTTCGCGGCCTCGCCTTCATCCTGGGGTCGGAGACCGGCTACACCGATTTCAACGATTCCTACCTCTATGTCGGATCGGAGCAGGCGTTCGGCTCCGTGCCCATATCGTTCATTCTCTTCCTTCTCGTCGCGGTCGCGGTCGGCGTTCTCATGCGGCGCACCGTTTTCGGCCGCCGCTGCTATGCCATCGGACTGAACAAGGAGGCGTCCTGGGCCGCGGGCATCGATGTCGCCCGCATCAAGATCCAGGCCTATACGCTGGCGGGGGCGCTTGCCGGCGTCGCGGCGCTCGTCTGGATCGGCCAATACGGATCCGCGCGCGGCGATAACGCCGACGGCGCGATCCTGTTCGTGGTCACCGCCGTCGTCCTCGGCGGCCTCGACATCAACGGCGGTCGCGGGGCCATCTTCGGCGTGGTCCTGGCGCTCTTCCTGCTCGGCACGATGCGGAATGGCATGGGCCTCGCCAACGTTCCCGGGCCAACGCAGACGATTGTGCTCGGCGCCCTCTTGATCGTCGGCGTCCTGCGTCCCATTCTTTTCCGCGGCGTCGCCCGCGGTTACAGGTTTGCGTTCTCTCGACAGGCGGTTGCCTCGAATTGAAGAAGTCGAGCGGACGCAAATGATTGCACGCGCAGGACGCGACGTGCGATCCTCATAGCAACGAAGGAGGAGGAAACGATGAAGTTGCACGCGACATGGCTCGCCGGGGCGGGAATGGCTCTGGCTCTGGGCCTTGCGGGCTCCGGCGCTTTAGCCAAGGATTCCGGTTTCAAGATCATGATGACGCCAAAGTGGACTGGCTTCCCCTACTTTGAGGCCGCGGCCAAAGGCGGGAAGGCTGCCGCGACCGAACTCGGCGACGAGTTCGTCTACGCGGGGGCCGATCATGCGGACGTCAGTCTGCAGGTTGAGACGCTACAGAACTTTCTGACGCAGAAGCCGGACGCGATCGAACTCGCCGCGATCGATCTGAACGCCGTTGCCCCGGTGCTGAAGCAGGCGCGCAAAAAGGGCGTCACCGTGACGACGTTCGACGCGGACGCGGCGCAGGACGCGCGCGACATGTTCGTCAATCAGCTGTCCTACAAGCAGGCGGCTAAGACCATGCTGGACTGCGCCCTGCTCGACGCGCCGAACGGCGGCGAGGTCGCCTTCGTCGCCGCCTCGCCGACGGCGCCGAACCACACGGCGCATATCAAGTACATGAAGGAATACATCAAGGATGATCCGAAATATCAGGTCTTCAAGGTGGTGGACACGCAATACGCCAATGACGACGACGCCAAGAGCTACGACGTCGCGGTCAATCTCATGCAGGCCCATCCCGATCTGAAGGTCATTATTTCGTCTTCGGCTGTCAGCGCTCCGTCGGGCGCGCGCGCTATCTCGGCGAGCGGCCATGTCGGCAAGGTGTTTTCGACCGGCTTCGCCCTTCCGAGTGCGATCAAAAGCTATCTCAAGGACGGGTCGGAAAAGTGCTTCGCGCTCTGGGATCCAGAAGAGCTCGGATATCTAGCGACCTATGCGACGCATCTGAAGCTCGCCGGCAAACTGGACCTAACGCCCGGCACGAAATTCAAGGCGGGCAAGGCAGGCGAATACACCGTCGGCGAGGGAGGCGAGATCGTCTACGGCAAGCCTCTGATGTTCACCAAGGACAACATTGACCAATTCAATTTCTGAGGCAGCAGCGGAAGGTCCGCCTGCACCTTGGCGTGGGCGGACCCGCCTCCGAAATTGAGAGCTCTCACGCGCGCTTGGGCGCGCTTTCTTCTGGAGGATAGATCGACACCAGGTCCGGCGGCAGATCCTGATAAGGACAGTTCCCGAGCTCATAGACAAAGTCGAGCTTCGGCTCGGTGTCGAGATAGAAATGGAAGTCCGCGACGAACTGGCCGGTCTGCGTCACCTTGATGTCGCGGGCCGCGTAATCCTGGACGACTTGGGCCATCCGATCGTCGGGGATCTTTTCTTTGATGTGATGCAGCCCCTCGCCGCGCCGGCGGATATAGTCCTCGTAGATCATTGGGCCGCGAACGGGCTGGATGAGCTCGATCTCCATGTCGCCGACATGAGTGATGGCGATCCGGAACTCGAAAGGGCCCTCGACGAGTTTGCCGTCGACCTTGAGATTCTTGACGGTCTTCTCGGTGAAGCGGAAGACGCGCCACGGTCCGATGCGAAGCGTATCGATCCAGGCCTGCATCGACTTTTCGAGATCGCGCGTCAGCCATGCGATCTGCTGGATGTGTCGGGTCTTGTTGAGCGCGCGCAGTTCGTCGTTGGTCATCGCTCGTGGTCCTTGGGGGGCAAGGCGGACGTGCCGCTGAGATCGAACGGCGCGCGGGCGGCGCTACTTGTCGTAGGCGCTCACCATCTCGAAGAAACGGAGTTCGACGGGTTTCGCCAGATATTCGCCCTGCTTGGCGAACCAATCCTTTTGATAGTCGAGCGCGATGTGGCGATCGAAGTCGGCCCGTTCCGCCCAGTTCTCATAGAAGTAGAACATGTTCGTGTCGTCGAGGCTGACATGAAAGTGGTAGTCCACGCAGCCCTGCTCGGAACGTGACTTGTCCACGAAACTCGTGAGCAACTTGAGAAGCTCGGCCCGCTTTTCGGGCTTGCCATAGAGCGTCGCGGTCAGATTGAATTTGGGCTGCATTTCCGTCTCCCACTGATTGAGCGGTTTAAGGGTTTTTGTCCTTGTGCTCTATGTGCTCTTCGACGCGCGATCGAGGGCCAGACCTCTGTCGCATGAGCGACGACAGGACGCCAAGAGCGAGTCGCGGTCCAACCGCAATCTTCTGATCAGCACCGCAAGCACCACGACCGACCCCATTCGCCGCGCATTACGTGTGGGAGTTTGACCTGCTGCCGATTCCGGACAGGCAGCTAAGCTAATCCAACCTTCCTTTCGAGCTCAACCGGGCCGAGCTAGCCATTGGTCGAGTGTCTGCGGATCGTGCTCTAGAATCTCTCGATGGGGTCGAACACGTCGGCTCTGGCAGCGTCCCGCGTCCGGGAGACCTTTCGACCGATCCGTTCGGTTTTCAGCGACGAGAAGAAGCCTGGCGCGCCGATTCATCCGCTGAAACCACGAGCATCCGCAGTGGATGCTCGAACATCCTGGGCGTTGACCGGCCTTCCCGGCCGCGCCGCCTTGCCGGGGCTCGTGACGCCCCGTTGACGGAACCAAAACAACTTACAGGCGTTCACAAGTCGAGCTGGCGAACATTGCCGTCGATTCTTGGAGGATGCCTGATATGCCCGGAAACCTGATTTATTATGCGCTTGTCCTGATCGTCATCGCGCTCGTGGCGGCGCTGTTGGGATTCGGCGGCGTGGCCGGCACCGCCATGAGCGGGGCTCACCTTCTCATTTGGGTGGCGGTCGTCATCGTCATCGTGGGCGTTGTGTTCGCCCTCATACGCAGAGCTTAAGCTCTCCGCGCGGTCGGCCCTAACCGCGGCGTGCGCCACAAGCGGCCGGCGGTGTTCTTAGCGCTCCTTTCGGGGTGCGAGGCGCCGCCGGTCCCGCTTCTGCCCGTCTGGGCGCTCTCACGAAATCGCCGTCCAACGCGGCAATCGTCACTGCGACGCCCGGACTGCGTCCAGGGTCATACCAAGACTCGATGATCGGAACCGATCATCGCCTTATGGCGCGAATGCGCGAATGCGCGCCCCAAGCCGTTGCGCGGGGTTTGAGCGCGATGAGTTGCGCTCAAATAGAATGGGTAAGTCAATCCACCGAGATACGTCGGCGCTCGTGGCCCTCAAAGACTGATGCCGGAACATTTCATTGCATAAAAGGGAAATCTGAATTAGCATCTTCTGATGGAGCTACCAGCGGTTGACCGACTGCTCGCGCCGACCTTCCCTGAGGGCGCTGCGTTTTGCAACCCGAGCGGTTTCATCGGAGATTGCGGAAGGGCCGCGGAGAAGGAGACGAAAAACCCTTATTTGAATCGGCCGTAACCCATTGAAAAGTCTCGATTTCGAAAAAATAAACGCTAGTAAACGCCAGCTGTTTTACTAGCGTTTAGGCGCATTTAGAGGCCGCTTACTAGCATTTATGATACGCGTTGCGGTTGCCATAACGGAGTCGGGCCGCTTCGCGGCGCCCTCATTGAGGCACGCCCATCAGGGTGCGCGTTTGAGCGGCGCCAGGCGACAGGGCTTCTTCCTTGTCGGGCATTTCCTCGAAATGCGCGCATCCGTTCGGTCCGCAATGGAACGTCGAATAAGCCCCCAGAGATGGACGATTATAGATTATCACCCGATCCGTGATGCTTTGTTTAACGACCCTGACATCCATGCTTCCGATCAGGCTTCCATGGTCGTCCAGAAAATCAACGTTCGTCCGGCCGAGACGTTGCGGGATAAGGACCGCGCTTTTGTCCGTGCGCAAGACCAGGTCGACGATATCTGGGTCGGTTATGGAGATCTTTCCGAACGGGCGCTCGCTGTGGATGGTCGTTGAGAATCCTTGGGTGAGGACCATCGTTTGTCTCGGGGCGCGCTCGACCGAGAGAGGCGCAATTTGATCCGCGAAAGCGTCGGGCGCCCCGAGCAAAAGCCCCGCAAGAAAGGGCGCAAGGTAGAGCGAGCGCCCTATTGCTGCCTGCAAACCACCTCTCGGCCGCTGCTCAACCATTGCCATCGCCCCGCTGGTCCCGTCGCGCACTCAGGTTATGTCATTGTGACACGATCATGGTCGACCAGCCAACCTTCGCCCTGGACCCCCGGGCGATCCGGTCAATTCATCCCCAGCGCGGCCAGATACAGATCGAGCACCGTCTCCTCTTCGATGCGGCTGTCGCGGTCCTGCTTTCGGATCGACACGATCTTGCGCATGATCTTCACGTCGAAGCCGTTGGCCTTGGCCTCGCCGTAGACATCCTTGATGTCGCTCGTGAGCGCTTTCTTCTCCTCTTCGAGGCGCTCGATCCGCTCGATGAACGCGAGCAGATGACCGGCGTTGACTTCGCTCGAACTGATCGTATCCGTATCCGGTGCTTTCGCCATGTTCATTCCCTGACCTCGACCCGTTTCGTGGAGGGCGAGGGATCGCGCCGAATGTCGCTTCAGGTCAAGTTACGGAAGAGGGTTTTCCCCGGCGATGATCCGTCGTCCGCGCCCGACTGCCAAAATCGGCGGGCGCGCGTGACTGCGGATCGGCGATGATGGGCGCCAACACGCGGCCGATGCGTTCGGCCCACGCGGTCGCTCCATTTCTGTCCGCAATCAGGTCCTGCCTGATCTCGATCAGCACATTGGCCAGTCCGCGCGAAGTGGCGATCTCGTCGATCGTGTCGCCGGCCAAGGCGCCGTCGTAGGGCTCGTTGTCGCCGACCTCATCAGCGCAAAGATCCGGTTCCGCGATCAGCGCTTCGATCAGCGGTTTGGGGATGCGCCCGTCGCGATCCCACAGGAGGCCGATCTTCCACGGACGCGCGAGCGAGCGCATGACGGGCGTGAACGAATGGATCGAGATGAGCGCGGGGGGCTCGCCGGTCGCCATCATCGCATCGGCCGTCGCCGCGACCTCTCGCCGATAGGGACCCCACAATCGCGCGCTGCGCCGGGCGATCTCGGCGGCGTCGATATAGGCGTTGCCCGGAACGATCGCGCCGTCGGAATAACGCATGACCAGCGTCGGATCGTCCAGGCCACGGTTCGGATCGATGACCAGGCGCGAATAGGTCGACAGCACAGCCGGCGCGCCGAGGATTCCCGCAAGAGCGCGGGTCACGTCGGCGGCGCCGATGTCATAGGCGATGTGACGCTCAAGCGCTCCACGCGGCAGGCCAAGCGCGCCGTAACCCGGAGGAATGGCGTTCGAAGCATGATCGCAGATGATGAGCGCACCGCAGTCGAGCGCGCCCGGGATCGCCTCGAAGGCGGCATAAGCAGCCTCGGACATCCCGGATTCAACCTGAGCCGTGGCCTTCATTTGCACGATTGTCCGCTTTTAGCCGGCGATCGTCGCGCCGCCATCGATGACGATGGTCTGCCCAGTCATGAACGATCCCGCCTTCGAGGCAAGGTAGACGGCGGCGCCGGCGATCTCGTCCACTTCGCCAATGCGCCCGAGCGGCGTCCGCGCATTGACCGCTTTCAACGTCTGCGGATTCTCCCACAAGGCGCGCGCGAAGTCGGTCCGGATAAGCCCGGGCGCAATGCAATTGACCCGAACATTGTGCTTTCCCCACTCGACCGCGAGATTGCGCGCCAGCTGAATGTCGGCGGCTTTGGAGACGTTGTAGGCGCCAATGACGGGCGAGCCCTTGAGGCCGCCGATCGAAGAGATGATGACGATCGAGCCGTCCTTGCGCTCCAGCATGCCCGGCGCGGCCATCTGGATCAACCAATGGTTGGCGAGGACGTTGTTCTCGAGAATCTTGCGGAATTGCTCGTCCGAGATGCCGGCCATCGGCCCGTAATAGGGATTTGACGCGGCGTTGCACACCAGAATGTCGATCCGGCCGAAGGCGTTGTTGGTCTCGTCGACCAGGCGCTGAAGGTCCTCCTTGGAGGAAATGTTGGCGGGAATTGGCTTCGCCGCCTCGCGCCCTCGCGCGCCATTGATGGCGGCCGCAGTCTCGGCGCAGGCGTCTCTTTTGCGCGATGAAATGACCACCGTCGCGCCATGTTCGGCCAGTCGCTCGGCGA
Source organism: uncultured Alphaproteobacteria bacterium (assembly GCA_963833955.1). Taxonomy (GTDB): domain Bacteria; phylum Pseudomonadota; class Alphaproteobacteria; order Rhizobiales; family Beijerinckiaceae; genus Roseiarcus. The sequence goes on along the minus strand of CAWHZY010000015.1, from coordinate 92,082 downwards.
TGGCGCGGCCGATGCCTCGCGAGGAGCCGGTGACGATCGCGACCCGCGCGGTCAGGTCGAACAGACTGGTCAGGATTTCCTCCCCAAGGGCAAGCGTGGCGTGACGACGATTGCATTGTTCGCCGCGCCGACGCTAGAGGGACGCAGATCAATACACGAAGATGTCGCCGACGCTGGATTTCCTGCTCGTAGGGTCTGCGGGTGATACGTTCGCTACCTCGGCCGATGGGCTCGAAGGATCGATCCCCCGGCCGCGGCCCGACGACATCGCCAAAAGGCTTCGGAAGATCCGGCGCCATCGCGGCCTATTTCTCAGGCCCACCGACCGCCGGAGAAGCCGACAGAATCACAGAAAACGATGACTCGCGCACTGGTCTCCTAAGATGCCAGCGCCTCGTCCAGATGAAGAATTCCGGTCGCCGGGTGTCGCCGCAAGGCGATTCTGATCGAGGATGAGTCCTCCATCCATAAATGTGAATGTCCTATTGTGAGGTAGAGGGTCGCGGCGGGAGAAGCTGAGCGTAGGGGCGCCGAAACAAATGTCAGAGGTCGACCTCGGCGGGTCAGCCAGGACCCCGCGACGTCATTGAAGACGTTATCCGCCATATCGGTTGAGCATGGTATGCGACGCCGTATCGAGTAGGACTCAACGAGGATAACCTTGGCGGAAACATTGCATCGCATCGATTTTGCGGGCGCCGGCGGCTCAGCGCTCGACGACGTTCGTGTCGTCGACTTGTCTCGGCTGGTCGCCGGAAACCAAACGTCTGTGCTCCTTGCCGACCACGGCGCCGAAGTCATCAAGGTCGAGAAGCCGGGTCGCGGAGACGATCTCCGCGACTGGCAAGTCGCGGGGATCTCGACCTATTGGAAGGTCTATGGCCGCAACAAGAAAAGCGTGGCGCTGGACATCAAGCACGAAGTGGACCTGGCCGTCGTGAAGGCGTTGATTGCGTCGGCGCATGTGCTGATTGAGAATTTCGTTCCGGGGACGCTCGAGCGGCTTGGGCTCGACGAGCCGGAGCTCTTCCGACTCAATTCGCGTCTTGTCATCCTGAGGATCTCCGGCTGGGGACAGACCGGCCCCTTTCGGCGTAAACCGGGCTTCGGAACGATGGTCGAGGCGATGAGCGGGTTCGCCGCCATGAACGGTTTCGCGGACAAGCCTCCCGCCTTGCCTCCGCTGGCTCTAGCCGACATGATCGCGGGGGCCTTCGGCGCCTTCGCCGTTACGATGGCGGTTCGTCACGCTGAGCGAACAGGGGTCGGACAAACGATCGATTTATCATTGTTCGAGCCGATCCTCTCCATTCTGGGTCCCGACGCGGCGAACTACGCCCTGACCGGCGCGCCGACGCAGCGCCGCGGCAACCGCGCGTCCAACGCCGCGCCGCGCAACGTCTATGCGTGTTGCGACGGACAATTCGTCGCTCTGTCCGCCTCCATGCAGTCAACGACCGAGCGTCTCTTCAAGCTGATGGGCCGTGCTGATCTGATCGATGATCCACGCTTTCGCACCAACACGGATCGGCTGCGAAACATCGAGGAGCTCGACGCCGTAATCGGTGCATTCATGGCCGCAAGAACACGGGCCGAAGTGCTCGACCTGTGCAACGAGGGAGGCGTCACCGTGGCGCCGCTCTACGACGCTTCGGATCTCGTCGGCGATCCTTATGTGATCGAGCGCGAATGCCTGATCACGGTCGAGGATGCTGAGATGGGTCGATTGCCCATGCATAATGTGTCGCCGCGGCTGAGCAAGACCCCAGGCGCGATCCGCCGCCCGGCGCCGACCGTCGGGCAGCACAATACGGAGATTTTTGATGAGCTCGGCCTCGACTTTGCGACACGGGCCCGGCTGTGCGCCAAGACTTGCAGGAAGGATCGGCTCTGATGCAGCCGAGACTCTTCCGCTCGCTCCTGTTCGCGCCCGCCCGCAGCCCACGCAAGATTGAAAAGGCGTTCATGAGCGCGGCCGACGGGATCATCATCGACCTCGAGGATTTGGTGGCCGTGGCGGAGAAGTCAGCGGCGCGAGCCGCGCTCGTTGAGGCGCTTGCCTCGCCTATGCGCCTCCCGGCGTTTGTCCGCGTCAACGCCGTCTCAACATCCTTTTTTCACGACGACATGAAGGCTCTCTCGCAGGTCGCACCCAGCGGCGTGATGGTTCCGAAGGTCGAATCCGCCGCGGATCTCGCGACGGTGGATGAGGCGCTTCGTGAAGTCGAGGCCCGCAACGGCGTTGCTCCGAACGCGATAGAAATCCTCCCGATCCTTGAAACCGCGCGAGGTCTCTCGGCGGCGGCCGAGGTCGCCCGCGCGAGCAGGCGCGTTCGGCGTCTCACCTTCGGCGCAATTGATCTCGCCCTCGATCTGGACGTTAGCGTCGACGAACCATTCGGCGCCATCGATCATGCGAGGTTCCTGGTCGCCCTGGCGTCGCGGGCCGCGCGGCTGGCGCCGCCATTTGACACCGCTTTCATTGACTTCCACGATCTCGATCGATTGAGATCCGACGCGCAGCGCGCCCGCGCATTTGGCTATCACGGTAAGAGCTGCATTCATCCGGCTCAGATTGAAGTGGTTAACGCGGTCTTTACGCCGACAGAGGCGGAGGTTGCCGGCGCCCGCCGTATTGTCGAAGCCTTCGATCAAGCGGAGCGAATGGGTGTGGCCGCCGTGAAGGTTGATGGGCAGATGGTGGACTACCCGGTGGCGTCAAAGGCCCGACGCCTGCTCGCGTTGGCGCAACCAAGAGGACGATGATCGGCCGCGTCGTCTGTGGCTCGAAGAATGTGGGCGTCGCGAGGCGTCAGGATTACGGGCATGTCGTCCGGGTCGCGGCGGCGCTGGCCGAAGCGGGGGTCGAAGGCGTCGATCTCGCTGACACCGTCGGCTACGGCAATCCCGCGCAGGTGCGCCGCGTGGTTCGCTCTGTGCGCTCGGAAATCGGCGAGACCTTCCAGGGTTTACACCTCCACGACACGATGGGTCTCGGATTAGCGAACGCGCTTGCGGGAGCGGAAGAAGGCGTGCGGCATTTCGACTCGGCGCTTGCGGGGCTCGGAGGATGCCCCTTCGCTCCCGGCGCCTCTGGCAATATCGTGACGGAAGACCTCGTGTTCATGGTCGAGAGCATGGGATTCGACACCGGGATCGACCTCCCGCGTCTCTTGGACGCGCCCAGCGTTTTGCGACGCGGTCTTCCCGCGGAGCCCATGCGCGGACAGCTCGCAAAGGCCAGACCGCTTGCGAGCCACTGTTCGTTGCGAGGCGGTCGCGCGCCGCGGCGCCCGCCAAATGGAGTAGCCCGACCCGGCCAGGGCGGTCGGGATCAGGCCGCGCGGCGCGACTGGAGCACAAGATCCGAGCCCTTCTCGCCGATCGCAAGCGTGATCGCGTGCGTATTGCCGCTCGGCACCTGAGGGATGATCGAACAGTCGATCACGCGCAAGCCTTCAACGCCGATCACCTTGAGCTCCGGGTCGACGACCGCCTGCGGGTCGATCCCCATCTTGCATGTGCCGCAGGCGTGGTAAATGTGGCTCGTCACTTCCCTCGTGTAGGCGATCCACTCGTCTTCGGTCTGCACGTCTTTCCCTGGCTTATACTCGCCGACCACATAGGGCGCGAAAGCTTTCGTCTTCAGCGCGGCGCGTCCGATCTTCGCCGCGGCGACCAACGTCTCGATGTCGTGCGGGTCGCTCAGCATATTGGGGAAGATGCGCGGCGGATCGCGGAAATCGCCAGACCGCAATTCGACATGGCCGCGGCTGCGGGTACGGTTGACGTTCGGCTGTAGAGTGACCGCGGGCCGATCGAGCATCTTGAGGCCCTTCGGCGTAAACTCGTAGGCGAAGGCGCCGAAGTGGAACTGCACGTCCGGCCATTCGAGCTCCGGACGCGTCCGGATCAAGGCGATGGCCGAGTGCACGAAAGTCGCTTCGCCGCCACGCGTGAATGCAAAGCGCAGTCCGTGTTTGAGTTTGCCGAGAAGATTATCATCGAGGTTCGCAGTGTGAACGTTGACGAAGCCCTTGACGTTCGTGGCCGGATGGTCTTGCAGGTTGCGCCCGACCCCCGGATTGGCGTGCAAGACGGGAATGTTGCCCGCCGCCAATTGGGCTGGATCGCCGATTCCCGACAGCATCAGGATCTTTGGCGAGTTGAAGGCGCTGGCGCTCAGGATCACCTCGCCCGACGCGCGGTCGGTAATCGTCTTGCCGTCGACGTCATATTCGAGGCCGACCGCGCGCCGGCCTTCGAACAGGATCCGCCGCACGAAGGCGTGCGTGACCACCCTGAAGTTCGGCCGGTTCCGGGCTGGGTGGAGATAGGCGCGGGCCGCGCTGTAACGCACGCCGAGGTGCTGATTGGCCTGGACGATCGCGGCGCCCTCCGCGGGATCGCCATTGTAGGATGGGTTCTTGCCGAACCCGAGTTCCGCCATCGCCTCGACGAAAATGTAGGAGAGGCGTGGGACGCCACGCAGTCCCCCGACCACCACGGGCCCCGACTTGCCATAGGTGTCGGAGACGTCATCGCGGTTGCCTTCAACGCGACGGAAGTAGGGCAGGATGCCGTCGTAGCTCCAGCCGCGATTACCCATCTGCGCCCAGGCGTCATAGTCGCCGCGATTGCCCCGCACGTAGATCGAGCCGTTGATGGAGCTCGAGCCGCCGATAACCTTTGCCCCGGGACATGAGATCGACCTTGCCCGAGCGGGTCGGATCAGGCTCGCTGAGGAACATCCAGTCTGATTCCGGATTGTTCATGCACTCGGTCGACATCGCGACGAGCTTGTAGCGCAGCTTGTTGTCTTCGCCGCCGGCCTCGATGACCAGGACCTTGGACTTGCCGTCCGCAGAGAGGCGGTTTGCCAATATGCAGCCTGCCGTCCCTGCCCCGATAATGATGTAGTCCCAGGCGCTGGTCGGGTCCGTCCGGCTGGATGGCGCTCCACTCATGTGGCGGTGTCCTCCCGTAGGGTGATGAGCGCGCCGAGCACAACAAGACCCTGGATGAGGCCGCGAACGGCGAAGGGCAGGGGCGTTCCTCCGAGAAGAATTTGCAGCGCCGTTAGAAGCAGCACGCCGCCGACAATACCGAGGTAGTGTCCCTTGCCGCCGGTGATCACGACGCCGCCCGCGACCACAACAGCGATCGAGGGCAAGAGATAGTCGTCGCCCATGCCGAGACTCGCTTGGCCATTGTAGCCGACGAGCAGAACGCCGACGATCGCGGAGCAGACGCCGCTGATTATATAGGCGCCGGTGAGAGTGGCGCGCACGTTCACGCCCGAGAGATTTGCGACCTCTGGACTGTTTCCCACTGCGTAGACGCGTCGGCCGAACGGCGTCACCTGCAAGATCGCTGTGACGGCGATCGCAAAAACGATGAACAACCAGATGACCGGCGTCACGCCGAACAGGGAGCCCGTCGTCAGCCAGCGCACCGCCGGGGGACCGAAGCCAAGCGGAGTGCCCTGGCTGTAGATGAGAGCGAGGCCTTGCAGAACGCCATTGGCGCCCAGCGTCATCACCATCGGGGGAAGGCCAAGGACTGTGACGCCGAAGCCGTTGACGAGGCCGATGAGGGCGCCGACTCCGAGCACGGCCGGCGTCGCCCAGAGCGCCGCGACGTCGTGACCCTGAACCCAGCCGCCGTAGAAGATGCCGCAGGTTGCAATCGTCCAGGGGATCGAAAGGTCGAGGCCGCCGGTGAGGATCACGACGCCCTGGCCGAAGGCGAGAAAGCCGAGGAAGGCGGATAGGACAAGGAGCGGACTGAAATATCTCCCGCCGACCCCGCCGAAATAGACTGCGGTCGCCGCGACCACCACCACCAGCGCAATATAGGCAGGCAGCATCGAGCGAAGCGTCTCCTGATTGCGTCGCAACCAGGTGTTTTGAGGGTCCGCCTCGCGCGCCGACGGATCAATCGGTGCAAGAGGGGGGCGAGCGGCCCGTCCCTGCGCCCTCCAGCTGCGCGCCAATTCGCGAGCATTCCAGAGCGGTGAACCTTCCGCGCGCCATTTCGATCCAGCCAGCACCGCCAGCAGCAAAATGGCGCCGTCGGTCATCGGGCTGTAGTAGGCGGGCACGTCCAGAATGAGCAGGACATTGACGAACAGCATCAAGAGGTATGCGCCGATCACCGCGCCTACTAGTCCGCCACGTCCTCCGCCCAGCGCGGTGCCGCCGAGCACGACGGCCGTGAAAACTTGGAGCAGCATCGGCTGCCCGACCAGCGGATCGCTGCCCCCGGTTTGGGCGGCGATGAAAATGCCCGCAGCGGCATAGAAAACCCCGGAGATGACATAGGCCCAGAACTTGGTGCGGCGGACCCGCACGCCCGCTGACGCGGCGGCCGCTTGATCGCTGCCGACCGCATAGATCGCGGTGCCGAACGGCGAGTTCTTAAGCAGCAGCCAGATTGCAATCGCGACGGCGACAACGACGAGCGGCGCCGGAACCAGATTGGGGATCGCGGCGCCCGAGAACACGTTGGTGAAGCTCTGTGGCACCGACCCACCTGGCGTCGGGCGAACGAGCAGCGCCAGTCCCTGGACCACGAACAGAGTTCGAGAGCGTGACGACGATCGACTGCATCCGCAGGATAGCGATGAAGAAGCCATTCACGGCGCCGACCGCCGCCACGATCGTCAGCGCAAGGAGTGCGACGCCGACCTGGGAGAAAACCGAATCCCCCATGGTCGAGGCGACGACTACGTTCGTGAGCGATACGACGGCGCCGGCGCTGAGGTCGAACCCTCCTGTCAGCACGACGAGCGCCTGCCCCATGGCGGCGAGCGCCAGCGACGCGCCGCTGCCAACCATGTTGCTGAAGTCGAAATAGCTGAAGGCTCCGGGCGACAGGCGGATCACGAAGACGAGGACGGCGAGAAGCAGCGCGGCCGCGAGCAAAGCGCCGCGCGACCGCCGCAGGAACTCCGCAAAATCGCTGTCGGCGAAGCTCGAAATCATCGCACGGGTTCGACAGACGGGAGGGGCGCGGCCTCAGGCGAGCGTGTGCTTTGCGTCTGGCCAAGCGCCGCCGCCATGATCGAGCGCTCGTCGATAGGACTACCGTCGCCACCGAATTCCTGCGCGATCCGTCCCCCATACATCACAAGAACGCGGTCGCAGAGGTTCACAAGCTCAGGAATCTCGGTCGAATGAAAGAGCACCGCTCCGCCGGCTTCGACATGGGCGCGGATCAACAGATAGATTTCTCGCTTGGTGCCGACGTCGACGCCGCGGGTCGGGTCGAACAGCAGCAGCACCCGCGTCTGGGTCACGAGCCATTTGGCAAGCACGAGCTTCTGCTGGTTGCCGCCGCTAAACGCCCCAGCCCGCGTGTAGAGGGCTCGCCGATCGACCCGCACGCGGGCCATCACCGACGACGCCGAGAGAGTGACCGATCCGGCGTCGATCACGCCCGCGCGCGAGAAGCGGTTTAGCGCCGGCATCAGCACGTTCTCGCGGCCGCTGAGCTTGAGGAACAGGCCCTCGGTCTTGCGCTCTTCGGGCACCAAGCCGAAGCCAAGCCGGATGGCGTGGGCCGGAGAGCCGAGCTTGATGGGCTGACCCTCGAGCGTCAGGCCGCCGTGCGTAAGGGCCATAGCGCCGAACAGCGCCATGAACAGGTCGCGTTGACCCATGCCCTGCAGGGCTGATATGCTGAGGATCTCGCCCACCTTCAGCTCGAAGGAGCAATCGACGAGCCGCCGGCCCGTCGCAAGGTGCGACGCCGTGAGCAACGGCTTCGCCGGAGCGGGCAGAGTTCTTTTAGGCGGATAGGCGGCGGCCAGCGAGCGGCCGGCGATCAACTCGATGAGCTGCTTATCCTCGATGGCGTCGACCTGGAAACTGCCGATGTTGCGCCCGTTGCGCAGCACTGTGACGGCGTCGCAGAAACGGCGCACCTCAGCCATGCGATGCGTGATGAACACGACTGTGACGCCGGCCGCCTTTAACTGATCGACGAGACCGGCGAGCCAGTCGATGTCGGAGCCCGTTAGCGCCGACGTCGCCTCGTCAAGGAACAGAATGCGCGGGTCGCGGAAAATCGCCGGCGCGATCTCGATCTTCTGGCGAAGCGCTAGGCCGTAGCTGCCCGCGTCCTTGCGGATGTCGATCGAGCCGAGGCCGATACGCTCGAAATAGTCCATAACTTGGCGTCGCGCGCTTCTCTGGCGCAGCTGCCAGCCGATCGAGGTCGGCTGGTAGGGCAGCAGCATGTTCTGCAGGACCGTCAGGTCCGGCACCAAAGTCAGTTCTTGGAATGCCGTCTGCAGCCCGTGGCGATGGGCGTCGCGCGGCTCACGCATGACGATCGACTCGCCAAAGACGCTGATCGTCCCCTCATTGGGCTGAATCGTCCCGCTCAGGAGCTTGATCATCGTTGACTTGCCGGCGCCGTTCTCGCCGAGCAGGGCGTGGACGGACCCGCCGCGCACGCTGAAGCTCGCGCCGTGTAAAGCGCGGGTCGCCCCATAGCTCTTGACGACGCCCTTGAGCTCGATGGCGGGCGGCAGATCGGCTATCATCCGAGCCCCAAAAAAGGGGGAGCGGGGTTCAATGACCCCGTGAGGCCCACCTACTCCTCTGGCTGGCCCACGAGGACGGCCGAAAGGCCGACCTCGGGCGTGTCGGCCGAATAAATCGCCGAGAACCAGCCTGGGTTGCCGATGATCGACGGCGCGAAAGCGTTGCAGCCGGCCTTCATCTCGTCCCACGTGCCGTCCTTGCAAAGCTTCGCCTCGCCCGAGACGGCGTGGGACGCCGGCACATAGGTCGTGCCGCCCTTCGATTTCTCTCCAGTCTCCAGGGCCCTCACCGCGACCTTCAGCGCTAGCGCGGCCTGATAAAGCGGCGAGTCGATCGAGATGCCTGGAACGCCCATCGGGCGATAGGCGCCGTTGGCGCCCGGCACTTCGGCGCCCTTCGGAAGAAGCTGCACGAGGAACCCGTTGTCCCCGCCTCCCGCGCAGGGCTTCTTCTTCTCGTCGGGAATGCCGGCTTCATCCATAAGCGTCTCAGCCTGGTTGCAGGCGGTCTGCATCCAGACGCCGTCGATCTCGCTCCACGGATGCGTGGCGACGATCTTCGAAAGCTCCTGGCGTCCGACCGCCTGGCTCCACATGCCCGCGCCCTCCGCGACGATCTTGATGCCCGGATATTTGGCGAATACCGCCTTGGCGGCTGTGTTGCGGTCGGTGTCGGGTGAGGTGCCGGGCACGCCGTTGATCATAACGATATTGCCTTTGCCGCCGAGTTTCTCGGCTGGTCGCGCGCTTCAACTAAGTTGCAACCTTTTATTGATTCACTCGCGCTCGTCACCTTTATGGATGGAGGCGAGGATGGGGTCGCGAGAGGTTGCAGTAAAGCGATACGTGGTTCGTCTGAGCGCTGAGGAGCGCGAGCGCCTTGAGGGCCTGAGAAGGAAAGGCGAGATCCCGGCGACGCGGCTGACGAAGGTCCAGATCTTGCTGAAGGCGGACATTTCGGAAGCGGGGGAAGGTTGGAGCGACAGCGAGATCGTCAAGGCGTTGGATACGACCGCCTCGATGGTTTACCGGACTCGCAGGCAATTGGTCGAGGAAGGTCTGGACGCGGTGCTAAGCCGCAAGGCGCGAGAGACGCCGCCTGTGCCGCGGATCTTCGACGGGGAGAAGGAGGCGAAGCTGATCGCCTTGGCGTGCTCCGATCCTCCCGAGGGTTTCGCGCGCTGGAGCCTGCGGTTGTTGGAGGAGAAGGTCGTGGAGCTGCAGATCGTCGATCGCGCCAGCGACAGCACGATTGGCCGTGTTTTAAAAAAACATCCTCAAGCCCCATACGAGGAAGTGTTGGGTGATTCCGCCGCAGGCCAACGCCGCCTTCGTCGCGGGAATGGAGGAGGTGCTGGAGGTCTACCGGCGGCCGCACGATCCCAAGCGCCCGCTGGTCTGTCTCGACGAGACGTCGAAGCAGCTGATTTCCGAGACGCGCGCCCCGATCCCCATGAAGCCGGGGAGCCCCGCCCGTTATGACTACGAGTATGAACGCAACGGCGTCGCCAACCTCTTCATGATGTTCGCCCCTCTTGAAGGATGGCGACACGTCAAGGTGACGGACCGGCACACGGCCATCGATTACGCCCAGGTTTTAAAAGGGATCTCGGACAGTCGCTTCGCCGACGCCGAGCAGATCACGCTCGTGCAGGACAATTTGAACATCCACGACAAGTCCTCGCTCTACAAGGCCTTCCCAGCGCCAGAGGCTCGACGCCTCGTCCAGCGATTTGAGTGGGTGTACACTCCCAAGCATGGGTCGTGGCTAGACCTGGCGGAGTCGGAACTCGCGGTCCTCTCCACTCAATGTCTGGATCGTCGCATCCCCGACAAAGCCGCCCTCGAACGCGAAGTCGCCGCCTGGGCCAATCACCGCAACCAGCATCACGCCAAGGCTGACTGGCGCTTCACAACCGAGACCGCTCGGATCAAGCTCAAGAGCTTATATCCTGTCCTTTGAGATGAATCGGCCGACTAGACCTGGCGGAGTCGGAACTCGCGGTCCTCTCCACTCAATGTCTGGATCGTCGCATCCCCGACAAAGCCGCCCTCGAACGCGAAGTCGCCGCCTGGGCCAATCACCGCAACCAGCATCACGCCAAGGCTGACTGGCGCTTCACAACCGAGACCGCTCGGATCAAGCTCAAGAGCTTATATCCTGTCCTTTGAGATGAATTGGCCGACTAGGCGCTGCGCTCGGCGTCCCGCTACATCATCGCCCATGACCCTGTGACCCTTGAGGCTCTCGACAACGACGGTCGTTCCCGCCGTTGGAGTTCGGTGACGACCAACGTGCCGCACTACAAGACGTTCGTGCTTGACATCCTCGACCGGGTCAGGACGGGGAAGAAGCCTCTTGCGAGCCTCGCCGATATGGTCCCCGTGATGGGCCTCGTCGAGGACGCCTACGCCAAGGCTGGAGGACTGAGGTTCCATCGATCTACTGCGAGCTAGTCCGACCTCGTCGGAAACGAGGAAACGAGCATGTCCGAGGGTTGCGACTTCATCCTCATCGGCGCGGAATCCGCCGGCGCGGTAGTCGCGGCGCGCCTCACCGAAAATCCCGCTTGGCGCGTATTGCTGCTGGAGGCGGGCCCGCCGAACAAGAGCATCTGGTTGCACATACCGGTCGGCTTCGCGAAGAATTTCAAGTGGAGGTCGACCTCCCCGGAGTCGGGGAGAATCTGCAGGACCACATCAATTGCAAGACGCAGGTCAAGGTCACTCGTCCGCTGACGATCAACAATCATGTTGGGGACTGGCCTTCGAAAGCCCGCGCCGGCCTCCGCTACGCGTTCTTTCGTGACGGCGCGCTCACCGTTGCAGCCGGCATCGTCGGCGTCTTCGCGAAGAGCCGGCCGGAGCTCGATGCGCCGGGCCTGCAGGTCCATTTCTTCCCGTTCTCGGGCGATGACCTGTCCGTCACTCCCCACCCGTTCTCGGGCGTCACGGCAATCGTCAACCAGCACATCCCCGAAAGCCGGGGCTATGTCCGGATCCGGTCTGGCAATCCGAAGGAACTACCTCGAGGAGGAAGTCGACCAGCGCACGATCGTGGCCGGTCTGCGGTTCGTCCGCAGCCTGTTCCGTCCCAATGCAATGAGGCCTTTCGTCATCGAAGAATTGAAGCCGGACCCGACCATGGAGCGCGACGAGGATTTCCTCGCCTACGCCAAGGCCAACGGGGATTCCTGCTACCACCTATGCGGCACTTGCCGCATGGGGATGGAGACGGCCAAAATGGCGGTGGTGGACGACCGGCTGCGTGTGCATGGCGTGGGCGGCCTACGGGTAGCCGACGCGTCCATCATGCCCCACATCGTCTCGGCCAACACGAATGTGACGACGATCATGATCGGCGAGAAATGCGCTGACATGGTCAAGGCGGACGCGCTGCATTGACCGGTCCGGACGGCTCCGGGAAGGAGCTTGGCCGCCATCGCGATCGAGAGCTGGGAGAACTCATGTATCGATAGCGGTGCCGGATCCGAGGCCGAGGGGAAGACGGGTGGAGTATCGGTACCATGACCAGACGAAGTGATCGCGGCTCGGGTCCGGCACCAGTGCGTCGGTGCCGGACCGTCGCTATCGTCTCGCCGGGCAGCGGGGCCGTGGGCGTCTCCAGCACTGAGAGCTCCCCAGCGTCTCGACGACGTGACGAAGAGCCTCGGACCCGGCCTGGGCAGGCGAGAGTAAAGAGATTGTGGCGGGGCATGACCGGCTACGAATCAAGCACATGGCTGCGTCACCCAGGACTTCGCCCGCACCACGCAGGAGAATTTCATAGGTCAGCGAACCATTGGCATCGACCTCGCCATCCGCGGCGATCACGTTGCCCGTATCTTCGACGACGGACGCCCACACGCAAAGCCGATCCGCTTCCGCCTGACGTCCGACAGCCTCAGCGGCTTGGTGGCAAAATTTCGCGATGGGTTGCCGGCGGGCAGCACCATCACCGCCGTGATGGAGCCGACCGGAATGTCCTGGTTTCCGGTCGCCCGCTGGCTCGAGCAAGCCGGGATCAAAGCCATCCGGGTGAAGGGACAGCGGGTTCGCGCGTTGCGCCGCTATCTCAGCGAGCACACCAAGACCGACGCAGCGGATGCCTACGTGCTCGGCGCAATTCCGTTGTTCGGTGGTGTGCCGGTCGACCCGGTCTACGTGCCCAACGCCGATCGCCATGCCCTACAACGTCTGACGCGCCAGCGTGAGCGCCTCGAAGAGGAGGTCGCCACCATCAAGCGAAGGCTGATCGACTTGGTGCGATGGGCGTCCCCCGCGATCGAGGCCGTATTGCCTGATTTCCGAACCAATCTGGCGATGGGGATCCTGCACGACATGTTCAATCCTGCAGACGTCATCAAAGCGCGGCGCACGACGTTGCTCGGGCTCGTTGCAAAGTACGCCAGAGGCAACCATCCCCATACCGGTCCTTTTGCGGACAAGCTGGTGGACGGCCTCAAAGCTGCAGCGATCGAGACGCGGCGCCTCCATGGAACTGCGGTAAACTTCGAACTTCTGCAATTGGAAGTCGCGGTCGAGATCGATCGAATGCGTTTGTTGGAAAGCCAACTTGGCAAGCTCGGCCGCGAGATCGAAATGCTCTACAGCAAACTTCATCCATCTGACGCACTCCGCACGATCCCGGGGCTCGGCGACGCCCTGGCGCCTCTCGTGCTCGGCGTGTTGCATGAGGCTCGGCGTTTCGCAGGATTGCACCAGCTCCGCGGCTTCTGCGGTTTGTTTCCACGTACCAACTCGTCGGGCGGTGCTGACCAACCTGGCCAAAGCATAACCCAGTCCGGCAATAACCGCATCAAACGCGCGCTCTACCTGGCGGCCGATGCTGCACGACGGATCGATCCGGGACTGGCTGAGGTCTATTGGCGACTGATGGTCCGCAAAGGCCACCACCACAAACAGGCCTTGTGTGCCGTAGCGACCCGGATCGTGAACCGGATCGGCAAGGTAATGCGTACCGGCGAACCCTACGAATTGCGTGACCATGCTGGCAAGCCAATCAGCGTCGCCCAAGGCAGGGCAATCGTCGCAGAGCAGTTCAGTATCCCCGTCGAGATCAGGAATGCCCGTCGCAAGCACCGCGCTGAAAGCCTCGCTTGACCTTCAAAAAGCGCTTGGCAATCGGTAGGAGATCATATTGGAGGCGTCTCCGATATGCGCGAAGGCGCAGCCTCGGCCTTGAAACGCGTTCCGCTCATTCCTGCCTCCCAGTTCGTGCGTTGACTTAAGTTCCGAGTCGCGCTTCCGGCGTCAAATTCCCAGATAGGCCGCCTGGACGCGCGGATCGCGCCGCAGGTCTTCGGAACGCCCGTCGGCGACGCAGGTCCCAAGCTCGAGGATCACAACGCGTCCTGCGACGTCCATCGCCCAATCGGCGTTCTGCTCCGCCAGCATGATCGCAATGCCCTCGCGCGCCTGGATGTCGAGCAGGATCTCGCCGATCCGTGTGACGATGATCGGCGCAAGCCCGAGCGATGGCTCGTCGAGCAGGAAAAGCTTTGGCCGACTCATTAGCGCCCGCCCGATCGCCAGCATCTGCTGCTCGCCGCCGGACAGGCTGCTCGCGCGCTGCTTGGCGCGCTCGCGCAGCCGCGGAAAGGCGTCAAGCATCTGCTCCAGCCGCTCGGCCTGGTCCGCCTTCGAACGAGTGAAGGCGCCCATCCGGAGGTTCTCGAGCACCGACAGGGTCGGAAAGACGCGGCGGCCCTCCGGCGACAGCGCGATCCCAAGCCGCACGATCTCGGACGGCTTCCGTCCCGCGAGGTCCTTGCCCTCAAAAACGATCGCGCCCTTGACGTCGCTGACGAGGCCCATCAGAGCCTTGAGCGTGCTGCTCTTGCCGGCGCCGTTGCTGCCGACGAGCGCCACCGTCTCGCCGGGAGCGATGTCCAGCGTCACCCGGCGCGTGCCGAGCGTGCCGCCGTAGCGCACCTGCAGGTCCTTAATGCTTAGCAGCGCCACGGCCGTGTCCGAGATAGGCGTCGATGACGGCGGGGTTGGCGAGCACCTCCCGCGGGCGGCCGACCGCCAGTTCCTGCCCGTGGTGGATGACCAGCACGCGATCGCAGAGTCCAGACATGAACCGCATGTTGTGGTCGACCACGAGCACCGAGATGCCCTGCGCGCGAATGCGGATGATCGCGTCGCGGACGTGGTCCGCCTCCTCCGCGCTGAGGCCCGCGACCGGCTCATCCAACATGACGAGGCGGGGGCGCGCCGCGAGGGCGATCACGATGCCGAGCGTCTTCTGGAATCCGTAAGGCAAGGTGTCAGCGATCGAGTCGCTCACCGCGCTGAGTCCGAGCAGATCGAGGAGCGCCTCGATCCGGTCCTGCGTGTCGCGACGCATCTTGCGCGCCTTGGCGGCGCCGACGAAGGCCTGAATGGGCCCGGGAAAGAGACCGATGTAGGCGCCGCGCATGGCGTTCTCGCGGACGGTCTGGCCGGGATAGACGACTGTCGCCTGCTGGGTGCGCACAAGTCCGCGTTGGACCAGCCGGTGGGGCGCCATGCCGGTCACGTCGTCGCCGTTGAAGCGGACGGTCCCGGCGGTGGGCTTCACGACTCCCGTCACCAGATTGATCGCCGTCGTCTTGCCGGCGCCATTCGGGCCGATCACGCCGAGGATTTCGTCGGCCTCGATGGCGAAGCTCAGATCGCGCACCGCGATGAGCCCGCCGTAGCGGCGGGTCAGCGCTTCGACCTGCAGCAGCGCGGTCACGCGCCGCTCCGACGCGCGAACAGTCGTCGCGCTCGGACGCTCGCTTCGGCGAGGCCGCCGGGAAGCACTGCCATCACCACAATCAGGATCACGCCGAAGATCACACGCTGCAGTTCAACATAGCTGCGCAACAACTCGGGCAGGACGGTCATGAAGACGGCGCCGGACAGCGTCCCCGCCAAGCTGTTCATGCCGCCGATCACGTTGATCACCAGCAGATTCAGGGACTGCGTGGTCGAGAACGAGCCAGGGTCGATGAAATGGACGAACCAGGCCTGCAACACGCCGGCGATTCCGGCTAGCCCGCAGGAGAGGACAAATATCGAAGTCTTCAACTTCAGGACGGGCACCCCTGAACATTGCGCGAGCCGCTCCGACTGGCGCACGGAGTCCATCACCCGGCCGATCTCGCTCTCGAGAATGCGCCCGACGCCGAAGAGGATCACCGCCGCCACGGCCAGCACCAGGTAATAGAATGGGATCTCGCCCGAGAAGGCCGAAGGCGCCGCGATCTGGAAGATGCCGTTCGCGCCGCCCGTCACCGACTGCCAGTTCTCCATGCCGAGCCGCAATATCTCGCCGAGCAAGAAGGTGACGAGCACGAAATATTTACCAGTGAGCCGGAGGACGAGCGGCCCGACGACGAGGGCGAGTGCGGCCGGAGCCACGAAACCTGCCCCCGCGACGAGAACGGTCGGCCAATGGAGCACGGTCTGCGCGAGCGTTCCCGCATAGGCGCCGACCCCTATGAATCCGGCGTGGCCGAGGGATACGTGGTCGGTGCGCACCACGAGATGAAGGCTCGCTGCGGCGACCGCGGTGATCAGCATGCTGGTCGCAATGGAGACGAGGAACATGGTCGGAGCGACCGCCGGCAGAAGCGCGAGCAGGGCGACGGCGAGCAGTCCGAGGAACCAGCCGGGCAGCGCGGGGCGGCCCGCAAGAACTTCGCCGAGACTCGCCGTCATCACGGCGTCGTTGCGATCAGTCATGGTCCGGCGTTCCGAGCAGGCCCCATGGCCGGAAGATAAGCAGCAGGAACACCACCCCGAAGGACACGAAGGTGGAGGTCGCGGCGCCGTAGAAGGTGGAGATCGCGCTCTCCGAAAACCCGAGCACCAGCCCGCCGAGCGCCACGCCGGGGATGCTGCCCATGCCGCCGAGGATGACGACGATGAAGGCCATGAGCAAGGGCCGCTCGCCCATCATGGGCGACAGCGAATAGGTCTGTGCGTAGAAGCCGCCCGCCAGCGCCGCCATGAAGATCGCGATGAGAAAGGCCAAGCGATAGAGCGCCGTCGTGTCCACGCCCTGCGCCTCGGCGATCTCGAGGTCCTGCGAGGCCGCCCTCAGCGCCAGCCCATGCCGGGTGAAGCGGGTGAACGCCCAGAAGGCCGCGAGCGCCGCCGCTGCAACGGCGGCAATGACGAGCTTATCCTCAGGAATGATGAGCCCGCCGACCTGCAGCACGCCGTCGAGCGGCGTGGGCACCGAGCGCTCGTAGGGATTCCAGATCATGAGCGCCGTGAAGGTGATCGCCATGTCGAGCCCCAGCAGCGCAATCATGCTCTGGAACATCTTCTGGTAGAACAGGCGGAAGACGAACCGCTCCAGCACGAGCGACGCGACCGCGACGGTCGCCGCCGCCAGCGGCGCCGCGAGCAGGTAGGGCAGGCTCCATTGGCCGTAAAAATAATAGAGCGCGTAGCCGCCCAGCATCGCGAACGAGCCGTGCGCGAAGTTCACCACGCGCATGATGCCGAACAGAAGCGTGAACCCCAGCGCGACGAGGATGTAGATCGCGCTCAGACTCACGCCATTGACGAAGACCTGTCCGAGCAGGATCGGCGAGAGCATGAGATGGCGCCCGAAGAGACGAGCCTCGGCTTAGTCCTGCGGCGACAGAGTCGCCTTGAGCGCCACGTCGGATCCCTGCACCTGCTTCATATAGAAGGGGAGCAGGATCTGATGGTCGACGCCGTAGTGCGCCTTCCCGCCCCAGTGGAGCGGCCCATAGATAGCGGTGTTCCACCCGTTGAGCTTCTCGACCTCGTCGCGCACCTTCGTCGGATCGATCGAATCCGCCCGTCGAATGGCCTCGAGCAGGATCTGGGTGGCGTTGTAATAGATCGGAACCATGCCGTTCATCGGGCCGGAATATTTCTTGGCGTAGGCGGCCATGAGCGTCTTAGCTTGGGGCTCAGCTTCGTCGACCACGTCATATTTGATGAAGCCGTCCGCCAGCGGCCCCGCGATCGTCTTGATCTCATCGACGCCGGCGCCGCCAGCCTGCAGCACCTTGCCTTTGAAGCCGATCTGGCGCACCTGCTTGAGCATCAGGCCGGCGTCGCCGGGCGAGGCGCTGTTGAGGTCGAAGAGATCGACGTTCTGGCCGAGCATGCGCAAAAGGACCGGCGTGAACTCCTTCGACCCGCGCTCGTAATAGTCGACCCAGACGTCGAAGCCCTGTTTCTTGTAAGCGTTGATGAGGGTCGGAATCGCGGCTTGACCGGTTGCGTCGTTGGGAGCGATCATGCCGACCTTGTGCACACCGGGCATGGTCTGCTTCACCCAGGCGACGATCGGGTCGGAGAACTCCAGGTTTGAATTGTCAACGCGGAAGATGTAGGCCGCCTTGAAGTCGTTCTTTAGGATGCCCGGCGCATAGCCGTCGACGAATTGCAGCACCTTGGCGGGCTGCGTCACCTGTAGGGAGCTCAGCGCTCCCGGCGAGCCAACCGGGCCCATGACGAAATGCACGCCGTCCTGCTGAACGAGCCGATCGATCGCGATCTTCGCCTGGGCGGCGTTGTACTGGTCGTCATAAGCCGTGAGGCCGAGGGTGTAGGTCTTGCCGTCGACCTTGAGGCCGCCATCCGCGTTCACCTCGTCGAGCGCGAGCTGGACCCCCCGCTCAAGGCCGAGGCCCCAGGCGGTGCCCCCGCCTGAGAGCGCCCCGATGACGCCGATCTTGAGTTCGTCGGCCTGCGCTGGCGGGACGGTCAGGGCGGCGACGCACGTTAGAACAGAGGCCGCCACCCATGTCGCGGTTCGCAATGGAGCTCTCCCTACTTTTGTATGATGCATTCTTCCGGCGCAGAAGAAACGCAATCCCGCGACGTGTCAACCGACGTTTGGACCCCCTTCGTCGCATTTCGACCTTGCCTCCGCCGCTACTCATCCTCTAAAGAGGGTCAAAAGAATGCATTATGTGGAACCTTTGCGCCCGAAGCAGGTCGCCGGATCGCGCAAACTGGGAGGCCCGAGCGGCGTGAGTCCCGATCTTGATCCCGACGGCGTCGACCGATTCCGCCGGCATCCGTCGGCCGCCGCCTCGTCGCGAAGCCCGCAGGACGATCCGGCAGGAGGAGCCCCATGAGCCGCAACCGTCCCTATGACGGCGTCCGGGTCATCGATCTCACCGGAGACCTGTCGGCCTACGCGACGCGCTTGTTTGCGAACCTCGGCGCTGAAGTCATCATGGTCGAGCCGCCGGAGGGCAGGGCCGATCGCAAGCGCGATCCGCTGCCCGGCGCCGAAGGCTACGGCGGGTCCGCCTTCGCCTTCCTCAACGCCGGCAAGAAGAGCTTGACGCTCGATCGTTCGACCGCCGAAGGCCGGGCCGCCTTCGCCGCGCTTGTCGCGAGCGCTGAGGTCGTTGTCGTCGAGGTCGAGGCCAAGGCTCTGTTGCCGCAGATTCTCGCCATTCCCGGCTTGCGCGTGGTGACGGTTGTCTCGCATTTCGGACTGGACGGACCTTACGCTGGCTATGTCGGCTGCGATCTCGTCGACCAGTCGCTCGGCGGGATCGCCTGGCTATCAGGCGTTCCGGGGGAGCCGCCGCTGCGGCTCCCAGGCGATCAGTCGGCGATGGTGACCTCCGTCTATGCTGCGGCGGCGACGGCGCTGGCGCTCTGGGATCTCGAGACGCACGGAAATGGCCATCTTGTCGACGTTTCCGCGCAGGAGGCGATCGCTCATTCGCTGCAGAACGCGCCGCAGGTATGGGACCTCGAGCGGCGCGTCTTGTCGCGCGGCGGCGAGGGCGTCCGCGACGCCACCGAAGACATATTCGCCTGCAAGGACGGCCATGTCTTTCTAGCCGCGCCCCTGTCGCTGCCGATGTCGTGGAAGGCGGCCGTCGCGTGGATGGACGAAGCGGGCGATCCTGGCTTCAGGCGGCTCAGCGAGCCGGACTGGGCGGATCGCCCAAAGCGCGCGACCGCGCCTTACAAGGCGGAGTTCCGCCGCATCTTCGAAAGCTTCATCGCCGACAAGACCCGCGACGAGATGCGTGAGGAAGCGCTCAAGCGCAAGATCGTGATGGCGCCGGTCAGCCGGGTCGGCGACCTGGTGGACGATCCGCAACTCGTCTACCGCCGCTTTTTCTCTGAGATCTATCATCCAGCGCTCGGCAAGAGTCTGCGCTTTCCCGGCGCGCCCTATCGGCTCTCCGAGCCCGTCTGGGCGATCGACAATCCGGCGCCGAGCCTTGGCCAGCATTCCGCTGATGTCGTCTGAGGAGACTTGTCCATGAAGCCTCGGTTTCTCGAAGGAATCCGCTTCGTTGACCTCACCTGGGCGGGCGCCGGGCCCTTCTCGACCAAGATCTTCTCCGATTTCGGCGCCGAGATCATCAAGGTGGAGAGCGTGAGCCGCGCCGATCCGGTGCGGCTTGGCGGCCCGTTCAAGGACGGCGTCGCCGGGCTCAACCGCAGCGGCTATTTCGCCTCGCGCAACACCGGCAAGAAGAGCCTCGCGCTAAACCTCAAGAACGAGGAAGCGCGCGGCGTCGTCCGCGAGCTGATCCGCCACGGTGACGTGGTCAGCAACAATTTCGGGCCCGGCGCCATGGAGCGGCTGGGCTTCGGCTACGAGGACGTCAAGGCGATCAAGCCCGACATCATTTATCTCGCCATGCCGATGTATGGCGAGGATGGCCCGCTCTCGAGCCTGCTTGGCGTCGGCATGACGATAAGCGCGGTGACCGGTCTCATGTGGCTGACGGGACACGAAGGCGGACCGCCGATCGGACCGGGCACCCACTTCCCCGATCACGCGGCCAATCCCTATCATGCAGCCTTTGCCGTTCTCGCCGCGTTGAGGCTGCGCCGGAAGACGGGGCAAGGGATGAAGATCGACCTCGCCCAGGTCGAGTCGACGATCAACGTCATGGGGCTGCCTGTCACCGAACAGGCCGCCACCGGCGTCGAGCCGGAGCGCATCGGCAACCGGTCGCATTGTCACGCGCCTCACAACATCTTCCGCTGCAAGGGCGAAGACGCATGGTGCGCGGTCGCCGCGCTCGACGACGCGCAATGGCGGAGCCTCTGCGCGGCGATCGGCCGGGCGGATCTCGCCGCGGACGAGGGCCTGAAGACGACGGCCGGCCGCATCGCCCGGGTCGAGGAGGTCGAAGGCGCACTCGGCGCCTGGACGATCGAGCGCAGCGCTCGCGACGTCATGCAGACGCTGCAGGCCGTGGGAGTGTCGGCCGGGGTCGTGTCGGATTCAAAGACCCTGATCGAGGACGACCCCCAGCTCCGCTATCGCAGCTTCTGGCAGCGCATTGCGCATCCCGAGCTCGGCGACAGCACATTCCATGCGCCGCCCTATCGCGTGGACGGCGAACGGGTCGAGCTCGAACGGCCCCCGTTGATCGGCGAGCATACGGACGTGCTCCTGAGGGACATCCTTGACTATTCGCCCGAGAAGATCGCGTCGCTGCGCAAGTCCGGCGCCATTGAAACGCTGAAACCGACGGAAAAGGACCGAGTGATTGAGCGCAGCGTCACTGCATAAGACGTCGGCAATTGCCGGCGTCGGTGTTACGGACTGGATCGAGGACTACCGGCGCGTCCGCGCGGGCGAGAAGCCGTTCGACAGCTATGGCTATGGGGCGGTCGCGTTGAAGCGAGCGCTCGCCGACGCGGGGCTCGGGCGCGACGACGTCGACGGGCTGATCGTCGGGCCGACCACCGCCTATGAGCGGATGGGCGAGGTTCTGGGGGTCAATCCGCGCTGGGGCGATCAGGCCGACGCGGTCACGGCGGTGGCCAAGGCGGCGCAGGCAATCGCCACCGGCGCGGCCGAAGTCGTGGCGCTGGTCTACGGCAACGATCAGCGCTCAGCGGCCATCCAGTATGGCGGCCCCGAGGCGATGGGCGGCGACGCCTTCCTCTCGTACGTCTATCATTCGCCGTGGGGGCTGACCTCTCAGGGGGCGCTCTACGCCCTGATGTTCCGGCGCTACATGGCTCTCACGGGCGCTCGTGAGCGCGATCTCGGTCAGGTGTCGGTCGCGCAGCGCGGCTGGGCCGACCTCAACCCGCGAGCCATCATGAAGGGCCGCAAGATCACGCTCGACGACTATCTCGCCTCGACCTATGTCGCGGAGCCGCTGCACCTCTACGACTATTGCCTGATCAACGACGGTGGGGTGGCGCTGATTGTCGCAGAGGCGTCGCGCGCCAAGGCTATCGCGGCAAAGAGCGGACAGAAGCCGGTGTTCATTCACGGAATCGGCCGCGCGGACCTCAATCGTGAGGCGACCAGTCTCGGCCCGCGTCTCCTCGAATTCTATCGGCCGGCCCAGAAGCTCGCCTCCGAGAGTCTCTACGCCATGGCGGGAGTGGGTCCGAAGGACGTCGACGTGCTGCTCGTCTACGACAGCTTCTCCTGCCATATCCCTTTCGCGCTTGAAGGCTTCGGCTATTGCGGGATCGGCGAGGCAGGAAAATTCATGGCCGAGACCGGCGTCGGGCCCGGCGGCAAGTTGCCGGTCAACACGGGCGGCGGCCATCTATCCGAAAGCTACATGCAGGGCTGGAATCATCAGATTGAGGCGGTGCGCCAGTTGCGCGGCGGCGAGGGCGCCCGGCAAGCGCCGAACTGCCGCCACGTCCACTACGTGTCCGACGTAGCCGGCAAGGTCGTGTCGCTGATGTACGGCCTTTGAGGACTTAGCGACATGCCGACGAAAGCGCGCCTTTACTCGTTCTATGACGGGCCGATGTGGGAGAGCATCGCTGACGACGCGATGCAATTGCAGACGTGCTCCGCGTGTGGCCTCATGCGTTATCCGCCGGGTCCGACCTGCCCGAAATGCCTCTCCACCGACTATGCCTGGGCACCGGTCGAGGGGAACGGAAAGATCCTTTCCTGGACGACATTTCACAGGCAGTACCTTCCCGCCTATCCCGCGCCGCACACGGTCGTCGCGGTCCAGCTGAGCGAGGGTCCTATCATGATCGGCCAAGTCGCCGCGGACGAGGTCAAGAGACTGAAGATCGATGCGGCGGTCAGGATGATCTACGTGGATCACGCGGACGGCTACCGCATCCCGAGCTTCGAGGTCGCTCATACCAATTCTATTTGAGCGCGAACTCATCGCGCTCAAACCCGCGCAACGGCGCGGGCGCGCATTCGCGCTTCGGCCATAAGGCGATGATCGGTTCCGATCATCGAGTCTTGGTATTAGCGCCGCGCTTCTGTCATCGCGAGGAGCGAGCGACGAGGCGATCCAGGGTCTCAGAGCGCAAGCGTGTGCTACCGTGATCCGACGCCGATGATCCGCGCTGCTGGGGCGGGTTCTGGATCGCCACGCCCCTTCGGGGCTCGCCGTCGCCGTCAACGCGAGAAGCGGAGGCGCGTCACGCCTCGAACTTAAAGCGGTAGACGTCGTCGAGCCGGCTGAACCGGCCGACCGTCGGATCGGGGAAATGGCCGGTGAAGAGATCGACGCCCTCGTCGATCGAACGATCGAGCACGCGGCGACGCGTCGCCACCGCCTGTTTCCGGTCGTAGTCGGCGAGGTTCGAAAGATCCGGCGTCGCGCATTGGATCGGGTGGTGGATCACGTCGCCGCAGAAGCAGCCGCGCCGCCCGCCGGATTTCAGCATGAGATTGAGCCCGGCCGGGCTGTGGCCGGGCGCGGCCTCCAGCTCGACCTCGCCGCTTAGCCGCTCGTCGATCGTGTCGCCGGCGCCGAGCAGCAGTTCCCTCCCGTGCTCGACAACCGGCAGCACGCTGTCCTGGAATGCCCCGCGCGTCACCGGCTCGACCGGCTTCGCGTTGTGCAGCCCTTCGAAATGTTTGTATTCGGCGTGCGACATCACGTAGCGGGCCTTCGGGAAGGTTGGAACCCATCTGCCGTTCTCGAGCGTCGTATTCCAACCGACATGGTCGGCATGCAAATGCGTGCACATCACGATGTCGATGTCTTCGGGCTTGAGCCCGATCGCGTTGAGCTTGTCGAGATACGGCAAGTTGAGCATGTGCCAGGCCGGCATTGTTGGCCTCTGCTTATGATTGCCGTTGCAGGTGTCGAGCAGGATGTTGAGGGTCGGCGTCTGGATCACGTAGCTGTGGAAGCTCATGTAGAGCCTCCGGGTCCCCGGCTCGACCAAGTTCGGTCCGAGCCAGTCGCGGTTTTGGTCGATCGCCTTCGGATCGATGCCAGGAAACAGCCAGTCGTCGTCCAGCGCCAGTTTGTCGATCTCGGCCAGCTTGTGAACCACGCTGGACCCGAATTTCTGCGGCTTCATGCTTGGCCTTCTCTTATGCGCCCGTCGTGACTATACGCGCAATATGCGCCGATGGGCGCTTCCTGTCGCGCCACGTTTCGCGGGTCGGGCGGGGCGCCCACGATTTGATTGCGCCCGAGCGGGTCCTGTGAGCGACGGCGCGCCGTCACGCGGGCCCGCCTTGCGCGGCCGGGCGAGGTCCGTCCTGCTTGTGCCTGGCAGGGCCGGCGTCACGGCTCCCGTCGCGCGCGGAAAGTCACGGAGTGGCATTGTCACAGCACTGGCAGCTTGCTGGGGCTTTGAATGCGGCGTAGCCGAAGGGCATGCCGAAAGTCAGCTACTGCGGATATCGGTTCCCTCCAGAGATCATTCACTAGGCGATCCGGCTCTATCTCCGGTTCACGCTTAGCTTTCGCGATGTCGCGGACTTGCTCACGGAGCGCGGCGTTGCAATTTCGTGCGAAACTGTCCGACGCTGGGTGAATCATTTCGGGCCGATCATTGCAGCGGAATTGCGGAAGCGCCGTCCCAGGCCGCATGCGACCAGGCATCTTGACGAGGTCCATCTGAAAATCGATGGGCGCATGGCCTATCTGTAGCGCGCCGTCGACGCCGAGGGCGAGGTTCTGGATGTGCCGGCCCAGTCCAAGCGCGACAAGCGCGCCGCGTTGAAGCTGATGCGCAAGCCTCTCAGGAAATACGCCGTCGTTCCTGAGCGATTGGTGACGGATGATTTGCGGCCCTGCCGCGCAGCGAGCCTCGATCTCGGCATCGGCCACCTCACGACCGCGGACGATGGAGGAACAATCGGGCCGAGAATTCGCATCAGCCGTCCCGACGGCGGGAGCGCGCTGTGAGATGCGCGTCGAGCGCAGTGGGATCTGCAAGAAGGTCGGCGCTCGGCGCGGCATGGGCGATGGCGCCGCGATCGAGCACGATCGCCTGATCGGTGAAAGGCAAGATCTTCTTCGGCTTTTGCTCGACGATGATCATCGACAAGCCCAAGCGGCTGAGTTCGCGCAAAGCGGCCAGCAATTCGTCGACGATGATCGGCGCCAAACCCTCGGTCGGCTCGTCGAGCAGCAAGAGGCGCGGGTTGAGGATAAGCGCTCGGCCGATGGCGAGCATCTGCTGCTCCCCGCCGGACAATTGCCGGCCCATGGTTTGGCGCCGTTCCTCAAGGCGCGGAAAAAGCCGATAGATCCGCTTGACCATCCAGGCTCCGGGCATCGCCACCGCGGTGAGATTCTCTTCGACAGTCAGGGAGCGGAAGATGTTGCGCTCCTGGGGCGTCCAGCCGAGGCCGCGCCGCGCGCGCAGGTACGGCGGAAGAGGTGTGATGTCCTCGCCGCCGAGCGCGATCCGGCCACTGAAAAGGGTGGTGACGCCGATCAGCAAATCGACAAGGGTCGTCTTGCCGACGCCGTTGCGTCCAAGCAGCGCCAGGGACTGGCCCTCCTCGAGCACGAAGCCGACGCCGTGGACGACCTTCGCCTCGCCATAACCTGCGCTCAAGTTTTCGATCCGCAGGAGCTCAGCCATGCGCGTCTTCGCCGAGATAGACGGCGCGCACGCGCTCATCCGCGGCGATCGCCTCCGGCGCGCCTTCGGTCAGAAGCTTTCCCCCAACCAGCACCGAAATACGCTGCGCGAAATTGAAGACAAGGTCCATGTCGTGCTCGATCAAGAGGATCGCGACGTCGGATGGCAGAGCGGCGAGGGTGGCGAGGATGTCCTGCCGCTCCTCCTCCGGCACGCCGGCGGCGGGTTCGTCCAGGAGCAGCACCTGCGGCCGTGTCGCCAACGCGAGGGCGATCTCCAGGAGTCGCTGCTTGCCGTATGGAAGCTTCTTCGTCGGCCGGTCGAAGTCGGATTCGAGACCGAAGCGCGTGAGCAGGCTTTCGATTTCAGCGACAATTTCCGGCCGCCCGCCTGCGACCCGCCAGAAATCAGCGCCGGAGCCGTTGCGCTCCGAGATCGCGAGCGCAAGCGACTCGGCTGGCGTCAGATCAGGGAAAAGCTGATTGATCTGGAACGTGCGCGACAGCCCCATCCTGACCCTTGCGCTTGACGCGAGATGCGTGACCTCGCGCCCGGCTAGCCAGACCTGGCCGGCGCTCGGCTTGAGAACCCCTGTGAGGAGATTGATCAGCGTCGTCTTGCCGGCGCCGTTTGGTCCGATCAGCGCTTGTCTCGCGCCGGGCTGAACCGCGAACGAGACATCGTCGGTCGCGACCAGCGCGCCGAAATGACGCATGAGGCCGCGCGCCTCGAGCGCCGGAGCGCTCACGCGACGCCCCGACGCGCTGAGCGCGGCGTGACGAGAGCGATGAGACGCCTGGGTACAGCTGCGACCCGCTCGCGGCCGGCGAGCACGAGGATGACCAAGGCGAGCCCAATCCAGAATTCCCAATATTCGGGCGTCGCTGCGGAAATCACGTCCCTCAGCACGATGAACGCCGCCGCGCCGATGAGTCCTCCGTAGAGATAACCCGCGCCGCCTATAATCAGCATCAGCATGACATCGGCCGATCGATGGAAGTCGAACAGGTCGAGCGACACGATCTGCGTCGTCTGCGCCAGCAGCGCGCCCGCCGCGCCCGCGTAGGCCGCCGCAACCGTATAAATCGCAACGATGCGTCGGCTCGCGCCAACGCCAAGGGCGGAAGCGCGCAGGCGGTTTTCTCGAATCGCGGCCAGCGCTAGTCCAAACGGCGAGTGCGCGAGGCGGCGCGCAATCGCAAACAAAATGAACAGGACCGCGAAGCTGTAGAGCGCCGCGTTGCGCTGCCCGGTGAAGCCGATCGGGAATAGCCCGAGCACTGGCGCCATCGAGAAATTGAGCCCGTCCGCGCCGCCGGTGAGCCAGCCGTTGCGGTTGGCGAACTCCCCCAACATGAGCGAGACGCCAAGCGTCACCATGAGCCGCGTCAGGTCGCCGCCTCGAAGCAGGAGCGGCGCGGTGACGAAACCGACGAGGGCGGCGACGCCCGCGCCAAACGCAAGCCCGAGGAAGGGGTCGGCGAAGCCGTTGCTGGCGAGAATAGCCGCCGCGTAAGCGCCGAGGCCAAGGAACGCCGCGTGTCCGAGCGAAACGATTCCGGCCAGTCCGAGAATAAGGTCAAGCGACAAAGCAAACAGGCCGGCGATGAGCGCTTCGTTGATGATCGCCGCGCGCGACGGCAAAGCGAAGATCGCCGCCAGCACCCCAAGCCAGAAGATAAGTTCCGGCCAGCGCCAACGCGCGCGCCGCTGCAAATGCGCGGCAAGGCGGTCCACCGTCGCGGTACCGGCGGGGACGCTCATCGCGCGTCGCCGCGCGCAAACAGTCCCTGCGGACGCACGATGAGAGTGACGACCATCACGCCGTAGATGATGAATCCGCCGATCGAGGGCGCGTAATATTTTCCGGCGACATCGAGCACGCCGAGCAGGAGCGAGCCGATCAGGGCGCCAATGATCCCGTTCGAACCGCCGATGGTGACCACGATGAGGAAAGTCACCAGGAATTTCACCGGAAACGAGGGGTCGATGCCGCCGACGACATCGGCTGCAAGCGCCCCGCCCAGGCCGGCAAGCCCGCTGCCGACCGCGAAGGCGATGGCGAAGATGCGCTCGACATTGATCCCCAGACCCTGCGCGACGCGCGGGTCATCCACCGCCGCCCTGAGTTGCGCGCCGAAGCGGGTCTTGATCAGGAACATTTGCAACGCCGCGGCGATCGCGCCGCATACGACGATGATGAACAGCCGATAGACGCCGATGCCGACGCCGCCGAACTCGATACGGCCGCTAAGCCAGGCCGGCAAATGAACCTGTTGCGGCTCGTCGCCGATGAGATAGGCGGCGATCGGCATCGCCATCAGCACCAAGCCGATTGTGAACAGCACCTGATCGAGCGGGCTTGCGCCGTAAAGCCGCCGATAAAGCGTGCGTTCGAGTGCGACGCCGAGAATTGCGGGGATGACGAACGCCGCAGGCAGGGTGGAGAGAAATGGAACGCCGGCGCGATTCATGAGCAGCGCCGTCGCGTAGCCGCCGATCATCGCGAAGGCGCCGTGGGCGAGGTTGATGAAGTTCATCAACCCCAGCGTCACCGACAGCCCGCTCGCCAGCACGAACAACAGCATGCCATAGGCCAAGCCATCGAGCAGGATAGTCAGCATCGGGGGCCTCAGCCGCTCATCGTCTCGCGGCGCTCCCGACGTTCAATGCTTGGCGGCCTTGTACGGGTCCTTCACGTTGGGGATGGTCGCGAACTCGACATTGTAAAGCGCACCGTCCTTCTTCTCGACCTTGCGGACGTAGATGTTCTGCACGATGTCCCGCGTTTCCGGATCGATCGATACTGGCCCGCGCGGGCTCGTCCAACTCATACCTTTCATCGCCGCCAACAGCGCGTCGCCGCTGGCATCGCCTTTAGTCTTTTCCAGCGCCTGATAGATGAGCGCCATGCCGTCATAGGCCCCGACCGCCATGAAATTCGGCCGCATGCCATTGTTGGCCTTCTCGAACGCCTCGACGAACGCTTTGTTCTCGGGCGAGTCATGGGCCACCGAATAATGGTGCGTCGTCACCGCGCCAAGCGCCGGATCGCCGATGTCGGCGAGAAGGTCGTCGTCAGTCACGTCGCCAGTGCCGATCAGCTTGAGACCCGACTTGTCGAGGCCCCGCTCGACGAACTCCTTCATGAAGATCGCGCCCTGACCGGACGGCACGAACACAAAGACCGCATCGGGCGCGTCGTCCTTCACCCGTTGCAGGAAGGGCGCAAAGTCAGGGTTCTTGAGCGGCACACGGATTTTTTCCGCGACGGATCCGCCGTTCTTTTCGAACGTTTCGGAGAACCATCTCTCAGCGTCGATTCCGGGTCCGTAGTCGGCGACAATGGTGACGACCTTCTTAATGCCGTTCTTGGCGGCCCATTCGGCCATCGGCGCCGAGGCTTGTGGAAGCGTGAACGAGGTGCGGACGATATAGGGCGACTTCTCCGTGATCATTGCGGTCGCGGCGGCGCTGACGATCTCGGGGACCTTCGCTTCCGTGGCCACGGGCGCAGTAGCCAGCGCGAGCGGCGTGAGCCCGAAGCCCATCAGCACCTTGGCGTGATCGTTGCCGATCAGCTCTTCCGCCAGGCGCTTGGTGACGTCAGCCGCGCCGGTGTCGTCTTTGACCTCGAGGACGATCCTCTTGCCGGCAACCGTGTCGCCGTGCTGCTGAATGTAAAGCTGTGCTCCAGCACGCTCCTGCTTGCCGGTAGACGCCTGCTGGCCGGTCATTGGCAGTATCATGCCAATGGTCACGGTATTGTCGTCCGCGCGCGCGGCGCCTGCATTAAGCAGCGCGGCCAGAGCCGCTCCGAACATACACAACCTCGCCATCGACCCTTCTCCTCCCGCTCGGCTCTGTGGGCCGATCTGCGATTTGCCGTACGCGCCAACGCTAGCCTTCCCGCTGCCCCAACGAAAGAGAGATCTTGGGCTTAGGCTCAGTCAGCGGTCACGCACGGGCGGACCGAGCGCAGCAAGAATTCGGTCGGCTTAGAACTCGATAATCTGTGGCATCCGCACGTTTGAAGCGGCCGGTCACCCCCAAGATGGGTTCTTGACGAGAAGTCCAGCCCGGCCTCGCGCCGAAATCGAGCCTTTCGGCTCCGGCGCGAAAAGCGGTTGTAGATATTCGTGTGCGGGCCATAATCTTTCGGGCAATCCTGCCGACATCGGCCGATCTTGAGGACAGCATGATGCCGCTTAAGGCGTCGCGATCATCCTTAGCTCGAGGCCTGTTTGATTTGGTCAGAAAATGCGGGGAAGATCTTCAGCCACTGCTCGTCGCTGAACCAAAAATCAATTGGAATCCATGGCTCGGCGTCCATGCCCGTGACCCAACTTTTCAACGCAAAAAGATGGTCCACTAGGTCCTAACCCAAGTCGCCGCAAATGCGGTCGTCTTTGCAGGCTCGAAAGGAGAAACAGGCATCGTCAATTCTCATGGCCGATTCGTCTGGTACGAGCTGATGACGACAGACATAGAAACCGCCAAAGCCTTCTACGCCCATGTCGTGGGCTGGGGCGCGCGAGATGCCTCGGCGCCCGGCTTGGCCTATAGCCTATTCACCACTGGAGATTCCCCCGTCGCCGGGCTGATGAACGTGCCGGAGGGCGCGCGGACAACGGGTGTGACGCCCCAATGGATGGGATATGTCGAAGTCGACGACGTGGACGCTGCCGTCGGCCGGACCAGGCAGCTTGGCGGAGCGGTGCACGTCCCACCGACGGACCTCCCCAACATCAGCCGCTTTTCGGTCGTCGCCGACCCGCAAATGGCGACGCTTGCGCTGGTCAAGGGGCAGAATTCCGGCCGGGCGCAGTCCGCCGAGCTTGACGCGCGGGGGCGCGTGGGCTGGCATGAGTTGCTTGCCACTGACTGGGAGACGGCGTTCGCTTTCTACGGCGAGCTATTTGGCTGGCAAAAAGCCGACAGCCACACCGGCATTATGGGCACGTACCAGGGGTTCTCCGCCGGAGGGAAGACGATCGGCGGCATGCTCACCAAGCCTGCGACATTGCCGCTTCCGTTCTGGCTTTACTATTTCAACACCGACGACGTCCAGGCGGCGGCGAAACGCGTGGAAGCTGGCGGGGGCCAAATCCTGTATGGCCCAACCGCAGT
The DNA here is from genome assembly GCA_963833955.1 of uncultured Alphaproteobacteria bacterium. Classification (GTDB taxonomy): domain Bacteria; phylum Pseudomonadota; class Alphaproteobacteria; order Rhizobiales; family Beijerinckiaceae; genus Roseiarcus. The sequence goes on along the minus strand of CAWHZY010000015.1, from coordinate 61,589 downwards.
GCCGGGCGGCGCCTGGATCGTCCATTGCACCGACCCCCAGGGCGCCATATTCGCATTGCTCGACAGGCGCGTTCGCAAGGCTTTCGTATATTTCGACCGCGCCGCATCGCGCGACCCGCCGAAGTCTTTATAAGCTCGGGAACGACCGACTTTGGCCGCGCCATCGCCATTTGCCGGTTGCCCAGGCGCGCCCGATCGTCAGTCGGAAGCTTCCGATTTCGCGCCGCGACCGATCGCAAACTGACCGACGGGTCCCTCGACGTGGAATTCGACTCCCGTCATCTTTGCGAACAGATCGATATTCGTGATCCCGATCGCACATCCGCCGAGCCCGATGTCGGTCGCCATCAAGTAGAGCGTTTGCGTCAAGACACCGACGTCCTTCAGAATGAGCGCATAGGCGATCGAGCTGTACTTCCATGAAACCCGGCCAAAGCGCGCGGCGATCGTGATCAGGATCTGCGGCGCAGCGGGCGCGCCCATCGCCTATTCAGCTTCCGCCAGCAGAGCGTCGAGCTCATTCGCGGGGACGCCGATCGGCGCCAGCACGTGGGCGCCGGCGTCGTAATGGTAGAAGCCCCGTGCAAGGCCTTCGCACAGGTTGACGGCCAGGTAGAGCTCGAGCTCGTAAGCAGCGCCCGCCGAGGGATACGGCCTGATTGTGTGATCGCCGTCGGGGTCGAGCTTCGTGTTCGATCTCGACAGGACGCGCGCGGTCCAGTCAAGAAATTGCGCGAGCTCGGCGAGCGTGATTGGTCGCTGGTCATCAAAGCTGCGTGTCGAATGGCGTTCACGCAGGAGCTTTGCGACTGGCGAGGCCGCCTCCGGGCGCGCCGCCGAGACCTTGCGCAGATCGATCGTCTTTCCAGGCCAGCTGGGCCGCACGGCAGGCAGCGGTGCGATGACGCCGACATAGGGATAAACTCCCCCTAGCGGATTGCCATGCCGACCTTTCGTGCTGCGCGTGTGGAATAGAAGATCGTGAAAGTCCCAAAGCGCGAGGCTGTGGTCGCCCTCGGCCAGTCGAAGCCCACTTTCGCCACCAGCACCGACCTTGAAAAGGATGTGGCAATCCAAGAGCAGCGCGAGAAGCTCGACCCCCGGAAAACCTTCCAGCTGACGCAGCGCTTTGAATTGCTGCGGGGTGGAGAGCATGGCGATGGCCGCCGCAATCTTCGGATCGCGGATTTTGAACAACGCGCCGGCGCGTGGCGATTCGACGACCATCTCGGCGCCGCGCCGTCGCATGAACGCGAACCGCGACAGGACGAGAGTCTCGGCATTGCCGAGTTGCGGCGTTTGGGGCCAATAATCGGCAACCTGCGGTTCGATGACAACGAGGTCCTCGCCGTCGCGCGAGCGCCCGAGGCGGTATTCCAATAGGCCATGCCTGGCCAATCGCCGGACCAGGAGACCAATCTCTTTGTCGATATTCCGTCGAACGGACGTAAACGCGCTGAGCGGCAGACCTATGCTCAGTTGCTTTGCGCGATCCGCCGCGGCCGCGCTGAACGTTCCCAAACCGATCGAATAGCCATTGAAGCAGGCGATGATTTCTCCGTTCGCCTGCGCTTCGAGCCTGATGCGCCGACGGAGCCGGGCGGAGGCTTTTGCCGGCGCGGCCGATCGCACTCTCTTTGGCGCCGGAGCGGGCAAGCCGGGATCGCCTTCAGGTATGGGGGTGAATCGGATTGAGCTCGTTTTCCTGTAAGGGACGGTCACGCAATCCGAGCTTGACCGGCACATCGTAAAGCCGGCCGGGCGCGAAGCGTCGATAGAAATGACGCAATCCCGGAACGATCACGCGGACGACCGGCGCCTCGATGTCGGGACGCGTCTGATCGAGGACGAGGAAATCGAGGCCCGCTTGCTTCGCCAGGGAGACGCAGGCCGTCACCTGTTCGCGCGTGTCGAGATGGCCGAACTTCGAGCCGAACTCCGCTCGGACCATCGGGCTGCCGCTCGGGGTCAAATAGGGATGGTCCTGCAGGCGTAAGGGAGTGGTTCCGTCAAGGCTCGACTTCTCACCCGTCCCGCCGCCCATGAGACCCAGGGACAGAAATTGATTGAGCTCGGTCAGCGCGCGCAACAAGGCGATTCGCGCATCGAAATGCGCGCCTGAACCGAATTCAATATTTTGCCGCCCGTTTTGCATCCAGTGGGTGACCGCCACGAACGTCGGAATCCCGAGATCGCTGGTCACGTCGAGCACCCACAGCCGGCGGCCGGCCTGGACGAGCTGCGTTTGCAGATCGCGGATATAGGAATCGTCGAACTGACCGAGGTCCAGTTCCGGCCGCTGCAGTCGATTGTACCACCAGATCGCGTAGGCATCCCTTTCGACCAGCTCGAGGAACCCCTGGACGATCGCCTCCTCGGGTGTGTTGCCGGCCGCGCAGCCATTGGAATCCGCTGCGAAGGCGGCAGCGCCCCGGTAAAAAAAATACAACAGGCTGGTCGGAAGATATTTGAAGCGCGCGTCGCGCAAAGACCACACCGGCGACCATTCGATTTTTGCGGATCGGTCGAACAGCGCCGGGATCGCCTCCCCCTCTCCCGAGCTCGGCGTCGGCGCCGCGCGCTGCCGCAATTGTGCGTCGCTGAACAGCAGGACTTCGTTTGGAGGAATGGCCTCATCTGACGGGAAATCGGCAAACCGCCGCTTGGCCCGGATCTCGTCGCCCTGAAAAATCCCGGAATAGCGCTCGATCGCCTCCATGAGCGCGCTCGCCTCACCCTGTTCGGCCGTGCTGCCCTTGCCGAAGCTGCCGTTGCTCAACCCCGCCCGAAGCTCATGAACGGTCTCCGCCGGCCCTGAAAAATTGTGCGTGGCATAATAGTTGGTGTTCAAGGGCAAATCGGCCTGGATCCGCTCGAGACGTGAGACAACGCCGGTGAGCGGGCTCACGTGCCTGCGGAAACGCGCAACCGTCGCCGACGACGAAACGCTGCGATAACCGCCGCTCGTCATGACGACTTTGCCGCCCGCGCCAAGTTCGAGGGGCGCCGGCGCACGGCGGGGATCGCGCAGTTTCTTGCGCCCGCAGCTCGGGCATTGCGGGCGGGCCGCCACATGATGCTTCACAATGGTCGAGCCCAAGAGGTCGAGGCTGACGATGTGATCGCTCAATTGCGTGCGAAAATCGGTGGCGATCGCTTTCGCGACCTCGACGGAGGCAAGTTCGATTGCGCTCCGACCGAGGGTCCCTTGAGCCAGAGGCGAAACGGCGACGCAGTGGGCCTGTCTGCGGTCGAGGAGCGCCTTGATCTCCCGGTTCCTCTTCATTCGCTCGGCAAGACACATCCAGCAGGCGCTCTGCCCCGGTCTGAAAACGGGCCCCACCAGGGGGAAAATGCCGGAGGGTTGGACGAGCACCCACGGGGCGCCATCCGAGAAATGCTGCTGGTTCAATTCGGCCAATCGACCGTCGAGATAATCGTTCACCAGCGTGATCGTCAGGTTGGGGGAGCGCTTGACGACTCGAACGCCCAACCCGCTCAGGGCGGCCCCGATTTCCGTTTCCCCTTGCACGTCGATTGACTGAATGCGCACACGGCATTTCTGGAGGTTTTGCTGCGCGGTCTCCGGCGATAGGCCGAGGCTCGCCCAATAGGCGGCTGCGACGCCATTCGACGCGCTGGATGCCGGAAGGACATAGCGTCGCTCGACCAGCCGCTTTAGGGCCTCATGGATTTGGTCGGGTGCAAAATCCTTCTCTAGGTCACGGACGAGCTCCCGAAAGCTCTTTTCACCCTTTCCTATCGCCGAGGCGAGCGCACAATAGAGCTCGCCGTGAAGCAAGAATTTCCGGTCCTCGGAATAGAGGCACACGACATCGGGCGGCAGCACATAGACGGTGAAATTCGGCGCGAACCGCGGAACGTCTTTGCCGTTATCCCGCGTAAACTTGATTCCGTGATCGCCTGTCATGAGGTCAGTACGCGCACCTTGCCGCGGCTCGAAACGCCAGTGCAAGGCGTATTCTCCGCCAGCGCTCGGTCGTCAAGCTCGCCGCTCGATAGGTTCGCCACCGGCCCGGTTGCTCTTCGCAGGCAGGACGTGCGCATCACCTGGGAAGCGCTGCAGGCAAGATCGTTGGCCCGGTCCGAACCTGGTCAAATGACGCCCTGCCTCTGTCAACGTGATCGCAAAGCGCTTCCCTCTAGCAGAGGGCGCAGCCTCCCCATGACAGGCAGCAGCCGCCGACCCAGCCCCAGCCCCAGCCGCAGCCGCCGCAGCCCCCGCCGCAACCGCAGCCGCCAAAGCCAACGCCGCAGCCTCTGCAGCCTCGAAAGCCAACGCCGCAGCCTCGACAGCCACCCGCGCAGCCTCGAAAGCCGCCCCCTCCGCAGCCTCGAAAGCCGCCCCCTCCGCAGCCTCGAAAGCCGCCCCCTCCGCAGCCATGTCCACAGCCGCAGCCGCCCCCGCAGCCGCGAAAAGCGACTTGTATGCCCGACTGGGAGTTTCCGAGGTCATCTTGGTCGAAGAGATGGAACGTCGCCAGGCTGACGTCGGAGATTTCCTCCTCATCGAGAGGGAGGACCCGAAACGGCGCCGTATTTTGCCAGTCGGCTACTGATCCGCCCGTCGACGCCGCCAAAGACACCCCGGCGATGCCAAGAACGGATACAGTGTTCCTTGTGCGCTTCCCCTTCGAAACGCGCTTCGCTTGCGGCATAGCGGAGTTCCTCCCCTACTTTCATTCGACTAATCCCAGGTCGAACCTATTGCATCCATTAGCACTTTTTTGTGACGCGAAGGTTTCCGCTTTTCTATCTCCTTCATCTGTCGAACGCTCACCGGCGCTTGGACAACGGGCTGCTGTCATAGCCCGCGCAAGGTCGCGATATTCTTCAATTCGTAATCACAAAATCTCGTGAGAACTCGACCGCGGGTCGTTCGGCGGCCGGTCTATGATCCCGTTCGCCAAGTCGTCGGCGAACGACCGGCATTTGTGCATTCCCGCCGACTGGAGTTGACTTTTGGCGGATACTGCGGATCGCGACGGGGACGTCGCATGGGGGCGGTTAATCGAAATGTGGAGCGCAACGTTCATCCTACGATCGCGCGTTATACCCATTCTATTTGAGCGCGACTCATCGCGCTCAAACCCGCGCAACGGCTGCGGGCGCGCATTCGCGCTTCGGCCATAAGGCGATGATCGGTTCCGATCAATTCGAACAAGGCCGCGTGCAATCTTGCAAACGCGAGTGTGCCGGCATCGGTGATTTCCGCGATCCGCCTCTGCATAGGGGGCGCAGTCGGGCGTTCATTTGTCGGGGTGTGGCTCGCTCGGCGAGCGGAAGGAAATTTCGCCCCCGGAAGCCCTGGCGCGCCAGGAGAATCCGCCGCGTCAGCTCTCCGAGGTGGTCAAGGCCAGCGCGTGCAATTCCCCGCCCATGCGGCCCTTCAGCGACTCGTAGACCATCTGGTGCTGGCGGACGCGGGTCTTGCCCTTGAAGGCGGAGGACACGACGGTGGCCGCGTAGTGGTTGCCGTCGCCGGCCAGATCCTTCACCTCGACCCGGGCGTCCGGAAACGCCTCGCGGATCATCGTCTCAATCTCGGTCTGCGACATGGCCATGGGCGTTACGCTCCTTGATGACTTCGTCGGCCGCGTCTTCCTCGCGGGCCTCCGTCTCGAGCCGCGCCACGACGTCCTCGGCGGGTTCGTTCGCGGCGATCGTGACCCCGTGGGTCATGAGGATCAGGCAGTCCGTTTCGTCCGATGCATTGATGGCGACCACGCGCTCCGGGCGAATGTAGGCGAAACCCTTGACGGTTTTAACGATGATGAACGGGATCATAGGTTTGCCCCCTGAGGACGGCTCATATAGGCTGGCAGCCAAGTTTCATAGGCTTTGCTTAAGCCCGCAAGGGCGACGGGAGCGGCGACGCCGAGTTTCAATGTCTGGCCTCCCGTCGCGCCGATGCGCGACAGCGGAACATTGAGGCGCTTCGCCTCCTCGGCGAGGGCCGCGCGCTCAGTCGGCGGCGCGGTCAAAACGTAGCGGCCCTGATCCTCGCCGAAGAAGAACGCATGGCTCAAGCCGCTCTGCGCCTCGACGTTTCCGCCAATTCCGCCCGCCATCGCCATCTCAGCCAGCGCGATAGCCAAGCCGCCGTCCGACAGGTCGTGGACCGCGCTGACCGTCTTGGCCCTAATGAGAGAAGCGACAAACTCGCCGTTGCGGCGCTCGGCGGCAAGATCGACGGGCGGCGGCGCGCCCTCTTCGCGGCCTGCGACCGTCGCGAGCCAGGCGGAGCAGCCGAGCCAGTTCGGCGCCCCGCCGACGAGCCAAATATCCTCGCCCGGCACCTTGAAGGCGAGGCTCGCCGTTTTCGCGACGTCCTCGACGAGACCGACGCCCCCGATCGCGGGCGTCGGCGGAATGCCTGAGCCCATCGTCTCGTTGTAGAGCGAGACGTTGCCGGAGACGACCGGGAAGTCGAGCGCCCGCGCCGCCTCGCCGATGCCCTCGATGCAGCCGACCAGTTCGCCCATGGCCTCGGACCGCTCCGGATTGCCGAAATTGAGATTGTCGGTGAGCGCGAGCGGGCGCGCGCCGACAGCGATCAGGTTGCGCCAGGCCTCGGCGACCGCCTGTTTTCCCCCTTCGCGCGGGTCTGCGGCGCAATAGCGTTCGGTGCAGTCGGTCGTGAGCGCCAGGCCCTTGGGCCCATCGCCCAGCCGGATCACCGCGGCGTCGCCGCCCGGCCCCTGAACCGTGTTGCCGAGGATCAGCGTGTCATATTGCTCATAGATCCAGCGCTTCGAGCAAAGATCGGGCGAAGAGAGGAGTTTTAGCAGCGCCGCGTCGGTCGGCATCGGTGGCCTTGATCGACGCAGCGTCGAGAACGGCGAGGCTGGGGCTCTTGATCCACGGCCGGTCATAGAGCGGCGCCTGGTCGCCGAGCTCCTTGATCGGCAGGTCGGCCTTGACCTCGCCGCCGCGCCTGATGACGAAGCGGCGCGTATCCGTGGTCTTGCCGATGATTGCGAAATCGAGCCCCCATTTGCGGAAGATGGCCTCGGCCTCCGGCTCCTTTTCGGGCTTGAGCACCATCAGCATGCGCTCCTGGCTCTCCGAAAGCATCATTTCGTAGGCGCTCATGCCGGTCTCACGGCACGGCACATGGTCGAGGTCGAGGTCGATTCCGAGATCGCCCTTGGCCCCCATCTCGGCCGCCGAGGAGGTCAGCCCCGCGGCGCCCATGTCCTGAATCGCGATCACCGCCCCGGAGCGCATCAGCTCGAGGCAGGCTTCGAGCAGCAGTTTTTCCGCAAACGGATCGCCGACCTGGACGGTCGGGCGCTTCTCTTCGGCGTCCGCCTCGAAGGCCGCCGAGGCCATGCTCGCGCCGTGGATGCCGTCGCGTCCGGTTTTCGAGCCCAGATAGACGATCGGATTGCCGATTCCGCTCGCGGCCGAAGTGAAGATCGCGTCCCGCTTGGCGACGCCGACCGCCATCGCATTGACGAGGATGTTGCCGTCATAGCGCCGATGAAAGCCGGTCGAGCCGCCGACCGTCGGAACGCCGAACGAATTGCCGTAGCCGCCTATCCCAGCGACGACTCCCGCCACCAGACGCCGGGTCTTCGGATGGTCTGGCGCGCCGAAGCGCAGGAGGTTGAGCGCGGCGACGGGCCTGGCGCCCATGGTGAAAACGTCGCGCAAAATGCCGCCGACCCCGGTCGCCGCGCCCTGATAGGGCTCGATGAAGGAGGGATGGTTGTGGCTCTCCATCTTGAACACGCAGACGTCGCCATCGCCGATGTCGATCACGCCCGCGTTCTCGCCCGGCCCGTAAATGACGTGAGGGCCTTTGGTCGGCAATTTGCGCAGGTGGAGGCGCGACGACTTATACGAGCAATGCTCGTTCCACATCGCCGACACGATGCCGAGTTCAGTGAAGGTCGGCGTCCGGCCGATCAGCTCGACGAGCCGCGCGTATTCGTCAGGCTTCAGGCCATGCGCGACGGCGAGCTTCTCGTCGACCTTGGGTTCGGTTTCGCTCAAAGGCCTGCGGTCTTTCAGTCTGGGGGACGCTTGGCCTTTAGCCTTGCGCCGCGGCGACCTCAAGTCGGCTAGGTCGGACCGGATCGCGAAGCGCGAAGTGCAAAAGTCAGAATCGGGGCAGGCTCTAGCCCAAAGGCGGTTGTGAAGACGGGCTTGCCGGCTCTGGCAGCGGATCAATTCTTTCAATCGTTTAGGCGCCTTTTTCTGTCAGTCGCTCCGGACAATCGCGCGCCGGTCAAGGAAAACGTCTCACTTGTCAGGCAGGAGGAGACAGCGCGCCGAGATAAACCCAGCGAGGGCGGATCACAACTGAGCGCGTTACCTATGACCCGCGCTTCAGTCAGACGTCCAGTTCGACGTTGGGCTCGATAGTGCTTGAGACCTCTATACCAAGGAACTTCATGCCTTCGCGGGAAAGGGCCTGCAGGCATTCATATCCGAACAAATCTCTAAATATTCCCGTCAGGATAGATTGTCTTAGACCCTTTAGCTCATTCTCGAGGTTTCGGTAGTTGTGAGCGTCTCTATAGATACCAAGATAGGCAGCAATCGATCTAGATAGTTCAACAACTGTGTCTTGCAAGTTACTTTTGTCCTCTAGTCTTTTGTCAAAGGAAAATTCGCGCGTAAGTTTAGTTTGAACCGCTCCGAATTTGCCGGAGGCTCCTAACCTTGAGAAGGTGGAGCAATGGCAAGCAAGACAAGGAACCGATTTTCGCCCGAAGTGCGCACGCGCGCGGTTCGGCTGGTTTTCGAGCACGAGAAGGATCATCCCTCGCGGTGGGCGACGGTGACTTCGATTGCCGCGAAGATCGGCTGCACGGCGCAGTCGCTCAATGAGTGGGTCAAGAAGGCGGAGACCGACAGCGGCGTGCGTGGCGGCGTTCCGACCGAAATTGCCGAGCGCCTGAAGGCGCTGGAGCGGGAGAACCGGGAACTCCGGCAGGCGAATGAAATCCTTCGCATGGCGTCGGCATATTTTGCCCAGGCGGAGCTCGACCGCCGGTTCAAGCCATGATCGCCTTCACCGACGATCATCGCCAGACCTACGGGGTCGAGCCGATCTGCAGAGTTCTGCCGATCGCCCCGTCGACTTATCACGCCTATGCCGCCAGGCGCGCCGATCCCTCCCGCCTGCCCGACAGGGTCCGCCGCGACGCTGATCTGAAGGTCGAGATCCGGCGCGTGTTCGAGGAGAACTTCCGCGTCTATGGCGTGCGCAAGGTCTGGCGTCAGTTGCGGCGGGAAGGCTTCAGCGCTGCTCGATGCACGGTCGCACGGCTGATGCGGGACATGGGTCTTCGGGGAGCCATCCGGGGCAAGCCTTTGCGGACAACGATCAGCGACAAGGCGGCCCCCTGTCCGCTGGATCGCGTGAACCGGCAATTCCACGCTTCCGCGCCTGACCGTCTGTGGCTGGCCGATTTTACCTATGTCGCGACCTGGACCGGCTTCATCTATGTCGCCTTCGTCATCGACGCCTACGCCCGGCGGATCGTCGGCTGGCGGGCCAGCAGGACGGCGCACGCCGACTTCGTCCTGGACGCCCTCGAACAGGCGCTCCATGACCGAAGGCCTGCCAGCCCCAGCGGCCTCGTCCATCATAGTGATCGCGGCGCCCAATATGTCTCGATCAAATACACCGAGCGTCTCACCTAAGCGGGGATCGAGCCCTCCGTCGGCAGCCAGCGTTAGATAATCGCGCTTGCCGAGACGATCAACGGCCTCTACAAGGCTGAGGTCGTCCATCGACGAGGACCGTGGCGCACCTTCGAGGCCGTCGAGTTCGCAACCCTCGAGTGGGTGGACTGGTTCAACAATCGCCGGCTTCTGGAACCCATCGGCTTCATCCCGCCGGCCGAAGCCGAGGAGCGCTACTTCGCCATGCTGAACGACCCAGCCATGGCGGCGTGACTCAAACAATATGGCCTCCGGCAATGCCGGAGCGGTTCATACAGATAACACGTTCCCTATCGGAATCGGGCTTAGGTACGAAAACGGCGCGAAGCTTTGAAAAACCGTAAGTCCCATTGCCCAGTTGACGAGCAATATGAGCAAGGTTGCTATCTAGGTTTGAGCCAAATTGTCGCGCTGCTTCCTTATCGATACCCGGCCGACCTGCTTTGGTCGTCGAGTCCCGAGACTCAGCCCAGACCGTTGAAAGCACAGCCTTCGATAGAATTTTGGTGGGTCTTGGACCGTTGCCAGTCCGCCCGGGCTGAGGAGCGAGCATTTTGGTACACCGAAGCCCGTGAGACTAGGCGCAGCACGGCGTGATTGACGCATGTGCTGTGGCCTTGCGCTTCGCTGCTGCCACGCTCTCGCGCGACACGCTCCGCTCAGGACCGTTCACCGTCGGGAGGGCGGAAGCAAGAGAAATCTTGACCCGCACATCGACGATACCCATCCACATCGTCAGCGCGGCTGAAAGGCCGTCTAGAACAAAACGTGAACAAGCGCTTAATTTGGCGTGTCGCCCCCGCCCTCGCCGACCTCCGTCACAAAAGTCCATAGCCCGGCTCTTAGTATTACGTACCACGGGCATCGGAACCTCCATGTTTCGGTGGGCGCAGCACGGCGTGATTGACGCATGTGCTGTGGCCTTGCGCTTCGCTGCTGCCACGCTCTCGCGCGACACGCTCCGCTCAGGACAGGTCACCGTCGGGAGGGCGGTTCGAAAAGAACCGATCACCAATGATGATAGAGTTAGCTGATTCGCTCCAGCGGAACAAGCGAGGAACAGCGTTGCGGATGTAAATGCCGTGAACAACCCGACCGAATAAACGCAAGGTATCGAGCCCGCGGTGGCTTAGAGACCTTGAAGTCGTTTGGCCGCGTTTTGGGTTAAGTTGCGGACATGACCGAAACCGCTCTCGCCGACCTCTACCGAGGCTACATCGCCTGCCTGAACCGGCAAGATTGGCCGAATCTGCATCGATTTGTCGCCGACGACGCGCGACACAACGGCCGGCCCTTCGGCCTCGCCGGCTATCGCGCCATGCTCGAGCGCGATTTCGAGGAGATCCCGGACCTCCAATTCAACATCGAACTTCTGATCTGCGATCCGCCGCACGTCGCAAGCCGGCTGCGATTCGACTGCCGGCCGAAGGGTCTGTTTCTCGGGCTCCCGGTCAACGGCAGACGGGTCGTCTTCGCCGAAAACGTCTTCTATCAATTCCATGACGAAAGAATTGCGGAGGTCTGGTCGGTGATCGACAAGGCGGCGATCGAAGCGCAGCTTTGACAGTCGCTCGCATTGCTGTTTCGGAGCGCCCTCCATGACGGAGCTTTCGCCGTCATGGCCGGGCTTGACCCGGCCATGCACGCGGCCCCACCCCAAAGATGAGGCCGACATCTCTCACGGCTTTACGGAGCGAGGCTATCCGGCCGTGTCGCTCGCTTCCGGTCATGCGTTGAGCCGAACCGCGTGGATTGCCGGGTCAAGCCCGGCCAGGACGTCTTACTTTGCCAACGCCTGTCCTTCCCCAATTCCGCGCTTTCCGCGCCCACAGCCAATCCGACAGGAGCCACGTAAGATGTTCCAATATTCAGAAATCTATGCTATACCCTGATCATACCAAAACGCGAAAACGCCTTGGATCGATGACGCGGAAATTATCGGTTACCGAATCGCGAAAATCCGCCCATGTTTTCGGGACTTTGTCGGTCAGGAATTGCATCACGTAGTCTGCGAATGTGCGGAAGTTGCGCCAGGTTCTGTTGTGGGTGATGCGCTTGTGCATGACGCCCCACAGCCGCTCGATCGGGTTCAAATGCGGGCAGTAGCTGGGGATGAAGCGCAGCTTTATCCGTCGGCCGGGTTGGTCCAGCCATTGCTGAACGATTACGGCGTGATGGTAGCGCGCGTTGTCCAGAAAGACGTGGACCAGCGCCGTCAGCGGATATCTCGCTTCAATCGTTTCCAGGAGCCTGATCGTCGAGGCCGCATCGACGCTTTCCACCTCGATCATCGCGGTCCGGCCGGTTTCGAGGTCGAGCGCGCCGTGAATGTTGAGGCGGCCGCGACCGGCCGTCTGCGCGATCGCCGGCGTGTCCTGCGGCCGCGCCCAGCAGCCGACGGCGCGCGCCGCATAGACCGGATGCACGGCGTCGACAAAGACAACGGCCTCATCGGGCTCGAGCGCATTCAGCAGGCGCTCATAATCGCCAATAAACGCCTGCTGTTCGTCCACGCGCATGCCGCGGCCAATCGTTCGAGGCCTTTTGTATTCAAAGCCGAGCCGATGAAGCAGCGCGATCAACCCGGAGCGGCTCTCGTAGACCACGCCAAACCGCTGTTTGAGAAACACGCCCACTTCTCGCGCCGAACGCGGCAGGCCTTCGAACACATAGGTGGCCAGTTCTTCCTCTTGCGCCTGACTCAGGTGACCGGCGCCGCCTCCGGCTTCGAAGCGCCGCAGGCCGTCAATCCCGCCTTCCGCATAGAGTTTGCGCCAGTCCCTGACTGTATCGTCATCAAGATACAGCGCCTTGGCGACCCGCTCGCAGTTCCAGCCATCGTCCAGAAGAAGCATCGCATTGGCCCGTCGCGCCACGCGCTGCTCGGTATGACCGTCTCGCAGCAGCCCTTTCAGATCCGAGCGCTCACGAGGCGAAAGGAATCCGCCGCGAATCATCCGCTTCAGCCGAATCCAAAAATCAAATCACCGCAAGCCTTTTTCTCGGCTATCCGCGGAGTCAGGGTATAATACAATGTGTATGTACGGAATGGGAACGACTAAAATATCATATCTTGCATGTATATTCATAGCCCGCGAAAGGGTATGCGCCTCGCTTCCCGGACCCCTCGCGGCGCAAAAGGCGCGCGAAAAAGTTTTCAGCGAAATTCTCCCGTAACCCATTGAAAAGGCTCATTTCGGACGAGAGAATCCAAGGAAATCCAAGCTTTTCCAACCCCGTTTCAGGGGGTCAAAACGCCGTCAAATTCGGCTTGGCCAAGGAAATCCAAATCGGCCGCCTAGCGCCGCCCGAACAGCCGCTCGATGTCAGTGAGCTTGAGTTCCACATAAGTCGGGCGGCCATGGTTGCATTGGCCGGCGCCCGGCGTCGCCTCCATTGTGCGCAGGAGGGCGTTCATCTCCTCAGGCTTCAGCGGCCGGCCCGAGCGCACCGAATGATGGCAGGCGAAGGTCGCCAAGCCGCTGATCGAGTCGCCGCGCCAGGGTCTGGGCGCCGTCCTCGGCGGCGAGATCGGCGGCGAGATCGCGGACCAGCGCGGCAAGGTCGCCCTGCGCGATCGCGGCGGGGGCTTCGCGCACCATCATGGCGCCGGGGCCGAAGCCCTCGAGGATGAGGCCAAGGGCCGCCAGTTCCTCGGAATGCGCGTCGAGCAGCGCTGCGGCGTCGGGGTCGAGGTCCACGATGACCGGGGTCAGCAGCGCCTGGCGCTCGATCGCGCCCTCCTCGCGCTGGCGCTTGAGCTTCTCATAGACAATGCGCTCATGCGCCGCATGCTGGTCGACAATGACGACGCCGTCCCGGGTCTGGGCGATGATGTAGTTCTCGTGCAATTGCGCCCGGGCCGCGCCGAGCGGAGCGGCGAGGTCTCGCTCGTTGGCCACGGGCGCCGGCGGGGCCGCGGAGGGCGCGACTTCGGCGAAGCTCGCCTGCGCAGGCTCGGCCAGTTGCGGCGCCGCGGGCGAGGCCCGCCAGTCCCAGCGTGGGGAATAGGACGCGCCGCGATAGGGTTGCGGGGGGCGCATGGCGAGGATTGTCGCCGTTCCCCCCGTGGTCGACGCCCGTCGTCCCGCGTCGCCGAGGCGCTGCTTGATCGTCCCGACGATCAGGCTGCGGACGGCCGAGGCGTCGCGGAAGCGCACTTCGGCTTTCGCAGGATGGACATTGACGTCGACCTGCGCCGGATCGCATTCGACGAACAAGGCCGCCACCGCGTGCCGGCCCGGGGGCACGAAATCGAGATAGGCGCCGCGCAGCGCGCCCGCGAGCGTTTTGTCGCGCACCGCCCGCCCATTGACGAACAGGAATTGCTGGGAAGCATTGGGCCGACTGTAGGTCGGCAGGCCGATGCGGCCCGTAAGCCTCAGCGCCTCGCGACTGGCGTCGAGCGCGACTGAATTCGAGCCGAAGTCCCCGCCCAAAGCCTGCCGGAGCCGCTCCGCGAAGCCTGCTTCGCCCGGTCCGCAGGCTGGCCAGTCGAAGCCTGAGCCCAAATCGGTCGTGAACGAGAAGCGGACCTGGGGCGCAGCCATGGCGAGACGCTTGACCGCATCGGCTGCGGCGAGCGCCTCGGCGCGATCGGATTTGAGGAACTTGAGTCGCGCCGGGGTCGCGGCGAACAGATCGCGCGCCTCGACCCGCGCGCCCAAAGGCGCGGCGCAAGGTTCGATCGCGCTTTTGATCCCGTCCTCGACCAGGAGCCTGAGCCCGTGCGGCGCGCCCGGGGTGCGGGTGCGGATCTCGAGCCGCGACACCGAGGCGATCGAGGGCAGCGCCTCGCCGCGGAAGCCGAAAGTGGCGATTTGCATGAGATCGCCGTCGGGCAATTTCGACGTCGCATGCCGTTCGACCGCGAGCGCGAGATCGGCCTCGTCCAGCCCATGCCCGTCATCGACGACCCGGATGAGCCGCCGTCCGCCGGCCTCGATCGTGACCTCGACCGATTTTGCCCCGGCGTCGAGCGCGTTCTCGACCAATTCCTTGATCGCCGCGGCGGGCCGCTCGATCACCTCGCCCGCGGCGATGCGGTCGATGGTCAAGGGGTCGAGACGGCGAATTGGCATGGGGGGACAAACCTCGCCGCATCTTATCGCATTTGGGGAAAGGTGGGACTAGCGGCGGTGGTTGCCACAGCCATGGGTTCGCGCCGCGGAAGCCATGCCGCCCGCAGCGCATCCTGCGCCGGCATTTCGAAGATCCGAAAGACAATCCAGGCCGATCCGAAGGTTCCCAGGATGAAGGCCGCCAACGCCCCCGGCGCGAGAAACAGATCGCGGCTGAGGCCCAGGGCGTCGACGACCAGAACGCTCGCCAGCTGGATCGGGAAGTGCAGGAGGTACGTCGCGTAGGTCAGGTCCCCGACATGGGTCAGCGCGCTTCGCCGCAGGGGGACAACCTCGTCCAGCAGCGCGAAGGCGGCAACGATGAAAAAGCTGAAGCCAATCGTGGAGCCGAACCTGAAATTTGTCGCGATGGACAAGCACAGGCCCAGCACGCAAACGCCGAACCCGACAAGTTTTTGGCGATGCGACAAACTGGCGCGGATCGCCTGCATGGCGCCGCCCGCGAAGAAGAACTCGACACACTGGAACACGTTCTGCGTATGGATTTGACCCGTGGCCCTGCTGGCGATGGTGACGACGATACACAAGACGAGACACAGTTTGAGGCTGGGCCTGAGAAACGACGCGACGACGAAAAAGAACGCATAGATCAGCACTTCGACCGAGACGCTCCAGATGGGTCCATTGAACGTCATCGGGAGCTCGTCGATCCAATTCGAAGCAAACGCTAGCTGAAGCGTGAAATGAAAGGCGTCATTATTGCGATAGACAAATGAGATTCCGTGCGTCCGAATGTAGATCATTTGAAGAAGCGCAACCACGATCAGCGTAGCGAAATGCAGCGGATAGAGTCGCGAAAACCTCAGGACGAAAAATCGATAAGCCGAAATTTCCCCGCTGTTGATCGAGGTGCTATATTTCCAAAAAAAAATAAGTCCCGATATCATCCAAAATATCTGAACGGCAAGATACCCGTTGTCGTAAAAAAAGCCGAATAGATGATACAATGGGAATTTACCAGCCTGACCAACGCCAGCGTAAATGCCTTTCACGAAGAAATGCTGATAGTGCCAGAAGATCACCGCGAGCGCGCACAAGAATCTGGCAATTTCAAGCCCGGCAAATTCTTTGCTTGAATCGGGCTTGCTTGACATCGACTGGTCAAATACTCCGCGCAAGGTTTGCTGAGCAGAACTCAATTGGGCCAGGGGATATGCCTTTCCAGCATAAAATAACTCCGTTAATTATATGTGATTGGCGGTTGTGTTGACGCGAGGCGCGCCTATCCCGGACCGCTTCTCGCCGGAGATAAGTGGACGACGGGATCTCGGTTGCGCCAGACCACGGCGTGACATCGAGGGTGAGACCAAACGAGGTTGGCGCGCTGCGGCTAAAACGAGAGGCAGGCGCGCAGCTAACTCGCGCTCCCGCGATGGCTTTCGAGCAAGGCGCGCCCGACTCCAGCCGACGCCGGAAAGCCCTAGAACCCCTCCGGCCGTCCGACCACCGTCGTATGCAGCGAGCCGTCGCCGAAGGCGCGATGCGCCGCGCGCTTCACGCTTTCCATCGTGACGGCGGCGATCTCGCGGTTGCGCTCGACCAGCCACTCGGGCGCGCGGCGCTCGAGCTGGATGTGGACGAGCTGCGAAGCGATCTTGGCCGACGTATCGAAGCGCAGCGGGTAGGAGCCGATGAGATAGGTCTTGCCCTTCTCGAGTTCCTCTTCATTGAGCCCGTTCAGCGCGACGTCGCGGATCTCGGCCGAGGCGACGTCGAACGATTCGCGCGCCCGCTCATTCTTGGTCGTCGTGCCGCCGTAGAAATAGGCGCCGTGCTCGAGGGAATAAAAGGCCCCGAACACAGTATAGGCAAGGCCTCGCTTCTCGCGCACTTCGCGGAACAGGCGCGACGTCATGTTGCCTGAGCCGCCCAGCACATGCGCGGCGACGATGCTGGAGATGAAGTCAGGGTCGTCGCGCTTGAGCGCCGGCCGGCCGAAACGGATCGTCGATTGGGGCACGTCGAGATCGATCCGGTCGATCGCGCCGAGGCCCTTGAAAGCAGCCGCGGGGATGGGCTTGAGATCGCCCTTCGCCGGCAGATCGGCGAACGCCTTGTCGACAAGCCCCGCCGCGTCCTTTTCGTTGATCGCGCCGACGACCGCGATCAACAGCTGATCGCGCGCAATCCCGCGCTTCGCGGTGTTGATGAGATCGGCCCGTTCGATGTGGGCGAGCGTTTCGAGCGTCCCGTCGGCCGGCTGGCCGTACGGGTGATGAGGGAACGATTTTGCCTTCCAGTTGCGATTGGCGAGCGTCCCCGGATCATTGGCGTCGTGGCGCAGCCGCGCGTTCATGTGCTCGCGCACGCGTTCGAACGGCTCCTCGTCGAATCGGGGGGCGTTGATGGCAAGCCGCAACAATTCGCCGGCGCGATCGAGGTTCTTGGTCAGCGTGCGCATGCGCCCGCTCCAGTGATCGCGGTCGCAATGGAACGACATTTCGACCGCTTTCTCATCCAGAGCGCGGTGAAACGCCTGCGAGTCGAGACCGCCCGCGCCCTCGTCGAGAAGCCCCGAGGTCAGCGCGCCCAAGCCCGCCTTTTCCGCCGGGTCCTGCGCCGATCCGCCGCGCATGGCGAATTCGAGCGAAACGACGGGCACCGCGTGGGAGGGGACGAGCCAGAATTTCAAGCCGCGCGGGCTCGTGACGACGTCGACATTGACGGCGGAATGAGAAGAAGAAACGGCGAGGTGCTTTTGCATGAGCGTTTCCATGAGCATACTTATGGGATCGTGTTTTTGGCTCCAACGGGAGCGGGGAGGCTGGGACCGTTAAGCCGCCTCCTCGACGAGAGGCATGAGATATCCGGTCACGGCGGGTTTGTGGTCGAGCCAGCGGCGCGCCGATCCGATCACATTCTCGGCGGTGACGCGTTCGATCCGCGCGGGCCATTCCTCGACATCGCGCAAGGTCTGGCCGATCGCCAAGGACGAACCGTACCAGCGCGCGAGGTCCGATTGGCTGTCGCGGGCGTAAATCGCGTCGGCGACCATGCGGGTCTTGGCGCGCTCGAGATCACCAGCCTCAACCCCGTCATGCACGAACTTCGCCAGCGCCCGGTCAAACGCCTTGTCGAGCATTTCAAGCGATACGCCCGGCGCAGGCGTCATGTTGACGATGAACCGACTCTGGTCGACCGCCGCGCCATGATAATAGGCCCAGGCGGAGACGGCGATCCGCTCCTCCATAACCAGCGTTCGATAGAGAAAGCTGGTCTGCCCTCCGCCAAACAAATGGGCGAGCAGTTCAAGCGCTTCCGCTTCGCCCTCGGGCGCGGTGCAGGCCGACGGCGCGAGATAATGCCGCTGCCATCCGGGCTGCTCGACCTTGTCGTCGGCGACCTTCACCAATCGGTTCGCCACCGTCGGCGGCTCCATCGGACGCACGCGCTTAGGCTTCGCCCCGCGCGGCTTGATCTTGCCATAAGTCTCCTCGGCCAGCGCGCGCGCTTCGTCCGGTTCGACGTCGCCGGCCACCACGAGGATTGCATTCTCGGGTGTATAGAAACGCTTGTAATAGGCGAGGGCGTCCTCGCGGTTCAGGCTTTCGATTTCGTGGCCCCAACCGATGACCGGGATACCGTAAGGGTGATGCGTGAACAAAGCCGCCTGCACCGCTTCGCCGAGTTGCGCTCCGGGATCGGTGTCGCAATGCATGCGCCGTTCCTCGAGCACCACGTCGCGCTCCGGCGCAACGATCTCGTCGGTCAGGGTCAAGCCGGTCATGCGGTCGGCTTCGAACGCCATGCAGGCCTTGAGATGCTGCTTGGCGATCTGCTGGAAATAGGCGGTGAAGTCGTTGCCGGTGAAGGCGTTCTCCATGCCGCCGACCTCGGAGATGAACTCCGAGAACTCGCCCTTGGGATGGCGTTTCGTGCCCTTGAACATCAGGTGTTCGAGGAAATGGGCGATGCCGGACTTGCCCGGCGGATCGTCGGCCGCGCCGTTTCGGTACCAGACCATGTGAGTGACGACCGGCGCTCGATGATCGGGAATGACCACGATGTCAAGGCCGTTGGCCAAGGTGAAATTCACGACGTGCGGCGCGGAAGAAGGGGAAGACGTCATTGCGGTCCAATTCGAATTGGCAAGGCCCGCCCGACCGGCCGACAGGCGGCGCGATCGTGACGATCCCGCGACATATAAACCGCCTTATGGCTTCTCGCTAGGCGGGGATGGCACCCGCCGCCATTAGCGGACCCGAGCCTCCAGGGCCTCTTTGATCTCGTCCAGGACCCTCGGATCCTCGATCGTCGCCGGGGTTACCCATGGATCGCGGTCGGCGATCTTCTTCATCGTGCCGCGCAGGATCTTGCCCGAGCGTGTTTTCGGCAGGCGGGGCACGACAAAAGCCATCTTGAAGGCGGCGACCGGGCCGATCTTGTCGCGCACCAGCTTGACGACCTCGGCCTCGATCTCATGCGAAGGCCGGTTGATGCCCGCTTTCAAGACCACAAACCCGCAGGGCGTCTCGCCTTTGACCTCGTCCTTGACGCCCAGCACCGCGCATTCCGCGACGTCCGGGTGCGAGGCCACGACCTCCTCCATTCCGCCGGTCGACAAGCGGTGGCCCGCGACGTTGATGATGTCGTCGGTCCGTCCGAGGATTGTGAGATACCCGTCCTCATCGATGAATCCGGCGTCCGAGGTTTTGTAATAACCCGGATACTCATTGAGATAGCTTTCGCGCATGCGCTCGTCCTGACGGTAGAGCGTCGGCAAGCAGCCAGGCGGCAACGGCAACTTGATGACAATCGAACCCATCGTCCCGGCCGGGACGGGCTGTGTCGCATCGTCGACGACATGAACGTCGTAGCCGGGCATGGGGACGCTCGGAGAGCCGAGCTTGATCGGCAGAATTCCCAAGCCGACCGGATTGGCGACGATCGGCCACCCGCTCTCGGTCTGCCACCAGTGATCGACCACCGGGACGCCCAAGACCTTCTGAGCCCAGGCGACCGTGTCCGGGTCTGCGCGCTCGCCCGCGAGGAACAAAGTGCGCAGCGAGCTAATGTCGTAGTTTTTGATCAGCCTGGCCTGCGGGTCCTCCTTGCGCACGGCGCGCAACCCCGTTGGTGCGGTGAAGAACGCAGAGACCTTGTAGTCTTCAATGACCCGCCAATAGGCGCCGGCGTCCGGCGTGCCGATCGGTTTGCCCTCATAGAGGACGGTGGAACAGCCTTGCAACAACGGCCCGTAGACGATGTAGGAATGGCCAACGACCCAGCCGATGTCGGAGCCGGTCCAGAAGGTCTCCCCAGGCTTCATGTCATAAATCGCCGACATCGACCATTTGAGCGCGACCATGTATCCGCCGATGTCGCGCACCACGCCCTTCGGTGTGCCGGTCGTGCCGGAAGTATAGAGGATGTAGAGCGGATCGGTGGCCGCGAGGTCGGCGCAGGGCGCCCGCTTGCCCGCCGCTCGGGCGGCGTCGACAAGCGCGGTCCAGTCGCGGTCTCGAGCTTCGTTCATGTGCGCCTTGATCTGCGGGCGCTGGTGGACGACGCAGGCAGACGGCTTGTGCCGGGCGAGAGCAATCGCAAGATCGAGCAGCGGCTTGTATTCGACGATCCGGCCGGGCTCGACGCCGCAGCTCGCGGTAAGAATCACCTTTGGCTCGGCGTCATCGATGCGGGTCGCGAGCTCCTTGGCGGCAAAGCCGCCGAACACCACCGAATGGACGGCGCCGATCCGCGCGCAGGCGAGCATGGCGACGATCGCCTCGGGAATCATCGGCATGTAGATCAGCACCCGGTCGCCCGCTGACACTCCGAGATCGGCGAGGGCGGCGCCGAGGGTCGCCGCCTCGTCGAGCAGGTTGCGATAGGTGATGGCGCGCTTGGTCCCGGTGACGGGGCTGTCGTAATAGAGCGCGACCTGGTCGCCGCGGCCCGCCTCGACGTGCCGGTCGAGGGCGTTGAAGCAGGCGTTGCAGCGTCCGTCCGGGAACCAGCGGCCGTAGACGCCCGCTTGGGCGTCGAAAATGCGCTCTGGCGGCTTTATCCAGGCGATCTCGCGAGCCGCCTCCGCCCAGAAGCCTTGCGGATCGGCGCGCCAGCGATCATAGGTCTGCCGATAGCCGCTTGTCATCGTTTCGCTCCCTCCGCCACCGAAGTGCGGCGTGTCGTTGTCGCGCCCGACGCTTCGGAACGCAATGTCAGCGGGGCGCGCCGCCGATGGCGGGGGCTTCGCCGCCGCGCCAGGAAACGATCGAATGTCAGGCGAGACGCAATTTTGCCTTATGGCGATCCCAGCCGTGATCCTTCTGGGCCTGTCAAAAGGCGGCTTTTCGGGCCTGAGTTCGCTCGCGATGCCCATGATGTCGCTCGTCTCCTCGCCGGTGAGGGCTGCGGCCATCGTTCTGCCAATTCTCATCGTCCAGGACTGGGTGAGCGTGTGGGCGTTTCGTCGCGACTATTCGCCGCGGAACCTCATCATCTTAATCCCTTCCTCGGTGATCGGGGTCACGCTTGCCTGGCTGCTTGCGGCGCGCGTCAGCGAGGACGTCGTGTGGCTTGCGATCGGCGTAATTTCAATCGCTTTCGTCGCCTATATGCTGATCCGGGATCGGCTCGGACGCGCTCCGGTCGAGAAGCCCGGAGTCCCAAGCGGCGTCCTATGGGGTTCCCTGTCGGGCTTCACGAGCTTCGTCAGCCATGCGGGGTCGCCGCCGTTCCAGGTCTACGTCATGCCGCAATATCTGGAGCCGCGGATATTCGCCGGCACCGCGACAATCTTCTTCGCCGCTGTCAACCTGTTAAAACTTCCGGGCTATTTTCTCCTGGGTCAGCTTAGCCCCGACAACCTCGTTGTGTCGTCCTGGCTGCTTCCGGTTGCGGTCCTATCGACCTTCGCCGGTGTCTGGCTGGTCCGGCGGGTGTCTGCCGACCGGTTCTACGCCTTTATTCTCGCGCTGACCCTCCTCATCGGAGTGAAGTTGACCTATGACGCCGTCCGGGCTCTGGCTTGAGGGAGAAGGGTCTGGGCCAACGCGCATATCCGCCCCCAAAACCGGTTCAAACGAAGCGCCGATGAGCGCGGTCAAGCGGGTTGGCCCTGCCCATGGGCGCATCGCCAAGCAAATTCCCGCTTTCGCGGCGATCGGCCTCTTCGGCTATATCGTCGACGCCGCGATCACCTACGTCTGCGCCAAATATCTGGGTTTGTCGCCGGAATTGGCTCGTCCGCCGGGCTTCCTTGTCGCAACGATCGTCAATTTCACTCTCAACCGGTCGATCACCTTCCGCCGCTCGCGTGCGCCGCTCGTCCGCGCTTTTCTTCGCTATTGCGGCGTCGCTGCGATCGGGCTCGCGGTCAATTATGCCGTCTATTCGGCCTGCCTCGCCTTGGCCCCCCACATCGGAATCGGCGTGACGCCAGAGATCCTGCCGCTCTTCGTCGCCGCCGGCAGCGGGGCGGCGATGGTTCTGACGTTTGTCGGCTTTCGGTTCTTCGCCTTTCGTCCGTAGGGATTGCCAGATTGTCTGGCCCAAAGCTTGCGGAAGCGCGCTATGATCGCCTCGAAGCGCTGTGGAGCTCCGCTCGATGTCTCTTTCGCCCTATGACCGCGACCTCGATCGCAATCCGGCCAATTTTCAGCCGCTGACGCCGCTAACCTTCCTTGAGCGCTCTGCCGCGGTGTTTCCGGATCGGCTGGCGATCGCTCACGGGACCTTGCGCCGCACCTACCGCGAATTCCACGCGCGAACGAAGAAGCTCGCCTCTGCGCTCGCCAAGCGAGGTTTCGTCCGCGGCGACACGGTCGCGGTCATGCTCGCCAACACGCCCGCGATGCTCGAATGTCACTATGGCGTCCCGATGTGCGGCGCGGTGCTCAACGCGCTCAACACCCGGCTCGACGCGGCTTCGATCGCCTTCATGCTCGATCACGGCGAAGCCAAGGCGCTCATTGTCGACCGTGAATTCTCGGCAGTCATCGGCGCAGCGCTCAGCCAGGCGAAGGCTCGGCCGCTGGTCATCGACTACGACGATCCGGAATACGACGGCCCCGGCGACCGGCTGGGGAGCCTCGATTACGAGACGCTCATCGCCGAAGGCGACGAGGCTTACCGGCGCGCGGCGCCTGGCGACGAATGGGATGCGATCGCGCTCAATTACACGTCGGGCACCACTGGCGATCCCAAGGGCGTCGTTTACCATCATCGCGGCGCCAACCTGCTCGCCGCGGGCAACATCCTGACGGCCGACGTCGGCCGGCATCCGGTCTATCTGTGGACGCTGCCGATGTTCCATTGCAACGGCTGGTGCTTCCCCTGGTCAATCAGCGTGAAAGCGGGCGTGCATGTCTGCTTGCGCCAGGTGCGCGCCAAGCCGATCTTCGATCTGATCGCCGAGCACAAGGTGACCCACATGTGCGGCGCGCCGATTGTCATGTCGATTCTGCTTAACGCGAGCGACAACGAGAAGCGGCCACTGCCCCACATCGTGCGCTTCTTCACGGCCGCCGCACCGCCGCCCGCCGCCGTGCTCCAGGCGATGGGCGAAGCCGGTTTCGAGGTGACGCATCTCTATGGCCTGACGGAGGTCTACGGGCCTGCGGTGGTCAACGACTGGAAGGACGAATGGAACGCCCTCGACGCCGAAGCGCAAGCGCATCTGAAGGCGCGCCAGGGCGTTCGCTATCATGCGCTCGAGGCGCTTGACGTCATGGACCCCGAGACGATGCAATCGGTGCCCGCCGACGGAGAGACGATGGGCGAAGTGATGTTCCGCGGCAATGTGGTGATGAAAGGCTACCTCAAGAACAAGGGTGGGACGGAGAAGGCGTTGGCTGGCGGCTGGTTCCATTCGGGCGACCTTGGCGTCAAGCACAAGGACGGCTATGTGCAGCTCAAGGACCGATCGAAGGACATCATCATTTCCGGCGGCGAGAACATTTCATCGATCGAAGTCGAGGACGTGCTATTCGATCATCCAGGCGTCCAGCTCGCGGCCGTGGTGGCGCGGCCCGACGACAAATGGGGCGAGACGCCCTGTGCTTTTGTCGAGATGAAGCCCGGCCACAGCGCAACCGCCGAGGAGCTCATCGAATGGTGCCGGGCGCACTTGGCGCGCTATAAGTGCCCGCGGTATGTCGTGTTCGCCGAAATCCCCAAGACCTCGACGGGCAAAGTCCAGAAATTCGCGCTGCGCGAGCGGGCTAAAATGATTGAGGCGGAGCAGGCCTAGCCGATGCGTACCGACGCCTGGCCGCAACATTGCCGCGCGGCGCTCGTTCGAGCCGTGAGTGTCGCGGCGGCGCAGTTTCCCGGGCCCGGCGAAGAGGCGCCGAAGCGGGTCCATGAGGTTCGCAAGATCCTGAAAGAAGCGCGCGCGATTGCGCGGCTCTTTCTCAATTGTGTAGGCGAGCCGGCTCGGTTGACAATCACGACTCTGGCTGCGACGCGCCGCCAGATCGGCCGGACGCGCGACCTCGATGTCATGGCGCTCCGCGTGAAGCGTCTCGAGCTCCCGGCGGAGGTCTCCGAACCGCTGATGGGCGCGATCGCGCGTGAGCGGGAAGCAGCCCAGCGCGCCCGCCGGGGCCTCTCCGCCAGCACGCCTCGCGCGCGGCTCAACGCGATCGTCAGGCGTGTCGAGGGCTGGGACTTGAGCCTTGTCGGGACGGAGGACATGGTCGCCGCGGTCGCGCGCACCTACCGCCAGGCGCGCAAGCGCGGTCGCCTCGCCTTCGACGGCGACGATCCGATCGCGCTGCACGCCTTTCGCGCCCGCGTGGTCGATCTGCGCTACCAGTTCTCGCTGCTGTCCCGCGCGTGGCCGGAGGCGCTGAACGCCCAGGCTGGAGCGCTGAACGATCTTCGCGAGGCCCTCGGCGATTTCAACGATCTCCATGTGCTTGGAACGTTCGCGGCAGAATACGGCGAGTTGGCGCCGCAGGCGCTGGAAGACCTCGCCTCGCGCATGACGGCGAAGCAGAATAACCTCAGGCGGCGCGCCAATGTGGAGTTCGAGCGGCTGTTCGCCGAAGCGCCGAACGCGTTCGCGACCCGCATTGCGGCCTATCTCGACCACCCCGTGAGAGAGCCGGAGGTAGCGGAGGATGAGCCGCCTGCGACCAAGTCGGCTTCAGCAGCGTAGGCGTTCCGGTGAGATTCCGCTTCGGCATGACGCAAGTGGCGATCAATAAACGTAAGTTGACAGGGGAAAAACTTTCGACCACTTTCCGTCACGCGCTCGGCTAGGCGTCCAGGGGTCATTCGCTCCAAGACGACAATGAGGGAGGACGCTGGAGGGATTCTCCTCGGGCGCCGTTCTATTGCGTGCGCAAAAACGGGAGATACAAGATGAAGAAGAGGTACTGGGCGGGGGTGGTTGCCCTCGCGGGAATGGCGTTGGCCGGTCAGGCGCATGCCGCGGCCAACCTGTTCATAATGTTCGCGCCGCCGATGCCCATCACGTTCAGCGGCGGCGGCGTCAGCGGCTCGCTCGAAATAACCTTTGGTCCGGGCACGGACGCAAAATACTCAAACGCCTTTGAGATCACTGGAGTAAGTGGGACTTTTTCCGACACGAACAATGGCCTCAATATCGTCGATGCGTCGGTCTCCTTATTCCCGATCTTGTCCCCTCCCTCCACTCCCGAGTCCACGAATTTGCTGGCGCCGCATGATTTCAGCAAGTTCGCTGTGGCCTCCGGCCTACCGGCGGCGAGCAACGGCTTCGTTACCTATGACAATCTGTTCTGGCCGGGCGGAGCGCCGGCGACCGCATCCGATTTCGACGGCGCTGGCGGCTTTCTGGATATTTACGGGCTGATGTTCAGCATCGGCGGCGGCACAGTGGTCGATTTGTTCAACAATGGCGTAGGCGCCGTCACTCACATCCCTTATGGCGGCTTCGGCGTCGTGGTCGCCGAACCAGAATCTCGCACTCGACTATGTTTCGGGCGGTGTTACGGCGTCGACCCCCGAGCCCTCGACCTGGGCGATGATGATCCTCGGCTTCGGCGGTCTCGCCTTTGCAGGCTATCGCGCCTCGCGCAAGGCTGCCGTCGCCGCCTAAGCGCAGCGTTACAACGACAAAGAAAGGCTGCCCCCTTGGGGCGGCCTTTTTGCTTGCTCTATCGCGCCCGTCAGGCGGCGCCGCGCGCACCGAGCAGAAGCGCAACGCCAAAGGCCAACACCGCCAGCGCGGCGGCGAATTCGAACCCCTTCGCCACGATGGCCAGGCGCGAGTTTTCCCCCGCCGCGAGCCGCATCGCGGCCGACTTGGCGAAGACCGCCACCCAGGCGAGCGCGCCGGTCGCCACCGCCGTGCCGATCGCCATGGCGAAGGCGGCGGCGACCCCGGCTGCGAACAGCCCTTGCGCCATGGAAAACACCAGCACCAGGATCGCGCCCGAGCACGGACGGGCGCCCGCGGCGATCACCGTTCCAGCCGCGGCCCGCCATGAAAACGGTCCGTTGAGCTGAGCTGGATCGGGCATATGCATGTGTCCGCAATCGTCAGCCAGTTCGCCCAGCGCGTCGGGCGTCCCGGCGCGGTAGGCCGCGGCAGACAGGCTAAAGGCCGGCCGCTCCCACGCGACGCCGGCATAGGCCGGGGCGGACGCCAATGCGCGACGGCGCTCCGTGCGTTCACTCAGCGCGGCAAGGAGCGCTACGCCCTTTCGCCAGACCAGCCAGGCGCCAATGGCCGCGACGCTGCAATAGCTCGCGAGCTCGATCCAGTCGGCGGCGTGAGTCATCTGCGAAGCGGTCGCCTGAAAGACAAACCCGGCCGCGCCGACGAGCACGATCGCGATCACCGCCTGAAGCAGCGCCGCCATCAGCGCCATTGCCGCGCCGCGTTTGAGCGACGTTTCATTGGCCAGCATGTACGAGGCGAGGACCGCCTTGCCGTGTCCAGGACCCGCCGCGTGCACCACGCCATACGCAAGGCCAACGCCAACCAAGCCCCAGGCGGCGCTTGGCTGACCATGCAGCGCGTGCACCTTCGCGGCCATCAGGTGGGTGAGCGACGATTGCTCGGCCATGAGCCAGCCGGTAATGCCCCCTTCCGCCCCGCCGCCGCCCTCGCCGCCCGCGACAGCGAACGGCCGCTGCGCAAGCTGGGCCACCGCGCTAACGGCCGATCCGCCCCACACCGCGCATCCAAGAGTCAATCGTCCGAGCGCGCGCCTTGTCATGGGCACGCAACGATGGCGGCGCTCGCCATTTTGAAACCGAAATTGGTTCCTGGCGCGAGGTTGGTGAAGAACGATTCCGAAAGCTTCTGCTTGTCGCTCGCCTCGAGCGGCTTTGGCTTTGCAACGGTGGCCGTGCATCCCGTCGGCGCGGATACCAGCGTCACCGGCTCCTTGTCGTCGAATTCGAAATCGATGAAAAATTCCGGATCGGACACCCGAAGGGTGAGAAATTTGGTGATCGGCGTCGGGGTTTTCAGCGGCAGCGTGACATGGAACTCGACCAGGTGGTCGGGGCGCTCCTGCATCCAGTAGTCCGTCACCGGGTCGAAATCCATGGATTTGCCGCCGATCTTCAGCGTGGTGAAATAGCCGATTTCGGCGAGGCTGCCGGCGTTTTCCTTGGCGAGCGGAGCGAACTGCTCTTTTTTGACGAGTTGGCCCGCCGGCGCGAGGCCCTGGGTGGCGAAAGACGAATACATCTCGTCGAAAACCCAGTCGTGAATCACCGCCGAGACCTTTCCGTCGGGCGCGAATTCGATCTGGCTTTTGACCGTGACCCAGACATGCGGATGCGCGCTGGCCGGCGCCGTGACGCTAAGCCCAAACGCGAGTCCCACTGCCGCTCTTCGCCAATTGTGCTGTCGGGCGCCCATAGCGGAGCCTCCTTGCGGGCAAAGTGCGGCGACGAAATGGCGCGCGGCCTCAACCTTGGTTGAGCGAATGTTAACGCGCCATGGTTCAATGTTTCTTAAGGCAATCGGCTCAAGTTTCGCGCCATGGCGCGTCGCGTTTCGCCTGCGTTGCTTGCGTTGACGGCGGCTCTGTGGCTCACGAGCTGCGGATTCCCTGGCCGGGAGGAGCGCCCGGTCTGGCGGACTCAGGCCGAAAACGCCTGCTTCGCCCGCAAGCAGGTCACCCTGTCCGAGGCTATCGTCGAGGCGCGGGAAATCGACGGTCCGGGCATCTGCGGCATGACGCGTCCGCTGAAAGTCGCGGCGCTGGACAACGGCTCCATCGCCATCGACAAGACGCTCACCATCGACTGTCCGATGATCCCGGCGCTGGAAGCCTGGCTGAACGCCGTCGTCGAGCCCGATGCGCAGACCCGCTTCGGGCAGAGGGTTGCGACGGTCAAAGTGTTCGGCGCCTACAGCTGCCGGGGCATCGACAACGTGCCCGGCGCGCGGCTGTCCGAGCACGCCTTCGGCAACGCCGTCGACGTCGCGGGCTTCACGCTGGCCGACGGCCGAGAGGTCGACTTCGTCCACGACTGGAAGGCGCCCGACACCCAGGAAGCCGCCTTCCTGCACGAGGTCCACGCCGGCGCCTGCCAATATTTCACGACGGTCCTGGGTCCCGGCGCGGATGTGTTCCATTACAACCACATCCACCTCGATCTCGCCAATCACGGCTCGACCGACACGGGCCCCCGGCGCATCTGCAAGCCGACGCCGGCGCCCGACCTCTTGCCGGCGCCGCAACCTGGCGACGGGCTGCCGCCCGCGCCCGAAATCGACGAGCCGCTCGACATCGCGCATCTGAACGCGCCGGCCGCCGCCGCTCCGCCCGCGGCGGGCGCGTCTGCCGGAACGGATAACGGACCCGACGGCGCCTTGCCGCCAGCGCCGATAGGCGAGAGCAATCCCGCGCCGCCGATCCTGCCGGTCGGCGCCGGTCCAAGCGTTGACCCGAGCCCGACCTCCTCGATCCGCGACCACGACAACTAGGCCGCGCCCGCCGCAAGCGGCCCTGCGGCAGCCCGGAAAGACGTTCGAAGCGGTCGTTCGGAGAGGCGACTACTACCAGGACTCGATGATCGGAACCGATCATCGCCTTATGGCGCGAATGCGCGAATGCGCGCCCCAAGCCGCTGCGCGGGTTGCAGCGCGACGAGTTGCTCAAATAGAATGGGCACAAACGCCAATAAAAGCGCTTAAACGCTAATAAACGTTAGTAAAAATGCTGGCGTTTACTAGCGTTTATTTTTTCGAATCGAGCCTTTTCAAAGGGTTACAGGCGCTTGGAATAGAGCATTTGGGCCTTCTCTCCAACTCGCCTCGCAGGTTGCGGGCATACCAAGACTCGATGATCGGAACCGATCATCGCCTTATGGCGCGAATGCGCGAATGCGCGCCCCAAGCCGTTGCGCGGGTTTGAGCGCGATGAGTTGCGCTCAAATAGAATTGGTAGAAGTCCAATCGCGCGTTCTCTCCTGCTCTCCCGTCTGTCCGGCGCCCGTCGCGAGACGGTTCGGCGACAGGGAATGTATAGCACGATGTTCTGCTAAGAACAAGGAATTGCTGCGGGCCGTCTCGGCGCACGAGCCTGGAACGGCCCGCGCGTCGAGCTTGACCCTCGGTCGCACTCAGCTTCGGCCGCGGTCGCCGTGCGTCGCCCGGTAACGGCCCGGCGACAAGCCGTGATGGCGATGGAACAGCTTCGAAAAGGCAGCAGCGGTCTCGTAGCCGACTCGACTTGCGATCCGGGAAATCGGCTCATCGCTTGATTCGAGCAGAAATGCAGCCTCCATCATCCGGTGCGCGATCAGGTAACGATGCATGGGCTGGCCGACGAGTTTGGTGAAGCGAGCCGAAAACGCCGAGCGGCCGAGCCCGACGCGAAGCCCGAGGTCGCGAAGGCTCCAGGGCCGATCCAGGTGTTCGTGGATCAATCGAAGCGCCGGTCCGATATGGGGGTCCGCCATGGCGCCGAGCCATCCCCCTTCTCCGGGACTGACACTCTTTATCCAGCTCCGGAGCACTTCCACGAAGAGCACTTCGGTCAGGCGCGAAAGCGCGACGGCTTGGCCTGGACGCTCAACCGCCGATTCGCTCACCATCCGCTGCAGGGTGGCCTCGAGCCAACCCCCGTCCGCGGTTGGTTTCAGGAGAAGCACGGGCGGAAGCAATTCCAGTAAAGCGCCGTACAAGGGCCGCGAGACGGTGAAATTGCCGCAGATGAGCGTCGAAACCGGTTGCGCGCGGCCACCGTGACGAACGACGCCAAGCCGCGCCGAAGGTCGATCGATGTCGTGAATCGACAATGGCCTCGCCTGGCGATCGGAATAGATCGCGTGAGGTTCGCCGCGTGTGACGACGACAAAGTCGCCCTCGCTCAGGTCGAGGTCTCGCCCCTCTCCGAACGCCACGGTCGCCGAACCCCGACTGAGATAATGGAACAGGGCGTACGGCCGTTGCGGCAATTCCAGATTCCACGGATGGCCCAGCTCGAAATGGAAGAGCAAGGTCCCGCCGAGGCGGACGCGATCAAGCACCTGGGCGAGGACGTCCATGCGGCAATGCTAATCCGGTGGACGGTCGGACACAATACTTGGACGATCTAGCCCTATCGTCTGAGCTGCCTACCTCTTAGGTGTCGCGGCGGCAGGCCAGGCGTCACGCCACCAACGGCAAATCACAGAAACGCGATCCTGCCGAAACGCCCGCCCACTTTCGGACGCGCGTCGTCCGACACTTCAATAGGATAAGATCAATGCGAAATCTTTTTCTCTCAACCGCCGCCATTCTCATGGCTGGGGCAGCATTTGCCGCCCCCGCGCGATCGGCTGAGCCGCCCAAAGGCGCGGCGCGCAACATCGTGCTCGTCCATGGCGCTTTCGTTGACGCGTCGAGCTGGAAGCCCGTCGCGGATATCCTCTCGAAGCAGGGCTATAACGTCACGCTCGTCGAAAATCCGCTCACCTCTCTCACCGCGGACGTTGAAGCCACCAAGCAAGCGTTGGCAAAACAGAACGGCAAAACCGTTCTCGTCGGCCATTCCTGGGGCGGCGTGGTGATCACGGAGGCTGGCGACGATCCCAAGGTCTCGGCGCTTGTCTACGTCTCCGCATTCGCGCCCGATGTCGGACAATCCCTGGCGACCCTGGCCAGCTCTGGTCCAGTGACAGAGGGCGAAGCGGCGATTCATCCTGATGCCAAGGGCAACCTCTACATCGATCCCAAAGTGTTCCCGTCGGCCGTTGCGGCAGACCTTCCGCCGCAGATCGCCAAGTCCCTCGCTCACTCTCAACTTCCGTTGAGCCACGTCGCGTTCGAGACCCCGGTCGACGTTGCTGCCTGGCGTGACAAACCGACGTTCTATGTGATCACCACAGAGGACAAGGTGATCGCGCCCGAGGTCCAGAAGATGTTCGCGGCCAGGATGCATGCGCAGACGAAGGAAATCGCCGGCAGCCACGCCTCCCTTGTCAGCCACGCCAACGAAGTCGCCGCTTTCATCGAAGAGGCCGCGCTCGGCGAGTGACGATTGGCTCCCGGCGCCCTCCGCGCCGGGAGCCTTCCCTTTGCTCGGATAAATGAACGCCTCCCCCACCCTCAATCGCTTCACCAGCACCGAGGAGAACAAGGCGCGGCTCGCATCGGGTGCGCCCTTGGGGAGAGTTGGCCTGCCCGACGAGATTGCTCGCGCAATCCTCTTCATCGCCTCCGACGCCGCATCATTCGTCACCGGCCAAATCCTCACGCCGACGGCGGGCTAGCGGCGTCGGCAGATCAACAGCGTCAAAGGCGGCGGCGTCCGTCAGTCAACCGTCAACGCACAAAGGAATTTCACCATGACCGCCTATACCCACGACACGGTCCCGACCCGGTTCGTCGAAGCGAACGGCATCCGCTTCGCCTATCGCCGCTTCGGCAAGACCGGCGGCGCGCCGATCGTCATGAACCTCCATTTTCGCGGGACCATGGACCTTTGGGATCCCGCCGTGACCGACGGACTGGCGCAGCAGCGCGAAGTGATCCTGTTCGACAATGCCGGCATCGGCGCCAGTTCCGGCAAAACACCGACGAGCTTCCCGGAGATGGCGAGGGACGCTATCGCCTTCATCAAGGCGCTGGGGATCGGCAAGACCGACGTTCTCGGGCTATTCAATCGGCGGCCAGGTCGCCCAAGAGATCGCCGTGCAGGCGTCCGACCTTGTGCGCAAGCTGATCCTCGTTGGCGCCGGGCCGCGCGGCGCCGACACGACCGGCCAGCAAATCCGCGGACATCTTCTCGGCCACCTACGATACGCCCGAACATGTTTGGATCGCCGCGCACTTCCTGCCCAATACGGCCGGCCGAGCGGCCGGATTGAAGTATCTCGAACGCAAGTTCCGTCGCCAGGATCGCGTCCCGGAGGTCACCGAAGCGTCCGCGGCCGCGCAGTACCAGGCGATCATCAAGTCGAACGAGAAAACCGACGGCGTGTGGGATTATCTGGCGGACATCAAGCACCCGGTGCTTGTGGTCCATGGCAGCAACGATCTGATCGTTCCCCCGATCAACGGCTTCACGCTACAGCAGCACCTGCCGAATGCGCAGCTCATCGTCTACCCGGATTCCAGCCACGCGCCCTTCTACCAGTATCCGGACCTGTTCCTGGCCCACGCTGCCCTTTTCCTGGATGCGTGACGCCTGATCCCTCACGAACTCAAGCGATTAGGAGATATTCCAGTGGTCAGTGGCAATACATCCGTAGAAAGAGTAACCATCGAACATCTCACAATCCGGTCAGGCAAGACTTTCGCCGCGGTCAGAGCAGCGCTCGAAGCGCTTGTTCCACGCCTTGACGACGGATTCTGGACGCTGCTCCGTTTTGGCTTGACTGATAGGGCGCGACAAGAACTTGAGGCTGCGGCCACGCTCTCGATCTTTGCAAGCCGGGACCACGGCGCGCTTTTGGCAATTGCCGGATTGAAGCAGCAGGCCATTCAATATGATATTGGCAACCCGCTCACCGCCTCGCTGATGACCCGACATAAGCTCTCAGCTGCTCTCTATGCTCCCGTTCGGGTCCTGCTTCTGGAAAGCCCCGAGGGTGGCGTTGCATTTGAATATGATCGGCCGGTTTCGACCTTCGGACAGTTTGGCGACGAAAGAGTGAATAGTGTTGCTCGGGCGCTCGACGAAAATCTGGAGAATGTCCTGCAGAACGCCGCGAACTCGTTGGACTAAGGCGGCGCCAGGCCGATACAGGAAAGGTCCGCTTTCGCAAGGACTCTGAGCGTTCCGGCGCTGCCCCGGAAAAGAGCGGAATCAGCCCAATTGCGACATCTAAGCCAGGGGTCTTGCAATGTCCGCTTCACCTCCGACCCCGGTGCGGCTTGTCAGCCGACCCAACCCGATTAGGGCGGCGGATCACAGCGTGCGATGGCGGGCGCGCCTGGGCGTAGGGTAGACACACAAGCCGTTCCCGATCTGCCCCGGAAAAGTTGGGTCGAATGAAGCGAATTCTTGAAAACGATCATCGACGCAGGCGTTCATCCGCAGATGCCCGCACGCGAGGCGCGCTTCGTCAAAGCCTGCAACATAGTTGCCATGGTTACGATTGCATGGGTGCTTCTGGTGATTCCGACGGCCTTGCCGTTTTTGCCCGCAGTGCGCAGCATCATTCTTTCGTCTGTGGCCTGCGCGCTTGGACTATGCCTTGTCCCCGTGCTGAACGGCTGTGGCCTGTATCGGACCGCGCAGTTGTATGCGGTAATGGTCTCCATGTGCACGGTGACCTTCAACGCCTTGTACCTTGGGCACGCGTCTTGGAACCATTTGCTGCTGCTTGCCGGTATTCTCATTAGTTTTTACTACGTCAGGTCATTGTACGTACTCATATGGATAACTTTGTTTGGTCTTTGCCTCTTTGTCGGACTGGAAGGCTGGTACGCTTCTGGCCGGCAAGGATTTCTTGAAGGCGACGCAGCCCTTGAGCCTTTTCTCGCCTCGGTCAAGAACACGTCTGTTTATAGTCTGATCGCATTGACGATTGGGTTCGCCTACTACAACCGCGCGCTTCTGAACTCGACGCAGCAAGCCTTGGACAGGGAGGCGGCGCGTTCAGAAGCGCTTCTCTTGAACATCCTTCCCAGACCCATCGCAGAGCGGTTGAAAAGCTCGACGCACTTAATCGCGGATCGCATTCCGGAAGTCAGCATAGTGTTCGCCGATTTGGTCGGGTTCACCGAGATGTCTCGACTCATGGACGCGAGCGGCCTCGTTGAAATGTTGAACGCGATTTTTCTCGGCTTTGACCGCGCCGCCAAGCGCCTTGGCCTGGAGAAGATCAAGACCATCGGCGACGCTTACATGGTTGTAGCGGGCCTTCCGGAGCCCCGAGCTGACCACGCCTTGGCGGCCATCGAAATGGCTTTAGCCATGCAAGCGCACCTCAACGAGGTGTCTTCCCTTTATCCGGACCTGCGCCTGCGGATCGGCATTCACGCGGGTCCGGTCGTCGCGGGCGTGATCGGGGAAAACAAGTTTTCCTACGACCTTTGGGGCGACAGCGTGAACATCGCCAGCCGTATGGAGTCTCACGGCCTGCCAGGACGTATCCATGTGTCCGAAACGTTCATGCGCGCGGCAGGCGACGCGGGGCGCTTCGAGCCGCGAGAGCAGATCGAGGTCAAAGGCCAGGGAACAATGCAAACTTATTTTCTCCTCCACCTCGTCTCTTGAAATTTTCCGCGGACCATACCTGCCGCTCGGTGGCGAAGGCCGGGCCAGCGGAACGCGCCGTCACCGTCGCTCATCGTCCTCGGATTGTTCAGCCTCGGGCTCATTGCTTCTACACAAAGCGCCCGCGGCCGAAACACAATCATTTCGACTGAAGGGGCGCGCATTCTGAGCCACCAGCGTGTATCCTCTCGACACGAAGGTTTGTCGCGGTCTCGCGTTGTCCGGGAGACGCCAGCATGGCACGATCGGTGCGCTACGGGCTCGAAGGCTCTGTCCAGCGCGACGTCGTCATCCGCCCAAAGCGTTCAAGTCAGAGGCGCTTGGGTTTTGAACCCGCGAGTTCGCGCCCCGCCTCCGACCGCGCCGCCCAAACCTCACCGCTTCGTCGTAGATCGGCTCCGGCGACGCCGATAGGACAGCCAAATGGCCGGCTGGGCATTGAATACAGGTGAATTTCCACCGCATTTCGCACGGGTATCGCCCGAATTCGCATGTCCTGACCGCTAGCGTTGCGCCTCACTCGACATCAGGACTATGAAGTCCACGGGTCGATCCGCGCCTCCGCGAGGCGCAGCACGCGGGGGCGGGAGGAGAGATGATGACCGAACTCGGCGTCGTCAGGCGCAAGATCAGGCGCGCGGAACGCGCCGCCGTCGAGGCGCTCGGGCGCTACGGCGTTGCGACCGTGCACGAGGCGATGGGTCGGGTCGGGCTGATGAAGCCCTATATGCGGCCGATCTATCCGGGCGCGCTCGTCTCCGGAACGGCGGTCACGGTGCTCCTCCACCCGGGCGACAATTGGATGATGCATGTGGCCGCGGAGCAGATCGAGCCGGGCGACATCGTCGTCGCCGCGATCACCGCCGAGTGCACCGACGGCTATTTCGGCGATCTTCTGGCCACGAGCTTCATGGCGCGCGGCGCCAGGGCGCTCATCATTGACGCTGGCGTGCGCGACGTGAAGACGCTGACCGAGATGGGCTTTCCCGTCTGGAGCAAGTGCATCAGCGCCAAGGGCACGGTCAAGGCGACCTTGGGCTCGGTCAATATCCCCATCGTCTGCGCGGGCGCGGCGGTCAACCCGGGCGACGCGATCGTCGCCGACGACGACGGGGTGGTGGTCGTGCCGGCCGAATGGGCGAGCAGGACCGCCGAGGCGGCGAAAGCGCGCGAGGCCAACGAAGGCGACAAGCGCGCAAAGCTCGCCGCCGGCGTGCTCGGTCTCGACATGTACAAGATGCGCGAGCCGCTCGAAAAGGCGGGGCTGAAATATGTCGACTGAAGGCGCTTTGAAAAACGCCGGCAAACCCGTCAGCGGGCCGTTCGAGAAGACCAAGGGCTGGCTCGACTGGTACGAGGGGCCGAGTCGCCCAAGCTTTGCGCTTCCGCGCGGCGCCGTCGACGCGCATTGCCATGTGTTCGGACCCGGCGCGGAGTTCCCTTACGCGCCGGAACGCAAATACACCCCCTGCGACGCCAGCAAGGCGCAATTGTTCGCGTTGCGCGATCGTCTCGGTTTCGATCGCAACGTCATCGTGCAGGCGACCTGTCATGGCGCCGACAATAGCGCGATGGTCGACGCGCTTCTCTCAAGCGAGGGCCGGGCGCGCGGAATCGCGACGGTGCGGCGCGACGTGACCGACGCTGAATTGAAGCGCCTGCATGAGGCCGGCGTGCGCGGCGTACGCTTCAATTTCATCAAGCGGCTGGTCGACTTCACGCCGATGGACGAACTCAAGGCAATCACCGAGCGCGTCGTCGAGCGCGATTGGCATATCGTGGTTTATTTCGAGGCGGCGGACCTGCCCGAACTTGAGAGTTTCTTCTCCGGGCTGCCGGCGACCATCGTTGTCGACCACATGGGCCGGCCGGACGTGACGAAGCCTGTCGACGGTCCGGAATTTAGGCGCTTTCTCAAATTCATGGACGATTACGAGAACGTCTGGTGCAAGGTCAGCTGTCCGGAACGCCTGTCGGTCTCCGGTCCGCCGGCGCTGAACGGCGAGCGCAACCCCTATCGCGACGTCGTCCCGTTCGCGCGCAAGGTGGTCGAGGAATTTCCGGATCGCGTCTTGTGGGGCACGGATTGGCCACATCCGAACCTCAAGGGCCACATGCCCGACGACGGACTTCTGGTCGACTTCATCCCCCATATCGCGACCGCGCCCGATCTCCAGGATCTGCTCCTGGTCGACAATCCGAAGCGGCTCTATTGGCCTTAAGCAGAGGACACGCTGAATCATGGCCCTCGACAAAGAATTCACCGAGATTCCCGGCACGACCGTTTTCGACGCCGAGCAGTCGCGCAAGGGCTATTGGCTCAACCAGTTCTGCATGTCCTTGATGAAGGCCGACAACCGCGCCCGCTTCAAGGCCGACGAACGGCTCTATCTCGACGAATGGAAGATGAGCGAGGAGCAGAAGCAGGCCGTGCTCGCGCGCGACCTCAACCGCTGCATCGAACTCGGCGGCAACATCTATTTCCTCGCCAAGATCGGCGCGACCGACGGCAAGAGCTTTCAGCAGATGGCGGGCTCCATGACCGGCATGACCGAGCAGGAATACCGCGACATGATGATCAAGGGCGGACGCAACATCGAGGGAAACCGCAAGATCGGCGAGCACGGGGACGCCCAGCGCCCGCGCAAGGACGCTTGAACATGGCCCGCATCACCGCTTCCCTCTACACGTCGCACATTCCCGCCGTCGGCGCCGCCTTCGACCTCGGCAAGACACACGGAAGATTATTGGAAGCCGGTCTTCGCCGGATATGATTTCGATAAAGATTGGATGAAGGCGCACAAGCCCGACGTGATCCTCGCCGTCTACAACGATCACGCCACCGCCTTCTCTCTCGCGATGATCCCGACCTTCGCGATCATGACCGGGCCGGAATTCAATCCCGCCGACGAAGGCTACGGCGCGCGTCCCGTGCCGAAAGTCATCGGCGACCCGGAGCTTGCCTCCCATATCGCCTCGGAAGTGATCCAGCAGGATTTCGACCTGACCATGGTCAACGAGATCGACGTCGACCACGGTCTGACCGTGCCGCTCTCTTGCGTCTTCGGCGAGGTCAAGGAATGGCCGTGCAGGATCATCCCCTTCGCCGTCAATGTCGTGCAGCATCCGGTGCCCTCGGGCGCCCGATGCCTCGCGCTCGGCCGCGCGATCGGACGCGCGATCATGAGCTATCCCGCAAGACATCAACGTCCATATCTGGGGCACGGGCGGCATGAGCCATCAGCTCCAGGGGCCGCGCGCCGGGCTCATCAACAAGGCGTGGGACAACGCTTTCCTCGACCGGCTGATCGACGATCCCGAGGGCTTGTCGAAGACGCCGAACATCGAATACGTCCGCGAGGCCGGATCCGAAGGCATCGAACTCGTGATGTGGCTGGTGGCGCGGGGCGCGATGGCGGATGTCGTCGCGGGTGGGCCAAAGCCGAAAGTCGCGCACCGCTTCTATCATGTGCCGGCGTCCAACACGGCTGTCGGTCATCTCATTCTGGAGAACGCTCAATAGCGCATCTTTCGGTCAGCCCGGATCGTCATTGCGAGCGCAAGCTAAGCAATCCAGGGGAACGCAGGGCGCACACGTTCTCTGGATTGCGTCGTCGCTGCGCTCCTCGCAATGACGGCCCGAGTTGACCTCTCGCCTTTGGAGACGCCAATGCCCAAGACACTCAAAGTCGCGCTTGCCGGCGCCGGCGCCTTTGGCCTCCGACACCTCGACGCGATCAAGCTGATCGACGGGGTCGAGACGATCTCGCTCATCGGCCGCGAGCTCGACAAGACCAAAGAGGCGGCGGCGAAATATGGCGTCGGCCATGTCACGACCGATCTGGCCGAAACCCTCAAGCTGCCGGGGCTCGATGCGGTCATCCTGGCGACGCCGACGCAGATGCACGCCGCGCAGGCGCTTCAGTGCCTCGAGGCCGGCAAGCATGTGCAGATCGAGATTCCGCTCGCCGACAGCTTGAAGGACGCCGAAGCGGTGGTCGCGGCGCAGAAGAGAAGCGGGCTCGTCGCCATGGTCGGCCACACCCGCCGCTTCAACCCGAGCCATCAGTTCGTGCGCCAGCGCATTCTGAAAGACGAGTTCCATATCCAGCAGATGGACGTGCAGACGTTCTTCTTCCGCCGCACCAACATGAACGCGCTTGGGGCGCCGCGCTCCTGGACCGATCATCTGCTCTGGCATCACGCAGCGCACACGGTCGACCTCTTCGCCTACCAGTGCCGCTCGCCAATCGTGAAGGCCAACGCGCTGCAGGGACCGATCCACCCGACGCTCGGCATCGCCATGGACATGAGCATCCAGCTCAAGGCCGAGAACGGCGCGATCTGCACTTTGTCGCTGTCGTTCAACAACGAAGGGCCGCTCGGCACGTTCTTCCGCTACATCGGCGACACCGCGACCTACATCGCCCGCTACGACGATCTCTTCAACGGCAAGGACGAGAAGATCGACGTCGCCCATGTCGACGTCAGCATGAACGGCATCGAATTGCAGGACCGCGAGTTCTTCGCCGCGATCCGCGAAGGCCGCGAACCCAACGCCAGCGTCGCGCAGGTGCTGCCGTGCTACCGGGTATTGGGTGAGCTCGAGCGGCGGATGGGGTGAATCGGGCGCGCGCGGCGATCGCGCGGGTCAGGTGGACTCGAAGGAGCGACGACGAAGGCTTCAGTTATCCGGCGGCGGACGAAGCGATCGCTCGGCTCTCGCATCACTCGCTTCGTGTGCGTCTTCTTCTCGGATTGCGCGGGCTTCTCGGCCTGCGTGGGCGGGGCAGGCGCGGCAGGGGCGGCGGGGGCGGTCTGACCGAGCCCCACCGTGATGGCGAAGAGCCGCCACTGCCCGTTGACCGGCGCGTAGACGAGATCGAAATTGATCTGCGCCGGCGCCGAGGGGAAGAAGCCCGTCATGCGCATCATGCCCTCGGCGTCGATCTGCGGCAAAAGCGTCAATTCCGGATCGAGCACCGCGACCCCCGAAAGGTCGAGGAACTCGTGACGGAGGCCGGCGAAGATTTCGCCGAGCCGCGCCGCGCTGTTCGCCTGGAAGGCCGGGG
This sequence comes from uncultured Alphaproteobacteria bacterium, assembly GCA_963833955.1. Lineage (GTDB taxonomy): Bacteria > Pseudomonadota > Alphaproteobacteria > Rhizobiales > Beijerinckiaceae > Roseiarcus. The sequence goes on along the minus strand of CAWHZY010000015.1, from coordinate 22,067 downwards.
CGCCCAGATCGCGCAGCACGGTGTAATTCCCGGTCTTGTTCGCCTGATCGAGGGCGATCAGCGTCGAGCGCACCAGGATCAGGACGCCGTTCCGGTCGATGCGGGCAGGCTTCGGCTGCTGCTCCGCAGCGCCGGCCGGCGCCGCCGCACCCGCCAGGATGGCGGCAAGGACGAGGAGCCTGAGACCCGGCTTCGATTTCACCATGCCCACGTCGCGCCCACGCGCGCGCCGACCCCTCCCTCGCGAAAACCTGCGCCGATTCCGGCGTTGAGGACAAGGTTGTCGCTGACGCGGAGTTGCGCCGATCCGCCGAAAGCGGACTCGCCGCGGAACGTGCCCACGTTGGCGGTAATAGCATATCTCTTGTTATCCGGCAGGGCGGAGCCGCCAAGCGCGATCGCGATCGCCGTCCCTTCATAGGCGCGCGGAATCGATTGCTGCATGGCGTTCACGCTCTGCTGCAGCCCGGCGACGTTCTGCTCCATTCCCCCGATACCGGCGCTGAGCGCGGCGACGTCCTGCGGGCCGTAAGCCGACGCGGCGGCGTGACCTTGCGCGTCGGTGCTTATGAATTTGGTGACGCCGGTCTGGGCGGCGGCGCTGGCCGCCGACGTGACGCCGGGCACGGCGAGCGTCGTCGCCGAAGTCCCCAAAGTGACCTGATTCGGCGCCGTGCTGACCGCGCCTGCGCCGATCGCGGTCGAGCCGGCGAAGCCATTGGTCGAGGCGCCGCGGCCGAGGGCGGTCGAGTTGGCTCCGGTCGCGAGGGCGCCCTGGCCGATCGCCGTGGCGTTGTCGCCGAAGCCTGGAGCGACGCCCGCGGTCGCCCCGGCGCCGAACGCCGAGGCGTTGTTGGAAAGCGCCTGCGCGCCCGTGCCGACGGCGGTGGTGGGGTCCGCGGAGGCGAGGGCGCCCTGACCGATCGCGGTCGCTCCGATTCGGGTCGCCCTCGCCCCTTGACCGATCGCGGTCGCCTGGTCGTCGATTGCGGCGGCGCCCTGGCCGTATGCCGTCGCCGTCGCGCCGTGGGCGACGCTCTGCGCCCCCGTCGCGGTCGCATTCGCGCCGTTGGCGGACGCCCCGTAGCCGGTGGCGGTGGCCTGGACGCCAGTGGCGTTGCTGAACGCGCCGCTCGCCGTCGCCGCCGTGCCATTCGCATTGGCGAGTTGGCCGAAGGCGCTCGCGTTGACGCCGGTCGCGTTGCTGAATTCTCCGGTCGCCGTGGCGCCGCTCCCGTTGGCCACGCTGCCGACGCCGGTCGCGGTCGCGTTCGTTCCGATGGCGTTCGCCCCCTGACCGAAGGCGCTGGCGCTGGCGCCGGTCGCGGCGCTCGCCACGCCGACCGCGGTCGCGTTGGTTCCGGCCGCATTCGCCGCCTGGCCGAAGGCGCTGGCGCTCGCCCCGGTCGCGGCGCTCGCCACGCCGACCGCGGTGGCGTTGGTTCCGGCCGCGTTCGCCGCCTGGCCGAAGGCGCTGGCGCTGGGGCCGGTCGCGGCGCTCGCCACGCCGACCGCGGTGGCGTTGGTTCCGGCCGCGTTCGCCGCCTGGCCGAAGGCGCTGGCGCTGGCGCCGGTCGCGGCGCTCGCCACGCCGACCGCGGTCGCGTTGGTTCCGGCCGCGTTCGCCGCCTGGCCGAAGGCGCTGGCGCTTGCGCCGATCGCGGCGCTGGTCGCTCCGACCGCGGTCGCGGCCGCGCCGGCCGCGTTCGCCGCCTGTCCGAAGGCGCTGGCGCTTGCGCCGGTCGCGGCGCTGGTCGCTCCGACCGCGGTCGCGGCCACGCCGGCCGCGCTCGCTCCCTCGCCGAAGGCGCTGGCGGAGTTCCCATTCGCGGCGGCGGCCGCGCCTGCGGCGGTCGCCTCGTTGCCCGCCGCGTTGGAGAACGCGCCGAAGGCGCCGGCGAAATTGCCCGTTGCGACGCTTCCGGCGCCGGCCGCGGTGGCCTCGAGGCCGGCGGCGTTGGAGAATGCCCCGAAAGCGCCGGCGTAATCGCCTGAGGCGCTGCTGGCGTCGCCTGTCGCGGTCGCCTGTGTCCCGCTGGCGGAGGAGTTGAAGCCGCTCGTGGTGGCGTAGGTGCCCGTCGCCGTGGCGTTCGCGCCCGTCGCGGTCGCTCCGGCGCCATTGGCGTCGGCATTCGAGCCACAGGCCGTGGCCGTCGGGAAGCCATTGTCGGAGGCGCCTTCTGCGCCGCCGGGGATAGTCCCGGCCCCGGTAAACGAATTTCCGCAGGTGAAGGCTTGGGCAGGAAGGGAGAAGGCAGTCGCTCCCGCGGCGGCGGCGATGGCGGCCAACGAAATCCCGCGCGCTTGCGAAGCCGTCCGTGTCGCGCGAAGTCCTCGAAGGACGAGCAAGCTCAATTTCCAGACGTTGATGCGCATGATCCGGCCTGATTTTCGCCTGGCATTGAGCCAGAGAACGTCACTCCCCCGCCACACTTAAGCGGCGCTCCGTGCGCACGCGCAAGCGGAAAATGTGTTAAAGCTGTGTTTCGCAGGCGGATTTGCCGGAGATGTTGCGCGTCGGGCGCATTCTGAACGCGTCTTTCAGCGAATTGAGGGGCTTTCGACCCAATGCGCGGCGAATTGATCCGCGGCGCCGCTCGCTCAAGCAACGATTGCGGACGCGGCGACCGCCGCAATGGCGCGCTGGGCTCCACGCGCCAACTCCGCGCCAGCGGCTCAGCGGCTCGAGCGGGGCGATTTGCGTTCGGCTGTTCCCGACGCTGGCGATCGGAACGCCAGCGTCGAGCAGGCGCCGCCGCGCCGTCAGGCGCTCGACACGCCTGAGAAGCAAATCGCGGGCGGCCTCGGGCGGCGCGCCCTCGCGCCTCCCCCCGCGTGGCCCGTCGAGAGACGCCGCTAATTCACCTCAATTCGGCGGTGAACTTCTGGATCTTCTTGCACGCCTTCTCAAGTTGCTCGAGCGACGTCGCGTAGGAGACGCGGAAGTTCGGCCCCTGGCCGAAAGCGGTTCCGTGCACGACGGCGACGCCCTCCGCGTCCAGAAGCTCGGTGACGAAGTCCTCGTCGGTCTCGATCATTTTCCCTGACGGCGCTTTCCTCCCGATCGCGCCGGCGCAGGACGGATAGACGTAGAACGCGCCTTCCGGCTTCGGGCACTGCAAATGCTTCGCCTGGCCGAGCATCGACACGACGAGATCGCGCCGCTCCTCGAACGCCTTGCGGCGCACGGGCATGAAGTCCTGCGGGCCGTTCAGCGCCTCGACCGACGCCCATTGCGCGATCGTGCAGGCGCCCGAGGTCTGCTGCCCCTGCACCATGTCCATGGCCTTGATGAGCTCGGATCGGGCCCGCGGCATAGCCGATGCGCCAGCCGGTCATGGCGTAGGATTTCGAGACGCCGTTCATGGTGAGCGTGCGGGCCTTCAGGCCCGGCTCGATCTGCGCCGGCGTCGTGAACTTGAAGTCGCCGTAGACGAGATGCTCGTACATGTCGTCGGTCAGCACCCAAACATGGGGATGGCGCATCAAGACGTCGGTGAGCTCTTTCAGCTCGCTCTCCGTATAGGCCGCGCCCGACGGGTTCGACGGCGAGTTGAGCACGAGCCACTTGGTGCGCGGCGTGATCGCGCGCTCGAGGTCCGCCGCCTTGCAGCTTGAACCCGTTCTCGATCGTGGTCGGCACGATGACCGGCGTGCCGCGGTTGATCGCCACCATTTCCGGATAGCTCACCCAATAGGGCGCGGGGATGATGACCTCGTCGCCCTCGTTCATGGTGACGAGGAAGGCGTTGTAGAGGATCTGTTTTCCCCCGGTCGCGACGATCGTGTCGGTCGCCTTGTAGTCGAGGCCGTTCTCACGGCTGAACTTGGCCGCGATCGCCTCGCGCAAGGGCGGAATGCCGAGCACGGGCGGATACTTGGTCTCGCCGCGCTCGATCGCCTTGATCGCCGCCTGCTTGATGTTGTCGGGCGTGTCGAAATCCGGCTCCCCGACCGAAAGCGAGATCACTTCCCGTCCTTTGGCTTTGAGGTCGCGCGCCTTCTGCGTCATCGCGATGGTCGCGGATGGCTTAACGCGAGAGAGGACGTCGGCGAGGAAGGCCACGGGACTGGCGCCTTTCGGTTGGGGTAGGAAATTGAGCGGCGCAGCTATAGTGAGGCGAGCGGCCTGCGCAACCCCGGCGAATGGACCGGAAGCGTCGAAGGACGCGGGCGACCGGACGCCCCCGCGCACCAAGTTACGCGACTGCCAACGATTTCAATGGCTTAGGTGCGCTTTTGTGCAACTCTTTTACGCGGCCCAAACCCCTCGTGCCTCATCATCCTTCGAGACGCGAAGCTTCGCTTCGCGCCTCACGATGAGGTCCGTGGAGTTCGGCGCCATTATGAAGCTCCACCGAAGTATTTCACATGTGTTTACAGTTATTTTCTTCAACAGGCCGAGAGGGATGAGGAAGCGCTGCCCGCGGAAAGTCTCGCCTGAGGCCTCGACGGAGCCGAAAAGCAGCCAAAACGAAACGGTCATTTCGCGAAGCGAAACCAATCGTTTCGCATCGCGCCACGTAAGCCGTTGGAATCCTTACGAGCGCCGAATCAGTCATTTCGCGAGATTGTTTGTTTTCAGTGGCTTAACGCCGGTTTCGTTTCGCCGTTTTCACGGGTTGTTTGTTTCCAATGGCTTAGCTCCATTTTTCATTTCGCCGATTGCGCCGTGAACCGGGCTGGTCGAGATTTCTGAAAAACAATACCAAGCTCCGGGCAGCTGGGCAAGACATTGTCGGATAGATGGTCAAATGGCCCGCCGGCGCTGAGGCCGGAGCGATCGTCGCAATGTTGTCGTTGGCGCCGGTCAGGCGTCAGCGTTCAATTGGGGATTGAGTAAACTGTCACCGTAATCCCCGTCACCGTAATCCCGGCCATGACGGCTCGGCCCATGTCCATCAACAGGTGTCGCTATAAGAGCGAGCTTGTTAAAGCATTTTCGACGGGAGGCCCGGCGCAGAGGCGAGCCGTTCGCCTCGCCCCCGCCGGTAGCCCGCGTAGCCGAGGCCGGCGAAGCCAATCAGCATCATCGCCCAGCTCGAGGGCTCGGGAACCGCCGGCTGCGGGGGAATGGCGATGGGGTCCCACACGAAGCTGCCGCCGCCCCCGCCGGGCGAAACCGAATCGTCGTCGCGGTGCCGCCAACCACGATGTCGAGGTCAGTTCCCTCAGGCAGATAGACCTCGCCGCCCACGCCGGCCCCTAAGCCGCCGGGGAAGAAATTGAAGAGCCGCTGCTGCCGCCCTGCGCGCCGAACGCGGCGACGAAGTAGAAGGCCGTTTGCGGAATGGTGTATTCCTGGACGCCTCCGGTATAGGTGAAATAGGTCAGTCCGACCTGAACTAAACCATTGCCTGCCATTAACGCTGGGAGTCTCCAGGACGTCCCTCAGCGCAGGATTGACGTATGAGCCGCCGCCGCCTCCCGCGCCGCTGAAGCCGCCGCCGCCACCGCCGGAATAGCCGCCGCCGCCGCCGCCGCCATTGCCGCCTCCGCCGCCTCCGCCGCCAAAGCCGCCCGCGCCGCCAAAGCGCCCGCGCCGCCGGCGAAGGTCGGAGAGGTCGAGCCCCCGGGGCCGAAGTTGGCGCCGGCGCCGGCGCCGCCCGCGCTCAACCAGCCGGCGCCCCCGCCGCCGCCGCCTAGTCACTGTTGCCGGCGCCCCCGCCGCCGCCGGAGCCATCCGTTCCGCCTGCGCCGCCGCCAGACGATCCGTCACCGCCGGATGTGACGATCTGGCCGCCGCCGCCGTCCGCGAAAGCCCCGGCGGCGCCGCCACCGCCCGCGGCGACGATGAGCGTAAGCGCGGCCTGCGCCGGCGCCGAAACAACCAGACCCGCCGCGAGCGCCAATGCGCCCGCGCTAATCATGATTCGCGAATTCATGATGAATCCCCGTCAGCAGGTGAGATGGAAGGCAACAGACAAAAGGAACATTGCGACAATCAGGGTTGTCAAGTCACAAAGGGGTGAGGCAGAGAAGAGGCTTGGCCCTTCCCGATTGGCTCGCCGGCGCTGAGGCCGGAGCGACCGTCGCAATGTTGTCGTTGGCGCCTGTCAGGCGTCAGCGTTCGATTAGGGATTGAGTAAACTGTCACCGTAATCTCACCGAAGTCGAACTCGGGCAGGAAAGTAGGGATTGAGTAGACCGTGAGCGTGATTCCACGGGACGATGGTTTTCTACACGCGTCCCGTTGAGCAACTCGCGGCAGCGGGGAAAACCTTTTTTTATAGCACTGCACGCTAGCCAATGTCTTGACGTGGGCTCGCAAGGAGGCCCAATTTGGGGCGCTTCGGGGACGCAGATGTTGTCAGCACCTGCGTCCCTTCAGGGGGGCGTAGCCCTCGCCGGAAGAGAGCAAGGCGTTTTCGGCGATCAGACGGCGCCTTGCTGCTTTCCAATGCGAATTATGCGAAGCGCGCCGGCCTGCGTCGAGGGCTGTTGTAAACAAAGGGCACGCTTTTCCCCAGCGAACGGAAAAAATCGAGGGAAACCGGGCGTCTCCAAGCGCTCAAGTTTTGCGGCGTGCTCAGTAGGGCATTGGGGTGCAAATTAGCATTTAGATAGGTTATTTAGCCGCAGCAAGGCAGTGGATCGCTGCTATTTCAACGGCTTAATGACAACTTCTTTCTTATTGCCGCAGTTCGGCCGCGCTTTTGTCATGAGAATCAGTTCCTTGAGCTTCCTCGTCCCTCAGCCCGGACGGTCGCGTCAGTGAACGTGGAGCAGAGTTACGATTACTGCCGGTTATGGCGAGGTAGTCGACCCCCAGACGCGATCGGCATCAGCCTCGACGCCAGCCGCTCAGTCCCCGCGAGGCTCCCGGATCACCGCCAGAAAGGCCGGCCCGTATTTTTGCAGCTTGACCGCGCCGACGCCATGAACGCCCGCCAGTTCGTCAAGGCTTCTGGGCCGCCGCTTGGCGATTTCGATCAGCGTCCGATCGGGGAAAATGACATAGGCTGGCTGCTTCTGCGCCGACGCGATCGCGCCGCGCAGGGCCTTGAGCGCGGCTAGGAGCTCGGCATCCGCATCGCCCGCCGCGACGGCCTCGGCGACGCGGCGCCGGCGCGCTTTCGGGTTCACCACATCCTCGCGCAGGGCGAACGGGATATCGCCGCGCAGCACCCGCCTGCCCTCTTCCGTGAGCGTCAGCCGGTCGCGGTCCTCGCCGTCGCGCCCGATCAGGCCGCCCGATTGCAATTGCCTGAGCACGCCGCGCCACTCGGCGGGCGCGCGATCCTTGCCCGCGCCGAAGGTTTTCAGCCCCTCGTGGCCGTGGCGCAGAACCGTTTCGGTGGCCTTGCCGGACAGGATATTCGCCAGATGGCCGAAAAAGAATCGCCCCGAGGTGCGCAAAATTGCCGACATCGCCTTCTGCGCCTCGACCCGCCCGTCGATCAGCCGGACCCCGCCCTGGCAGACGTCGCAATGCCCGCACGGGCCCGAATCCTCGCCGAACATGGCGAGAAGCGTCTGGCGGCGGCAGCGCGCCGTTTCGCAAAGCGCCACGAGATCGTCGAGCTTCATCGTCTCGACGCGCTTGCGCTCCTCGGGCGCGGCGCTCTCGAGAATCTGGCGCCGCCTGAGCTCGATGTCGCCCGCGCCATAAAGCGTGAACGTGTCGGCGGGCAGGCCGTCGCGGCCGGCGCGGCCGATCTCCTGATAATAGGCCTCGATCGACGAGGGCATGTCGGCGTGAAAGACGAAGCGGACGTCGGGCTTGTCGATCCCCATGCCGAAGGCGACGGTCGCGCAGACGATGCAATCGTCCTCGCGCTGAAAGGCGTCCTGGTTGCGGGCGCGAACGTCATGATCGAGCCCGGCGTGATAGGGGAGCGCGCGCCGGCCGGCGCGCGCGAATTCGGCCGCGAGCTCCTCCGTCCGGCGCCGTGACGCGCAATAGACGATGCCCGCTTCGCCCCGGTGCGCGTCGAGCCGGTCGAGGAGCTGGCGGGTGGCGTCCGCTTTCGGCCGCATGGCCAGAAACAGGTTCGGGCGATCGAACGAGCGCACGAAAATTCTGGGACGGCGGACGAACAGCTTCTTGGCGATTTCAGCCCGCGTCGGCTCGTCCGCGGTCGCGGTCACCGCGATCATCTGGACGCCAGGCAAGCGCTTCCGCGACCTCGCGCAGGCGCAGATATTCGGGGCGGAAATCGTGACCCCATTGCGAGACGCAATGCGCTTCGTCGATGGCGAGAAGATCGACCTTGGCCTTCCTCAAGGCGGCGATCGTGTCGTCGCGCAGAAGCCGTTCGGGCGCGACATAAAGAAGCCGCAGCGAACGCTCGTCGAGACCGCGCGCGATCCCTCGCCGTTCGTCCGGATCGGAAGAGGAATTGAGGCTCGCCGCCTCGACGCCGGCCTCGCGCAACTGGGCGACCTGGTCGCGCATCAGCGCGATCAGCGGCGAAACCACCAAAGTGAGGCCGCCGCGAACGATCGCCGGGAGCTGGAAGAGAAGCGACTTGCCGCTGCCCGTCGGCATGACGGCGAGCACGTCCTCGCCCGCGAAGGTGGCGGCGAGGACGTCCTCCTGTCCGGGACGAAAGTCCGAGAAGCCGAAGACGGTCGAAAGCGCCGACCGCGCCGGGCCCATGAGTGAGGAATTGGGCGCCATCAGCCGGACCCGTCGCGGCCGCGGACAGGCGCAGCGACGGCGCTTTCCGGCATTGAGGCCGCCTTGCCGATCGCGGGCCTGAGCGCCCCGATGAGATAGAGCGAGCCGGTGATAAGCAGCCAGGCGTTGGCTTGGGCCGCCAGCTCGAGGCCGCGCTTCAGCGCTCGTTTGGCGTCCGGCTCGACCTCGCTTACGAGCCCCAGCGAAGTCGCAAGCGCCTTGAGTTCGACCGGCGAGCGGCCCCGGCTCGATCCCGGCACATCGGTGAAGACGATGGTCGAGGCGCGCTTGGCCAGTTCGGCCACGAAACCCTCGGCGTCCTTGTCGACGGCGAGCGCCACGATCGCCACGCAGGGGCCGGAGAGGCCGGGGTCAAGCGCGAGATCGCGCAAGACGGCGCCGATGTTGAACGGCACATGCGCCCCGTCCATGACGACGGGCAGGCGTTGCGGCCCGATTTCGACATCAAAGCGCTCCATGCGTCCGGGGAGGCGCGCGGCCAAGCGCGTGTCGCTGTCGAGGAGCGCCGCGCCGACCGGCTCGCCGGAGCGCCCGCTCACCCCCTTGCGGCGAAGCTCGCCGAGGACGGCGGCGGCAAGCGCGAAATTGATCTGATCGATCGGCGCCGAGGCGTCGAGGCGCGTGCGCTTGACCCGCGAGCCAAGCTCGTCGGCTCGCGCCTGCACAACGCGTCCGGCTTCGTCAGCGGCGTCAAGCGTGGTGATGAGCACGGCCCCCGGCTTGAGGATCCCCACCTTCTCGCCCGCGATCGCCGCGCGCGTGTGGCCCAGGATTTCCGTATGCTCGAGCGCGATGTTGGTGACGATTGCGATTTCGCCGTCGACGATGTTGGTCGAATCGAGCCGCCCGCCCAAGCCCACTTCGATCACCGCCCACTCGCATTGCGTTTCGGGAAAAATGATGAAGGCGGCGGCGGTGAGAAGGTCGAACCACGTTGCATTGGCTGCGGCCGTGCCGGCCTTGCGCGCGGCCTCGTAGGCGTCGAGCGCGCGATTCAGGGCCCGCGCGAGAGTCGCCTCGTCGACATCGTGTCCCTGAACGCTCACCCGCTCGGTAATGCGTTCGACGTGAGGAGACGCGTAACGGCCGACGCGAAGGCCGGCATGCGCCAGCGCCGCCTCGATCAGGGCCGAGACCGACCCCTTGCCTTTGGTGCCGGCGACGTGAACCGCGCGAAACGACTTTTGCGGATCGCCGAGCCGCGTGGCGAGGTCCCGCATCGGCTCGAGGCCGACGCGCATCGTGTTGCGCGGCCGGCGCTCCCAGTCGGTGAGCGCGTCGAGGCGTTCCTGCGCTTGGGTGAGGTCGCGATTCTCGGCCATCGGGCGGTGATACCCGAATCCGGCACTTTCCTGAAAGCGGGGTTTCTGGCCCAGAGGCTCATTGCAACACTCCGGCGAGCAACCGGCGAAGGCGACCGCCAACGCGTGACATGAAATCCACGCGAACAAGGAAAACGAGGCGAGAGCCGTATTTCAGTTTTCAATCGGGACGGCCTTGCCTTAAAGGTTCGGCGGGGCAAGCCCAGCATCGTCAGCACTGGCGACGGGCGTGGGCTGGGGCAATCGGTGGAAAACTTCGCGGCGCGGACAGGCGCCACAGCCTCCAGAGCGCGGCAGGCCGTTGAAACGGCCGTTTTCCGTTTTGGCGCTCGTGTTTCTCGCGTTCTCCCTCGTCGCCTGCGCCTCGCGGCCGGAGACCGGCTTTCTCAGCGCCGTGGCCTTGAGCCCTCCCGGCGCCGTCGACCACACTTTGCTTGTCGCGACGACGCGCGAGCGCGACGACCGGCCGGGCACGCTTTTCAACGGCGACAGGGCGACCGCCACGACTATGCCGAGATCACGGTCTCGATCCCGCCGAACCACAAGACTTGGCGAGATCGAATGGGCGACGACGCCGCCCGGCGATCCGAATGTCGATTACGTCGTCCACGACGAAAAATATCTGGATGGCGACAAGGCGTTCGTCCAGGCGCTGAACGCGCAACTCGCGCTGCGGCCGCCGGGAAGCCGCAAGGTCCTCCTGTTCATTCATGGCTTCAATACGATGTTCGCCGAGGGGGTCTATCGGCTGGCGCAGCTCGCGCACGATTCGAAAGCTCCGGGCGTCCCAGTGCTGTTCACCTGGGCGTCGCGCGGAAAGCCGACGGCCTATGTCTACGACCTCAACAGCGCGACCGCGGCGCGCGACGCTCTCGAGCACACGCTCCGTCTGCTGCTCGCCAGCAACGCGGAAGAGGTGAATGTGCTCGCCCATTCGATGGGCAATTGGGTCACGGTCGAAGCGTTCCGGCAGATCAAGATTTCGGGCGATCTCAGTCACGGGATAAGATCGGCAACGTCTTTCTCGCGGCGCCCGATATCGACATTGACGTGTTCAAATCGCAGATGCGCCGCTTCGGCAAGCCGCGAAAGCCTTTCTACATCATCCTGTCCCAGGACGATCGAGCTTTGTTTCTGTCCAGAACCATCGCGGGCGGCGTCACGCGGGTCGGCGACAATCCCGATGTCGACGAGCTTGCCGTCGCTGGGCGCGACCGTCATCGACCTGACCGACCTCAAGGCGACCGACGCCACGAACCACGACAAATTCGCCCAATTGGCCACCGTCGCGCCTGAGCTGCGCAGCGTTCTTGCCCGGGGAATACCGAGAGATCACCAGGCGAGCGACGTGGGCCAGACCGCCGTGAGCGGCGTCGGCGCGGTCGTCTCGCTGCCGCTCACGATCCTCGGCGCGCCGATCAGGATCATCGCCGGGCAGTAGGCAGGCGAGTTCAGTTTCGAATACGGAACCGCGCCGTCATCGCGCGCGTATGCGAAGCGACCAGAGCAACGTACGGCGTCCTACGGCATCTGGATCGCCGCTTCGCTTCTCGCGATGACGGATCCGTCGAAGCGGGCGTTGTAGCTCCGCTCGCTAGACCGGCGCAGCAGGAGCGGCGCGCCTTCGTCTTCGGCCGCCTTCTCCACTCGGCTCCTTGCGCGGCGGGAGCGCGATCTGCCGCGCCAGGTTCGGAAAGGCGTCCTCCTTGTTGGGAAACGCCATCGCGGCGACGAAATGGCGCTGGAAGTCAGGCTCGATCGCCGTCTCGATCTTGTCGATGCGCCGGACGACGCTCTCGATCTCCGCCCGCGCCGCGAGGTTGAGAAGCGCGATCCGCGCGCCCGTTCCAGCGGCGTTGCCGGCGCTCGCCACTTTGGCGAGATCGCAGTCGGGAATGAGGCCAAGCGTCATGGCATAGAGAGGATCGATGTGGCTGCCGAAGGCGCCGGCGAGCGTGACGCGCTCGGGCGCAGCGCCGGCGCGCTCCATGAGCAGCTTCGCCCCGGCATAGAGCGCGGCTTTGGCAAGCTGGATCGCGCGCACGTCGGTCTGATAGATGAGAAGCCTTGGGCCGCCCTCGTGCAGCACATAAGCGAAGGTGCGGCCGACCGCTTCGATGCGCGGGGTTCTCCCTACGAGTTCGCCGTCGATCACGCCATCTTCCGAGACGATCCCGGCGAGGAACATCTCGGCGATCACCTCGATGATCCCCGAGCCGCAAACGCCGGTGACGCCGATCGTCGTGACCGCAGCAGCGAAGCCCGGCTCGTCGGACCAGAGATCGCAGCCGATCACCTTGAACCTGGGCTCGAGCGTCACGCGGTCGATGCGTACGCGCTCGATCGCGCCCGGCGCCGCGCGCTGGCCGCAGGAGATCTGCGCGCCCTCGAACGCCGGGCCGGTTGGGGAAGAGCAGGCGAACAGCCGCTCGCGATTGCCGAACACGATCTCGGCGTTGGTGCCGACATCGACGAGAAGGGTCAGTTCGTCCTTGAGGTGCGGGCCCTCGGCGAGCACGACGCCTGCAGTGTCGGCGCCGACGTGGCCCGCGATGCACGGCAGCGCGTAGACGAACGCGCCTGGCGCGACGTCGAGGCCGAGTTCGCGCGCGGGCGCCTCGTAAGCCGCGTCGATGGCAAGCGCGAACGGCGCCCCGCCGAGCTCGGTCGGGTCGAGGCCAAGCACGAGATGATGCATGATCGGATTGCCGACCAGCGTCACTTCCAGGATTTCGGCGCGCGCCACACCGGCCTCGCGCGCGGCTTCGCCGATCAGGGCGTCCATCGCCTCGCGCACCGCGCGCGTCAGCTCCTTGTCGCCGCCCGGATTCATCATCACGTAGGAGACGCGGCTCATCAGATCCTCGCCGAAGCGGATCTGCGGGTTCATCGCCCCGACCGCCGCGACGACCTCGCCGCTCATGAGATCGGTGAGGTGGGCGGCGATGGTGGTCGAGCCGACATCGATCGCGACGCCGAAGGCGCGCTCGGCGAAGCCCGGCATGATGGCGACGATGTCGCGGCCTTTGCGCAGCGCGACGGTGACCTTCCATTGCCCCGCGCGCAACGCCTTCTGCAGGCGAGCGAGCGTCGCGAGATCGGCGTGCGTTTCGGCAATACCCCATTGCTCGCGCAAAGCCTGCTCGAGGCGACGAAGATCGCTCGCCGGCTCGTGCATGTCCGGCTCGGCGACCTCGACGTAATAGAGGCGGACGACCGGATCGATCTCGATCGGATGGGTCTCCGCGCGCTTGCGAATGACCTGCCGATGGACCTGACTCTCGGGCGGCACGTCGATGACGAGATCGCCGCAAATCCTGGCCTGGCAGCCGAGCCGCCGGCCCGGCGGAAACGCTCCGCGCTTCGAGGCGTAGCGGGCCTCGACCTCTCCCGAAGGCGTCACATGATCGGGGCTCGAATGAATGGCGTGCTTGGCGAAATCGCCCTCGGCGATATCGACCTGACAGCGGCCGCAAATGCCTCGCCCGCCGCAGACTGAGTCGAGATCGACGCCGAGCGCGCGCGCGGCCTCGAGCAGACTTAAGCCTTCGGCGAACTCGCCCCGCTTGCCGGAGGGCGTGAAAACGATGCGATGGGTCAAGCGATCAACCGGTATGAAGTCATTTAGCCGCGCGTCACCCCGGGTTCTCGCGGCCGTCATGCTTCGCAAGCACAGCCAGGCGATGCGTATCGTATTCTTTTTCCAGTCGTTCGGCCGCAGCCGCAGCTTCCGCTTCCAGGTCGTCGCCGCAAGGCACGGGCTCGCCCCGCCGCCACTGGCTAAGATAGGCGTCGTCGCTCTTCGCGCCGGCATGCATCGCCGCCGCGTCGATGGCGCGAATGAAACGCTCCGACAATTGGCGCTTGGCGGCCGCACGTCCGGCTTTCACGATGACCTGACTTGGAATGTCACGCCAGTAAAGCACGGTCAGGCTGGCCACGGCGCGTCCTTCTTGTGCGTCGCGCCCTCTAGAAATGCGCGGATCCCGTCGAGGCCGGTGAAGCGGCGCTCATAGGCGAGGCCGAGCCTTTCGGCCGCCGCCCTGGCCTTCGTCTCGAGATCGGGATCGTCGAACTGCGCCAGATGCACCACTCGGCGGTAATTGCCGAAGTAATCGTCGCGCAGCTCGGGAAAGCGGTCGAGCCCGAGGCCCCGAATGACGAGCGCCTCGAAATGGCGGGCGAGAAAATCGGTGAGGTAGAACGTGCCCGGCTCTTCTTCGGCGAGCGCCGAGAACGCCTCTCCCCCGGCATAGAATTCGTAGCAATGCGCGCCCTCGATCCGGCTCACCCGCTCTTCCGCGAGCACGCGATCGAGCTCGCCGCCGGTTCCGCAATCGCCGTAGAGGCAGAGGATCTCGTCATAAGACGAGCGATTGGCGCGGATCTTGGCTCGCATCGCCTCCGGGATTTTCTTGGGGAAATTGTGAAGCTGCGCCGGCAGGCAGGCGACATCGATGGCGTCGAGCCTAAGCGCCAGCACTTCGCGCGCCAGGGCGCCGCAGGCGATGACCAAAATCCTGCGCGCGCTCTCGCGTCGGCGCTGGTAGCTTGCTTCGGCGAAAAGTTCGTCGGGGCGCTCTCCGGTCGCGGCCAGAATCTCAACAGGCTTTGGTTTCGTCTCGCTCACGTGACTGGCGCGTTCTCGTGCGCCTCCAGGGTCCCCTGCCGGCGGGCCAGCAGCGCCCTCGCGGTTTCGACCGTGACTGCCGCGTCGCGGCAATAGGCGTCGGCGCCGATCGCCTCGGCGAAGCTTTCATTGAGCGGCGCGCCGCCGACCAGCACGATGTGGTCGTTGCGGATGCCCTTCTCCTTCAGCGTGTCGATGATGACTTTCATGTAGGGCATCGTCGTGGTCAAAAGCGCCGACATGCCGACGATCTCGGGCTGATGCTTCTCGATCGCCTCGAGATATCTGTCGACGCCGTTGTTGACGCCGAGGTCGAACACTTCGAAGCCCGCGCCTTCCATCATCATGCAGACGAGGTTCTTGCCGATGTCGTGGATGTCGCCCTTGACGGTGCCGATCACCATCTTGCCCATTTTCGGCGCGCCGGTCGCCGCGAGAAGCGGGCGCAGGATCGCCATGCCGGCCTTCATCGCATTGGCCGACATCAGCACTTCCGGCACGAACAGAATGCCGTCGCGAAAGTCGATGCCGACGATCCGCATGCCCTCGACCAGGGCCTTGGTCAAAACCTCATAGGGCGCCCAGCCGCGATCGAGCAGAATTCGGACCCCCTCCTCGATCTCCTCTTTGAGGCCGTCGTAGAGATCGTCGTGCATCTGCGCGACGAGCTCGTCGTCGGCGAGGGTTTTGAGGTCGAGTTCGTCTTCGGCCATGAACAGGGTCCGACAATTTCAGTTTTGGCGTGGTGGTGCGCCAGTCATGGACCGCGCCAGTCGCGCCTAAAAGCATAATAATCAATCGTCTACCCATTTTTTTGCGTTTTGCCTTGGAACGTTCCGGCAAATCGGCGGACAGCCCGATCTCCAGGAACAAAATCCTCGGAGGCCGGTTGGTTCAGCAACTCCGGATCTGCTTAAGGATTAAAATCATGACAGACTTCAATCGAACCGTGTCCCCTGCCTCGACAGAACGACTGGCCGGCTCCCCCACCTATAGGGAACCCCTGGCGGTGGCGCCCCGGATGGCGATGACGACAACCGGCCCCATATTCTCGAGCCTCGACATGATCGCCGGAATCGCCGCAGCCGTGATGACGCTCGGGCCCCTCGCCATGGCGGCTTTCTCGGTCGGTCGTCACTGATTCGAGCGTGACCAGCGGAGCGGCGACGGCCGCCTGATATCGTCGGGAAAGCATGGCAGGCTTTCCCGGGATTGGGCTCACATTAATCCGCGCCCTGCATAGGACGTGAAAGCGCCTGCGGCGCAGTCCCCTGAAGCGCTTGCATTAGCTCGCGCGCCCAACTCGCGGCCAAACACAATTATCGCGCCCGGACGTTCAATTTTGCGGCCCTGCGGGCCGTCACAACGACGTCGGGGCGCGTGCGCCACAGGCCGCAGCGCGAGATCCGCGGTCGGCGATCGAAAGGAGAAATCGCCCGTCGTCGGTTGCGCCTGACCGACCGGAAAATTCCGCTGAGGACATCTTTCTTCGCCGCGCCGCAATGTCGGAGCTGCACCTGGCTCGGCCGCGCGGCGCGCTTTATACTTGGTCCGCGCCGACCGCGATTCGCGATCGCTTATCCCTCAGGGGAAGCACTATCCTGCCGCGGAAGGCCAAGGATTGCCTCTCTGTCCACAAGGGGTCGCCCCGTGTCCTCGATAAACGCTCAGCGCAAACATGCGAAGGCTACAAAGAGAAAGAAAATCCTGGAACAGCGCCATCGGCTCGAGGACAAGGGCGCCGGGGGCGGACTGGCGCGTGAGATCCGTCGGGCCGCGGCCGCCCCCCTGCACGCCTGCCTCATGCAGGAGAGCGTACTCGAATCTGGCCTGGGAACGGTGTTCCTGAGCCGCAAAATCGGCCCGCGCGACCTCGCTTTGGCCGGCTTTCTGGTGGACGCCTATTGTCTCGGCGTCAAGGACGTGATGTTTCAGGAATTGGATGAAGACGAGCTGGAGGAGATGCTCGACGAGGCCGGAGCCGCGGCTCCCCTTACCCCGGTCGATCCGCCCTATGCGCGCAAGCTCCTGCGCGACGCCTCCGCCTACGCGCACGCGCTCGGACTGCCGCCTCACCCTGACTATGCTTCGGTGGAGCTGCTGTTCGGCGACGTCGTGGCGGACGCCTGCGACACCGAGTTCCAGTTCGGTTACGAAGGCCGGCCGTTTTACGTTCCCGGGCCGACCGAATCTCCGACCCAGATCCGGCGGCGAATCGACCGTCTGCGACGACGGCTCGGCGACGACGGTTTCGGCTTCGGCATACCGGAAGAGGCCTTTGACACGCTAAACGAGCTGGAGGACGACGGAACCGGCTATGATCCCGATGTCGGCCCCGACCCAGCGCATTGGCTCGCGCTCGACGAGGCGGAGCGCCTGCACCAGGCGAAGGAGTACCACCAGCGCCACGCCGTCTTGGTGGCCAATCCGGACATTCACGCCCTCGTCCATGTCGTGATCGAGACTCAGATCGCGATGGGCGATGAAACGGCAGCGCCGCGAGCGTTGGAACGACTCATGGCGGAAGGCCTTACTCGGCACGAAGCCATTCATGCCCTGGGTTCGGTCCTGACCGAAATGTTCGTCGCAGCCGCCAACGGCGAGGAGACGGAGCGTTTCCAGGCGGACGCCTACAACGACGCCATCGCGCGGATAACCGCGGAAAACTGGCGGACTCCGGCGAACGACGACTGAAGGGCTAAAAACGGAGAGGACGCGACCTCACGCCTCCGACAGGCGCCGCCTGTGATCCGCGACCGGGATCATCCCGCGCACCTTCTTGACCCGTGCCGGGTCGATCCGGGCCGAGACGATTCCAACGCCTTCCGAGGCTTTTGCGATCACATGGCCCCACGGGTCGGCGACCAGGGAATGGCCGTAAGTCATCCGCTGCTCGTTGCCGACCGTGAACGAACCGGTCTGGGCGCTGGCGCACACGTATGTCTCGGTCTCGATCGCGCGGGCCCGCAGAAGCACCTCCCAATGGTCCTTGCCGGTCTGCATGGTGAAGGCGGCCGGCATCGCGATCATCTCCGCGCCTTTTTCCATGAGCGCCTGGAAGAGGTCGGGAAAGCGAAGGTCGTAGCAGATCGAGCAGCCGACGGTGACGCCTTCGCAATCGTAAGTGACCACCTGGTCGCCCGGCTTGACCGTCGCGCTTTCCTTATATGCCGTTCCGTCGGGCGTCATCACGTCGAACAAATGGATCTTGCGGTAGCGGGCGATCTCCTCGCCCTCGCGATCAAAGACGACTGTCGTGTTGTGATAGCGGTCCTCGCCGTCGATCTTTTCCATGATCGAGCCGGCGTGGACGAAGATGCGGTGCTTGATCGCCTGGCCGCGCGCCATATCATAGGCCGGGCCGCCCGGCAGGCGCTCGGCGGCGGCGAGCTTCTCGGCGCGCGAGCCGCCGGCCCAGTCGAACTGTTCCGGCAAGAGCACCCAGTCCGGGCTCTCCTCTGAGACGGCGCGCTCGATCAGCGCCTCGGCCGCGGCGATGTTGGCGCTCTTGTCGCTGATCGAGTTCATTTGGATGAGCGAGACTTTCATGGCGGCGCGCTCCGGGGATGTTCAGCAATGTGGTTGGCGCGCAATTGCCCGTCAACCGCGCACGAAATCGGCGAAGGCCTTGAGCTGGTCGGCGATAAAGCCGCGCGTCGCGGAATCGGTCAATTCGCCGGTCGCGGCGTCGATTTTCGTGTTGACCTGGGGGATGATAACCTCCGGCTTATTGAGCACGCGCCCGTCGAGATAGACGAACATATGGCGCAGATGCAGTTGCGCTCTCAAGCCCCCGAACAGGCTTGGCGAACTTGTCTCCAGCGCGACCGGCTTCCCAGCGAAGGGCTGATCGGGCAAGCGTGAGATCCAGTCGATGGCGTTTTTCAATACGCCCGGAATGGAATGGTTGTATTCGGGCGTGACGACGATGATCCCATCCGCCTTGCGGATCGCCTCCGCGGTGGCGGTGACGATCGGGGGGAAGCCGCTGAGCTGAACATCGTGGTTATAGAGGGGAAAGTCGCCAACCGACGGGAGCGGCTCGATCATCACCCCTTCCGGCGCAAGCGCCGACAAGGCGCGCACGATCGCCGCGTTGAACGAGCCTTTTCGCAGGCTGCCGAGCATGACGACAAAGTGAAGCGGCTTTTCTTGAGCCATTGCTCGTTCCCCTCAAACCAAAACGGCCTCGCGGCAATTCGCAGCAAAAGGTTTGGCGTTTGTCACGGAATTGCTATTGTCCCTTAGCAAATCGCGACTGGCGCGGGGACCCCATGATCGCAGCAAACGAGCTTTTTTCCGTTCGGGGCCGCACGGCGCTGGTGACCGGCGGGGCGACCGGTCTTGGCCGGATCTGCGCCGAGGCGCTGCTCGGCGCCGGCGCGCGGGTGCTGATCGCCTCGCGCAAGGCGGAGGCTTGCGAAAAGGCGGCGCAGGAGCTTTCGTCGCTCGGGCCCTGCGAGGGCTTCGGCGGCACGGTCGCCACCGAGGCCGGCGTGGCCGCTCTGGCCGCGGAGACCCGCAAGCGCACCGACGCGCTGCATATCCTGGTCAACAACGCCGGGACGAACTGGGGCGAACCGTTCGAAACCTTCCCCTGGAAGGCGTGGGACCGCGTGCTCAGCGTCAACGTGACCGGGCTTTTCACGCTGACGCGCGATCTCGCCCCGATGCTGATCGCGTCGGCGACGCGCGACTGGCCTTCGACCGTCGTCAACATGGGTTCGGTCATGGGCTATGTCACGCAGTCGGAAACCGCATGGGCCTATTCCGCCTCGAAAGCCGCGGTGCATCACCTGACCCGCATCCTTGCGGCGGAGCTGGCGGAAAGCCAAGTGACCGTGAACGCGTTCGCGCCCGGGCCGTTTCCGACCAACATGACGAAATTTGCCATTGGCGACGAGGCGGGACAGGCGCGCAGCGCCAAAGCTGTGCCGATGGGTCGCGTCGGACGGCCGGAAGACATTGCCGGACCGCTTCTCTTCCTCGCGGGACGCGGCGGCGCCTACACGACGGGAGCGATCCTGCCCGTGGACGGCGGGGTCGGAGTCACGGCGCCGCCCGCGATGTTCGGAGATCTCGCATGAGCGATTGGGCGGACGTCAAGCGGGTTCCCGCCGCCGAACTCGCCGGCATGGTCGGGCGCGATTTCGTCTCCCGGTGGCTCACAGTCGATCAGGCGCGGATCGACGCCTTCGCCAAGGTCACCGAGGACGAGCAATTCATCCACGTGGACCCTAAGCGGGCGGCCGAAACCGCATTTGGGGGAACCGTGGCCCATGGCTTCCTCACCCTCTCGCTGCTCTCGGCCATGGCCTATAGCGCGCTGCCCAGAATTGAGGGCGCTGCCCACGGCGTGAATTACGGCTTCGACCGCGTGCGCTTCGTTCGACCTGTTCCCTCGGGAAGCCGGGTGCGCGGGCATTTCACGCTGCGCGCGGTCACGCCGCGCTCGGCGCGCGAATGGCAATTGACTTATGACGTCAGCGTCGAAATCGAAGGGGCGGAGAAACCTGCGCTTGTCGCGACCTGGCTGACGATGCAGGTGATGGCGGCGATTTGAAACACCGGGCTGCGCAATGTGCTTGAAGCACAGCCCTTTCGTTATTCAATAACATTATCAAGTAGCGCATTTCCTCACCGGCCTGAGGGCCGCAAGCGGTTTGCGCGACGGGTGCGGCGCTGTAAGGCGGTGAGGGTTTCAGAGCAACCGGGCCGCGCAATACTCAATCCAAAAAGTTGACTACTTGACCGTAATCGATTGTGTAAGTGGACCGCAGCCGCTTAATTTGCCATAGCTGGCGTTCGATGTTTCACAAGTTCCGCCACTATAATCTCCTAATGCAGCAGCACAGTGTTCGTAATCACCGCCTTCAACGAGCAACGTGCCCTTTGAGGAGTAGGAAAGCGTTCCTGCGCCATCCTTCGCAAAATCGACATAGTTTCCATTGGTGCTGACAATATTGGTTTGGGATTCCGAGACGCGAACCGGAAACAGACCCGCCTTAGGAGCCGTCTGTACATGTTTCTTCCCGCTGGGCTCCTCAACGGTAAAAGTTGCGCCAGTGACGTAACCGTTGTCGTCGGTATTCAGATCAACATAAAGGACGAATCCTTTGGCTAGGCTGTTGGCTTTAGCGAGGGTTAATCCATACGAATTGTCATAATCCTGCTGCCAATCGTGGTCAATATTGTCAGGTGTCCCGCCGGAATACTGAATATGGGGTGTAATCTTCGTTCCGACTACAGCAAAAATATACTGAATCATCGCTTTGGGCGCATCTTTGGAAAAGGCATTGAATTGAATATAGATCCCATCCGTAGTGTTCAGTTTTCTGGTCACTTGTGAGGCGTTACAATTGTTGACCACGTTATCATGTTTGGCGGTCAGCTCTTTTGTGACTTCAAACCGAAGATGCAGGTCTTTGATAGCGTTGCATTTATTGTAGATAAGGTAATTTAACTGGCCGACAGTCTCGCTGGTAGAATACCTAATAGGATCCACTCCGGAACAACTATTATTGGCCGAAGGGCCTTCCGAAGGGCCCGGGCCTCCTTCAGTTGTATTAGGGGTGCTCTGATTTCGTATGATTGTGTGTTGCGGTTGGGAGGCGGTCTGTGCATTGCCGGCTTGGGCAATCAGGCCAAGCATCGCCAAATGGGCAGCAGCCCCTATCACTCTGCGAACAGCCCGCCGAAGTTGTCTGCACACGCCTTCTCTCCTCGAGTGCGGAGCCTCTCAGGGGCGGCGCGGGCATAATCAGTCCGCGCTTCCTCGAACGACTCCCATGTTTGCGGAACCCGTTAGGCCTAAATCAAGGAGCGATGGCAGGAGGAGCGTTCAGTATCTCGCCCGGTACACTTGCTATTGCCGCATTTGCGTCTTGTAAGGTGGCGGCGAGTATCTCCCTGCCTATGGCAGAAACAATAGCTAACTTAAGTTTGTAAGCGTCTTCCGCAGCGTTGAGTTCTGCGAGCGCCACCTCGAAAGTTGATGGTGATAGAAGCATAACGAAAATCCTTTCGTGCGTTCAGCTAAAGTATTCATTAGTCTTAACAATTTTAACAAACGTGGGAGCACGTCTAGGCAAGGCCGCCGCAATGAAAAGACGACCTCCACCAGCGAACCGCCTATAACTGCTCACTAGATCTACCAGTTACCTTAGTTTTGATCTTGGTCAATATACGTATCAATTGCCTTTTCATGAGCACGAATACTAACTAAAGCAAGCACTTAGTTCCACGAATTAGTCGACTTTTCAATTTCCGTCGACTTTTGATTCGGATCGTCTAAAGTAACCGCTAACCTATTGCACGAGGATGCTCCGAGCCGCTGTGATCCAGCTCACACCATCTGGGGCCGCTCGGGCACAAATGGTTAGTGTGAGGACGGAATTGCGAAATATGCTGAACGCGGGGTTAGAGATTGAGGATCCGGCCGTTGCGGGCGACTTGGAAATGGCGCCCTAAG
>CAWHZY010000014.1:0-87519 GCA_963833955.1 uncultured Alphaproteobacteria bacterium | reverse complement strand
TCGCCCAAGACGATGTTCGAGGTTTCGCAAATCGTCGAGAATGCCAAAGCCAGGAACGTCAGGCTGAAGGGGCCGCTGCCGAGCGATGGATTTACGACGATCCTCGGCGATTACGTCGGTTTCCTGATGCCGACCCGGCGGGAGACTTTCGGCATGGTCTTTATCGAGGCGCTGTTCTCCGGCCTGCCCCTGCTCCACACCAGGAGATGGGGCATCGACGGATTTTTCGCCGATGACGAAATCGGCTACGCGTGCGATCCGACGAGCCTCGACGACATTGAGATCGGCGTTGACCGGCTGTTGCGCGAACAGGAGCGGTTCAAGCGGTCCATCGCCTCTCTTCATGAGCGCGGCGGGCTGGACCGGTTCAAGCGAAAAACAATCGCCGAGACTTATCGCGCCGGTCTCGAGCGCGTGTTGGGACGGAGCGAGCAGCCCGCACGGGTTTTGTCCGAGACCGCTGCTGTTCCTTGACTGCAAACGGGATCTCAACGGTTTTCGTTGAGAAACGCGTCTCAAGTCGTCATCAGAACAAACGAGAACATCGTACCGATATCTCAAGACGCCGCTTTTGCGAGGGGGCTTATCCTGGCTTTTTTTCCGGATCGACTTTACGACGACATGGGCGGCTACCTCGACGCCTATTTTGACCTTTTTCGTGTCGCCGCGGCGGCGGTCGCGCGCGAGCGGATGCAGGCCGCCGCGGACGCGATCCTCGACGTCGTCGCCCGCGATGGCGCGATCTTCTCCTGCGGCAATGGCGGCTCCGCGGCCATCGCCAATCACCTGGCCTGCGACTGTCTCAAGGGCGTCAGAACGGACACGACCATCAAGCCGAGAGTCTCGAGCCTGTCCGCGACCGTCGAATTGATCACCGCGATCGCCAACGACATCGGCTATGACGACATTTTCAGCTACCAGCTCTCCTCCCTCGCCAGACCCGGCGACGTGCTGATCACGATCAGTTCGTCCGGCGAGTCCCGCAACATCGTCAACGCGATCACCTGGGCCAAGGCCAACGGCGTGCGAACAATCGCGATGACCGGGTTCAAGGGCGGCGCTTCGGCGCAGGCCGCGGACATCAATCTTCATGTCGACGCGCACAATTACGGAGTTGTCGAAGACATCCATCAGTCGATGATGCATGTGCTCGCCCAGTACGTTCGACACAGGCGCCTTGCCGACCCCGAATTGCTGGGCCAGAAGAAGTTTTGACATCGGGTCGATGAGGCCGCCGGTTCGAGGCGCGCGTTGGCTTTGATTGCGCCACGTTCAGTGGGCGGATTGTGTGGCGATGACGATTTTGGTGACCGGCGGGGCGGGCTTTATCGCCAACACGCTGGTGGATTCCATCCTTTCGCGCGGCGACTCGGTCATCTGTCTCGACAATCTCTGCCGCGGGACGAGCGCCAACGTCGCGCGCTTTGCCGAGAAGAACAGCTTCCGGTTTTCGGTCGTCGATCTCGCCGATCTCGACGCCTTCCGATCCTGCATCGATTCGCACGCGGACCTCGGGCCAATTTTGGAGGTCTGGCACCTCGCGGCCAATTCCGACATTCCAGCAGGCATCGCGGACCCGGGAGTCGATCTGCGCGATACGTTCATGACGACGTTCAACGTCCTCAGGATCATGGAGGAGCGCAACATTGGTGAATTGCTCTTCGCCTCGAGCTCGGCGATCTACGGCGATCTCGGCGACCAAGAATTGACCGAGAGCACCGGTCCCCTGTTTCCGATTTCGAACTATGGCGCCATGAAGCTTGCGTCAGAAGCGATGATCACCGCGGCGGCGGAGAAGTTCCTTGGTCGAGCTTTGCTGTTTCGCTTTCCCAACGTGGTCGGATTGCCCGCGACCCATGGCGTGATCCTCGACTTCATCCGTCGCCTGCGGTCGGATCCCGATCATCTCGACGTGCTCGGCGACGGCTCGCAGCGCAAGGCCTATCTGCACGTGAGTGAACTCGTCGACGCCATGCTGTTCATCCAAGCTCGCGCCGCCAAGAAGGTCGATGTCTTCAACATCGGCCCGACCGACGCCGGCATCTTCGTGCGCGACATCGCCCGCGAAACCGTGGCGGCGGTGGCGCCGGGCGCGCAGCTCAAGTTTGGGACCGACAACAAGGGCTGGGTCGGCGACGTGCCCCGCTTCGCTTATTCGACAGCGAAGCTTTCGGCGCTCGGCTGGACGCCGAAGCTCAGTTCGCTCGAGGCCGTCCGACGCGCGATCGGCGAAATCAACCGTCAGGAAAACCCGCCATGAAGCAGGCGGTCATTCTCGCCGGAGGAAAGGGCACGCGGCTCGCCTCCGTGCTCAACGGCCTGCCCAAGCCGCTCGTGGACGTGTGCGGCAAGCCGCTGCTTTTGCATCAGCTCGAACTTCTGTGCGCGCATGGTTTCACCGACGCGGTCGTGATGGTCAACCACAGGGCCGATGCGATTCGCGAATGGCTGGTCGGCGTCGACCTGCCGATTTCCGTCCGCTTGATCGACGACGGCGAACCGCGAGGAACGGCGGGCGCCGTCCTGGCCGCGCTCGGGGAGCTCGAGCCCGAATTTCTGGTCATGTACGGCGACACGATGCTTGCCGTCGATCTTACGCGGTTTTGGGCCTGGCATCACGCCGTTCCCGGCGCCGACGTTTCGCTCTTTCTTCACCCGAACGACCATCCGCATGATTCGGACCTCGTCGAAATCGACGAAACCGGCCGCATTCTCGCTTTCCACGCCTACCCCCATCCGGCGGACGCATGGCTGCCCAACCTCGTCAACGCCGCGCTCTATGTCGTGCGCCGCGAGAGCCTGCGCGCGTGGGTCGACGTCGCCGGCCCGCTCGATTTCGCCAAGGATCTTTTTCCGCGCATGCTGGCGGCCGGCGCGACATTGCGCGGCTATGCCTCGCCCGAATACATCAAGGATGCGGGCACGCCCGAACGGCTGCAAAAGGTTCGCAACGCGCTGACTTCGGGCGCCATCCGCCGCGCATCGCTCAATGAGCCTCAGCGAGCCGTTTTCCTCGATCGCGACGGCACCCTCAATGTCGAACACGAACTTATTCGCCGGGCCGAAGACCTTGAGCTGTTTCCCTTTGCCGGGTCCGCCATTCGACGACTGAACGAGGCCGAATGGCGAACGGTGCTCGTCAGCAACCAGCCTGATCATCGCGCGCGGCGAGGTCACCGAGGCGCAATTGCGCCGGATCCATGCTCGGCTGGAAACGGAAATCGGCCGCGATCACGCCTATCTCGACCGGATCTATGTTTGCCCGCATCACCCCGATCGCGGATTTCCCGGCGAACGCATCGAGCTCAAGATCCGATGCGATTGCCGCAAGCCGGAACCCGGGCTGATCCTTCAGGCTCAAAGCGATCTCAATATCGATCTCGCCCGCTCTTGGTATATCGGCGACTCGACGGCGGATCTGGGGGCGGCCGAAAAAGCGGGCGTGTCCTCCATTCTGGTGGAGACCGGGCACGGCGGCCTCGACCGCCGCTATCCGTACGAAGCCCAATTCACCGTCGCGGACATTTCGGAAGCGGCAGCCTTCATCCTCGACGTCTATCCGAAGATCGCGGAGCTGCCTCGCGCCTCAAATCGCCGCAATGGCGTCAGGCGACGACTGGTTCATTGGCGGGGCGCCGAGCGCCGGCAAGTCGACGGTCGCCGCGACGCTTGAGCGCGAATTGCGGTTGCAGGGACGGCGGGCGCGGATCATTCACACGGATCGCTGGATAGAGGACGACGCCGATCGGCATGCGCTGGCGTCCTTCGACATGAGCAGTCTCAAAGCGGCCGTTGCGATTGCAGCCGAGCGCCCGAACACCCGATCCGCTACAATCACGCTCCCAGCCGGGCGCGAGGGACGCCAATTGGAGATCAAACTGGCGCCGGACGAAGTCCTGATCTGGGAAGGCGCTTTCGCCGCGGAGCTTGCAGAGTCTCTGGGCCGGACCGCGCACGCCATCGACGTCGTCTCGAGCGAGGCCGCCCGACATGAGCGCTTCATGCACCTGTGCGAACGACGGGGAATCCCCGCGGCGCGCGCCAAGAGTCTCTTTGCCCGCGCGCGTGCCGAACAGGCGCCAGGATCATCGACGAGATCGCCCGTGCAGATCAGTCTCGACGCCTGCCAAATCGAACTCCATCCTCGCGAAGGGAACGGCGCCATGATCATCAGTCGCACGCCGTTGCGCATGAGCTTCGTCGGAGGCGGAAGCGACCTGCCGTCCTATTATCGGGAATATGGCGGCGCGGTCGTCAGCACGGCGATCGACAAATATGTCTATGTCACCATGAACCGCAAATTCGATAGCGGAATCCGTGTGGCGTATTCGCGTGTCGAAGAGGTGAGCTCGGTTTCCGAGATCGAACACCAACTGGTGCGAGCGGCGCTGAACATGGCCGGGGTTCCGGGCGGCGTCGAAATCACAACCGTCGCCGACATCCCGTCGCGAGGCACCGGCCTTGGCTCATCGAGCAGCTTCACGGTCTCCCTCCTGCACGCGCTCTACGCTTTCATTGGCCGCCATTCCACGAGCCGGGAGTTGGCCGACCAGGCTTGCCACATCGAAATCGACGTCTGCGGCGAGCCGATCGGCAAGCAGGATCAATACGCCGCCGCCTATGGCGGCTTCAATCTCTACGAATTCAATCCGAACGACACGGTGACTGTCTCGCCCGTCATCTGCAAGCCCGAGACTATCGCCGGAATCCGGAGACAGATGCTGGTTCTCTACACCGGGATCACGAGGGGCGCCTCGACAATTCTCAAGCACCAGTCAGCGGAGCTGGCGACCAATGTCGACAAGATATCCGCCATGAAGCGGATGGTCTCGCTCTGCTATCAGCTCCTGAACGAAATCCGGAACGACAATCTGGATTCGTTCGGCCAGGTTCTGCATGAAGCCTGGATGCTCAAGCGCGACATGGCGCCTGGCGTCTCCACCTCCGAGATCGACGATTGGTACCAGACCGCGCGCAAGCACGGCGCCATCGGGGGCAAGATTCTGGGCGCCGGCGCCGGCGGTTTCCTCGCCCTCTTCGCGCCCGAGGATCGGCACGAGGCGATCCGCCATGCATTGCCCAAGCTGCGCGCCATTCCGGTCGACTTCGAGCGCATGGGAAGCCAGATTATTTTTTACCAGCCGACCTCAAGCAATCCGCCGGGAAACGGGCCGCGGGCTTGAGGCTTTCGGCGCGCTCCTCGACGTCAAGCTCAAGCGAGCCGCCCCACAAAATTATTGCCCCTCCCCTCAAGACTGCGCTTGAACTCGCGCCGGGAGCCGGATTTAGCCTCGTCTGAATTCGCTGCTCCGCCGGGATCATCCCCATGAAAACCAAAGCCGCCGTCTGCCGCGCCTTCGGCGCGCCCCTGACGATCGAGACGGTCGAGCTGGCCGAGCCGGGGCCGGGCGAAGTGCTGATCAAGACGGCGGCGTGCGCGATCTGCCACAGCGACATCTTTTTCCTCGATGGCGCCTGGGGCGGCAATTTGCCGGCGGTCTACGGCCACGAGGCGGCGGGCGTGATCGAGGCGGTCGGCCCGGGCGTGACGCGCCTGAAAGTCGGCGACCCCGTGGTCGCGACGCTCATCCGCAATTGCGGCTTCTGCCCCGCCTGCACCGAGGGCACGCCGGTGTTCTGCGAGGAAACATTCCCGCTCGACCGTGCGACGCCGCTGCACGACGGCGCCGGCAAGCCGATCGTCCACGGCCTGCGCACCGGCGCTTTCGCCGAACACATGGTCGTCGACCAGTCGCAGGCGATCGCGATCCCGAAGGACATGGCCCTCGATAGCGCGGCGCTCATCGCCTGCGGCGTGCTGACCGGCCTGGGCGCGGTCGTTAACACGGCCGGCGTGAAACCAGGCTCGAGCGTTGTCGTCATCGGCTGCGGCGGCGTCGGCCTCAATTCGATCCAGGGCGCGCGGATCGCGGGCGCTTCCCCGATCATCGCAATCGACGTCGAGCCGGCCAAGCTCGCCGCGGCGCGCGAATTCGGCGCGACCGAGACCGTCAACGCGAGACGCGAGGATGTCGCTGAGCGTGTGAAGGCGCTGACGAGGGGACGCAAAGCCGATTGGGTGTTCGTCACCGTCGGCGTCAAGGGCGCGGCCGAACAGGGAGTTTCGCTCATGAAGCGCAACGGCGCGACGGTGCTGGTCGGCATGCCGCCGTCTGGTGTCGTGGCGACCATCGACCCCGGCTGGCTCGCCGCCGACGGGCAGAGGATTCTCGGCTCCAAGATGGGGTCGGCGCGGCCTGCGATCGACGTGCCAAAAATCATCCAGCTCTATCGCGAGGGGCGCCTCAAGCTCGACCCCTTGATCAGCGGCCGCTATCGGCTCGAGTTCGATCAACGAAGCGCTCGCCTCCTCGCGCTCCGGCGCGGCTTTGCGCAACGTGATCGTGTTCTGATGACCCTCAGGAGATTCGCGGCGCCGCCTCGGACCGCTGAACGACGATCAGGAGAATGAGCGCGAGCGCGGGGAAGGCGAGGTCGCCGATAAAGGGAACGCCGGCGTTGCCGGGTGCAAAGTTGCCGGTGGCGACCATCTGCTCCACGTGGCCGATCGCGTCGCCAAGCAGGAAGATCGCATTGACCATCACCGCCGCCGCCTTGAAGTCCAGACTGCGCCAGAAGCTCACGCAGGCGGTCGCGCCCATCGCAAGATCCGCCATGCCGACCTCGAACTGGAAGGGGCTCGGCTCCCAGCCGATGTCCGCCGCCGCGATTTCGGGGAAGAAGAGATGAAAGACCGCCGCCCAGAGGCCCGAGTACGCCGATGGGCAGGAGCAGAATCCAGGCGAGCAGGCGATCGGCGAGTGATCCGCCGGAGCGGCTCAGCCACGCGAACACGAGCGCCGCCACGAACAGGAACATTGGCAGGTTGCGCAGGACGAAGGCGATCGTTTCGGCCATCATGGGCTCCTGACACAGCTGAGCGGAGGCTTGGACAGCGGACGTGCAGCGCGTTAGCACATGGAGAGGCAGGCGCGAACGCCAAAGCTCGATCTCTCTTTCCGGCCGCCTGGACGCCCATGAAAATCGCCGAGCTGAAAACCTTCGTCGTCGGCAATCCCCCGCCCGCCTTCGGCGGCCGCTATTTCCTGTTTCTCAAGCTCAAGACCGCCTGCGGGATCGAGGGCGTGGGAGAAGTCTATGCCGCGAGCTTCGCGCCCAAGGCGATCGTGGCGATGATCGAGGATGTGTTCGAGCGTCACGTCGAGGGCGCCGATCCGTTCCGCATCGAGGCGCTCTGGCGCAACATCTACGGCCGCGGCTATTCCGGCCGGCCCGACATTTCGCTGATGGGAATCCTCTCCGCCATCGAGATGGCGCTGTGGGACATCGTCGGCAAGGCGGTCATGAAGCCCGTCTATGCGCTCATCGGCGGCAAGGTGCACGAGCGGCTCAGGAGCTACACCTACCTCTATCCGGACGAGCCGGGCTCGCACGCTCATTCAGACAGCCCCGTCTATTCGAACCCGGACGCCGCCGCCGAGCGCGCGCTCAAATATATGCGCCAAGGCTTCACCGCGGTGAAATTCGATCCCGCAGGCCCCTATTCGACCTTCGACCCCCGCCAGCCGAGCCTTGAGCGGCTCGAGCTTTGCGAAGCGTTCCTGAAGACTTTGCGACAAGCCGTGGGGACGAAATGCGATCTCCTGTTCGGCACGCACGGCCAGTTCACCACCTCGGGCGCGCTGCGACTTGCGCGGCGCATCGAGGCTTACGAGCCTCTATGGTTCGAGGAGCCGACGCCGCCCGAGGCGCCGGAGGAAATGGCCAAGGTGGCGGCCCAGTGCCGCGTGCCGATCGCGACCGGCGAGCGGCTTACGACAAAATATGAATTCGCCCGCGTGCTCGAAACCGGCGCCGCATCGATCCTGCAAATGAATCTCGGCCGGGTCGGCGGCATTATGGAAGCGAAGAAGATCGCGGGAATGGCGGAAGCGCATTACGCGCAGATCGCGCCGCATCTCTATTGCGGGCCGGTCGTCGGCGCGGCCAACATCCAGCTCGCGGCGTGCAGCCCGAATTTTCTCATCCTCGAGAGCATCGAGCGCTGGGATGGCTTTCATGCGCAAATCCTCAAGAAGCCGATCCGCTGGGAGGACGGCTTTGTCGTGCCCCCGGAGGAGCCTGGCCTCGGCGTCGAGCTCAACGAGGAGGTCGCGCTCGCTCACCCGTGGACCGGAACGGACCTGCATCTCATGCCAAGATCGGCGCCGGCGCTGCCGCCCGATTGACGGGTTCATGATCGCGCAACGCCGCGCACGACGCGAAGTGAGGATTCAAGATGGCTGAACGCGATGCCGACAACGGTCCGGGATCCTCGAAATTGGGGAATGCCCAGTCCTGGACCAATCGGGTGGTGGGCGCGATCGGCGGAGTCATCCTGGCTTCCGGCCTCGTCGGAACCGTGATCAGCTTTTATCTTCAAGGCCGCAGCTGGGAATACCAAACACGATCGGCCAAGATCGACAAGGATTCCGCCGCCGTGCTGGCCGCCCTCGAAGGCGTGGACAAGCTGATCGATGAGAAATGGCTTTCCACTTACGAACTGAACGACGCCATCAAGACCAAAGTCGAAGGCGCGAGGCTGGACGCGGCGGCCAAACGCTTTTACGCGGCCAACCAGGAGTGGGAGCTTCGACACAACATTCTGGCGTCGAACCTGCAAATCGCGGTCGATTCGCAGTTTGGCGTCGACAACCGGAATCTGAATGTCGGCGCGATTGACTGCCGGACTTACACATTGAAGGGGCTGCAACCGAACGGCGCCGATCCGCTGCCGGTCAGCGCCCTACTGGAAATCGCCTATAGCTGCCACAACGCCATCAAGGGCAAAATCGAGGAACAGCTCCGGGCGAGGGAACAGAACAATTCGCTCTGGCCGGCGACGGCGGCCGAACCGGATCCGGGCGGCCTCGCGCTCAGTCACGTCTGGTGGGTCGACAAAGTCCTGCAATGCATGATGGTCGAGCGCGCGCTCGAGCTTCGTCAGCAGGCTCCGCAAGTGCCGATCATCGAGCTTGGCGCGTCCGAGGACTCGCACCCGTACTCGACGAGCGAGCGCGAGCGCGCCCGCGAGGAGCAATGCGTCGAGCCTTACAAGAACGATCCGATCCTGGGACTGGCGTCACTCAAGCCGAAATGAGACTGCGCGGGCTCACGCCACAAGTCGGCGGAGACCCGCCTTGAGCCACCGTTGAGCCTCACGCCAGCTTGAGAAAGCCTTCGCCGCGCCTCGGCGGCGGCGTCTGATGGCTGCTCAGCGCTTCCTGGTCGACCGCCTGCTCACGACTTAGGCAGAGCATTCGGCGCCGTGCATTCGCTTCGGCCGGAAACCACTCAGGGGCCCGCTCGCCGGCCTCTTTTATCTTTCTGCGCAAAGCCTTGAGATCGAGCGCCGCCTCGCGGACTTCAGGACTGAGAGAGAGAATCATGGCGTTCACTAAGGTAAGTGTTCACGCTCCAGGTACAATTTGCGACACAGATGCATAATCGTCACATTTCCGTTAACGAAATGTTGCAAGTCGCGTGCCATCGCTCGCCTTACAGGCTTGCCTTGTTAGCGCGATTTGGGGCCGGGCGCTGTGCGCGAGCTCACTTCCGAATCGGTGTTCCGCTGTCGTCAAAGCGGGATCTGTAGGCGAGAATGGGCGAGGCGCCGGGCGCCTTCTCGCTCGCCTCACGACGGCGGCGCGGCTCCTCGTCGCCACCGCCTCTTCCTGGCGTTGCCTCAAGCGCGTCCGGAAGGACGGGTCTCTCGACGCCCCTAGGGCTCGCGATGACGATCGCGCAGGGGTTTGCGCACGCCTCATCCAAACCTGAAGCCCGAGATCATCTTGCCGCCGATCTTGGCGTTGAAATCGCGCTTGCCCTCGCTCGCGCCCGCGGCGCCGGCCACGACCATCAGCGGCAAGAGGTGCTCCTCGCGCGGATGGCAGGCGCGCGCCGACGGCGCCTTGTCCCATTGCGCGAGCCGCGCCTCGCGCTCCGGCGCCGGCGCCTTCGCCGTCTCGTCGAGCCAGGCGTCGAACGCGGCCGAGGCGGACGTGTCGCCGTCGCGGAAGTGCCGCAGGTCATGGAAGCTCATGCCGCTGCCGACGATCGCCACGCCTTGGTCGCGCAAGGGCGCGAGCGCCTTGCCGAGCTTGATGTGGAAGGCGGGATCGAGGTCCTTGCGCAGCGACAGCATGACGACCGGGATCTCGGCCTTCGGATCGAGGATGAGGAAGGGCACGAACACGCCATGATCGAAGCCGCGCTCGCCATCGGTCGCGACGGGCAGGCCCGCCGCCTCGATGAGGCGCTTCACTTCCGCCGCCAGCTCCGGATCGCCCGGCGCGGGATAGCTGAGCTTATAGGTGTGCTCGGGGAAGCCGTAATAGTCGTAGAGCATGCCGGGCTTCGGGTTGACGCTGACGGTCGGCTGATCCGTCTCCCAATGCGCGGTGACGACCAGGAACGCCTTCGGCCGCTCGGGCAGCGATTTCAGAACGCCGGCGAGATAGTCCTTGAGCCCGTCCCAGGCGTGCGGGCCGAAGGGCGGCGGCCAGTCCATCCAGAAGCACGGGCCCCCGCCATGCGGCACGAAGATCACAGGTTGGCGGACAGCAGGCATGGGAACCTCGGGGGCTTTAGGTCCCATGGACTTAAGTCACGAGAGGGACCGGCGCAACGCCGTCCCTTCCGCCTCACGTCCGATCGATCCGCGCCGCATAGCAGCCGCGCCTGGCATAATGCGCATGGATGTAGGCGGCCTTCGGATCGGCGAACAGGCGTTCGATCGTTCGCTCGAGGTCGTCGCGCCACCGGTGAGATCGCCGCGTCGTCACCAGGCCTGCGGGAGCGGCTATCCGGCTCGAACGGCGATGTCGCCCGAGCGAGCGTCGAGGAGCGCATCGCGATCGCCGAGCGGGCCGCCTCGCACGTCAAACGTCCGAATCTCGACGACGCCGAACTCCTGTATGACGGAGTCATCGGCCCATTCGCGAACGAACATGACCGTCCGGCTCGTCGCTCCTCTAGGGCGTGCCGGCCGGCTGGTGGAGTTAGTTGAGACGCATCCAGAGCGCCTCGTCTGCCGGCTCGTTGGCGTCCCTGAGCTCTCGATGCGGTCGGGAAAGCCACGGGCTCGTGTCGGCGATCAGGCGCTTCACGCCGAGGCTTTTCAGCGCGCTCGTCGGAGAGTCCGTACCATCGAGCAGGGCGGAATGGCCGCGGCGTTTCGCGACTTCGGCGAGGTCTGGCAAAGGCAGCCTAACTGGGCGCTGTTTCGCTCTATCGGCTTTGGGGCGCGGGCGAATGTGCCTCTTCAGGGCGCGATCTCGTCGCGACCGTTCCCGCGCTGGGTCCGCAATCGGAAAGGCGCGTCACGTCGCGTCGTGAAAGATCACGCCGAGGGTGAAGCGCTCGCCGCTCCTGATCCGGCTCACGCCGTGGCGCAGATTGACGCGATAGGTTCCCCGCGTTCCCTGCACCGGGCGCTCGCGCACGGCGAAGATCACGCCGTCGCCCTGGCCCAAGCGCCACGACCTCCGCGCGCGACTGCATGCGCGGGCGCTGCTCGGTCAGCACGAACTCGCCGCCGGTGAAGTCATGGCCAGGCTCGGACATGCAGGATCGCGAGTTGCAGCGGAAAGAGGTGCTCGCCGTACACGTCCTGATGCAGGCAATTGTAGTCGCCTGCGCCATAGCGCAGGAGCAGCGGCGTCGGCCGCTTCTGACCCGCCTCATGGCAGCGCGTGAGGAACGCTTCGTGTTCGGCGGGATAGCGTACGGAAACGCCCATCGCTTCGTTCCAGCGGTCCGCTACGGCTGCGAGCCGCCGGTAGAAACCGCGACGAAGCGCGAGGATCGGCTCGGGCAGCGGATCGGCGAAATATTTGTACTCGCCTTTGCCGAAGCCGTGTTTCGCCATCACGACGCGCGAGCGGAAGCGGGAATCGTCGGGATAGAGCGCACGCAAGCTTGCGGCAGGTGTCCGGCGAAAGCAGTTTCGGCGCGACCGCGCAGCCATAGGCGTCGAGCTCGCGCTCGATTCTCGGCCAGTCGAGCGCGGCGACGGCCCTCATCCGGCCCTTCGGGCCACCTTCTCCCCGAGGGAGAAGGGGAGCGCGGCGGCGCCGTTGCCCCCTCTCCCTCGGGAGAGGGGTAGGGGCTCGAGGGGACGAGGCGCCCGTCCCCTCTCCCCGGGGAGGGGTAGGGGTGAGGGTTTGAAGGGGCGCGGCGAGGGCTTGCTCGAACAGAGGCGTCGGGGCGCGGGCCTTCATCACGCCGCCTCCCGATCGATCAGCTTGCGCTTGCGCTCGACGCCCCAGCGATAGCCGGAGAGATCGCCGTCCGACCGCACCACGCGATGGCAGGGGATCGCGACCGCGAGCGGATTGGCGCCGCAGGCCTGCGCGACCGCGCGCACGGCTTTTGGCTGGCCGATCGCGCGGGCGATCTCTGTATAGGTCGCCGTCCTGCCGGGCGGTATGGCTTGCAGCGCCGCCCACACCTTCTGCTGGAATGCGGTGCCGCGGATGTCGAGCGGAAGATCGAGCCGCTGACCCGGCGCCTCGACAAGACCGACGACCTCCGCGACCATGCGCTCGAATTCGGCGTCGCCGCCTTCGAAATCCGCATTCGGAAAGCGGTCCTGCAAATCGCGCACGAGGGCGTCGGGATCGTCGCCGAGCGTGATGGCGCAGACGCCCTTGCCGGTCGCCGCGACCAGCACCGCGCCGAGCGAGGCCTCGCCGACCGCGAAGCGAATGACGAACCCCTGCCCCGCCGCGACGCACCGCGCCTGGCGTCATGCCGAGCCGCGCATCGGTGTTCTCGTAGAAGCGGCTCGAGGAGTTGAAGCCCGCATCATAGATCGCCTCCGTGACCGTGTCCGCCGTGCGCAGCTTGTCGGCGGCGCGGCGCGCCCGCGTCCCGGCCGCATAGGCCTTCGGGGTCACGCCCGTGATCGCCTTGAAGACGCGATGGAAGTGGTAGGGGCTCAAGCCCGCGCGCGCGGCAAGCTCGGCGAGCTTGGGCGCCTCCTCGGCGGTTTCGATCCGTTCGCAGGCTTGGGCGACCGCCTGAACTTGCGGATCGGGCGCGCCGAGCTTGTCGGGCCGGCAGCGCTTGCAGGCGCGGTAGCCCGCCTTCTCCGCTTCCGCGCCGGTCTGGAAGAAGGAGACATTCTCGCGCTTGGCCGGCCGCGAGGCGCAGCTCGGGCGGCAATAGACGCCCGTCGTGCGCACGGCGAACAGGAACTTGCCGTCGAACGCGGGGTCGCGGCGCTTGACCGCCTGCCAACGCTCCTCGTCGCGAGCCTGCGCCCGTGCGGCGCCGGCCTGTGCCGTTTCGGTCATGGGGCTAGACATAAGCAGGGCTCCAGGGTCTGTCTTGTTCCCCGACTACGCCCATCGCTCAGCGCCCGAACTCCGCTCCTTGCGGTGCAATTCTAAAGCGCGACGCCTATCAGAGGCCAACGCCGGCCTGTAGACGCGGTCGCCGACCGCGTCGCCACGATCAGCGATCGCGGCTACATCGCACGGCATCAAATCGAACACACTCAGCCCTCAAGGCGCCTCAGCATGGAAAGCGCGGCCGAACTCGAGGATGGTGTCGGCCATGGCCTGAACCGGCGCGCTCGGGCGGCCGAGCGCGGGCACGACGACGAATTCCGTCTCGCCGAGCGGCGGCAGCCCGGCCTCGGGGCCGACGGCGACCGTTCCTTCCGCCTTGAGACGCGCCGATTGCGCGCCAACGCCGAGGCCGCCAAGCACGGCGCCGACCAGGCCGGACAGCGAGCCGCAGGTGCAGGCGATGCGCCAGGAGACATTCGCCTTTTCGAGCGCCGCCAGAACCGCCTCGCGGGTGATGCTGCGCGGCGGATAGAGGACGAGCGGCAGCGCCCGCTCAGGGTCGCGCCGCCAGTCCGGCGCCGCGATCCAGACCATCTCTTCGCGCCACACGATGTGGCCGCGCCCGTCGCCCGCCCGGCGCTTCGCGAAAATGAGATCGAGCGCGCCCTCGTCCATGCCTGAATAGAGATCGGCGGCGAGCCCGACCGTCATCTCGATGTCGACCTGCGGGTGCCGCGACGCGAAGGCGCGCAGGACCTGCGGCAAGAGGCTCGATAGGGCGAAATCCTCCGAGGCGCCGAAGCGGACCCGGCCTCTCAGCTCGGCGTTCGAGAAATAGCGCTCGGCGCGCGAATAAGCGGCGAGGATCTCGCCCGCGAGCACGGTCAAAGCCTGCCCGTCGACGGTCAGCGAGACGGCGTGGGTGTCGCGATCGAACAGACGCCGGCGGGTCTCCGCTTCGAGCCGGCGCACCTGCTGGCTCACCGTCGACTGGCGTAAGTTCCGCCTCCGCGCGGCTTCCGAGAAAGACCCGGTCTCGGCCACCGCCAGGAAGGTCACGAGCAGATCGGGATCGTAGGTCTCTGTCATCACGCCCTATGATAACTGAAACCACGGAAAGCGTCATTCCGAATAAGAGCAAGCTGCGGCATATTGCGCGCCATCATGCGCCAGACCCTCTCCCGCTTCGCCCCCGACACCTTCACCCTGCTCCTGGTCGCGACCGTCGCGCTGGCGAGCTTCGCCCCGCCGGCGGCGGCGTTCGAACTGCCGGTGCAAATCGCGACCGACGTCGCGATCGCCTTCATGTTCTTCCTCTATGGCGCGCGGCTCGCGACTTCGAACGTGATCGCGGGCGTCGCGCATTGGCGCCTGCACGCGCTGGTGCTGGCGTCCACCTTCATCCTGTTCCCGCTCGTCGGCCTCCTGCTCTTTCATGCTCTGCCGCAATGGCTCGTGCCCGGCCCGCTCGCTCTGGGCATGCTCTATCTCTGTCTCCTGCCCTCGACGATCCAATCCTCGCTCGCCTTCACTTCGATCGCCGGCGGCAATGTTCCCGCGGCCATGTGCTCGGCGACTTTGTCGAGCCTCATCGGCGCATTGGCGACGCCGCTGCTGGTCGCGATGTTCGCCTCGGCGCGGGGCGGCGCGCCGACCGGCGACGCGATCCGCGAGATCGCCCTCCTCCTGATTGCGCCGCTTGTCGCCGGCCAATTGTTGCGTCCGTGGATCGGCGGCTTCGTCCTGCGCCACAAGGCGATCCTGTCCGCGACCGACCGCGGCTCGATCCTGCTCGTCGTCTATGGCGCCTTCGGCCACGCGGTCAGCGCCGGGCTTTGGCGCGCGCTGCCGATCAGCGGCTTCGCAATCATGATCGTCATCGAGGCTCTGGTTCTGGCCTTCATGCTGTTCGCCACCCGCTACGCGGCCAAGACCTTGGGCTTCAACCGCGAGGACACGATCGCCATCGTC
Source organism: uncultured Alphaproteobacteria bacterium (assembly GCA_963833955.1). Classification (GTDB taxonomy): domain Bacteria; phylum Pseudomonadota; class Alphaproteobacteria; order Rhizobiales; family Beijerinckiaceae; genus Roseiarcus. The sequence goes on along the minus strand of CAWHZY010000014.1, from coordinate 72,193 downwards.
TTCTGCGGCTCGAAGAAGAGCCTCGCGGCCGGCGTGCCGATGGCGGGCGTGCTCTTCCCCGGCCCGGACCTCGGCATGATCCTGCTGCCGACCATGCTCTTCCACCAGATGCAGCTCATGGTCTGCGCCGTTCTGGCGCGGCGCTGGGCGCAGGAAGGGAAGGCGGAAGCGGCGCATGCAGTCGCGCCGCCGCTTGGCGCGGTGGCGGCGGCGCGCTAAGGGCGTCCGAGAGGGAGCCCGGTCGGGTCGCGATTCACGTGGTTTCGTACTCGATCTTGCGGGCGTCAGTAACCCGTCGCGAGGCATCGAGAATCTCAAAGGCGATGAGGTCGCCATGCTCGTCGTAGTCGAGAATGACGCCGGGCTTGTCCTCGTCGCTCTCGGCCACCGTGACGCCCTCTTTCAGAACCACGCTGAGTGAAATCTGTCTGCCGATCGTAGGCGATCTTCATGACTGCCTTCTCCAATACTTCTCGATCTTGCTGGTACGGTAGGCGGTAACGACCTCGGCCGGACTCCGATCCACATCAACAAACACACGAAACAGGTAGCGCCTCCCCCCGAACTCGAGCCTCGATTGCACGACCTCGCGACCGGGTCGCACAACAAGGCGTTGCTCGGTTGGCAGCGCCTCCGCCAGCCACTCACGCGGTGGCTGCATCTCGCCCACTTAGCGGCGGCCCGTGATCCGAACGAACCGAACCGGCGCGCTGACGCCGCGCAGCATCGCCGTTTCTTCGGTCTGCGTCCGGTCCATGAGCGCCGCGGCCGTTTCGGCTCGCGCGCCACGGCCTCCGACACGATCGCCTCGCCGCCGCGAGACTGATTTTCGAGCCGCGCCGCGATATTCACAGTGGCGCCGAAATAGTCGAGCGTTTCCCCCGTCGTGACGGCGATGCACGGTCCGGCGTGGAGGCCGAGCTTCAGCAAAGCCCAAGAGGCCGGGGGGCCGCGCCGTGCCGGCGAGGACCAGCCACAGCCCTCGCCTTTGGCGATGAGCTCACAAACCCACTCCCAGCGCCGCATCGGGCCGTTTTGATAGTCTCGGACCTGGAACAGGCGATGGTTCTCCTGCCATTCGCCAAAATCCTCCTCCCATCGCGCCGGGAAGGGCCCGACCTTGCCACGGACAAAGCGGCGGACCCGGCCCTCATTGTCGACCCGTTCCTCGAACCGAAAGGGGGCGAAGCCGCTCAATTCCCAAAGGCGGGCGCTGTCCGATACGAACGGCCAGATCGCCGCCGCCGGCCTGGCGAAATAATACGGTAGCGGTAGACGGCGCCGTTATTCCCTTTCACGCCGCCCTCGTGCGCTGCCGCGATAGGGCGTGAGCGCTTTGGGCATAGTCATAAGGGCCGGCGCCAGCCATCGCCGGCCAGCTTCCGCGCGCCGGACGGTCAGCGCGTCAGCATGAGGTGGGTCGCCAACTCCGTTGGGACCGCCTCCGTCACCCGATAGCCAAGGCCTGGCAGGTCAATGCCTGCGAACAGGGATTCGCCACGGCCCAGAACGACGGGCGAAATCGCCAGGCGCAACTCGTCGATCGCTCCCGCGAGCAGGTACTGGCGGATCGTCGAAACTCCGCCGCCGATCTTCACGTCCAGGTCGCCCGCGGCGGCCTTGGCCCGGGCGAGCGCCGCCTCGATCCCGTCGGTGACGAAATGGAAGGTCGTCCCGCCCTCCATCACGATTGGCGCCCGGGCGTGGCGGGTGAGGATGAAGGTCGGCGCGTGATAGGGGGGATTGTCGCCCCACCAGCCCTTCCACGCGTCATCCGGCCATTCGCCGCGGATCGGGCCGAACATATTGCGGCCGAGGATGAAGGCGCCGAAGCCTTCCGCCGCGGCGCGTGCGAAGCGATCGTCGGTCCCGCCGTCTTTCCCGATCATCGATCGAAAGGTCCGGGTCGGGTAGAACCAATTCATCAACTCCCCGCCGCGTTTGCCGAGCGGATGCTCCAGGCTCTGGTCCGGGCCGGCCCCGAACCCGTCGATGGACACGCCAAAAGCCGCTACGCGCACCTTGCCCATGGGGCCTCCGTCTGATTGTGAACTGCAACCAGCTGAGTTTTACCAGACTGGTTCGATCCGTCAGCAGTTGATGGAAGAGGGCGGCCCGCCGCTCTGGAGCGCCTTCGCTGACGAACTGCGTCACATCCACCTCGAAACACCTCTGCCCGAGCGCCGCGAGACGGGCGAAAGTCATTAATTCAGCTGTATTGTCTGTCGGAGGCGCCTTCAGGCGCGGGCGGGCGGGGTTTGAGCGGTGGAACTCGATCGGGCGGCTTCGACTCTGAAAATCCATGACGACATTTTATTTACGAAAAACGGAATTCGTGCTAGCTTTCCCAAGTCGCGGAATCCGACCCGACATCCAGCAACCGGCCGCGCCGCGGCGAAAAAAGCAAAAGGAGATTTTTTTTATTTGAATTGGCCGTAACCCATTGAAAAGTCCCGATTCGAAAAAATAAACGCTAGTAAACGCTAGCACTTTTACTAACGTTTAGGCGCGTTTATGCTCGCTTATTGGCGTTTACTTCGCGGCCCTGGCGGGAGAGCCCGCGCTCTTCACGCCGTCCGCCGCATCGCCCCGCCCGCCGCGTCGGCGATCGACTTCGCGCCGAACAGGATGAAAATCACGCCGACGAGCCGCGTCACCGCGACGCCATGGGTGAGGAAGAACCGCCGCACCGGGGCCAAGCCGGCGGCGAAGACCAGGGTCACGTCGGCGAGCAGGAAGCCGGCGAAGGCCGCGACGAACATCTGGGGCGCGTCGGCCAGTTTCAGCGCCCCGATATAGGGGGCGACGATGGCCGAGAACATCGCCAGCGCCACCGGATAGGATTTGGGGTTGGTGAGACCGAAGGCCATGCCCGTCGCGAGCGGCCGCTTGGCGCCGATGGCGCGCGGGGCCATGTCCTTCCTGGTCATGACAGCGCGGGCGCCGAGATAGAGGAGGTAAAGGCCGCACGCGAAGCCGAGCAGCTCGAACAGCGTGGGACCGATGCGGTTCGCGCCGACGATCGCCGCGACCGCGAGCGCCCCCCAGGTCACGTCGCCGACCAGATGGCCGCAGATGAACCAGGCGCCGGCCGCGCGTCCGCGCGACGCCGCGAGCGTGAACAGAGCGAGGAACGCCGGCCCCGGCGTCACGACATAAAGATAGGCCGCGGCGAGCGAAGCGAGGAGGATTTTGGGATCGGTCATATGCCTTTGTCTTCGATGAGCCGCTTCAACTTGTAAAGCGCCTCGAGCGCGTCGCGTGGACTCATCGCGTCGGGGTCGAGCGCCACGAGCGCCGTGCGCAATTCGCCAGGCGGAGGCGCAGGGGGCGGCTCGCGCGGCTCGTAGGAGAACAGCGGCAGCGCGTCGAGCGAGCCGCTCGAGCGCGAGGCTTCGAGGCTGGCGAGCACCTGGCGCGCACGCTTGACGACGGATGCAGGCAGTCCCGCGAGCTTCGCCACCTGGATGCCGTAAGAGCGGTCGGCCGCGCCGTGGACGACCTCATGCAGGAAGGCGAGCGTCCCCTTGAACTCGGTGACGCGCATGGTGAGGTTGACGAGACGAGGCAGCGTCTCGGCGAGAGCCGTCAGCTCGTGGAAGTGCGTGGCGAACAAGGCCCGCGAGCGATTGACGGCGCTCAGGTGCTCGACGCAGGCATAGGCGATCGAGAGCCCGTCGAAGGTCGCCGTGCCGCGGCCGATCTCGTCCAGGATCACCAGCGAGCGCGCGGTCGCCTGGTTCAGAATGGCCGCCGTCTCGACCATCTCGACCATGAAGGTCGAGCGGCCGCGCGCGAGATCGTCCGCGGCGCCGACGCGCGAGAACAGCCGGTCGACGATCCCGATGTGGGCGCGAGACGCCGGCACATAGGCGCCCATTTGCGCGATCAGCGCGATCAGCGCGTTCTGCCGGAGGTAGGTCGATTTACCCGCCATGTTGGGGCCGGTGACGATGGCGATGCGCCCGCCCTGCCCTGCTTCTCCGGTGAGATCGCAAGCATTGGCGACGAACGGCTCGCCCGCTTGCTTAAGCGCCGCCTCGACCACGGGATGGCGCCCGCCCTCTATTCTGAAGCTGAGCGAGGCGTCGACCAAGGGCCGTGTCCAAACGCGCTTGACGGCGAGTTCAGCGAGCGCCGCGGCGACGTCGATCTCGGCCAAAGCCGCGCCGAAGCCGCGCAGCTTTTCGCCCTCCGCGACGCAAGCTTGACGCAGGCGCTCGAACGCCTCGAGTTCGAGCGCGAGCGCGCGGTCGGCCGCGGAGGCGATGCGCGACGCGAGATCAGCAAGCGCGTTGGTCGAGAAGCGCATCGCGCCGGCCATCGTCTGGCGATGGATGAAGGTCGCGTTATGGGGAGGCTTGAGCAACGTCTCGCCGGCGACCTGCGGGGTCTCGATGAAGTAGCCGAGAAAGTTGTTATGCTTGATCCTGAGCTGCCTGACGCCGGCTTCGTCGGCGTAGGACGCTTGCAGGCCCGCGATCACGCGGCGGCTTTCGTCGCGCAGGCTCCGCGCTTCGTCGAGCGCGGCCACGGCGCCCGAGCGGACGAACCCGCCGTCGCGCTTGAGCAACGGCAAGTCCTCGTCGAGCGTGGCTTCGAGATCGCGCCGAAGTTCGGCGCAATCGGCGCGCAGCCGCGCGTAGGCGCTCATGAGCTCGGGCGGGAGATCCCGGGCAGCCTCGAGAATGCCGGCCAGCGTGACCGCCGCGGCCAGGCCGTCGCGGACGGCGGCGAGGTCGCGCGGACCGCCGCGGTCGAGGCTGAGCCGCGCCAGGGCTCGCAGAAAGTCGGGCGCGTGCGTCAGCGCCCGACGCAAGGCGTCGCGCATCGGCGCCGCCTCGACCAGGAAATCAAGCGAATCGAGCCGGCGGTTGACCGCCTCCGGGTCGGTCAGCGGGCTCGCCAGGCGCTCGGCGAGCAGGCGCGCGCCCGCTGGCGTTACGGTGAGATCAATTGCGGCCAGGAGCGATCCCTCGCGCGCGCCGCTCAGGGTTCGCGTGAGCTCGAGGTTGGCGCGGGTCGCGGGATCGATCTCGAGGCTCGTCCCGCGCGCGCGCCGCGTCGGGCTCGAGAGCGCGGGCCGGGCTTCGAACTGGGTGCGCTTGACATAGGCGAGCGCGAGCGCCGCAGCGGCGATCTCGGCGCGGCTGAACGCGCCGAAGCCGTCGAGAGTTTCGACGCCGTAGAACTCGCAGACCCGGCGTTCCGCCGCGGCGCCGTCGCCCCCGTCGCGCGCGAGCGGCGTCGCGGGAACGCGCATCTCGCGGACGATCTGGGAAAACAAGGGTTCGTCGTAGACCGCTTGCGATGCGACCACCTCGCTCGGCTCCAGGCGCGCGATCTCCGCGGAGAGGCCGCTTTCGTCCGTCTCGCTGAGCGCGACCGCCCCCGTCGACAGATCGAGCGCGGCGAGCCCGTAAGCCTGCCGTCCCTCACTCGAACGCAGCTTCTGGACGGCGACCAGAAGACGCGCCCGACCAGGCTCGAGCAGCCGTTCCTCCGTGATCGTTCCGGGCGTGACCAGCCGCACGACATCGCGCCTGACGACCGATTTCGGCCCCCGCTTTTTGGCCGCCGCGGGGTCTTCCATCTGCTCGCAGACGGCGACGCGGTGGCCGAGCGCGATCAGCCGGTTAAGGTAATCGTCGGCGCGCTCGACAGGCACGCCGCACATGCGGATGTCCTCGCCTTCGTGCTTGCCGCGCTTGGTGAGGACGATGCCGAGCGCGCGGCTCGCGATTTCCGCGTCGTCGAAGAACAGCTCGTAGAAATCGCCCATCCGGTAGAACAACAGGCAACCCGGGTTAACCGCCTTGATTTCGAGATATTGCGCCATCATCGGCGTGAGGCGCGCGGCGGTCTCGGGATTGGGGCTGTCGCTGGCGGCGTCCATCGCCCGAGAGCCTAGCAAATCAGCGGAGGATGCGCAGCGGCGCCACCCCCGTTATCCACGGGCCGCGAGCCCGCGCGGCCGGACGCCTATTGCTGGGCCTGTTTCTCCAGCAGCCGGTTCTTGATCAGCCACGCGGCGCCGCGGTTCCACGAATAGTTCGCGCCGATGCGAAGGTCGGTCTGCTCGACGGCGCGGACCGCGCCCGTTTGCGTGTCGCGAAGCTTGAAGGTGACGGCGTAATCGGTGCGGCTGATCCGGGTCACTATGCCAACAAGGGATTGATCCGCGCCAAGTTTTCGAGCGATCCCGGCGGCGCAGCCGTCACATTTGCGCAGGTCGTGGGCCTTTGCGTCCGCCGCGTCGGCGCCGCTGACGTCAACGCGACTGTATCGGCCGGATTCAACGAGCAGCCGGCGCACCGTCTCGGTCGCTAGCCTCAGTTGCTCGCGATCTTGATCGCTTTCGGGGATGAGTCCGGCGCCGCCGCTGAAATCTTCCAGCTCGAAGTCAAAAACGGCAAGTTTGACCGGCGCAATAGCATCGCCCTATTTGCCGAACGTCGGAGCCGCGTTGAGAACGTCGCGCGCGACAAACGATTCCGCTTTTTGCCAGGCCTCGTCCGTGTCGCCGCGAAATGTCAGCAACCGGTCAAAAACGATCCGGCCCCGCTCTTCGTCGGCGATTTGGATCTTCGCCCACTGAACAAGGGTGCTCATTTTGTGCACGCCGCCAAGCAGGACGAACCTTGCGCCGGCGGCGCGCGCCGCCTTCTGTAGCTCCGCTGGGTTCATCACCGGCTCGCACGGCTCGGACCCGCAAGACATCGGAACCACGCGGTACTGACCATTCGCCGCGAGATCACGCTGCAAGGCGCTCACGAAATCGGCGGCGCGCCGTTGATGAACCGCCGCTTGATCGGTCGGCTCGCCGGACGTGTCGACATAATCGAGATTGAGGACCGCCAGCGTGACAGGCTGGGTCGGGGCAACATCGGCTCGCGCGCCCTGCCCGCCAAGCGTGGCTGCCAAGCCGACAACTGCAACGGAACGGAATGCGCTATGCATCGACCATCTCCCTCTAACAATCTTCGAGCCACAGATCTCACGCCGCCGACGCCAGCGCATCGCGGCGCGCCTTCATGGCTTTCGCGGCCATCGTATAGCCTCCACCGGCGCCGTCAACGAAATGGACATGGCCGCGTTGGGTCGCGGAGGGAACGAAGCACGTCACCTGCGCCGCCCCCTGCCGGAAGACGCCCCAATCGACAAACGCCGCCGCGGCGGCAAGCCGCGCCTCGAGCGCATCGGCGAATTCAGGGGAACAGTCTAGCGTCATGCGCAGGCCGTCGTCGAACTTGCGGAAATCGGCGTTGGCGACGAGCTCGCTCGCATAGGCCGCCGCGTCGAAGCGACCGACCTTGAGCTTGAAAATATGGAGGACAATCGCGATGCAATAGCCGCGTATCGCCGCCATACGCGCCTTCGCTCGCGACAGCCCCGAGGCCTTATTGACCCGTGTCTCAAGCGCGACCGCCCTGCCCGGGCTCCCGGGCCGCAGACTCATCAAAGTGACCGGCCGCTCGCTCGACGCGCCGGCGAGCGACGATTTGACGATCTCGTCGATGAGCGGCGCAAATCGCGCGTCGTTTCCGCGTGGCGCGACAATCAGGGACAGCACAAGCCCGTGCTTCGCCGGCGCCACGCCCCAGCGGCATGAGAGGCCGGACAGATCCGGCCGGGCGCCGGGCTCCGCGGAGGGCAACGCATAGTCGCCGCGCTTGGCGGCAGCGTCGAACCAGGTCAGGCCGCCGCCGGCGAACATCGCATAGACGCAAGGCGGCGCCGCGGCGAAGCGCGCGACCCTCACGTCATATCCCGCCGCCCGGATTTCGCCGACCGGCGCCATCGCGACGCGTAACTCGAAACGAAACTCTTCCCGCGCGAAAGCCGCCATCGCCTGAAGCGCCTTGGCGGCCGGGGCCGCATCGGACGAGGACACGGCGAAGCTTGCCCCGTCGCCGCCGAAGACGAAGGGAAACGGTCGCCGGTCCAGCGCGTTTGCGACGGCCGCGATCGCGCCCGCGCCGACCATGTTGACGGCCTTGTAGCGGCCATCGGCGACGGCTCTGGTCGAGCCGACCACGTCAGCGAAACCGACGACCCAGTCGTCCGGCAGCGGACTGTAGTTCTCGCCTCTCACCGCATCGGCGAAATTGTCGAATATCGGAATGGTCTCATAGAAGTCGTCGGCCATATCCGCCCAACCTGCGCGAGAAGCTTCAGACTAACGCGAATACGGATCGAGCGCGTCAGAGTTTCGAACGCAACTCGGTCTGGATCAACGGCCCGGCTCCCGCGCCCAGCATGACATCCCGGCCACGCTCGATCGACCGGCGCACGAATCCCTTGGCCGCCGCCACGGCCTCGGGCAATGGAACTCCGCGGACGACGTTGGCGGCGATGGCGCTCGACAGCGTGCAGCCTGTGCCATGCAGGTTTTTGGAAGCAAGTCTCGGCGCCGCGAAGCGACGAATCGTGTCCTCCGTCACCAGAAGGTCCACCGCCGCCTCGCCTTCGAGGTGCCCGCCCTTCATCAAAACCGCGCGGGGGCCAAGCTTCAACAGCGCAGCGCCCTGGCGCGCCATGTCCTCATCACTTCGCGCGATCGGCTCGCCGAGCAGCGCGGCCGCCTCGGCGAGATTAGGGGTCAGACAATCGACCAGCGGAAGCAGCGCGTGGCGGATCGCCTCGACGAAGCCTCGACCGCTCAGCGCGTCGCCGGAGGAGGCGGTCATGACCGGATCGTAGATGAGGAAGGCCCTCATCCGGCGCCGTAGCCCGTCGCGAGACGGGCGCTCTCGCGAACGCCCTACGGGGCCACCTTCTCCCCGAGGGAGAAGGGTTTCGCCTTTCCCGGTGGGAGAGGAAAGCCTCGCCGCCACCACGTTGGCGATCTCGGCACTGCCCAGCATGCCGATCTTGATCGCCGCGACCGCGAAGTCCTCGAGAACCGCGTCGATCTGCGCGCCAACGATTCCAGGCGGCGGAGTGTGGATCGCCCGCACGCCGCGGGTGTTCTGGGCGGTCAGCGCCGTGATGACACAGGCGCCATAAACGCCAAACGCCGCGAATGTCTTCAGATCGGCCTGGATTCCGGCGCCGCCGCCTGAATCGGAGCCGGCGATGGTCAAAGCAATCGGCAGCCTTTGAGTCACGCCGGCCGCGTCGCTGCTATCCATTCTCGCGCGCGCGCCTCCGGATCGGCGTTGAGCGTGATGTCAGTGACGACGGAGACAATGTCGGCGCCGGCGGCAAGACACAGCTTCGCCCGTTCGACGTCGAGTCCGCCGATCGCAACCAACGGAACCGCGCCGATGCGGCGTTTCCACACGCCGATCGTCTCGAGCCCCTGTGGCGCGAAAGCCATGGCTTTGAGCCTGGTCGGATAGATCGGCCCAAGCGCGACATAATCGGGCGAGAAGGTCAGAGCTCTCACCAGCTCAGCATCGTCATGGGTGCTGATTCCGAGCCTGATTCCCGCCTTGCGCACGGCAAGCAGGTCCGCCTCGTCGAGATCGCCTTGCCCGAGGTGAACCCAGTCCGCTCCTGAGTCGATGGCGATCTCCCAGTGATCATTGACCACGAGCTCTGCGCCCGAACGGCGGCAGATGGTAAGCGCATGGTGCGTCTCGCTGCGGAGATGGTCCTCGGTCGCGTCCTTGATTCGCAGTTGGATCAATCTTGCGCCGATACCCACGAGCCGTCCGACCCAGGCCGCGCTGTCGACAATTGGGTAGAAGGGATCGAGCGCGCTCACGAGAGCACGGCCCGACCGACGACGGGCGTCGAGGGCGCCGCCATGTCGCGCGATTCCATCGGGCCCGCCAGGAAGGCGACGCGGCCCGCTTCCATCGCCTGACCGAAAGCGCGCGCCATGGCGACCGGATCGCCCGCCTTCGCGACAGCGGTATTGAGCAGCACGCCGTCGTAGCCAAGCTCCATCGCCGCCGCCGCATGCGACGGCAGGCCCAGGCCAGCATCGACGATCAGAGGGACCTCGGGGAAATGCGCGCGCAGCGCCCTCAAGCCGAACACATTGTTGAGACCTTTGCCAGAGCCGATCGGTGCGCCCCAGGGCATCAGCACCTTGCATCCCGCCTCGATCAGTCGCTCGGCGACCACGAGATCCTCGGTCGTGTAGGGAAAGACCTGAAAACCGTCGGCGGAAAGAATTCGCGCCGCCTCAACCAAGCCGAACGGGTCCGGCTGAAGCGTGTCGGCTTCGCCGATCACTTCGAGCTTGACCCAGGGCGTGCCGAACACTTCGCGCGCCATCTGAGCCGTCGTCACCGCCTCCTTCACGCTGTGACAGCCGGCGGTGTTGGGCAAGACGCGAGCGCCGATATCACGGATCAGCCGCCAGAAATCCTGCCCCTCCTTGAGGCGCGCCGATTTACGCCGCAGCGATACGGTGAGAATTTCCGCCCTGGAGGCACGCGCGGCCTCAGCGAGAATAGCGGGCGAGGGATATTGCGACGTGCCAAGCATGAGCCGCGAGCGGAGTTGCACGTCGTAGAGGGTGAAATCGGGGCCAGAAATCATGGGGCCTTACCCGCCCTGACGCGGCGCGAGGATTTCGATACGGTCGCCGTCCTTCACCGGCGTCGACGCGCGCGCCCGCGCCGACACAAACTCGCCGTTGAGCGCGGTCGCAACCTTGGCCTCGGCGAGGTCGAGCGATTGTAAAGCCTCTGCAAGCGTGGCGGCGGAAACCTCCTGCGGTTCGCCGTTGACGACGAGCCTCATACGAGCGCTCCCGCCCGCTCGAACGCCAGCGTCGCCGCGCGCTCTGCGAAAGCCGGCGCGAGCAGAAAGCCGTGGCGATAAAAGCCATTGACGAAAATGCGATTCCCCCGCTCCTCGATGCGCGGCTCGTTGTCCGGATAGGCGGGCCTGACGTCGGCGCTCATCTCGAGGATCTCAGCCTCTCCGAAGGCAGGATGAAGGGCGTAAGCCGCGCTCAGAAGCTCGATCGCCGAACGCACGCTGACCGCGCCCCTCTCGGCGCTCTCGATCATTGTCGCGCCGATCATGAATTCGTTGCTCGCGCGCGGGACGATGTAGAGGGGAATGCGAGGATGCAGAAAACGCACCGCGCGAGTGAGCGTCACCTCACGCGAGCGGATGCGCATCATTTCGCCGCGCACGCCGCGCAATTCAGGAAGCGCTTGGCGCGCCGCCCAGCCACGGCAATCAATGACAACATCCCCCTCGCCCTGCGCTTCGCCATCCACCCCAAAGCGGATCTCGCCGCCTTTCGCGCGCAAGCGCTCGGTCAGAGCGACTAGTGAGACGCGCGGATCGAGATGGCCCTCATCCGCGAAGAACAGCCCTCTGCGGAAACGTCCCGCGAGATCCGGCTCAAGCTCCGCGATGCGCGCTTCGTCCACACGCAGATGCGACCTCGTCCGCGCCGCGAAGCGATCGATCTCGCCCGTGTCGCGCGGTGGCGCGACGACCAGAGTGCCTTCGCGCGCCACACCCGGAACGCGCGCGTCCCACCAGTCGATCGCGCTTTGGCCTAGCTCAACAACGCTTTGCGGCGCGCTCTCGCCCTCGCAGAACGGAGCGAGCATGCCGCCCGCGAGCCACGACGCGTTGCCGCCGAGTTCGCGCGAGCGCTCAACAAGCGTGACCCGCGCGCCCCGCTCGGCGAGCGTGAGCGCGGTCGTCAGGCCGACGACGCCAGCGCCGACGACGCTCGCGCGCATGGCCTCATTCCGCGGCATCGACGTAAAGCGCTCCGCCCTTCTCGAGGAATTCGCGCGACTTCTCGGCCATGCCGGCCATCGCCTCGGCTTCCTTACGGAGGTCTTGCGTGATCTGCATCGAGCAGAATTTCGGCCCGCACATCGAGCAGAAATGCGCCACCTTGTGGCCGTCTTTCGGCAGCGTCTCGTCGTGGAACTTGCGCGCGGTGTCGGGATCGAGCGACAGGTTGAACTGGTCCTCCCAGCGGAAATCGAAGCGCGCTTGGCTCACCGCATCATCGCGGATCTGAGCCGCGGGGTGACCCTTGGCGAGGTCGGCGGCATGCGCGGCGATGCGGTAGGTGATGACGCCCGTCTTGACGTCCTCACGGTCGGGCAGACCGAGATGCTCCTTCGGCGTCACGTAGCAGAGCATGGCGGTGCCGAACCAGCCGATCATCGCGGCGCCGATCCCGGACGTGATGTGGTCGTAGCCCGGCGCGATGTCGGTGGTCAGCGGCCCAAGCGTATAGAAGGGCGCCTCGCCGCATTCACGAAGCTGCTTCTCCATGTTGACCTTGATCTTGTGCATCGGCACATGACCCGGGCCCTCGATCATCACCTGGCAGCCCTTGTCCCAGGCGACCTTGGTCAGTTCGCCGAGCGTCTCCAGTTCGGCGAATTGCGCGCGGTCGTTGGCGTCGGCGATCGAGCCCGGACGCAGGCCGTCGCCAAGCGAGAACGACACGTCATACTTGCGCATGATGTCGCAGATCTCGTCGAACTTCTCGTAGAGAAAGCTCTCGCGATGGCCGGCGAGGCACCAGCGCGCCATGATCGAGCCGCCGCGCGAGACGATGCCGGTGACGCGCTTCGCGGTCAGCGGCACATACGCCAAGCGCACGCCGGCGTGGATGGTGAAATAATCGACACCCTGTTCGGCCTGCTCGATGAGTGTGTCCTTGAAGACTTCCCAGTCGAGCTTGAGCGGATCGCCGCCGACCTTCTCCAGCGCCTGGTAGATCGGCACGGTGCCGATCGGAACCGGCGCGTTGCGCAGGATCCAGGAGCGGATGTTGTGGATGTTGCGGCCGGTCGAAAGGTCCATGACCGTGTCGGCGCCCCAGCGGATCGCCCACGCCATCTTCTCGACTTCCTCGGCGACGCCGGAGCTCACCGCCGAATTGCCGATGTTGGCGTTGACCTTCACCAGAAAGTTGCGGCCGATCGCCATCGGCTCGAGTTCGAGGTGATTGATGTTGGCGGGAATGATCGCTCGCCCTCGCGCCACTTCCTCGCGCACGAATTCCGGCGTGATGAATTCGGGAATGGCGGCGCCGAAGCTGTCACCGTCGGCGAGACGCTCGGCGGCGGATTCCACCGCCCTCTCGCGCGCGAGATTCTCGCGATGGGCGACATAGATCATTTCTTCGGTGACGATCCCGGCGCGGGCGAATTCGAACTGGGTGACGAGTTGGCCGGGCCTGCCTGCGCGGAGCGTCCGCTCGGCGGGACAGAGCGGCGCAAGGCGATCCACGGAAACGTTGCCGTTGTCCTCGGGCTTGATCGGGCGCGGCTGCACCTCGGCAAAGCTCCGCGCTTCAATCCAAGTCTCGCGCACCGGCTTGAGGCCGTTGGCAAGATCGATCGTTACGTTGCTCTCGGTATAGGGCCCGGACGGATCGTAGACCCGCACCGCCGCCTCGTTCGGATCGGAGAGCGCAATCTCGCGAAACGGGACGCGAATGTCGGCGCGCCCGCTGGGGGCGGCATAGACTTTGCGGGAGCCCGCGATGGGGCCAGTGGTCACGGTGCGCGGCGCGGCGAATTTGGGAATCTCGTTCATGGCCGGTCTCCTCGCGTATCAGGTCCGACGGCGGAAACGGGCGGACCAATGGAGGAGTGCGGCCGCTACGTCCCTTCGCCGGCATGACCCGGATCAGGTTCAAAGGGTTCGGCCTGTCGCCGTCTCAGCCCCGTTCGGGACGCCCCTCGAGCAACGTTAATCTGGTCCTGGCGGCTCCGACTGTCAACTCGGACGGAAGCGAGGCTGGTTAGCAGCGTTCGCGGCGTCGATATCGCGCGACGCCCAAGGTCCAGGGTCGCCCTACCCGCCCGAGCGCATGGCCGGCCGGCCGCTTGCGCGCTTGCGGGCGGCGAAGCGCGCCGCGAGATGGGCAAGGCCCGGGACGCGTCTTGTCACGACCGCAGCGCGCATACGCCATTGGCGGAGCACCGCAGCGGCGGCGTTTTTATAAGGGGCCACGATCTGGTCGGCGTAGTCGTGAAACGCCATCACCTTCTCATACGCCCGGACGAACCACGGCATGGTCATCAGCTTGTGCTTCGTCAGATCAAAGATCGCCGGGATGAGCGCGACCGCGAGAAACTTCAGCACGATCCAGGCGATCGCCCCAGAGACGACATAGCCCATCGCGATCGCGACGGTCGCCACCACCAGAAGCGGCTCGACGATCAAAAACGGCACCAGGAAAATCAGCAGGACCAATGGCGCCGGCAGACGGTCGATCAGGGCAGCGAAGGACTGCTTGAAGCGCGCCCAGGGTACAAAGGCGGCAATCGCCCACCCAACCGCCGACAGGCCGTCCCACACCCAGGCGACGACCACAAACGCCATCGCCAGCGCGAGCAGAGCCGTCCGTCTCACTCTCGGGCGCTTCATCCCAAAGGAATCCCTTAAATCCCCGCAACAACTCGACTTCACGGCCGCGTGACCATGCCGATCAAACGCGGCAAGCGCAAGGCATTGTGCGCCGCAATATGGCCATTAATCCGCTGTTAACGCTGCTGGCGGGTTGAGAGGCGTTGATAATCGCGCGGCAGGGAGTCGGTAAGCTTATCGAAACCTTGCGTTAACTCATGGGGCGGCTAGTTCGCCGGTGGGTGGGGTCGTCGGGAGTGGCAGGATGTTCGCGAACATGACCCGGAGCCCGATGGCGTTGGCGGCGGCGCTCGCGCTCGGCCTGGCCTTGAGCGCCTGCGCGCACAACAATCCCGACAACCTCGCGGCGGGCGCTGGCTATGGCGCGTCCGGGCCGGGCAGCGTGCAGGAATTCAACCAGACGGTCGGCGACCGTGTCTTCTTCACCACCGATCAGACCGACCTCTCGCCGACCGCCCAGGCAACGCTCGACAAGCAGGCCGCCTGGCTCAATCAGTACAACAAATACGGCTTCACCATTGAGGGGCACGCCGACGAGCGGGGCACCCGCGAATACAATTTCGCCCTTGGCTCCCGTCGCGCCCAGGCGGTCCATGACTATCTCGTCGCCAAGGGAATCTCCGCCGCTCGCATGAGGACGATCAGCTATGGCAAGGAGCGGCCGGTGGCGGTCTGCGACGACATCTCCTGCTGGTCGCAAAACCGTCGCGCCGTCACCGTGCTCAACGGGGCGGCTGGCAGTTGAGGATCGCGTCGCAGGCGACGGCGCACCGAGGGGCGCCGCGACTTAAATTCGACAGATGCCAAGCATATGAATCGGGCAAGAAGGCAATCAGGATTCCTCCGGTGACGTCGTTGTTTCGTCCTAGCCTCGTCGCTGTGTTCGTCGCCTGCGTCACGCTCGCAGCGCCGGCTCAGGCCCAGTTCGATATCTTCCACCGCCAAGCCGCCCCGCCCGCCGACATTCCTGGCGGCGCGCCAGGCGATCCCGACGAGGCCGCTGGCCTCGTGGTGCGCGTCAATCGGCTCGAGGAACAACTTCGGCAGGCTTACGGCCAAATCGAGGAATTGCAGAACGCGCAGCGTCGGCTCGAGGCGCAGCTGCAAAAGTTCCGGCAGGATGTCGAGTTCCGGTTCGGCGATCGCTCCGGCGGCGCCCCGCCGCCGGACTCCGACGTCGCCGAAGCCCCCTTGGCTCCCGACCAGCCGCCCGTCGCTCCGAGGCCAAGACGGTCGGACGCGTTCGATCCCAACGCCGATCCGAACGCGCCCGGCGCGCCGCGGCCGTTGGGAACGACTCCGCCGAGCGCCCCGCTCGTCCGCGAGTCCCTGGCGCGCGAGCAGCCTGCCCCTGGCGCTCCGCTCGAACTCGGCAAGGGACCGCCGCCCGCCCCACAGCCGAGCGGGCCGATGGTCGTCGGCTCCGGGGTTGCGATGCTCGATCAGCCGCGTGAGCAGTACAATTCCGCGCTCCAGGCCTTTCAGGCCGGGCAGTACCCGGAGGCGGAGACTGGATTCAAGGCGTTTCTCGCCGCCAATCCTGCGCACCGCCTGAGTGCGGACGCGATCTTCTACATCGGCGAGACCTATCTCCAACGCTCGCGTCCGCGCGAGGCCGCCGAACAATTTCTCAAGGTCACGACCGACTATTCCAAATCCTCTCGGGCGCCGGAAAGCATGGTGCGGCTCGGGCAGACGCTCGCCGAACTCGGCAATTCCGACCAGGCCTGCGCGACGCTGGGCGAATTCGGCAAGCGCTACCCGACGGCGTCCGCCTCCGTGAAGAAGCTCGCCGAGCACGAGAGCGTCAAGGACCATTGTTGAGCGCGCGGCGCTCGCACGCTCTCACGTCGGCTGACATCGAGGCGCTGTTCGCCCCGTTTGTTCGCGCCAAGGCGCTTCTGATCGCCGTCTCCGGCGGCCCCGATTCGACGGCGCTGCTCCTGATGGCGGCCGAATGGGCGAAACGGCGGGGCAAGACCCGGATCGAGGCGGCGACGGTCGACCACGGGCTTCGACCGGAAAGCGCCGAGGAGGCCAAAGCCGTCGCCGCGCTTTGCGCCCGGCTGGGGGTCGGTCATCGCATTCTTCAATGGAAGGGCGTCAAGCCAACGAGCCGCCTGCAGGAGCGTGCGCGCGAGGCCCGCTACCGTTTGCTGATCGATCACGCAAAGGCGCTCGGCGCCGACGCGCTCATGACCGCTCATCACGCCGACGATCAGGCGGAGACCGTGCTCTTTCGTCTGTTGCGCGGGTCCGGCGTCGCGGGACTGCGCGGCATGGACCGCATGAGCGCGCGCGACGGCATGACAATCGCCCGGCCGCTCATGGGCTTGAAGAAGCGCGATCTCATCGCCTTCGCCAATGCGCGCAGCGCGCCATTCGTCGATGATCCGTCCAACGTCGACCCGCGCTTCGCCCGCACTCGCCTGCGCGCCCTTCTCGCCCGCCTCGACGAGGAGGGGCTTAGCGGCGAGGCGCTCGACCGCCTTGCGCGACGCGCGCGAGAGACCGAGGAGGCGCTGGCGTATCTGACGACCGAAGTCGAAGCGCGGATCGGCTTGGAGGGGGCGATGGAAGCGCGCGCGCTGTTCGCTTCGCCGATCGCGATCGCGCACAGGATCCTCGCGCGGCGCATTGCGGAAGCGGGCGGGCGCGATGCGACGCGCATCGGGCTCGAGAAGATCGAAACGCTGGCGCTGAGCCTCGGCGACGCTCTCAAGGAGCGGCGAGCGCACGTCGCCAATGTCGGCGGCGCGATCGTGCGGCTCACCGCGAAAGGGCGGCTCACATTCGCGCCCGAGCCCCCGAGAAAGGGCGGCAAGCGATAGTTGGAGGCCGCCGCAGCCCCCGCGCAAGAGCCGCTCCGCGTCCCCAATCATGTGAATTATAAGTGGTAGCGGGACCCAGACTTGAACTGGGGACCTACGGATTATGATTCCGCCGCTCTAACCAGCTGAGCTATCCCGCCGCAACTCGACGCCTGAAAAGCCCGGCGCCGGCGAGCCGCCCCTATAAGGAGGGGCCGACGAGCCTGTCAAGGCGCGATCAACTGTGATTGGGCGTGTCCGGAAAGACGCGCGTGACATGGCCCATCTTGCGGCCCGGGCGGATCTCGAGCTTGCCATAGAGATGGAGCGCGAGGTCCGGCTGGGCAAGGATGTCGCGCCAGTCCTCGGCGTCCTCGCCGATCAGATTGTGCATTTCGATCCGGCCGCGACGCGCCGTCGCGCCGAGCGGCCAGCCGGCGATGGCGCGGATGTGCTGCTCGAACTGCGAGGTCTGCGCGCCCTCGAGCGTCCAATGGCCGGAATTGTGGACGCGGGGCGCGATCTCGTTGACCACCAGCGCCTCGTGGCCGTGGTGATCGCGGGTGACGAACATTTCGACCGCCAGCACGCCGACATAGTCGAGCGCTCCGATCACCGAGGCGGCGATGCGCTTGGCCTCGGCCGCTGTCTCTGCGCTCACGCGCGCGGGCGCCCGGGTGCGCGCCAGGATGTGCCGCTCGTGCTCGTTCTCGCAGAGGTCGTAAGCCGCGATCTCGCCTTCGAGGCTCCGCGCCGCGATCACCGACACCTCGCGCTCGAAGGCGACGAAGCCTTCGAGGATCATCGGCGCCGAGCCCAGCGTGCGGTGAACCGCCGCGACATTGGAGCCTTCGCGGATCAACGACTGGCCCTTGCCGTCATAACCGAGCCGGCGGGTCTTGAGGATCGAGGGACGGCCGAGCTCGGCGACCGCGCGCACCAGCGCGCCCGCATCCTCGACGCTGACAAAGGGCGCGACCTTGTGGCCGAGATCGCGCAGGAACGTCTTTTCCGTCAGGCGATCCTGAGTCAGCGCCAGAGCGCGGGCGCCCGGACGGACGGCCACGCGCTCGGCGAGAAACTCGACCGTCGACGTCGGCACGTTCTCCCACTCGAAGGTGACGACGTCGACCGCCTCAGCGAAGCGGAGAAGCGCCGCCTCGTCGTCGAACGCAGCCACGGTCCGCGCCGCCGCCGCGTCATAGGCGGGCGCTGCGTCTTCGGGAGCGAAAATGTGGGTGCGAAGCCCAACCTTGAGCGCCGCAATGGCGAGCATGCGCCCGAGCTGGCCGGAGCCGAGTATGCCGATCGTCGCCCCAGGGCTTAAGATCATCGCCCGGCGGTCTCTGACTTCAGGCGATCATCTTCCGGGCGCTCGGCGACCTCGGCCGTCCGCTTTGCCCGCCACGCTTCGAGACGCGCCGCAAGCGCCTCGTCGCTCAGCGCCAGCACGGCGGACGCGAGCAGCGCGGCGTTGACGGCGCCGGCCTCGCCGATGGCGAGCGTGCCAACGGGAACGCCCGCCGGCATCTGGAC
The DNA here is from genome assembly GCA_963833955.1 of uncultured Alphaproteobacteria bacterium. Taxonomy (GTDB): domain Bacteria; phylum Pseudomonadota; class Alphaproteobacteria; order Rhizobiales; family Beijerinckiaceae; genus Roseiarcus. The sequence goes on along the minus strand of CAWHZY010000014.1, from coordinate 53,519 downwards.
GATGGACAGGAGGCTGTCCTGGCCCGACAGCGCCTTCGATGGCACGGGCACGCCGAACACCGGAAGAAGGGTCATGGCCGCGGTCATGCCCGGCAGATGCGCGGCGCCGCCCGCGCCGGCGATGACGACCTTGAAGCCCGCGCCCTTCGCGCCCTTGGCGAAGGCGACCAGCCGGTCGGGGGTGCGATGAGCCGAGACGATCCGGGCGTCGTAACCGACGCCGAGCGCCTCCAGCGTCTCCGCGGCGCGGCGCATGACCGCCCAATCGGACTGGCTGCCCATGATGATGGCGACAGGCTTCGACGCCTCGCTCATGAGGCCCCGCCGGTCCCTGAGTCGACGCGATTCATGGGGCTCGCGCTTAAAGGAAGGCTTGAGGGCGCGCAAGTTTGCGTGACCGGCTTTGCGAGCGCGGCTCGACGCGCTAGGCGTTAAGCGGGAGCCGCCGGTCGGAATTGACGAGTCACCCGGAGACGAGCATTGAAAACCGATTCGCAGGCGGCTTCGCGCGCCCAGTCGGCTGGCGCGAAGGTTCCAGCGACATTGCGCGATCCCGGCGCGATACGGCTGTGGATCGCGGTCGTGCTCACCGGGATCAGCGCCGGTGCGGGCGCAGCCCTTCTGACGCTGTTGTTCAAGGCGACCCAGGGGCTCGCCTGGGACGCGAGCGAGCCTTCAGCCCTTCTCGAAGCGGCGCGACAGGCGAGCCCCTTGCGCCATGTCGAGTTGCTGGTCGGCGCGGGGCTTGTGACCGCGCTGGGCCAAGCGGTGCTCACTCGGCTCGCCAGCGGCAACGGCATCGACATCACCGCCGCGATTTGGTTTCAGGCCGGGCGCATGCCTTTCTGGCGAACGATGGGCAGCGCGGTCTTATCGATCGTCATCGTCGGCATGGGCGCTCCGCTCGGTCGCGAAGGCGGCCCGAAGCAGGCCGGGGCCGTATTCGGCAACTTGTTCTCGAGCCTTCAGAAGCTGTCGGACGAAGAGCGCCGGATGGTGGTCGCGATCGGCGCAGGCGCGGGGATGGCCGCCGTCTACAGCGTGCCGCTGGGTGGAGCGATCTTCGCGCTCGAAGTGCTGCGAGGAACGCTCGCGCTCCGACTGGTGCTGCCGGCGATCGCCGCGGCGATCATCGCCGTGAAAGTGGCGAGCGTCGTCGTGCCGAACCAGCCCGTCTACAACGTTCCGGTCTACGCCATCGCTCCCGAGGTCTATCTGTGGATCGCGATCGCCTCGCCGTTGATCGGCCTCTGGGCGGTCGCCTTCGTCCGCGCAATTGCCTGGGCGGATAGGGTTCATCCCAAGGACTGGCGCCGATTCATCGCGACGCCGATCGTCTTTCTGTTTGTCGGCCTCCTGTCGATCCCATATCCCGAGTTGCTCGGCAACGGACAGGCGACGTTCCAGCTCCTGTTCCAGCATCCTCTCGCCCCGCTGACGCTCGGGCTCCTCGTGGCCCTGCGACCGGTCGCGACGGTGACGTCCATGGCGAGCGGCGCGCCCGGAGGTCTGTTCACGCCGTCGCTCGCCGCGGGCGCGCTCGCCGGCGCCGCGCTGGGTCAGCTCTGGCTCTGGATTCATCCGGGAGGCGACATCGGCCTTTTCGCCCTTCTGGGCGCAGGCGCGATGCTGGCGGCCTCCACCCAGGGACCCGTCTCGTCGCTCGTGCTGATGATGGAATTGACCGGCCAGGCGCGCGCCTTCGCCCTGCCGATGATCACCGCGATCGTCATCGCCACCGCGACCGCGCGCCTGATCGAGTGGCGCTCGATCTACGAAGCGCGGCTCACCGACGAGGAAGTGGCCGAGCGCTTGCTGGCGCGCGAGCCGAGGGGCGTGTGAACGCCGATCAGCCGACCATTCCTTCCGCAGCGCTAACGCGTACTTCGGGCGCGCTTTTGATAAAAAACGGGCTCGACCAGATCACGAACGGCGGCAGAGCGGCTTGCGCAATTCGCAGCCCGGCGATCAACGGCTTTTGATTGAATGGCGGAAATTGACCCTGGGTCCTAGGACCTTTGGTAATTGTCCTAGGACCTTTGGGCCAATTGACGCTGGCGCGCCACGAATTCTACAAACCTCATGGTGCTGATTTTAAACTGCACTCTTGTGGTCAAGGTTGCGGCGGTCAAGGGCATATGCCCAAAAGCAATGGGGAACGATATAATGCGAACGAAACTCATCATCACGACGGCCGTGCTGCTCGGCCTGGCTGCGCCGGCGCATGCAGCCAGCTTGTTTGTTCCGGACAGCACCTTTCAAGTCCAAGCCCAGAATTCGCCGGATACTTTCACCGACACCGTCAACTTGGCGACCGGTTCTCAGTCCCTCGACAACGGCGCACTCACTTTGAATATATCCTTTGTGCCTGTGAGCGGAGGGGGCGAGTGGCTCGTATTTAATTATACCACCGCGAACGGAGGTCCGCTGTCCGGGAATGATTACTGGTCGATTAATCAAGTCGGCCTCGACGCGGCTGTGAACGTCAATTTCAACTACGCCTATAGCGAGTTTCTCGTGAGCGGGGTGGCGCAGCCGTGGTCGTACAGCTTCTTTGGGGGCTATACGCCGACGTCGAGCCCCGTGCCTGGAATGCCGGGAACAGGCGTCGGCAATCAGACTTCCTTCAACTCTCCGCTTGGATCGGGCCCGCTAGGCGCGCTCGGCGCCTATATCGACCCATACTCGAGCTACCTTACCGGCGCCGGCATCGACCCCACCAAGGTCAATGGCTATACGCAGGCTTTGGAGTTCTCGCCGACGACCCCAGTTCCCGAGCCGGCCACCTGGGTGATGATGCTCGCGGGCTTCGCCGGCGTCGGCTTCCTCGGCTATCGCCAGACGGTCAAAACCCGCCTGGCAGCCTGAGGCTAGGCTCAAAACGAGGCGCAAAAAGGCCGCCTTCGGGCGGCCTTTTCTGTTCGGGAGCCGACACGTACGGGCAACCGCGCGCGCCGTGCCTGCGCTTCCGCGTTCCTTACCGCTTCTCAACCCACCTATCGCCCACCTTCTCGTACGCGCGTTTCACCGCCGCCCAGGCGATGCGGAAAGCGGCTTCCTCCTGGCGGGGATCGTGCGCATGGGCGGCGTGGGCGTGATTGAACGCTTCGCGAAAAATATCCTGCGCGTGTTCGGGCAGATGGGAGCGGACAGACGGGGGCAGATCGGCGTTCACGTCATAGGGCATGTCGGCCTCCGTCGCGTTCAGGCCTTGGCGCCGGCGGGGCAAACGCGGCTCCACGCGGGGCCGCGCCTCACGCGATAATATCCGGGGTTAGCTGATCTTCGAGCCGCGCCACCTTATCGCGCAACAGAAGCTTGCGCTTCTTCAGCCGCTGCAATTGCAATTGGTCGGGCTGGCCGGCGTTTCGCAGGGCTTCGATCGCCGTGTCGAGGTCGCGGTGCTCCTCGCGCAGCCGCTCGATTTGGGCGACCAGCGACGCATGTTCCTCCGGCGTGGGCCCCTTCTCGTCCATCTTGCGCCACTCTACGCCAGCCGTTCCGAGGCCTCAACGCCGTCGGCGCCCCGCTGTCGTTGCGTCACGCACACAGACGCGTTTTCCGCACTGGCGTCGTCCTCTCGCCCAAACCTAACCTCTTGGGTCCGCCATTCAGTTAGAAATGCGTGAAGCAAACTATTCATCCCCAAAAATGTCAGGGCATCGTCGAGCGAAATCACAATTCGGCGCCATTTTGCCGCTTGCGCGCTCCGCAGGATATGTCACAATTTCGTCGTTAAAAACATGAGGGAGCTGTCCCATGTCGATTGATTCGCATCTCAGCGAACTGGTGCGTCGTCACCAGACCATTGAAGAAGCGATCCTGGCCGAAATCAACCATCCAGCGGCAGACGACGCCAAGGTTCACGAACTCAAGCGGAAAAAACTTCAGCTCAAGGACGAGATCGAGCGGCTTAAGCAGCAAACGGAAACTGCACCCGCCCACTGAGACGGGCGACGGAAACGATTATTGTCAGATCGGCGCGGCCAGAGCGTCGCGCCACTCCTCGATAACCGCGCCGTCAGTCTCCCTTCGCAAGCGTTCTGCTGCGAAGGATGAGAATTCCTCTCGAGAGGTCAGTCGCGCCAGCGCCCATACGGCTGCTCCGCGGACAAGGGCGTTGTCGTCGTCCAATCGGTCCGCCGCGACCTTGGCGAGCGCGGGATCGTTCGAGTTCCCCATTGCGATCATCACATTGCGCACGAAGCGGGCCCGACCGATCCGCTTGATCGGGCCGCCGGCAAACAGGGAGCGGAACGACGCATCGTCGAGGCGGGCGAGTTCAGCCAGCGGCGGCGCGTCGAGATCCGCGCGCGCCGCGAGTTTCGCTTCCCGGCCTTGGCTCGCGAACTTGTTCCACGGGCAGACGGCCAGGCAATCGTCGCACCCATAGATGCGATTGCCGATCGCGGCTCGAAACTCCCGCGGAATTGGGCCTTGATGCTCGATCGTCAGGTAGGAAATGCAGCGCCGCGCGTCGAGCTGGTAGGGCGCGGGAAACGCGTCGGTCGGACACACGTCGAGGCAGGCGCGGCATTGGCCGCAATGGTCCGATTCCGGCTGGTCGGGCGGAAGCTCGAGATTCGTGAGGATCGCGCCCAGGAACAGCCAGGAGCCGAAATCGCGCGACACCAGGTTGGTGTGCTTGCCTTGCCAGCCGAGTCCGGCGCGGGCGGCCAGCGGCTTCTCGAGCAGCGGCGCGGTGTCGACGAAGACCTTGACGTCCGCCTTCGTCCGGCCGCGCGGCGGCGACCAGGAAGGCGGCGAGTTGCCTTGAGCTTGCCCTTGAGGACATCGTGATAGTCGCGATGGCGCGCATAGACGGAAATGGCCCCGGCCTCAGGCCGAGAGAGCGCCGCCAGCGGGTCCGTCTGCGGGCCCATAATTGAGGCCCAGCATGACGATGCTCCTCGCGTCCGCCATGAGCTTGCGGGGATCGGATCCGCCGCTCGAAGGTCTCGGCCATCCAGGCCATGTCGCCGTGCGCGCCCTCGGCGAGCCAGCTCGCCAGACGCTCACGCGCATGCCTCGGCGGGTCGGCGGAGGTGACGCGGCAGGCGTCGAAGCCGAGCGCGCGCGCCTTCTCGCGTAGGCGCGTTAAAAGTCGAGATCGGCGTAAGCGACGCTCGGAATCATCCCCGGCAGGCGCTCGGCCAGAAGCGGGCGGAACGAGGGACGCGACTTCATCCGCGCGTACCAGGTCTTGGCGGTTTCGCTCTCGTCCCATGGCGCGTCGCCCAAATAGTCAATGCACGACAGATGCGCGGCCGCCGCGAGGTCGGCATAGGACATCCGGTCGCCGGCCAGCCAGTTGCGGCCTCCAATCAGGTGGCCGATGTAGCGCAGATGATAGCGCAAATTGGAGCGCGCGGCGCGCACCGCCTCCATGTCCGGGCCGCCGCCCCCTTGCGCCATGCTCATAAAGCGCTTGTAGACCTTCTCTCGCACAAGCCATTGACTTGCTTCGTTAAACAGCTTGACGTTAAACCAATGCATGAGCCGGCGCGTTTCCGCGCGGGCCAGGGGATCTTGTGGCATCAGCCGGCGATCGCCGAGCGCCAGGCCCCGGGTCTCGTCGAGATATTCGGCGATCACCTCCGCTCCCGACAGGCTTGGGCCGTCGTCGTCGAGCATGACCGGCGTCGCGCCTTCGGGGGCCATCAAGAGGAACTCGCGGCGCCTGTCCCACGCCTTTTCTTCGACCAGACGCGGCTCGATCCCCATCTCCCCAAGCACGAGGCGGATGAAGCGGGAATGGGGGCAAAATGGATGATGGTAAAGCGTGATCATTCGGGCCCGGTTTCGAACGGCAAGAAACGGGAGTCGCGGCCGCGTCCGCCGGATTTCATCGTCGGACGCCTTCAAATGCGGCGCTGCGGGTTAACCGATGGTTAACCGCAGGGCGCTTCGTCAATCAGAGCGCCCGCTCCTGGCCTCTCCAACCCATCAGCACAACCCCTGCTCCCCTATGATCCGCCATCCTTTGCACGGGCGCTTCCAAGTCTCTGTCGGGATTTGATTTTTCATCTGTGCATCCCGGTTGCAGCCAACAAATTCTTGGCTCGTCGACAATTCCTTCGTATACTTTCGCTCATGGAAATCCGGAGCATCCAGCGGCAAGACGAGGGCGCGAGGGGCGGCGCGCGGGAACCTGGCGGGCGAAATCGAGCGGCGCCATTTCCTGACTCCAATCGGCCGTAACCCATTGAAAAGGCTCATTTCGAAAAAATAAACGCTAGTAAACGCCAGCAAATTTACTAACGTTTATTATCGTTTACAGGCGTTTAAGCGCGTTTATTGGAACGGGCCCTCGACTCGAACGCGGCCGCTCGAGGCTAGCCCAGGATCTCGGCCGACTGGACGCGCCAGACTTCGGCGGCGTTCATGCGCGCCCAGGCGTCATCGAGCGAGTTGTTGGCGTCGATCCCCCGGCAGGCGTCCTCGATCACGAAGGTCTCGAAGCCCTCGCGCCGCGCGTCGAGCGCCGAATGGGCGACGCAGAAGTCGGTCGCGAGACCGCAGGCGAAAACGCGCTTCACCCCGCCGCGCCTTGAGCAAGCGCCGCGAGGCCGGTCGTCGTCTTGCCGTCGGCCTCGACAAAGGCGGAATAGGAGTCGACCCCCGTATGCATGCCCTTGCGCAGGATGAGGAAGGCGCGCTCGACGGCGAGGTCGGGATGGAGCGCCGCGCCCGGCGTGTCCTGCACGCAATGCTCGGGCCACAGGGTCTGGTCGCCGTAATGGAGGCGTTTCGTATCGAAGGGCTTGGCGCCTTCGTGGCTGGCCGCGAAAGAAACGTGCGTCGGGGGATGCCAGTCCTGCGTCACGACGACGCTCTCGAATCGTCTCGCCAGGCGATTGACGAGCGGAACGATCGTGTCGCCTCCATCGACCGCCAGCGCCCCGCCAGGCATGAAATCGGCCTGCAGATCGATCGCGAGAAGGACGTCCTGGTCATTGATAGAGATTGCCGGGCCCATGGGTATCAACTCCTCTCGCCGCCGCGGGGGCGGCCTCCAACTTTACAGCAAGAACCGAATCATGCCTGACCTTGCCGGTTCCGTTTAGCCGACGGCAGGAGGCGTCGCTGATTCCCGCGATCACTACGTCATTATCCGCCTTTGCGGCGCGAGCGCGCGATCCAGCGCGCCGACTTGACGCCGTGCCGGCCCCAGCGCATCTGCATGCGTCCGATGCCAACACTTGTTCTGCCTTTTCCAGCGATCAATCCCGTTCTCGTGCAATGGGGCCCGCTGGCCATCCGCTGGTACGCGCTCGCCTATATCGCTGGCCTTGTCCTGGGTTGGCTGCTCATTCGCCGGATCGTCTCCGACGACCGGTATTGGAACGGGAGAAAGCGTCCGAGCGCCGAGAGCATCGACGATCTCCTGGTCTATTGCGCCTTCGGCGTCATCATCGGCGGCCGGCTCGGCAATGTGCTGTTCTACGACCCGGGCTATTACTTCTCCCATCCGATCGAGATTTTCAAAGTCTGGGAAGGCGGGATGGCTTTTCACGGCGGGCTGATCGGCGCGCTGATCGGCGCCCTTCTGTTCTGCCGCCGCTACAAAGCGCCGGCGTGGACCGTGCTTGACCTGTGCTCGCTCGTCGCGCCGATCGGCATCTTCCTTGGCCGCATCGCCAACTTCATCCGCCCCGAGCTGTGGGGTCGCCCGACCGATGTGCCCTGGGCCGTCGTCTTCCCGGGAACGGATGGCCTACCGCGCCACCCGAGCCAGATTTACGAAGCGCTGCTCGAAGGGCTTCTGGCGTTCGTCATCCTTTATATCCTCGCCCAAATGGGCGCTCTACGCCGTCCGGGGGTCATCACCGGCATGTTTGCGATCCTTTACGGCGCGGCGCGCATTTTCAGCGAATTCTTTCGCGAGCCCGATCCGCGCCTTGAAGACCTTGGCCGCGGGCTGACTATGGGGATGGTCCTTTCGCTTCCGCTCATCATCGCAGGCATGGGAATTCTGGCGTGGAGCTTCCGGCGGGGAATCTCGCCATGACGCAACTCCTCGATGAAATCCGAGCCCTGGTCGCCGAGCGCGGACCGATCTCGGTCGAGCAATACATGCAATTGGCGCTCGCCCACCCTGATCTAGGCTATTACATGAACCGGGATCCATTCGGCGCGACGGGCGATTTCACCACCGCGCCGGAAATATCCCAGATGTTCGGCGAGCTGATCGGGCTTTGGGCGGCTGAAGTGTGGTCGAGCATGGGCTCGCCCGATCCGGTGCGCCTCATAGAACTCGGCCCTGGGCGAGGTACGCTGATGAGCGACGCGCTGCGCGCCGCTCGCATTGTTCCGGCCTTCCGCAACGCGCTCGATGTCCGGCTCGTCGAGACGAGCCCGGCTCTGGCGGCCATGCAGCACGAACTGCTTGTCGATTCGGGCGTCGCGGTCTCTTGGGCCCAGACTCTCAAGGAGGTTCCGGACGGGCCCGCGATCGTGATCGGCAACGAGTTTCTCGACGCCCTGCCCGTGCGCCAGTTCGTGCGCGTGAATGGCCAGTGGCGCGAACGAACGGTGCGTGTGAACGGCGACGGTGCGCTGGTCTTCACCGCCGCCGACAAGGCCGAGCCTTATATAAGAGCCAACGCCGCAAACGGCGAAATCCTCGAAGTGAACCCTTCCGCGCACCGGGTGATGTTTGAACTCGGCGCTCGAGTCGCGAAGCAAGGCGGCGCGGCGCTGCTGATCGATTACGGCCATGTGGTCACCCGATTTGGCGACACGCTGCAGGCTCTGCGCGCTCACCGCTATATCGACCCGCTCGTTGCGCCCGGCGAGTGCGACCTGACCGCGCATGTCGATTTCGCCGCCATGGCCCGCAGCGCGAGCGCAGCCGGCGCAGCCGTCTATGGGCCGATCGACCAAGGCGATTTCCTTCGCGGCATCGGCATCGATTTGAGGACAAAAGCGCTTGCCGAGCGCGCCACTCTTGACCACGCAGAGGAATTCGAACGGGCGCGGGCGCGGCTGGTGGGCAAGGGTCAGGGCGAAATGGGCGCGCTCTTCAAGGCGCTGGTGGTCGCCGACCGCAGGCTGCCGCCGCCACCCGGGTTCCAATCCGCAAGTGCTAAATCCGCGTGAGCGCGGCTCAATTCCTGACTGCGGAATTGCTTCGGATTCCCGGGGTTGCGCATGGCTTTTTCACCCGTCTCGGCGGGGTCTCGCAGGGCGTTTACGGGTCGCTGAATGGTGGCGTCGGCTCGCGTGACGCGCCGGAGGCGGTGACCGAGAACCGCGCCCGGATCGCGGCTGCGCTCGGAGCGGCTCCGGAGCGTCTCGCCGTGCCGTTCCAAATTCACTCGCCCGACGCGATCGCCATAACCGAGCTGTGGCCGGAAAGCGCGCGCCCCCGGTGCGATGCGCTTGTGACCGCTACCCCCGGCCTGGCGCTCGGCGTGACGGGCGCCGACTGCGGCATGATCCTGTTCGCCGATGAGCGCGCACGCGTCATCGGAGCGGCGCATGCCGGCTGGAGAGGCGCGCGGACCGGGATCGTCGAAGGGACCGTGACGGCGATGGAGAGGCTCGGCGCCCAGCGCAGCGACATCGTCGCCGCGCTGGGCCCTTGCATCGGCAACACTTCCTACGAGGTTGGCCCAGAGTTCGTCGCCGCCTTCGAAGGCGCGGGCGACACCGCGCGCTACTTCGCGCCAAGCCGAAGGGCGGGCCATTCGATGTTCGACCTCAACGCTTATATCGCCGAACGCGCTTCGCGCGCGGGGGTTGGACGCTTCGAGGATCTTCGCCTCGACACCTACGCCGACGAGCGCCGGTTCTTCAGCTATCGCCGCGCCACCCATCGCAAGGAGCCGGACTATGGCCGCCTCCTGTCGGTTATCGTCATGAATTGAGCCGGAGCCGAATTTCCGGTTCCTTGACAGGGCGTCCGCGCGCGACCAATTAGGGCCCAACCTGTTTTGCACGTTCGGCGCCCACTGGAAACGCGCCCTGAAGGGGACTCTGCATGTTCGCTCATGCCTTGGCGAACCGGCTCGTCGGGGCGCGGACGTGAGCGACCGGCGACTACGCCACGCCGACAGCGACGCCTTTCGGCATGCGATGGGAGCTCTCTCTGCGGGGGTCGCGATCATCGCCTGCGGAGAGGACGAAGCGCGCGCAGGCTGCACGGCCTCCTCGCTTACGTCCCTGTCGCTGGGCCCGCCGACCCTCCTCGTGTGCCTCGCGCGCTCGTCCTCGACCCTCGCCCGATTGCGCGAGACGCGCGCTTTCTCCATCAGCTTGCTCGCCGCGCGCCATCAGGCGCTCGCCCATCGCTTCAGCGGGCACAGCGGGGTGCATGGGGCTCGCCGTTTCGACACGGCGCAATGGACGACGCTCTCGACCGGCGCCCCGGTGCTCGCCGACGCGGTCGCCGCGTTCGACTGCCTGGTCGAAGAGGTCATCGAGCGCCATTCCCATACGATCGTCCTCGGCGCCGTCGTGAGCCTCAAGGAGGGCGCCGAGGAACCGGCTCTGGTCCGTCGCCACGGGGAGTACGCGACGCTCGTTTGAGACACGCGCTGCAGCAAAACGATGCCCTCTCACGAGAAACCCATTTCGGGGGCGTCGCCTCGCTGAAAGGCTTGGACACCCTTCCCCATAAGCCGGGCGCCCCCACTCCCAAGATCGGGGGTCGGACCGGCCCCCAGAACACATTCGGTAAAATTGGCGGCGTTACCCGGCGACTGGCCGCCCGGACGACGTGCGGGCCATCCTCGCCTCCACTCGAAAGCGTCATCCTCGACGCCTGAAATGCCTGAGATCGCTGAGGTGCTGGCGCTGCCCGGCCGCTCAGCGTCACGCCTCGGCGATGACATGGAAGAACGACCCGGTAACCCGGCCCCTTCGCGAGCCTGACGGCGCTTCCGGCGCGCCATACACGTCCCGAACAAAGGCGAAGGGGTCGTCGGCGCCGCTCGCGACGATGGTCGCATAGTGGAATTCATGGCCGCGCAGAACCATGCCCGCGGTCCCGAGCACGCAATCCGACGCGATCCGCGCCTGGCGATAGCCGAGCGTCATCCGGCGCTTTTCAAAACTGGTCTCGACGCCGAGCAGGCCCGCCATCGGATGAGCGACGCCGGAGGCGTCGATCAGGCTTTCGCCGAGCGCCATATAGCCCCCGCATTCGCCGTGCACGGGCCGTGTCTCGGCGAACCGACGTAAGCCGTCGCGAAAGCGCTCAGCCCCCGCTAGTCGCCCGGCGTGCAATTCCGGATAGCCGCCCGGAAGCCAGCAGACATCGCAATCGGAAGGCGGAGGCTCGTTGGCGAGCGGCGAGAAGGGAACGATCTCGGCCCCCGCCGCCCGCCAGCCTTGCAAGAGATGCGGGTAGATGAACGAGAACGCCGCGTCGCGCGCAAGGGCAATGCGCTTTCCCGGCGGCGGTATGGCGGCCGGGGCTTGCGAGGACGAAGCGAGGCTGAGATCGGCGGCTAGCGCGAGGACGCGATCGCAATCGACATGCGCCTCGATGAAATCGGCGATCGCATCGAGGCGCGCTTCGAGCGCCTCGGTCTCGCCGGCTTGCACAAGGCCCAGATGGCGCTCGGGCAGCGCGATTGTGTCATTGCGCGGCAGCGCGCCCACGACCGGAACACCCATCGCCTCGATCGCCTCGACCACGAGCCGGCGATGGCGCCCGCTGCCAACGCGATTGATAATCACGCCCGCGACCTTGAGCCGCTCGTCATAGGATATGCAGCCCTTCACGATCGCCGCCGCAGATTGGGCTTGGCCCGACACGTCGATGACCAGTAGGACCGGCATGCCGAGCGCCGCCGCCACATCGGCTGAGGCGCCGGTGCGCCCAGCCGCGCCAGGAACCCCGTCGAACAACCCCATCGAGGCCTCGCAAAGCGCAAGCGCGCTGTCTCTCGCCGCGCCCGTGCCGAGCGCCGCCAAAAGCTCCGGCGCCATGGCCCAGGAATTGAGGTTGACGCCCTCCCGCCCCGACGCTGCGGCATGGAAGGCCGGATCGATATAGTCGGGGCCTGACTTGAGGCCGACGACGTCGACGCCTCTGCGCTTGAACGCACGCAGGAGACCGAGCATCGCGGTCGTCTTGCCGCTGCCTGAGCGAGGCGCGGCGATCATGAGCCCGCGGGTCAACGGCTGGCGCCCGCCAATCCTGCACACGAATGGAGGATTTTCAACGCGTCAGGCGCCATGATCTATCACTTTATCACTTTCGAGGCACCGCGCCGCCGTTCTCTTCCCGCCGTCGCACACCAGCCGCTAACGGGCGGCCCCTTGTACGGAAATGCTGGCGCTGACGCCGGCTCCCGCGGCATTGGTCGCCTTCGCGGTGATACTATGCGCGCCGACGCCAAGAGTGACCAATTCCGTCCACGCACCGGTGTCGTGAATGTTTTCCTTCGACACCGTTGCGATTTGCGTGGGGCCGTCGAGGATCGAAATGGGCCAGGAGATGTCCGCAACATCAATCGCACCGCTCAAAAGGAATATGCCCGGGGAACTCGTTGGGGTAGCGCTGGCGATGGTCAGCTTCGGCGGCGAAGTGTTCAGCAGGACAATGACCCTTGGGCTCTCCCCGACGTTGCCCGCCGCGTCACGCGCTGAGGCATAGAGGGTGTGCGCGCCTTCTCCAGCGGTAAGGGTGACGTTCGCGCTCCATGCTCCGCTGGATGCGGCGTGGGCCTGTCCGAGCGGCGCTGCACCGTCGAAGATCGAAACCGGAAATTGGGCCTTCGCGGCATTGATCGTCCCGGAGACGCTGATCGCGGGCGTTTTGACGCCCGCAGCGAGCGGCGCGAAAGTGAGGACGGGCGGGACCGTGTCGAGCGTGTAGAGCACCGGCGCGCTGGCCTCTATTCTGTTTCCATCCAAATCGGTCGCCTGCGCAATGATGCTATGCACGCCCTGCGACCCCGGTCGAAATCCGCTGCCGGGCGTGGAATTTAATGTCATGCCTCCCAAAGTCACCGTGATGCTCCACCGATTCGAAATATCCGGGTTCGTGTCGCCCAAAACATAAATTGCGCCGTCCGCGCCATCGATGATACGGACGAATGATTTGCGGCCGTAGCCCAGCGGCTGCGGCGTATAGGTTCCGGTGATGGTCTGCTGCGGTGAATTTGTGACGCTCCCCGCGCTATCGATCACGATGGCTGGCACCTGGAGGCCCCTCGGATTGTTGCGCGACTCGCGCAAGTAGCGCCGCGACAGGTGGAGAGCATGAGTTGAATCATGCAGGAGAACGTCAGCATGCCCTGCCGCCAGCGATCGCGCCAGAGCTCGCGGAGTGGCGGCCTAAGGACTCAACCACCCTAGGCAAGCCAGAAGTTCCGAACTAGGCCAACGCAGATGTCCGAGGCGCAAAGCACGAGTCCCCTACGACGCGGGTGGACGACTGGCGCCTGCGCCAGCGGCGCGACGCGGGCGGCCTTCGAAGCGCTTCTGACCGGCCAATTTCCCGATCCGGTTGCGGTCGCGCTACCGAAGGGTCTCCGGCCAGAGTTTGCCCTCGCCACCCATGAGTTCGGGGCCGATTTCGCCCGCGCCGGCATCGTCAAGGACGCGGGCGACGACCCGGACGTCACCCATGGCGCGCTGATCGTCGCGACTGTTCGCCGAGCGCCGCTCGGCGAAGGCGTGAGCTTCAGGGCCGGCGAAGGCGTCGGCGTCGTGACCCGCCCCGGCCTGCCGCTGCCGGTCGGAGAGCCTGCGATCAATCCCGCGCCGCGCGCGATGATCCGCGCCAATCTCGAAGAGGTGGCCACGAGGTTGGGCGTGAGCGCCGACGCGATCGTCGAAATCTCGGTTCCCGACGGCGAGAGGATCGCCGAGCGCACCGCGAACGGGCGGCTCGGCATCCTCGGCGGCCTGTCGATCCTGGGCACGACGGGCGTCGTCATCCCCTATTCGTGTTCGGCCTGGATCCACTCGATCCACCGTGGCGTCGACGTCGCACGCGCAAGCGGATGCGCACATATCGGCGCGGCGACCGGCGAAACCTCCGAGGCCGCGATCCGGGCTTTGTACGGCCTGCCCGATCACGCGCTGATCGAGATGGGCGACTTTGTCGGGGGCCTGTTGAAATATCTGCGCGAGCATCCGGTCGCGCGCCTCACCATCGCGGGCGGTCCGGCGAAGATGACCAAGCTCGCCGAAGGCAAGCTGGACTTGCATTCGAAGCGCGGCGCCGTCGACCTTGCGACGCTTGCTGAGCGCGTCGCGCGGGGAGGCGGCTCGCCGTCGCTTGTCGAAGCGATCGCCAGCGCAAATAGCGGCCTGCACGCGTTCGAGCTCGCCCAAGCCACGGGCTTCGACCTGCCGGCGCTCGTTGCCTATGGCGCGTGGGCGACCGCAGCAGCCGTGCTCGCCGGCCAACCGGGCGAGCTTGAAACGATTGTCGTCGGCCGCGACGGGCGTGTGCTCGCGAGCAGCGGATTTCGGAGAGTCGCTGCTCCGGCCTCGTCCTGAGGCGCCGCGACGCGGCCTCGAAGGACGCGCAAGTTCGCACGACCAGCGGCGCTCACTGGACCATCCTTCGAGACGCCCGCCTTGCGGGGTCCTCAGGATAAGGTTGGCGGCGACCGTATATAGCTCGAACACGTTCACTCGCCGCCGTCTTGCTCCGGCGAGCCGCCGGCGCGAAACCGGCGCACATAGTCCGCGTTGTAGAGTTCGCTTTCCCGAAAGTCCTCGGACCCAAGCACGGGGCCCACGAGGATGAGCGCGGTGCGCTCGATGGGCGCCTCTCGCAGAGCGGCTGCGATTTCGCCGAGCCGCGCGCGCACGATCCGCTCGTCCGGCCATGACGCGTGGGCCACGATCGCCGCCGGACAATCGGGCCCATAGAACGGCGTGAGCTCTGCGACCACATCGCCGAGCGCATGAATGGAGAGATGGATCGCGAGCGTCGCGCCGGTCGCCGCGAAATTGGCCAGCGTCTCACGCTCGGGCATCGGCGAGGCGCGGCCCGACGTGCGCGTCAGCACCAGCGATTGCGCAACGCCCGGCAAAGTCAGTTCGCGTTCGAGCGCCGCGGCGGCGGCAGCGAAAGCGGGCACGCCGGGCGTGACCGTGTAGGAGACCCCTGCGCGCTCCAAGCGTCGCAATTGCTCGCCCATGGCGCTAAAGATGGAAAGGTCGCCCGAATGGAGCCGCGCCACGTCCTCTCCGCTCGCGGTCGCCTCGACACAGAGCGCGATGATTGCGTCGAGATCGAGCGGGGCCGTGTCAACGATCCGTGCGTGCGGCGGGCAATGATCGAGCAACGCGTTCGGAACGAGCGAGCCCGCATAGAGACAGACGGGTGAGCGCGCGATGAGGTCGCGCCCGCGCAGTGTGATGAGATCGGGAGCGCCCGGCCCGGCGCCGATGAAATGAACGGTCATCGTTGCTCTTGGGTTGTAGCGACGGCGCAAGTTTCGCTGTCGCATGGCCGCTCCGGAGACAAGGCGACGGCGCAAGTCGCGCCATCGGCGGCGAGCCGTGGCCCAAGCAGCCGTCCCCCTTCGCCGGCGCCCGCGAGCGCCGCTGCCTCGGCAATATTGGGCGCGCCGAACCGCTCCTGCGCAGCCGCTGACGGCGTAAGGATGCGCCGAGCCTGCGCGTTGAGCGCGGCGAGGGGCAGAGGCGTAAGCGCGACGCCGATGATGCGCGCAGCCGCGATGAGCCCGGGCTCATCGGCCTTGGCGGCAAGGGTGAACATTCGCCGCTCGCCCTCGGGCGCGCCGGCCTCCTCAAGCGCGCGGCGCGCCAGCGCAGCGATCGCCTCACCTGCAACGCCGGCCCGGCAGCCGATTCCGATGGCGACGACCCGGCTCATGATTTGGTCAGTCGCCATTGCACGATCGGCATCGCCGCGCGCCAGCCGGAGTACCGGCCAACCGGCTCGGCATGCGCGATCGCGATCTGCGTAAGCTCGCCGCCCCAGCGCGCGCGCCAATCAACGCATGCGGCCTGCGTCTCGAGCGTCACCGCGTTAACAACCAGCCGTCCGCCCGCCGCCAGCGCGTCCAGAGCGCGATCGATCATGCCCGGCGCGCTGGCCCCGCCGCCGATGAAGATCGCGTCAGGCGGCGCCAAGTCGGCAAAGACGTGAGGGGCCTCCCCCGTGACGATCGCGAGGCTTGGTGCGCCAAAACTCAGTGCATTGCGCGCGATACGCTGGGCGCGGTCGTAGCGGGCCTCGATCGCGACTGCGCTGTTTGCGGGATCAGCGAGCATCCATTCGATGGCGACCGAGCCCGAGCCCGAGCCCACGTCCCAGAGCAATTCCCCGCGTCGTGGCGCGAGTGAGGACAAAGTCATCGCGCGGATCTCGCGCTTGGTGATCTGAGCGTCATGCTCGAACCACTCGTCGGGCAGCCCTGCCGCGCGTGGCAGGATACGGGCGCCCTGTTCCGCGACGACTTCGAGCGCGATCGTGTTCAAGGCGGCGATGTTCTCTAAGGCAAACTGCTGCGCCTCCGTCGTGCGAATGCGCTCGCGCGGGCCACCCACTGCCTCGCAGATCGTGAGCCTCGATCGTCCCATGCCCCGATGCGCCAGCAGCGCCGCCAGCTTAGCTGGGGTCGCGTCGTCCCAAGATAACGCCAGAATGCGCGCGCTTGGCTGCAAATGCGGAATGATCGCTTCCAGCGGGCGCCCATGAAGCGTGAGCAAGGCGCAATCCTGCTGGCTCCAGCCGAGCCGCGACGCAGCAAGCGCAAATGCCGAGGGCGCCGGGATTGAGATCATTTCGTCCGCCGGGAAACGGCGCATGAGCATGGCGCCGACGCCGAAGAAGAAGGGATCGCCGCTCGCGAGCACACATACGGGGCGGCCTCGGCGCGGTTCGATGGCGTCGAGCGCGCTCTCAATCGGCGACGGCCATGTCATCGTCTCGGCCTTCAACGATCCGGCCAGCGCAAGATGGCGTTTGCCGCCCACGACAAACTCCGCTTGCGCGATGAGGTGTTGCGCGGCAGGAACGAGGCCGTCGATCCCGTCCTCGCCAATGCCGACGAGGCCAAGCCAGCGTTCCCTGCTCATGGAGCCGCCCACTGAAGCCGCTTCGCCTGCTCATTCTCGGCGGCACGTCGGAAGCCAGCGCGCTTGCGCGCCGGCTTGCCTATGAGCCTGACGTGGCGGCAATCCTGTCGCTTGCGGGCGCGACCGCCGACCCCGCTCCATCGCCAATTCCCCAACGCATCGGCGGCTTTGGCGGCGCCGAAGGCTTGGCGGCGTTTCTCGCCAGAGAGCGCATCGGCGCCGTCATCGACGCGACCCATCCGTTCGCTTCGCGCATGTCCGCGAACGCGATTGCAGCCTGCCGAGCGACCGATGCGCCGCTCGCCGTCTTCAGCCGGCCGCCCTGGACACGCGGGGCGGCCGATCGCTGGATCGAGGTCGCGACCGTGGATGAGGCCGTCGACGCTCTCGGGGCCCTCCCGAGAAAAGTTTTTCTTACGCAGGGCCGGCTGCAGCTTGCTGCCTTCGCGCGAGCCCCGCAGCATCGCTACGTCGTGCGGGCGATCGACCGGCCCGCGGAGATCGGCGCCCTCGCCGACTGCAAGCTCATCCTCGCCCGCGGACCCTTCTCGCTCGCCGACGAAGCAGCGCTTATGCGCAATGAGGGAATCGAAGCGCTGGTGACCAAGAACAGCGGCGGCCGCGCGACCTATGCGAAGATCCAGGCGGCGCGCGCGCTCGGAATCGAAGTCGTCATCCTGCGCCGGCCGCCCGCGCCCGAAGCCGAAACGCTCCATGATCTCGACGCCGTCATGGCCTGGATCGCCGCTCATCGGCCGGCTCCATAAGCGCGCGGCGTCAACATCCAGGCCCATGCGCCGTCGCGCGGGATGAAGCGCGTCTCGCTCGAGCCGATGATAACCAGCGTGGCCATGTCGACGAGCCTCGTGTCGGCTTCGCCAAGCGTCGTCAAAGTCAGCGTCTCGTCAACGCGCCCTACCGCGCGGGCGAAGGCGACCGGCGTGGTCGACGCCTTCAGACCTCGCAGCAAGTCGAACGCTTGCGTGATGCGGGTCGGCCTCGCCTTCGAGGCCGGATTGTAAAGCGCGATGACGAAGTCACCTTCGGCGGCGGCGCGAAGTCGACCCTCCACGATCGTCCAGGGCTTCAGGTTGTCGGAGAGCGAAATGGCGCAAAAGTCGTGGCCGAGCGGCGCGCCGAGCCGCGCCGCCGCAGCCTGCATCGCGGTGACGCCGGGCGCTACCTGAATGTCGAGCTTCAGCCATTGCGGATCGTCTTCGACCGCCTCGAACACAGCCGCCGCCATCGCAAACACGCCCGGATCGCCGCCGGAAACGACGGCGACCGCATGACCCTCCGCCGCAAGCTGCAAGGCATGCCGGGCGCGCTCCATTTCAACCCGATTGTCGCTCGCGTGCATGCGTTGGTCCGGCCGCAAGGCGAGCCGCCGAACATACGGGCCGTAGCCGACAATGTCGCTCGCGGCCTCAATCGCCGCGCCCGCTTCCGGCGTCATCCATTCGGCCCGGCCTGGACCGAGCCCGACAATCACGACGCGCCCGGTCACGGGCGCCGCCCCCTCCCCGGCGCGAGAATGATCGAGAAATAAGGCGCGGACTCATCCTCCTTGTCGCACAGCGGCGTCACGACCTCGCCCGCCATCGTCGCGCGCTCGACATAGATGGCGCCCTCCGCCATGCCCGCCGAGATGAGCGCCTCCTTGGCGCGCGCGAAGTTGCGGCCGATTTTCATGATCACCGCGGCGTCGGCGAGCGCAAGCCGGCGTTTGAGCTCATCGAGCGGCAGCGTCGCGGGCAAAACGATGAGTGCATCGTCCCCCCAGGTCATCGGCGCGCCCGCCACGCCCCAGGCCCCGCAAATGCTCGACACGCCCGGCACAATGCTGACATCGAAATTGTCGCGCAAGCGAATGAACAGATGCATGAACGAGCCGTAGAGCATCGGGTCGCCCTCGCTCAAAAGCGCGACATCGCGACCGGCTTCAAGATGCGCCGCAATCGCGACTGTGCATTCCTTGTAGAAACGCGCCAGCGCATCGCGGTAGGATGGATCGTCGAAATGCGTTTCGTTGGTCATCGGGTAATAGAGCGGCAGTTCGACATGCGACGGCTTCAGCCAGCAGTCGACGATCGCGCGCGCGTTGCCGCGTCGTCCCGCTTTGGCGAAATAGGCGACGACCGGCGACGCCGCGATGACTTTGGTCGCCTTGACTGTGAGCAGATCGGGATCGCCGGGGCCAATCCCGACGCCATAGAGGCGGCCAAACGCACTCATTCGACATCGCTCGCCAGCGCATTGACGGCGGCGGCGGCCATCGCGCTGCCGCCTTTCCGCCCGCGCACGACGATGGCGGGTAGGCCGCTCTCGACCAGCGCTTCCTTCGATTCCGCGGCGCCGACGAAGCCGACCGGCATGCCGATAATCGCGGCAGGAGGCGGCGCGCCGGCAGAGATCGCCTCGAGCAGGCGGAACAGAGCCGTCGGTGCATTGCCGATCGCGACCACCGAGCCTTGAAGTCGCGGCAACCAGAGCTCAATCGCCGCCGCCGTGCGCGTCGTGCCAAACTTGGCTGCGAGTTCGGGCGTGGATGGGTCGGAGAGCGTGCAAACAACGTCGTTGCTCGCAGGGAGTCGGGCGCGCGTAACCCCTTCGGCGACCATGCGCGCATCGCAGAAGATCGGCGCGCCGGCGCGAAGCGCGTCGCGCGCCGCTTCGGTAGCGCCTGGCGAGAACACGAGGTCTCGGGCGGCCTCGACCATGCCGCAGGCGTGGATGACCCGCACGGCGACGCGTTCTTCGATCGGCGAGAAACGGGCAAGGTCCGCTTCGCCGCGAATGATCGCGAAGGACCGGCGATAAATCGCCGCTGCGTCCTTCTCGTAGACGTAGCTTGGCTTCACGTTGGCCTCGCGCGAGCAAACAGGCTCACGTTGTCGCTGGCTAGAAGGTGAGCAACCTCGGCGCTTGAAAGACCCCGCCGCGCCGGCGGATCGCCCGCTCGGCCGTCGAGAATGAGATCGTAGCCCGTCGCGGTCGCGGTGAGAGTTGCCGCTGTCGCGGCCGGCCTGGCGCATCCTTTGGCGCAGCCGCTGACGTGCAGAATGACTCCGTCTCCCGCCGGCAGCGTTGCCGCCCAGCGACTCGCGTCGTCGCGAACGTTTCGGCAGCCATGCCTGCAGGCGGGAGCGCCCGGGCAAGCGGCGATGCGCAGCAGCGGGTCATCCGCGTCGACAATGAATCCGAGATCGCCCACGCAATCGACCAGCGCCTCCGCGCCGTGCTGATCGAGTCCGGTAATCAGGAGAGCGCGCCAAGGGGTGAGCCTCAGACTGCGCGCGTTCAGAGCCCGCGCGCGTTCGATCAAGGCCTTGAGGCGAAACGCCTCGATTTCGCCCAAGGCTGCTGCTGCGCCAACGACGAACTCTGCGCCATAGGGATGCGCGCCCAGGACCTCGCGCAAAGCTGGCCCCCGTCGCCATCGCTTGCTTGGCTTCGCTCGGAGAGCCGCCTTCTTGAAGATCGCCTCTGCGCCTTCGCGCTCGACCAGCGCCCGCATCCGCCGCGGCGCCGCTTCGCCGGCGCCAGCAAGCGCCAGAAACGCAAGCCCGAGTCGCGCCGCGACATCGCCCGTTTCGCCGGGCGCGCATTGCGCAGCGAGCCCATCGGCGCCCGCGAGAGTGACGGCGAACATTCCGTCTGGCGCGGCGTCGAAGCGCACGTCCGCGTCGGCGGCGCCAAGCGGCAAGCGGCCCTGCGCATCGAGGGCGAAGCTGAACTTTGCCGGCAGTCGGCGCAGGTCGTCGTCATCCTTGAGCCGTGCCTCGAGCGCTGCGACGCTCGGTCCGAGGTCGAACGCTTCCGGATCGACGTCATCGAGCGGACTAGCAACGATGTTGCGCAGGCGCTCGATCTCAGGATCGGCGTCGATGAGTCCGGCGTCCTCAAGCCGCGCATGCAGGTCGGGAAGCGTGCTCTGGCTCAGGCCTCGCAGATGCAGATTGGCGCGGGCTGTAAGCCCGATCGATTCCATTGCCGCACCCAATCGCGGCCTCGGCCAGCGCATCGGCCTGATCGAGCGACAAGCGCCCTCGCGGCGCCCGCACGCGCGCAAGCAGCCCGTCGCCGGTCTCCATCGGCCGCAAAGCCCCTGGACACCAGCCTTTCCGATAAGGCGCGTATGGCGAGCGAAGCGCCGTCGCGCTCATGCCGCCTCCTTGAGCACCGAGGCCAGAATGCGCGCGCTCGAATTGCGGCGCGAAAGCCAGAAGCCGCGCCCCGCGGCCTGCTCGAAGATATTCGCCATGTGACGTGCAGCCTGACGATTGGCGCCGACAAGAAAGGCGCGCACGGAATTGTCGCCGAGCGTGGCGTCGAACATGAGGTCGAATTGGGCGCTTTCCACCGCATCAGTCAAGGCGGCGAAACAAAAGAGATTGTCCAGCGACTGTGCAATTTCCGCCGCGCCGCGATGGCCGTGGCGCATCTGGCCCTCGAAGCCAGCGCGGATTGGCGGCGCGTCCACGGAGAGAGCGCGCGATCTCTTGGCCCAGAGTGCGGATCTTGGAGGCACCTGGGATGGTCGAGTTCGAGATGATAGAGCGCCGGATCGGCCCCTGTTTCCGCCGCCGCGGCGGCGAAGCCGCCCTCATGCTCGGCGAAAGCGTCGGCGTCGAGCGCATCCTGTCCGGCCAAGTCCTGCACATGAACGAAGGCCTCGGCGCCGGCGACCCTCGTTCGAAACTCGGCTGTCGCTTCGCGCGCTTCGCCCTCGCCATCATAAGCATGGCTGGTCGCGGCAAGATATGTCTCCGCCAGCTCGGACCGATCCGTCCAGTCGCCTCGCGCAATGCGCGCTCCGAGCCCCACGCCGTAGCTGCCTGGCGCCGCGCCGAATATTCTTGCTGCACCCTGAAGACCGGCGAGCGGATTGTCCTCGGCGCTCTCTTCGAGCGCGGCGACGGCGCGGACGGCCGCGGCAAAGAGCGCGATCTGGCTTGGAAAGACGTCGCGGAACAGGCCGGAAATGCGCAGCGTCACATCGACCCGCGGCCGGCCCAGCATCGCCAGCGGCAGCACCTCAAAGCCGTTGACGCGAGTCGACGCGGCGTCCCAGGTCGGCCGGCAGCCGATCAGCGTAAAGGCTTGCGCCAGATCCTCGCCGCCGGTGCGCATGGTCGCCGAGCCCCACAGGTCGAGAACGATGCGTTTCGGCCACTCGCCACGGTCCTGCGCGTAGCGCCTGCAGATCTCCTCGGCCGCGCGGCGCCCGATCTCCCATGCGTTGCGGGTCGGGGCGGAGCGCGGATCGATGGCGTAGAGATTGCGACCGGTCGGCAGAACGTCGAGGCGCCCGCGCGCCGGTGCGCCAGCCGGCCCGGGCGCCACGAATTGTCCGCCGAGCGCGCGCAACAGGCCGAGGGATTCGGCCGCGCCGGAGGCGGCCACGCGCTCGCCCAACCCTTCTCCCTCCAGGAGAAGATCGCCGACGAGGGCGGCCGGATGAGGGCCCTTGACCAATGCGCTGGTCGTCGCGCACCGACCCTTCACCTCCGACCCCTCTCCCAAAGGAGAGCGGAGAGCGAAGCCGTCAGCGCTTTCGGGCGACCGTCCGAACACATGCAAGCCGTCGCCGATGCGCATCTCCTTGAGGTCGCAGATCCAGGCGTCGAGGGCGACAAGCGCCTCCTCGGCCGGCTTGTCGTCGGCCGCGCATTCCTTGAGGAGCCCGCTGTCGCGGCCCTGTTCGAGAATGAGCGCGGCAATGGCGCGCGCCCGGCGCGGATCGAGCGCCTGCGCTTCCGCGAACTCGTCGAACAATCCCTCGAGCTCGAGCGTTGCGCCATGCGACCCGGCGGCGATCAACGGCGGCGTCAGATGGCCGATCGTGACCGCGCTGATGCGGCGCTTGGCCTGCGCAGCTTCGCCTGGATTGTTGACAATGAACGGATAAATGACCGGCGTCGCGCCCAGCAGAACTTCGGGCGCGCAATTCTCGCTGAGCGCTACGGCCTTGCCTGGCAGCCATTCGAGCGTCCCATGCGCGCCGAGCTGAATGATCGCATCGACGTTCTCCTTGCGGGTGAGCCGGAAATAGAACGCGACATAGGCGTGGCGCGGCGGCAGGTTGAGATTGTGATAGTCGCCCTTGCGCGAGGGGGCGTCGCCGCGATCGGGCTGAACCGCGACGATGAGCTTGCCAAGACGCACGAAGCGGAACTGGAACGCCCCGTCGATGGCGTCGCGATCGTCGGCGGGGCTGCCCCACGCGGCGAATAGAGATTGCCGGAAGTCCGCCGGGGTCGCAGCAAGCTCGGCCTCGTATTCGGCCAAATTCAGCGCCGCCTCAAGCGGCCCTTCGGCGAGCGCCGCGATCAGTGACGGCGCGTCCAGACCGCAGGCCACATCGTAGCCCGCAGCGCGCAGACTCTCGCAGATGGCGACGGCGCTCGCCGGCGTATCGAGGCCGACCGCATAGCCGGTGCGCCCGCCGCGCGCTGGATAATCCGGCAGGACGCAAGCGAGGCGCTTGTCGAACGGAGGTTTGCGTCGGAGGTTTGCCCAGCGACGGGCGAGCTCGGCGGTGAACTCGACGCGGTTGGCGAGCGGGCGATGCGCGACAGCGGCGAACTCGGTGTTCGCGTCGCGTGGGCTCGGCTCCTTGAAGGAAATGGCGCGCGTGAGAATTCGCCCATCGATTTCCGGCAACGCGACATGCATCGCGAGGTCGGAAGGCCCGAGCCCGCGCTGAGAAGCGCGCCAGGCTTCGAGGCTCACTCCGGCCAGCACGATCTGCATGATCGGCGCATCGAGCGTGTCGACCGCCGTTCCCTCACTCATGTCCACCCGCGCGGAAAAGGCTGTGGCGTTGAGAACGACGTCGAAGGACCGCCCGGCGAGGAAGGCGCGCAAGGGCGCGAGCGCCGCCTCGTCCTTGAGACTGGTCACGAAAACACTTGTGACGGCAAAGCCCTTGTCGCGAAGCGCCCGCGCCAACGCTTCGATGGGCTCAAGATCGTTGGCGAGATAGATGGAGCGATAGAACACGATAAGCGCACGCGCTGCGCCCTGCCCGGCCTCCAGGCAGGCAGGGTCGAAGCGGCCGAAGGCGCTGACCGGAACGGGCGGACGAGCGGCAGTTGCGGCGCCAATCTCGGTGGCGAGAAAAGCGAGGCAGGCCCTCATGTTCTCAGGACCGCCTTCATCAAAATAGCGCCAGATCCGCAAGACCGCATCGGGATGAAGTGTCGCGGCCTCGTCAAGGCGCGCGTCGCGCCGCCTGTCTCCCGGCAGCAGCGCCAAACTAAAGTCGCTTCGGCGCGCCAACGCACTGAGTTCATCCACCCCGTAGCGCCAATAGTCGGCGCCCCCCAGCACGCGCGCGACCACCATCTTGGCGCGCGCGCACACGCGTTCCAGATAGAGGTCAACGGAGAACGGATGGCGCAACGCCGCGAGCGAAGCGATCCTTAAGCTCGGCTTCGGCTCGAGAAGACCGTCATAAGCGCGCGCCAGCGCGTTGAGATCGCTGTCGGAGAACGACAGGAACACGATGTCCGCCGGCGTCTGACCCAGATCGAGCGCTTCGACTGTCTCGTCGAGAGTCCTTGTTTCGATCCGGGGGACGTGCATGCTGGAAAGCTCGTCAGGCCCCGAGCGCCGAGGCGACCGCCTCGCGGTCGACGCCCCGCTCGGCGATCACGACAAGACGGCTCAGCCGCGGCTCTCCGACACCCCAGGGCCGCTCGAAGTCGCGACGGAAGCGCTGCCCCACGCCTTGCACCAGCATCCGCAAGGGCTTGCCGGCGACTTCGATAAAGCCTTTCACGCGCAGGATGTCGTGCGCGCGCGTCGCCGCGACCAGTCGGTCGATAAGCTTATCGGGATCGTGAACTAGGGGGATTGTAACGATGAACGTGTCGAAGTCATCGTGATCATGCTCGCCTTCAGCATCATGATGCGAAGGACGCGCGTTGAGATCGTCCTCGGCCGCGGCGTTCATGCCGATGAGCACATCCGCGTCGATCGCGCCTTCGCGCGCGGGCGCGATTTTCACCGCGCGCGGCACGGCTTGAGCGATTTGCGCCCTGAGGGCTTCGAGCTGGCTTCTGTCGACCAAGTCAGCCTTGTTGAGCACGACGAGATCGGCGCTCATAAGCTGATCCTCGTAGATCTCTTCGAGCGGGTTATCGTGGTCGAGCGATGGGTCGGCCAGTCGCTGTGCGGCGACGCGGGCGGGATCGTCAGCGAAGCGACCCTCCGCGACGGCGGCGGCGTCGACCACCGCGACGACGCCGTCAACCGTGAGCCTCGAGCGCAGGTCCGGCCAGTCGAAGGCCTTGATGAGCGGCTTGGGCAAGGCGAGTCCTGAGGTTTCGACTATGATATGATCCGGCTTCGGCTCGCGAGCGAGCAGCGCCGTGATCGCGGGCGCGAAATCATCGGCCACCGTGCAGCAGATGCAGCCGTTGGCAAGCTCGATGATCGCATCTTCCGGGCAGGCCGCATCGGAGCAACTCTTGATAAGATCGCCGTCGACTCCGACATCGCCGAATTCGTTGATGATGAACGCGAGCCGCCGCCCCCCGGCATTGGCCATGAGATGGCGGATCAGCGTCGTCTTGCCGGCGCCGAGAAAGCCTGTGACGATGGTGACGGGTGTTTTGCCGAGCATGCCAGCGATCCTTAAGTGGGCGCCGTTTCAGCGAGGGCGAGCGGAGGCGTGCGCGACACGACGCCCTTCCGAAACGAGAGCGGCCGCTCACGCCAGGGAACGATGCCGTCGCACGAGGCCGCGTAGCGTCTCGCGGCAACCACGATGTCCTCAAGGTGAGATTCGCGTGTGAGATCGCCGACCACGTAAGTCCACTTGCCGGACGCGGCGAGCGCGACCGTGCACGGTCGCTTGCAAACGGAGAGGCATTCGACTGCCTTGAGCACAATATCGGGCTCGGAGGCGAGACGCTCGCCGAGCGCCTCGAACATCCCGGGCCCCATTGGGCCGACCTCGGATTTGCAGGTGACGCAGACGAGCAGCGTCGCGGAGGCGGACGGGCCGCTGTGGGCGTTCATAGCGCGGCAGTCCCCGGCGGCGGCAACGGGCTCGGCGCGAATTTGGAGGTCTGTCGGGCAGTCATGAACGCTCCAAGGCCGCCCCTCCGGCGGCCATACAGGACTCATTGCGCACGGCAGGTCTCCTGGCTCACGGCGTATCGCCGACGCCGCCTTCCCAGACCTATGAAAAAGTCCAGTGGCGAGAAAAGCGTCGGCACGCCGCTCACAGTCGCGGGGGCGGCCACGGATCGACGAAATGCCTACCGTGTTCCCTTTTCACCCCCGGGCGTAACCGAGGGACCGTAGCGCTGTCATGTTCCAGCTTCGGGAGTGGTTGTCAAATGGAGCGCAAACCGCTTTCGTGCGCAGCGAAGCCAGTGAACCTCGCCGCCCACGGCTCGAACCCTGCGTTGGGGCAGGCTCCAAACATCGAAAAAGATTGGCCCGGACTTCGGCGGGCAACTCTGCGAACGATTTGGGGGGCGAACCTCGAGGCCCGAACGACGTCCTGAGCTCCCACAATGCTGTAATTTTGGTTTCCGCCAAGACAGGGCGCCGGGTCGCGATGGAGCTCTCAGCCTCCGCTGAAAGAGTCTCTGCGCCGAACAGCGTTTCGGCGAACCGCCGCTCCATTTCCTGCTGCAACAGGGCGAGCGCATCCCAAGCAGCCCATGGCGGAGCCATGGGGGAAGAACAGCAAAATTGGGCGCTGACCTGCATGAGGCTCGAAGCGCGCACAACAGCGGGCGCGCAAACCCCCAGTGAGGCCAAGCCTCGCAGGAATCGACGCCGAGGGACAACAAGAGAACCCATCGTTCGCAATCCACTGGCGTTTGCTGATGAATACGCGTCGGCGATTGCATTCCGCCAACGCTGACGCCGATGACGGAGCGCGGGAATCTCTATTGTTCTTAGGTCGCTCCATTGGTAATTGTAACAGCATTCTTGGGCTTCGTGGACATCCCAAATCGGGGGAGCTTAGGGCTACGGTCCTGAACTACACGCAACCTGCGGTTTTGTTTTGGCGGCGCCTTTGCCCCTGATTTGCTCAGTTCGATTCGTAATCTAAGCACGCCGGCTTCGTTCGGCCTTGACGGATTGCGCCTTTAGCGCCGAGCATGCCTTGAGACGCGAACCTCGCTTGGGGCAGGCGGGCTTGCATGGGAGCGAAGGCGTGTGCTCGAGATGCCAAGGCGATCGCTGCGGCGATCGCGCAGCCCTTCCTTTCGGGTTGCGCAGGGCTTCACCTCGACCAGGGACCGGATCAGGTCATCCAGCGCACCGAAGGCGAGGACAACTACGCAGAGAGGCAGAAGGCCGGGCCGGTCGCCGCCCGCGTCCTACCCTACGCCCTGCTCGCGGAGCAGTCCTACGACCCTAACGTCTATGCAACTCACACGTTCACGCCGCGCGCCAGCGCATGCGGCGGGAATGGCGCCGCGGATTGCGACGCACGCGCCGACGACGAACGCGCGGCCCGCTGGCTCTACGAATTCGGCGAAGTCCTCGCCTACGGCCGGCTGATCATGCTGCACACTATCCCCTTGTCTCCTTGCAATCCGCGTGTCGTCAGCGTCCGCTTCCGGGTCTTTCAAGGCGCTCCGATCGCCCTCCACAGCCTGACCGATCTGGACAACGGACTGCTCCGGGTCGCCAGAGGCTCCGAACCGGAGAGGTCGCCGATGGTGCTTGAGCGGTGCGGCGCGACCTTGCAGCCGCCGCTAGTCGCATCGCAATGAGGCGGTCTATGTTCTGTCTGATGTAGGTCCAGGCGCATCGGCGCTTGGCGTCGCCGGAACACGCCCCATGACCCCGCAAGACGACCGGCACAAAACGAAAATGGCCAAGCGCAAGGCCGTCCAAGACGCCGAGGTCGCCGCGAAGCCTATTCTCGAAAAAGGCCTGCTTATCGTTCACACCGGTCCTGGTAAAGGCAAGTCGACGGCCGCGTTCGGACTCGCGTTGCGGGCGCTCGGCCGTGGCCATCGCGTTGGCCTCGTGCAGTTCATCAAGGGCGCGTGGTCGACCGGCGAGCGCATGGCGATCGAGCGCTTCGGCGCCCAGGTCGAGTGGCGAACCATGGGCGAAGGCTTCACCTGGGAGACGCAGGACCGCGCGCGGGATGTCGCCGCGGCGAGCGCCGCGTGGGCGGAGGCGAGGCGCATGATGGCCGATCCCTCGATCCGTCTCCTCGTGCTCGACGAGCTGAACATCGCGCTTCGCTACGATTATCTGCCGCTCGCCGAAGTCGTCGCAGCGCTTGTGGCGCGGCGCCCCGGCCTGCATGTCGTCGCGACCGGCCGCAACGCCAAGCCGGAAATGATCGAGGCGGCCGACTGCGTCACCGAATTTGCGCTCGTGAAACATCATTTCGCCGCCGGGGTGCGCGCGCAGGAGGGGATCGAGTTTTGACCGCTCGGGCGCTCATGTTCCAGGGGACGGGATCGGACGTCGGCAAGTCGCTCATCGTCGCAGGCCTTTGTCGCGCTTTCGCACGGCGCGGGTTTCGCGTCCGCCCGTTCAAGCCGCAGAACATGTCGAACAACGCCGCGGTTACGGACGACGGCGGCGAGATCGGCCGCGCCCAGGCCCTGCAGGCGCGCGCATGCAGAGTGCCATCGAGCGTGCACATGAACCCGATCTTGTTGAAGCCGCAGAGTGAAGTCGGCTCGCAGGTCGTCGTTCATGGCAAGGTCATTGGCGCCGCTCGCGCGCGCGAATATCAGGCGCTCAAACCCAAGCTCATGAGCGCCGTGCTCGACAGCTACGCGCGCATGCGCACGGACGCGGACCTCGTGCTCGTCGAAGGCGCGGGCAGCGCAGCCGAGATCAACCTGCGTGAGGGCGACATCGCCAATATGGGCTTCGCGCGCGCCGCGAACTGCCCGGTCGCGCTCATCGGCGACATCGATCGCGGCGGCATTTTCGCCCAGATTCTCGGAGTCAAGGCAGCGCTCGCGCCTGACGACGCCGCGACCATCGTCGGCTTCATCGTCAACAAGTTCCGCGGCGACGCGACCCTGTTCCTGAGCGGCATGATGGCGCTCGAAGCGCATACGCACTGGCGGGGCTTCGGCCTCCTGCCGTTCTTCGCCGACGCAGCGCGGCTGCCGGCAGAAGACGCCTTCGGCCTTGGCGACAAGAAGCCGCGAGCCGGCGGCGCTGTCGCCATCGCCGTGCCGATGCTGCCGCGCATCGCGAATTTCGATGACTTCGACCCGTTGCGCATGGAGCCTTCGGTGCGGCTTGTCTTTGTGCGCCCCGGCGAGCCGTTGCCGATCGCCGACCTTGTCATCCTGCCCGGCAGCAAGGCGACGATCGCTGATCTCGAATTCTTTCGTGCGCAGGGCTGGGACATCGATCTTTTCGGTCATGCGCGGCGGGGCGGGCAAATTCTCGGAATCTGCGGCGGCTACCAGATGCTGGGCAGGAGCGTGTCCGACCCGCACGGCATGGAGGGCCCGCCGGCCGAGATCGAGGGCCTCAAGCTGCTTGACGTCGCCACGGTGCTGACCGGCGAGAAGACGCTGAGCCAAGTCGAAGGCGCATGCCTCGCGAATCGCGAGCCGTTTCGCGGCTACGAGATGCACATCGGCGAGACAACCGGTCCCGACTGCCTACGGCCGCTCCTGCGCTTCGCTGATGGGCGGGTCGACGGCGCAATGTCCGAGAGCGGCCAGATCGCCGGCGCCTACGTGCATGGGCTGTTCGCCGACGATCGCCAGCGCGCGGCGTGGCTCGCGGCGTTCGGAACGACCGCCGGAATCCGCTACGAGCCCGCGATCGAGCGCACCCTCGACGCGCTCGCCGACCATTGCGAGGCGCATCTCGATGTTGAGGCGTTGCTCGCGGCTGCGCGATAGCCCCGATAGGGTTTGGGGCGGAGCCCACGCATCATCGCAAACCCGCAGTTGTCTACGTTCCGTCTCTGGGCTCCGCGGAGTGATGCTTATGCCCCCCATGTCGGGTCGGAGGGTTGGGTCCCGACGGCTTGGCGGCGGGAGCCGACGCGCCCGCGCACTTCGCTTCCAGGACGTTCGTTTCCTTGGCCCCGCGCAAGGTCACGCTGTTCACCGTGTCTGTCCCGACCAACAAGGGTCCGGTGCTGGTCCACGACCCATCCTGATTGCGCTTCCACTCCGCGCAGCTGAGCGTGAGCGACTTGCCGCGGACCTGGACGGTGTCCGGCTTCGGTTCTTCCTGCGCCCTCGCGGCGGTCTGCATCGCGATGGCGATCGACAATAGCGCTAGGATTCGGAACATTGGGTTTGCCTTGGCCCAAAACAATCAGCCTCTCCATCGAAGCATCGGGAGAGGGTGGAGTCGAGGGGCGCCGTTTTGAATTTGACCCCTAAGGAGCTTTCCGAACGCCTTCGCTCTCGGCGGCCCTGACCAGCAACTCCGCATCGTCCGGCAACAAAAAGCGCTGCGCCACGAGATCGCTTGCGGCCTTCTTGAACGCGGCAAGATAGGCTTCTTTTGTCGGATATCGCTCCTCGATCGAGAGCCGTGGATCGCCCGCCGCGAGGCGTTCGGCCTTCGTTGCGGCAAAGGGAATGAAGCTCCCCTGCAAATTGCACATGCCGTTCTCGAAGCGATCCTTGCGACCCAAATTCCAGCCGGTGTAGGTGCCGATCGGCGTCTGCAGGAAGACCGAACGAATTCCCGCGAGATCGTTGCCATCGGCGTCGACTTGCATCTCGAGAATCCCATAGCTTCCCGATCCGATTTGCGGCGGCTCACGGGTGATCATTCCGCTCGAATCCTCGGGCCGGTAAAGCGGGCCGAAGTCGAGAACATGGAGCGTGTCGTAGATTCTGAGAGGCGAGACCGCGGGCCGGGCCACTTCGCCATAAAAGTTTGCGGGAATCTCCGGGAGCCGGACCCGGTCAGGGGGAACCAGCGTGCCGTCGGCAATGCTCGGCTTGGCGCTGCCTGGCGGCTCCCGACCATCGCGCACCCATGCCGTGAGCGCGGTCAGGAGCGCGCGCATGGTCCAGATCTGCGGGTTCGGGTTCGGTTGCTGCTGACAATTGCCGAAGGGCGGACGCGTGGCGAGGGGCAAGGCGGCAGGCGAATGCTGGGTGCTCGCCATGATGTAGGTGCGGACGTTGGGCGGATCGGCGATGTCGGTTCGGCCGAGCGGGTCGGTCAGGCCGAGCGACTGGCGCCCTTCCCACATCTCGAGCGCGGTCGCGACATGGAAAAGCTTCGGACAGGTGTCGGTCGCGTTGCATCGGTCAAACAGGCCGCCCGTTCGTTGCGTCAAAGGATCCGTCTGGCGCGCATAGGCGAAAGGAAAATCATAGGCCGGATAGAGATGATCGGCCTGCTCGCCCCAAGCTCGCACGGGTTGGCCGAAGCGGACGTTGAGCGGCATGAGGCCGCCCCCGATGTGGGGGTAGGCGCCGTCGAAGACGCGGCGCCCGGTCTCATCGCGGTTGAAACCGAGCGCGAGCAGGCTGCGGACCATCCGCCCGCTCTGCGAACTGCCCTCGATGATGGCCATATTCTCGGATCGATAGACGGGATTGGCGGCGCCCGCGTCGTCCTTATCGGAATTGCGCAGGAAGGCGCCGAGGTCGCGAGCGGCGGCAAATCCAAGGCCGCCGACCGTCGGATCCTTGGCGCGGTAAATCAATTCGTACAGATGTCCTGGTTTGAATCCGTCGCGATAGCAGAGATGCTTCTCGTCAGGCGTCAAAGCGCCGCCCTGGTCGCATGTTCCGAAGCTCCAGGCGGAGTTCGGAATCGGCTCCCGCGGATCCTGCTCGCGCGCCCTGACGGTGAGCGTCGGCAGAAAGCCGTCCGCGAAGGGCGCGGAATTGTCCGCGCTCGCGGTCGGATAGCTGTCGTAGCTGTCGATCGGATAATTTTGGACTTGCTGACTGAGGCTGATCGGCACGCTCGTCGCCGGAATCGGCGTGATGATCTCGGAGCGCACGGTCCCGGTGATCGCGGAGCCGTCGTGATGATGCGCCACGATTGGCGGCATGCCGATGCGGCTCATGCCCGGACGCACGTCCATTTCCCACCCGAACCACACCATCGTGTAGCCCTGTCGCATGAGCCAGCCGTCGCCCGCGGACGAGAGCGCATTCCGGTCGGCAAGGCTTCCCGCAACGCCGGCATTGAAGACGCTGGGCGCGAGCTTGTTGCCGCGGTTGTTGACTTCGAAGAGCAGGATTCGATTGCCGCGCGCCATGTCGGCAGGCTTCAGGAGCTCGATATTGGTCACATATTCGACCATGCCGCGCGCATTGCGGGGCGCGAGATTGATGTCTTGAATGCACGAGTTGGCGGGATCGGCGGGATCGAGTTCGCCCGTGACCTTGCCCGTCAGATGCTCATAAGCGCCGGCGCCGCCAAAGGACTGGCCGCCGAAGGCGGGCTCGGTCTCGGTGATCTCGATATGGGTGATTCGCGCTTCGGCGCTGGCCGCCATGCAGGCGACGGCAGCCACGCCGATGGCTACGCTTCCGAACCAACTCATCATAGGACTCTCCAAACACCGGCGCTTCCCGGCGGAGAGGATAATCAACCACGGCACGAGCGTCACTGCATGGAAAATTACAATGTCATTTTGTATTTTTAAGCCCGCAATCCGCGGCCTGATCAAGCGCCGGCATCCACAGGCGCGGCGCCGAGAGCCTTCGCGTCGGTCTAGCGAAGACGCGGCGGGTAACTCGTTAATCGCGCGGCAAACCCTTGGAATTGTTCAAAACCGACTCGCAGATGGGCGGCCCGGCGGCAATCATCCCCAGCCCACGCTCCAAACCGCTCCAAGCGCCAACGCGAAGGCCTGGATTGCGCATGCGCGCTTGTAGAGCCGAAGCGCATGCCGGATATCGGCGGGGCCGGCCTCGCGCCGTCCCTCTCCCATGAACGCGTCGTCGACAAGAGTCTCTCCATAGACGCGCGGGCCGGCAAGCTTGAGGCCGAGCGCGCCGGCCATAGCCGCTTCAGGCCAGCCCGCGTTGGGCGAACGATGACGGCGAGGCGTCGCGCCATACGGCGCGCGCCGCGTCCCGCGCCGAGACCCCCGGGGTGAGCAAGGCGCCCACGATCAACCACAGGGCGGCAAGACGGGACGCCGGCAGATTGACGAGATCGTCGAACCGCGCCGCGGCCCAGCCGAACGCTTTGTGCCGTTCGTCCCTGTGCCCGATCATGCTGTCGGCGGTGTTGATCGCCTTATAAAGCGCGCCACCGACGAGTCCGCCGAGAGCGATCCATAGGATCGGCGCGACCACGCCGTCCGAGAAGTTCTCCGCCAGGCTTTCGATCGCCGCGCGTGCGACGCCCGCTTCGTCCAGCACGTCCGGATTGCGACCAACGATCTTCGCGACTGCGACGCGCCCCCCATCGAGACCCGCGTCGAGTCCTTCGGCCACCGCCCTTACATGGACGACGAGGCTGCGCTGCGCCGGCAGGCTCGCGGCAAGAAGGATAAGCGCGGCAAAGCCGAGCGCGCCGACCGAGACGCAGAGGCGTGTCGCCGTCAAGGCGACGAGCGCGACCGGCGCGAGATAGAGGCAGAGCGCGACCACGCCGGCCACTCGACGCCCGGCGAAGCTCGCGTCGGCGCGATTGAGTCCCGCCTCCAGCCAAGCCAGCCAGCGACCCATCCAAGTGACGGGATGGCCAATCGCGCGATAGAGAGGCGCCGGATAGCCGATCAAAGCCTCAACGATCAGGACGGCGAGGGCGAACGGCAGCGAAAGTGGGAACGACATGACAGCGGGATTCGGCCGGACCGCGGACTGGGGAACGTTCACCTATCACGGCGGCGCGCTCGAAGTCGCCCGACGCCTGGTGAAGCGGGCGCCCGAGCCCTGGATCGACCTCTCAACCGGCATCAATCCACACGCCTATCCCCTGCCCGATCTTCGGCCCGAAGCGTGGACGCGGTTGCCCGAAAGCGGAGCCCTCGCGAAGCTCGAAGCTGCGGCGGGTCGGCGTTACGGCGCGGCGCCCCGTAGCGTTGTCGCAGGCCCCGGCTCGCAGGCGCTCATCCAAGCGCTTTCTCGCATTTTGCCGCGGGGGATGGTCGCCGCGTTCGGGCCGACCTACAGCGGTTTTGCGTCGGCCTTCGGAGCGGCGGGCGCTTGCCTCGCCGAGGCGAACCGGTTCGAGGAATTGGACGGCTTCGACGTCGCGATCCTGGTCAATCCAAACAACCCGGATGGGCGAATCACGCCGCGCGCAGCCCTCCTCGATCTTCATGAGCGCCTCGCGGGGCACGGAGGCACGCTGATCGTAGACGAAGCCTTCGCGGATTTCGACGCGGAGAGCGAAAGCCTCGCGCCAATACTGCCCACAAGCCGCGTGGTCGTGCTGCGCTCGTTCGGCAAGGTTTATGGACTGGCCGGCCTGCGCCTCGGTTTTGCGCTCGCCTCGCCAGACATCATCGCGTCCTTGCGGGCCGCCCTGGGCCCATGGCCGGTCAGCGGGCCGGCGATTGCGGTCGGAATTCGCGCGCTGGCCGATTCCGATTGGCTCGAAGCAACGCGCGCGCGCCTCGGCCAGGACGCCGCGCGGCTCGACCTTCTCCTGCAGAACGCCGGCTGGCGAATCATAGGCGGCACGTCGCTTTTTCGGTTGGCCGCCTGTGCCGATGCACGCGCCGCCTTTGAACAGCTCCTGGCCGCAGGAATTCTCACCCGCCCCTTCGCAGACGCTCCAGACCGGGTCCGATTTGGGATTCCCGCCGACGAGACCGCATGGGAAAGGCTCGCCAAGTCGCTGAGAGGGTGAGCTGAAGCGCTCCTTGAGCCGTCTGCTTGCCTTCCCCAGCGCGCCGCATAAAAGGCGCGCATGGCCCATCGCGCGCCGCGAGTCTTCACGATTCCCTCTGGGGCGCCGTTTCTGCCGACCCTGAGCCGTGCGCTCCTGGACGGGGCGCTTGTCGATGGGTTCCCCAGCGCGGGCGGCCCAATGGCGCTCGCGGACGCGACGATTTATGTGCCGACGCAGCGTGCGGCTCAGGCGCTGGCCAAGGCGCTGCTCTCGGCAAGCGGCGGGCGCAGCCTGCTGTTGCCGCGCATCGCTCCCCTGGGCGCCTTCGAACCGGACGAGGCGGCGACGACCTTCGACCCCGAGGGGGAAGAGGTCCTCCGCGCGGCCGTGCCTCCAGCGGTTGGCGCGCTGACGCGCCGCCATGCGCTCGCGACCCTCACCCGCGCCTGGGGAAAGGCGCTGCGAGGCGCCATTCGCCATGCCGACGCCGACGGGCGGCTCATCGTCGATCCTGGCCGAGCCGGCTTTGGTCGCCGCGACGCCCGCGCAGGCTTACGCGCTCGCCGGCGATCTCGCGGCGCTCATCGACGACATGATCATCGAGGGCGCGCCGTGGTCGAGGCTCGAAACGCTGGCGCCTGATCCTTATGATCGCTATTGGCGCATCACCCTCGATTTCCTCAAGATCGCCTTCGCCCATTGGCCGGACTGGCTGGCCGAGCGCGGCCTCATCGACCGGGCGAAGCGGATCGCGCTCCTGATCGAGGACGAGATCAAGGCGCTCGAGGGATCGCGGCGCGGCCCGACCATTATCGCCGGCTCGACGGGCGCCAATCAGGGCGACCGCGCGCCTCATCGCAGCGATTGCGCGCGCGCCCCAGGGCGCCGTCGTGCTGCCCGGCCTCGACCTCAATCTCGACGATCGTTCGTGGGCGATGATCGGCGCCAGCGAGGATTCCTCGCAGGGACTTGCGGGCCATCCACAGGCGCTGCTGCATCGGCTGATCGGCGCGATCGGGGTCAGGCGCGAGGATGTCACGGCTCTTGGCGCGCCCCCGCCTGCGCTTGAGGCGCGCTCCGCTTTCCTAAGCGAGGCGCTCCGCCCCGCCGAGTCGACCGATCTCTGGCGCGAGCGCGGGTGGACGTTGTCGCCGCTGGCTCTTGCCGCCGCACTCCGGGGCGTCACAATCATCGTCGCTGACAACGAGACTGAAGAAGGTTTGGCGCTGGCGATTGCGATGCGCGAGTCGCTGGAGACGCCGGGCAAGACCGCCGCCCTGGTCACGCCCGATCCTTCGATTGCGCGGCGGGTGTCAGCCGAGCTTGCCCGCTGGGGGGTGGAGGTCGAAGACTCGGCCGGACGGACATTGGCTCAAACCCCAGCCGGAGTGCTGGCGAGGCTCATCCTTGAAGCCTCGATCGACGTTCTCCCCGCGCTCGTTTCTCGCGCTCCTCGCGACATCCGGCCGTGCGCTATGGCCGCACGCTCGGCCAACTCGAAGCCGCAACGCGGGCGTTGGAGCTCGCGATCTTTCGCGCGATCCCGCTGGCGTCGCTCGATGATCTCGAAGCCGCCTTCGCGGCGGCGCGCGCTGCGGCCGGCGAGAGACACGCGCATCCCGCGATTCGCCGCGTCAGCGAGGCCGAGCGTAGAGCGGCGGAAGCGCTCGCGCGCGATGTGGCGAGACGCGCTCGCTTCTCTACGCGCCCTTGGCCCCTCCGCTTCCTTGGGCGATTGCCTCACTCAGCATCGGGCTGCGATCAAGGCCACGACTGCGGGACCGCACAGCTCGACCGGGGACGGGCCAGGATTCGAGCAGCTGGCGCAGCTCATGGACGAATGGAGCGAGGCGGCGGCCGGGACCTTCCCCACTGCGCTCAACGAATACGCGGCCTTGTTCGACGACGCGCTGGCTGCGGCGCGCGCTCCGCCGGCAAGCGGCGGACACCCACGCCTCATGATCCTTGGCCTCCTCGAAGCGCGTCTCTTGAGCTTCGATCGCGTGCTTCTGGCTGGTCTCGACGAAACGGTCTGGCCGCCCGCGGTCGAGACCGACGCCTTTCTCAACCGGCCGATGCGCGCAGCCCTCGGGCTATCTGCGCCCGAGCGGCGCATAGGACAGACGGCGCATGATTTCGTCGGCGCGCTCGGCGCGCGAGAGGCAATTCTGAGCCGGGCGAAGAAGCGCGGCGGCCAGCCGACTGTCGCCTCTCGCTTTCTGCAGCGCATGGCGGCGGCGGCTGGCCCCGTGGCGATGGAGGAGCCGGAAGAGCGCGGCGAGCTTTATCTCACGTTCGCGCGCGCACTCGACCGACCGACCGATTTCCAGCCCCAGCGAAGACCAGCGCCGCGCCCTGCCGTTGAACTCCGCCCAAAAGCGCTGAGCGTCACTCGGATCGAGACTTTGCGCCGCGATCCTTATGCGATCTACGCCGAATATATTCTCCGACTGAAGGCGCTCGAGACTGTCGAACGCGAGATCGGGCCGCGTGAAACGGGAATAGCCTGGCACGCTGCGCTGCAGCAGTTCGTCGAGGCCTACCCGTCCGGCGCTCTCCCGCCAGAGGCGCGTGATCGTCTCCTTTCCATGGCGCGAGCATGCTTCGCGCTACTCAGCGACGATCCGGCTTTCGCGCTCCATTGGCCCAATATCGAAAAAGGCCTCGACTTCTTCCTCGCCTTCGAGCGCGATACACGCGACTTGGTCGTACAAGCCTGGGTCGAGCGGCAAGGCGCGCTTGCCGTGCCGCTCGCGAGCGGAACCCCGTTCAAGCTCAGCGCGCGGGCAGACCGGATCGATTTTCTGCAATCAGGCGGCGCGCGGCTCATCGACTACAAGAGCGGAGCGCCGCCGATCGCCAAAGACGTCAAAGCGGGCTTTTCGCCGCAACTGACGCTGGAAGCGGCGATGCTGCAGCGGGGAGGATTCGAGGGGCTACCGGCGCTCAAAACCGCAGCAGGCGATTTATCTCAAGCTTGGAGGCGCGACAGGCGGCGAAGAAAAACACGCTGGCGGAAGAAGCGAGAAAATCCTTGAACTTGCCGAGCAACATTTTGCCGGGCTCAAGATGCTGCTCGAAGCCTTCGCCTGCGAGGACACGCCCTACCTGTCGCGCCCGTTCCCCAAATTCGCGCCCCGCTTCTCGGACTATGACCATCTCGCGCGGGTCAAGGAATGGTCGGCGACCGCGGGCGAGAGCGGTTCGGGGGATACGCCGTGAGCCGCGCTCTCGCCATTCCCGAATCCTTGAGGCAGCGACAGGCCCGAGCCTCAAATCCGAGGACATCGGCCTGGGTCTCCGCCAACGCCGGCAGCGGCAAGACCCATGTTCTCACCCAGCGCGTGCTGCGGCTTCTGCTTGATGGAACGCCGCCGGCGCAGATCCTATGCCTCGCTTACACCAAGGCCGCGGCTGCGAACATGGCCGACCGCGTTTTCAGCAAGCTCGCGCTCTGGACGAGCCTCAGCGACGGCGCCCTGGCGAAGGCAATTGTCGAGAGCGGCGCGGACGCGCCGGGTCCACGCGAGCTCATCTTCGCACGGCAATTGTTCGCCCGCACCATTGAGAGCCCTGGCGGCCTCAAGATTCAGACGCTGCACGCCTTCGCCGAGCGGCTGCTGCGCCTCTTTCCCTTCGAGGCTAACGTCCCCGCGCACTTCAAGGTTCTCGACGAAAGCGAACTCGAAGCGGCTCTTGCTCGAGGCGCGCGACGCGGCGCTCGTGGAACTCGGCGCCTCGAGCGAGTGCGCGGGCGCGCTCGACCTGGTGGCGCGCGAATCGGGCCCGACCCTATTCGACGCGCTTCTGACGGAGGCGCTCAGCCGCGCCGAGATCTTTGGCGCTCATGAAGACGCGCCGGGCTACGCCGACGCGCTTCGCGCTCCCCTCGGTCTTGCGCCCGGCGTGACAGTAGCGAGCGTCGAGGCCGAAATGCTTGGCGGCGACGTTGGCCGCATGCGACGCGAGCGGTGGGCGCAAGCCCTTGATGCTGGCACGAAACAGGATCGCGCCTTGGCGGAGAGCCTCCGTGCCGCGAACGAGGACGGTGCGAGCCAAGTTCGCGTCCCGGCGCTGCTCGACGCGTTTTTCAAAGACGGTGGGGAGGGCGAGCCCCGCGGGGGACAGAAGGCCCAAGTGACGACCAACAGCTTGTGCGAAAAGTCTCCCTGGCTAGAGAACGATCTGCGTCGCGAGCAGGATCGGTTGCTCCCGTTGCGCGAGCGCAGGCGCGCTGCGCTGACGCTTGAGCGCAGCGCCGCCTTGTTCGTGGTCGCAAGGTCAATCCTGGCGGCGTTCGCGCGGATGAAGGCCGAGCGCGGCGCGCTCGATTTCAACGACCAGATCGCGCGTGCGCTGGCGCTGGTGACGCGTTCGAGCGCCGCGTGGGTGCTGCACAAGCTCGACTATGGGCTCGATCACCTGCTGCTCGATGAAGCCCAGGACGCCTCTCATCCGCAATGGGGCATCCTTGCGGCGCTGAGCGCCGAGTTTTTTGCCGGCGCGGGCGCGCGGCCCAAGAACCGCACCGTCTTCGCAGTCGGCGACGAGAAGCAGTCCATCTTCGCCTTCCAGGGCGCAGCGCCGGAAATGTTCGCGGAAATGAAGCGCGCGTTCGAAAAGCGTCATCGCGACGCCGAGCGGCCGTTCGCCGATGTGCCTTTAACATTTTCGTTTCGGTCGGCGCAGAAAATTCTCGACGCGGTCGACAGGACCTTCCAGACCGAACTGGCTTGGCGCGGCGTGGCCACCGCGGGGGAGCCGCCCCCGAAACATGACGCGATTCGCCGCGACTTGAAAGGCGTGGTCGAGCTGTGGCCGCCAATCGCCCCAAACCCCGCGCCCGAGCCGGAAGACTGGCGCGTGCTCGAGCAGCCGGCAGAGGACGACCCTCCGGTGGTGCTCGCCAAGCAGATCGCCGAAGTGATCAAGGGTTTGCTGAGGCCGACCTCGCCCGAGCGGGTGGTCGATCCCGCGTCCGGCGAAATCAGGCGCATTCGCGAGAGCGATGTCATGATCCTGGTTCGCAGCCGCAACGCCTTTTTCGAGGCGATGATTCGGGCGCTCAAGGCCGCGGATGTGAAGACCGCCGGCGCTGACCGGCTCAAGCTAAAAGACCATATCGCGGTGATGGATCTCATCGCCGTCGGCCGCGTGGCGCTGCTGCCCGACGATGATCTGACGCTGGCCTGTGCGCTCAAGTCGCCGCTCATCGGTTTTGACGACGACGCGCTCATGAAAATTGCGGCGCGACGGAGCGGTTCGCTCGTCGACGCGCTCGCAGCCGCGGACGAAGGCGTCGCCGTCGAAGCCGCGCGCCGGCTCGAAGGGTGGCGCGCGCGGGCAAAGGCGCTTTCGCCCTTTGCCTTTTATGCGCTGCTGCTCGGCCAGGACGGCGGCCGGCGAGCGCTGATCGGCCGGCTCGGACCTGAAGCCGCCGATCCGATCGATGAATTCTTGGCCCTGGCTCTGGCGCATGAGCAGCGCGAGGCGCCGTCGCTGCACAATTTTCTTGCCCAAGTCGAAACGATCGACGTCGAGATCAAGCGCGACATGGAGGTCGAGACGGAGGGCGTGCGCGTATTGACCGTCCATGCGAGCAAGGGGCTCGAGGCGCCGATCGTCTTTCTGCCCGATTCGTGCGGCGGTCCCGACGCACGGCACGAACCGAAGCTGCATGCGGCTTTCCGCTCCTGCGGCCGGGCGATCCGCCGGTCTTGGCCTGGGCCAGGAAGTCGGTCGAGGACGCCGACGCGGTCGCCGCAGCGCGGGCCGAGGCGCGAGAGGCTCAGGCGGGCGAACATCGCCGTCTGCTCTATGTCGCCATGACCCGCGCAGCGCAGCGCCTTATCGTCGCAGGTTATGAGACCTCGAAGCGCCGCCCGTCGGATTGCTGGTACGATCTTGTCTATTCGGGCCTTGCCGATGCGCTCGTCGAAGCGCCGGCCCCGTTTCGCGGGGACGGAACGATCCTGCGATTCGGCGAGGGCCTTCAGGCTGAGGGCTTGGGCGAAACGGCGCCTGGCCGCGCCCCCGGCTCCCTGCCGGACTGGCTGGTCGCCAGTGCGACGCCCGAAACGGCGGCTCCCGCGCTCAACCCTTCGCGCGCTGGCGGCGTCGGCGGGGGCGACCGCGAACGGGCCCTCGAGGGACGGCTTGCGCATGCTCTGCTCGAGACGCTGCCCAATCTATTGCCGGAACGACGCCCGGCCGCGGCGACGGCTTACCTCGACGCGTGGGGCGGCGCGCTTGCCGAATCAGCGCGCGCAGCGCTCGCCTCCAAGGTCCTGGCGGCGATCGACGCGCCGGAGCTGAGCCATATTTTTAGCCCCAGCTCCCGTAGCGAAGTCGCGTTGGCGGGACTTCTGCCGCGGCCAGGGTGCTCCGACCTGGCCTTTAGCGGCCGTCTCGATCGGCTTGTCGCAACCGGCCAGGGTGTATTGATCGTCGACTTCAAACTGGGCGAAAAACCCGAGCGCCCGGCCGCGGCCCACGTCGCTCAACTTGCGCTCTATCGCGCCGCTTTGCAGCCGCTCTACCGCAGCGAGAGGATCCGAGCGGCGCTCGTCTATCTCGACGGGCCGATGCTCACCGAGATCCATGACGACGAGCTCGACGCAGCTCTCAACGCGGTCGTCGAAACGACCTAAGCGCGCCATGATAGCACCATCAACCCCAGCTTTTGACTGCAATTTCGCTGGAGAGCGATGTGGTGATTGCCTTGATGAGGTCGCATTTGCTGGCCAAGGATTGCGCGTGATGACGAGCGGAACGCGTCAGGGCGGGCGCCCGACATTTTTGTATTCTGGTTTGGGGAGGCTTGGGCGGGGGCCACGGCGGGGTTCCGTCTGCGCGGTTGCCGGGTTGAGTCTCGCCATGCTGCTGGCCGGAGGAGACTTGGCCGCCCAGGCCCAGAAAATCCCCTATGGCATGGTGCCTTACGGCCGTCCTGTCTATAAAAATGGCAAGCGAATGTTGTGGCATGGCGCCTGGCGGGGCAGCGCGCTCGGCCGATACGCGCGCCAGTCTGTCGCGCCGGCGGCTGCTAAGCCAATCCTTGCGCTCGCGCCGGAGCCAGCCCAACCGGCGGTTGCAAAGGAATTCACGGTCCTTGCGGACCCCGGCGACGTCAGAGCAAGCCGGATGGCCAAGGATTTCGCGACCGTCATGAGCGCGGACGGCGCGCCGGGGCGCGCCATTGTCGGCGGTACGTCGCCGAACGGTCTGGGAAAGGTCCTTAAGAGCGACGTGGCGGACTTCGCGATCGTCTCGCTCGACAGCTTGCTGTCCAGCGCCAAGGGCGACCCGGAATGGATGAAGCGCGCGCCCTATGTCGCCCGCCTGGCGCCCGAAACCGTGGCGGTGATCGCACCGCGTGAAGTGAAATCGATCAGCGACCTGCAGGGAAAAACGGTAAGCTTCGGCGACCTCGACAGCGCCACGTCGACCAGCGGACGAATGCTATTTTCTCGTCTGGGTGTGACCGCGAATCAAACCAACGAGCCGCTGCCGGAAGCGCTCGACAGGCTCTCGGCGGGCAAGGTCGACGCGGTCGTGATACTCGGCGCGGAAGACTTGCCCGCGCTCAGGGATTTTGGCGGCGATGGCCGCTTTCACATCGTACCCATTCCGTGGTCGTCGGCTTTCGAGCCTGTGTACGCCCCCGCTCACGTCACCGCGGCCGACCGGCCCAATCTCGTCAACCCGACCGTTCCGGTTGAAACAATCGGCGAACCGATGGCGCTGGTCGCGCTCGATGCGGCCCCGGGATCGCCGCGCGCGGACGGACTCGGCCGAATTGCGCGGCTCTTCTTTGATAACTACGATGGGTTCCTCGCCGATGGGCGCGATTCGTATTGGCGCGAGGTCAATTTGGCGGCGGACGCCTCGTGGCCGACCGGAGCTTGGCCCCGACTTGGCGCTGCGCAAAGCTGGCTGGACGCGAAGAAATCGTCCGCCGACGGATCGCTCGATACGTTCCGCGCCTCGGCCAAGTCGGCCGCCACATCGGCCAGTTGGCCAAGCGCGGCGGATTCGGATCGACTTTATGAGGGCCTGACGCACTGGCGCGGGTTGATGCAATAGGAGGGCGAACGCTGGCTATTTCCTGGAAAGCCCTGTCGAGCGTTCTCGCCGCCGTCATCGCCGGCATGCTGGTGTTGGCGGCCTGGCCTCGGCTCGAGCCCTCGGCCATGCACGTCAAGGCGGCGGTCGAGCAGCCAATTTTCGTCACGCCCCTCGCCGTCATCGCCAAGCGGACGGCGCCGGCGATGACGGCGCAGCCGATCGACAAGGTCGCGATGAACAAGCTCGCGACCGCGCTGCGCGAGCAACCCACCGACCAGGAATCCGTGGGAAGCTTGGGCGAGAAGCTGGCGATCCCGATCGACGAGGGCCGCAAGCTGTTCGCGGAAGGCCTGGTCGCTTTTGCCAAGGGCGATATTGCGACCGCGCGCGCCTTCTTCGTCAGCGCGACCTCCGCTGGCGATGCCCGCGCGCTGGTCGCGCTCGGCGACACGTTCGATCCGGCGACTCTCACCCATCTCGGCGTCGTCGGGCTCAGGGGCGATGAAGCCAAGGCCCGTGACTATTACGCGCGCGCGGTCACCGCCGGGGCGCCCGGGGCTCGCGAGCGCGTGGCGGCGTCTCTAGCGTCGAAATAGCTCAACCTTCCGTTCACTTACCGACCCGGCGCGCGAGCTGGCTCAGACTTTTGCGCCTCGCGCACAACTTTACGCAGGCGAATGATTTCAGAAGCTTAGCTGCGCTTTCGCGCAACTTCGTAACTCCCAAGGATGGGGAGTGAGTCCGAAGGGTCACGGTGAGCGCGGAAATGGGGCTGACGGGTGATTTGGGCGAGTCGGCGGGGTCGGATTGAGATTCAAGGCGGGAATGGAGCTTTCCGCCGAGATTCGCAGCCTCATCGAAGGACTTCAGCGCCGAATCGAGACGCTCGAGGCGCGGGTAGTCGAGCTTGAGCGCGAGAACGCCGCGCTGCGGGCGGAGAACGCCGATTTGAAGCGCAGGCTCGGCCTCGACAGTTCGACGAGTTCAAAGCCGCCGTCGAGCGACGGCTTGCGGAAGAAGCCGACGAGCCTGCGCGAACCGTCCGGCAAGACGAGCGGGGGACAAGTCGGCCACAAGGGCGATACGCTCAAGCGCAGCAGTTGATCCCCGAGGAGAGGACGGCCGAGACGCTCGCCGACCTCTTCGGCGTCCCTTCCATCTGTTCTGCGAGCGTGATGGACTGGGTGAGAAGAAAAGCCAACGCGCTTGCGCCGGCGGCCGGGCGGATCGGCGCGCTCGTCGCCGCCGCGCGCGTGCGCTGTCTCGACGAAACCGGCTTCCGGTCGCTGGCAAAACGCAATGGCTGCACACGATCGCGACCGACAGCCTCACGCTCTACCGCGTCTCGGACAGGCGGGAGACGTGCCGAACACT
Organism: uncultured Alphaproteobacteria bacterium; assembly: GCA_963833955.1. Classification (GTDB taxonomy): domain Bacteria; phylum Pseudomonadota; class Alphaproteobacteria; order Rhizobiales; family Beijerinckiaceae; genus Roseiarcus. Next base: position 9,302 of record CAWHZY010000014.1, on the reverse strand, counting down.
CTTGCCGGCGGCGTGGTCGTCCATGACGGCTTCAAATCCTATGGCGCCCTCGAAAGCGCGAGCCACGCGCTCTGCAACGCCCACCATCTACGCGAACTCAAGGCGCTGATCGAATTCGATCATGAGCCATGGGCGGCGCCCATGCGCGATTGCCTGCTCGACGCCAACCGGGCGGTCGGGGAAGCCAAGGCGCGGGGCGAAAAAGCGCGCTCGACGCCGCCCTTCTCGAGCGCTTCGACATCCGCTTCTGGGACATCCTGCGCGAAGGGCTCACGTTCCACCGCAAGCTGCCCCGCCTTCCTCAGGCCGCCACGGGCAGACCCAAGCGAAGGCCGGGAGAGAACCTGTTGCGCCGGCGCCATCAGTTCAAGGACGACGTCCTGCGCTTCCTCGTCGACTTCGACGTTCCCTTCGCCACGGATGGTGCTGACAAGAGGGAATCGTCAGCCGAGGCGTAGCGGTCATGGCCGGAGCCGTGGGCGGCTTTTCCTTCCACGCCGCCACCATTCGCTCGTAGGCCTGCTCAGCACGCCGCACGTAGTTGGCTTCCCGCTCGCGGATCTCCTTGATCCAGCAGTCCCGACCGGGTCCCGCCTTGCCATACGCGCGCGGAGCGCCGGCTTTGAGCGCTGCTTTACGTAGTTTCATGGCGGTGAAGGCGGGCCGCGCGTAGGCGTACTCGGTCCCATCCGTCAGAACATGCCAGATCATCACTGCCAGCTTTCTCGCGGTTGCGACGGCCGCCGCGGGCGCCACCCCGATTGCGCTGGACCCGTTCAAAGAAAGCCCTCAACGGACCCGGCGCCGTCTTCGCGGACCATGCCGCCTCGACAAGCATCTTGCGGGCGTGGGTGTTTGCCTGCTTGCTGATCGGTCCGTGGCGCGCAGGGCGATCGCCGGATTGGCGGACCTTCGGCGTCAATCCGAAGTGGCAACTCAGCTTCTCGGGCGTCTCGAACCGCGAGATATCGCCGATCGAGGCCAAGACGGTCGATGCCACGACCGGCCCGATCCCAGGGATCGTCATCAGGCGAATCACTCGGGGGTCCTCGAGCGCTTCGCGGATGATCGTCATGTCGAGTTTGGCGAGCCGGTTCGAATTGCGCTCCAGTTCGTCGACCAACCGACCGACGATCGCTTGTTCCTCCTCAGGCAACGGCAAGCCAGCCAGCCATTTCTTGCCGGCCTTGCCGAACAGATGGCCCGAGTACTTCGGGATCAGATTTGCATGCAGGATCGCGTGAATGCGTCCCTTGGTGCGGACGACCTGCTCAAGAACGCCCATGCGCTCAACCGTCTGTCGCCGCTGGCATTGGGTGTTGTCGTCCGCAACCCAGACCTCCGGTAGAAAGCCGCCGGCGTGAAGTCTGGCCAATATGACCGCGTCGATCTTGTCCGTCTTCACCCGGGCATAGGCGATCGCCCGAACCATTCGCGGATTCGCCACGACCACGCGCTTGACGAAAGGATCGCAAGATCCGCTCGACGGCGGCGCTGTTGCCGGTGGCCTCGATGACAACCTCGTCCTCAACCGAGAGCGACTTCCCGAATCTGATGAGGCGGTCGTGAATGAGATCGACCCGCTGCTCCCGCTTGACCTGCCCGTCCTGCAAGAACGCCGCTTGCGCGAACGAGCGATCAATATCCATGCCGATGATCGCCATGACTCCTCCTAAGTCTTCTTCGGGAGCCAGCGGGCTTGCACGACATCTACGGATCCGCGCTCGCAGCGCAACCGGGCAAGTCGTAGGGGCGGCCAAGTAACAACTCGAGCTCGCAGCTCATGGTCATGACGGCCTGCCGCCGTTTCGTGCTCCCAACGCCCCGATCCCGGTGGCCCATCCATGACCTTCTCAGGCAATGAATGCCAGCTGGAACAGCGGCGTCGCGCACACCATACCCTTTAACAACCCCGCCGAGCGCGCGTTGCGGCCCATCGCGCTCGGGCGCAAGAATCATCTGTTCGCCGGCTCGGATGAGGGCGGACGATATTGGGCCATCCACGCCTCGTTGATCGAAACCTGCAAGCTCAACGATATCGATCCGCAAGCGGGCTCGCCGACGTCCTCGACAAAATCGTCAACCGCCATCCCATGAGCAAAATCGACGAGCTGCTGCCGTGGGCCTACATCAACAATCGCGAAAAGCGCCAAGCGGCCTGAGAACACCGCTTACGATCAGGGTGCGCGACACTGCGGATCTATCGCGCGCAATCATTGCGGACGGAGATTGAGCCCAAGCCCTTTATTTACGAACTGTAGGGTGTACGCGCTCTTGTAGTCGGTGCGCTTGTCGATCATTCCGATTGCCACCATTTTTTCGAAGAAATCCTTCCAGCGCGCATCGGTCATCGCACCAATTCCGAGCCTAAGCGTATCGCCCAAATCAATGACGCCGTATTTTTTCAATTGTTCAATCGAGTAGGCGATCTGGTCGTCGTTGATGTCAGGGTTCTCGGCTTTGATTATCGCGTTCGCTTTGGAATTGTCGCCGTAAAGATAGTGATACCAGCCGATTGATGAGGCGTCGACGAAGCGCTGCACGAGGTCAGGCTTCTTCTCGAGGATGTCGCGACGAGTCTCGATCAGGGTTGAATACGTCGAGTAGCCGTAGTCGGAAAGCAAGAAGATGTTGGGCCTGAAGCCACCATGTTTCTCGATTTCGTATGGCTCCGAGGTCACATAACCTTGCTGGACAGCCATCTTGTCGTGAATGAATGGAGCGGAGTTGAAATTATACGGCCTGACCGCCTCGTCCTTGAACCCGTAAACGAGTCTGAGCCAAGCGTAGAAGGTATTGATCGACCCGGCGCCAAGATAAATGGGATTGGCTTTCGCCAGATCCTCCCATTTATCGAGACCGACGCCTGGATGCGACATCAGGATCTGCGGCGACTTCTGAAAGTCGGCGGCAACCGCCACGAGAGGCAGCTTGCTCTCGGCGCTCATGAAATCGCCTATCAGATCGCCGCCCATAAAAAAGTCGATCCGCCCGAACAACAGCATCAGCGCCCCGTTCGTCTGCGGACCGCCGGGAATGACAGTGACGTCGAGTCCGTACTTAGCGTAAGTGCCGTCAGCCACGGCCTGAAAGAACCCGCCCGCCTCTGGGTCGGCGAGCCAGTTGGTCGCGAACTTCACCTTGTCGAGCGCCATAGCCGGCTCGGCCAAACCAGCCCATGCCGCTAACGCAGCAAGCAGCGCCAATCGCATTCCGACACGCCTCGTTCTTATGGCTTCTCTAAACGCCGAAGCGGCGCAGTCAGAAGCCGCTTGACCCGGATTCGCTTTCCTCCCGCAGTTCGCGCGCCATCCTGCGAACCGCGTCGCCGGCTTGGGAAATATAATGGGCGGTTAGATCATAGACAAATGCGGCGTCCTCGCCTGGCAGATACGACGCCTCGATATGATACGAAAGGAATTCTAACGCGTAAGCCGCACCCATGTCGCGCTCGTAGCGCCGTCGCGCGTCGATTCTCATTTTTTTGATCGCCTGTTGCCGGATGTGAAGTTCGCAGCCTTTGATCGTGTCCCCGATTGTGGTGTAGCGACGAGGGGCGTGTCGGCGTTTTCCGGTGTGGGCCGGATTGGCCAGATGACCATGGCTGGCAATCCGACGATGGGATCATCGCTCAGGGCGGTCATGGTTTCCAGCGTCATATAGCGGGCGCGCTGGACGGCCCATTCGTCGTTCTGCTCGAGCAGGATTGTGCCGACGAGCCTGACGATGGCCTGGTCGTTGGGAAAGATGCCGACGACGTCGGTGCGGCGTTTGATCTCGCCGTTGAGCCGTTCGAGGCCGTTGGTGGAGTGCAGCTTCGACCAATGCTCGGCGGGAAAGCTCATATAGGCGAGGACGTCGTCCTCGGCCTCGTCCATGAAGCCGGCGAGTTTGGGGAGCTTCGGCCTGATACCCATTCTATTTGAGCGCGACGCATCGCGCTCAAACCCGCGCAACGGCGCGGGCGCGCATTCGCGCTTCGGCCGTGAGGCGATGATCGGTTCCGATCATCGAGTCTTGGCCTGAGTCGCGTCGAGCCAGACATAGGGCCAGTCGCCTTCCAGCGGACGGTCGAGGAAAGCCTTCACCCGCGCGTCGATCTCCTCGCACAGCCGGCTGACCTGGCTCTTGGAGACGCCGGTTGCGCCCATGGCTCTCACCAGATCATCGACCGATCGGGTCGAGACGCCCTGGATATAGGCCTCCTGGATCACGGCGGTCAGCGCTTTCTCGGCCATCCGCCGCGGCTCGAGGAAACTTGGAAAGTACGAGCCCTTGCGCAGCTTGGGGATGCGCAGCTCCACCGTCCCGGCTCGTCTCCCAGTCCCGCTCCCGATAGCCGTTGCGCTGGGCGAGCCGGTCGGGCGAGCGTTCGCCATGGGCGACGCCCGTTCTGACGCCCACTTCCATCTCCATCAGCCGCTCGGCGGCGAAGGCGATCATGTCGCGCAAAATGTCCGCATCGGGGGCCTTCTCCACAAGCCTGCGAAGGTTCATCATCTCATCGGTCATTGGAGGTTCCTCGGTTTGCGTTTGCGATGCGCAACCCGAGCCTACCGAAAAACCGCCAATGACCGCCGCAAGCCGCTCACTCGCTACCGCGCTATGAAAAGCGCGCTTCGCGAGCGGCATGCTCCGCCTCAGCTACACCACGCCCCGGGACACGACCCTTTTCGCTTTTTGCTCAAAGCAACCGATCAATTCCGCGAGTTGCTCTGCAACGGCTCGCAAAATATCGTCGGAGCCGGCCTGGTCGACTTCAGCTGTGGCCCGGGACAAGGCAAGCCCCCCCATCATGGCTGCAAACATGAACGTGGCCCTGTCACGGCCGTGATCAGCGCCGATAAATTCCAGAACTCTCGTCTGCCAAGGCTACGAAGCGTTCAATCCCCTCCCGAAAAGCCACCTGTGATGGCAGGGGCTGGCGCCTCACCTCGGTTACCAAAGCGGACGTCGGACAACCCTCCTCGGGATTATCTCTGTGCTCGGCAGAAAGATAGCGTCGCAGGAATTCCTCAGGCGACAGTCCGGCGAAATCCTGCGCACAGCCGGAAAAGGCGCATTTCGTGGCCTCTGTCTTAAGCGCATCTTTTGACTTGAAGTGACTGTACAGCGCGCCGTGAGTTAAACCCGCAGCGCGAGCAACCTCTTCAACACTCATATGATCGAATCCACGCCCCCTTATCTGGGACGCCGCTGCGCGTACGATCGCGTCGCGGTTGTCCGACGCTTGAGCCTTCGAAACCTTCATCACGGGCCGCCATCATGAGGTGATCAATCTTAATCATTATATGCGCCATTAATGACCGGACTACAACCGCGATGAGGAAATGGCGACGGTGATGAGAGTGTTGTTCGACGCCCACAACCACGCCTTCCGCGTGCTGGGCGGCGTTCCCTGGCGAGGCATCCATGACAACATGCGTACCGCGGTCGACAGTAAGCGGCCCTTACGTCCCACGGCGCTATGGAGTTGACGAGAGAGTTTGAGGCGCCGAGGGTCAGGCAGCGAGTTCGATCGGGGGCTTTGGCTTTGGTGCATGCCCACGGCATAAGTTCGTCGAGGCGCGCAGCGGGCCAGAGATTGACGAGCCTGTTGAGGACGTCGGCGATATAGGCTTGCGGCTCGACATCGTTGAGCTTGCAAGTTTCAATCAGCGAAGCGATGCAGGCCCAGTTTTCTGCGCCATCGTCCGAGCCGGCGAAGAGCGCGTTCTTGCGATTGAGAACGATCGGTCGGATGCCGCGCTCGACAATGTTGGTGTCGAGTTCGATGCGTCCGTCGTCGAGGAAGCGGACGAGCCCTTCCCAATGGTTCAAGCGATAGCGCAGGTCCTCGGCGATTCCAGACTTGCCGGAGACGCGCGCCAACTCATGCTCGAGCCACGGCCTGAACGCCATGACGAGCGGCTTGCTCTGCTCCTGGCGCGCGCGGCGACGCTCGTCGGCGCCCATGCCGCGGATCGTCTTCTCGATCGCATAGAGCTCGGCGATCCGCTCCAGCGCCTCGCGGGCGATCGGCGCTTCGCCCTTGGCGCGGTCGAAGAAGCGGCGTCGCAGATGCGACCAGCAGAAGGCGAGCGTGATCCGGCGATCGGGCGCCTTGGCGGCGATCGTCTTGTAGGCGGCGTAACCGTCGCACTGGACGACGCCCGCATAATTGTCGAGCAGCTTCAGGCCGTGGATCGCCCCACGGCCGGGTGCATAGGCGAAGGCGATGGCCGGAGGGTCCGCGCCGCCCCATGGCCGATCGTCGCGGGCGACCGCCCAGAAGTAGCCCTCCTTGACGCGGCCTCGGCCCGGATCGAGCACCGGGGCCTTCGTCTCGTCGACCGCGATCTTGGCCGAGGTCAGGATGAGTTCGCGACGGCGCTCATAGACCGGCCGGAGTTCGGCGGCCGCGTAACCAACCCAGAAAGCCAGCGTCGAGCGCTTGATGTCGAGGCCCTGGGCGGCCAGCATCTGGGCCTGACGATAGAGCGGCAGATGCCAAGCATATTTGGACACCAGCACGGAGGCGACCATCGCCTCGGTCGGCAGGCCGCCCTTGATCAGCCGCTCGGGCGCCGGCGCCTGAACCACGGCCTCCTCGCAGGCGCGGCACGCATATTTGGGTCGGTGCGTCACCAGCACCCGGAACTGCGCCGGGACCACATCTAGCCGCTCCGAGACATCGGCGCCGATCGCATGCATCGGCGATCGGCAGCATGGGCAGTTCCAGTCCTCGGGCTCGATCGTGACGTGAACGCGCGGAAGATGGGCCGGCAGCGCGCCGCGATTCGCCCGGCGCTTTTCGGCCCGCGCCGCCGCGGCGGCCTTGTTCTGCTTGTCGTCGGCCGCCTCGCTGGCGGCGACCGCCTGCTCGACGTCCTCCAGCGCCAAAGCGAACTGGCCCGGATCGAGCTTCTCGGACTTGCGCCCGAACTGCATTCGCTGGAGCTGGCGCAGAAGATGCGCGAGACGATCCTTCTGCCTGAGCGCCGCGTCGCGCTCGATGATCGCGGCGTCCCGCTCGGCCAGCGCCGCGGCCAGCCGCGCCTCAAGCGCGTCGATGTCGGGCGGGGGCTGATTCGCGGCGGCGCTCACACCTGAAAGAGAATCAGATTTGCTCGTGCTTGTGGAGAGAAATCAGCCGCTTCGCACAAGCTTCACGACGTCGTCTCCGGCGCCAGAATGTCGCGCGCGTGCAGGCGCGACCAATCCAGCCCATCGACGAGCGCAGCCAGTTGCGACGCCGACAGCCGCATGACGCCGTCGCTGATCGGCGGCCAGCGAAACGCGCCTTCCTCAAGACGCTTCCAATACAAAATCAGGCCGGAGCCGTCCCAGGCCAAAATCTTCAACCGGTCCCCCCGCTTCGAGCGAAAGACGAGGATCGTCCCGGAAAACGGATCGCGTTGAAGCTCCTCCTTCGCCAGCGCCGCCAGGCTGTCGGCGCCGCGCCGGAAGTCGACCGGCTTCGTCGCCACCAGAATCCGAACGCCAGAGGGAACCGCAATCACGTCGCGGCCTTCACCGCCCGCAGCACCTTCGTCAGCGTCGCAACGTCGGTTCCAGGACTGACGCGCACCACCGCTGCGCCAAGCGCGATCTCGATCGTCCCGCATGGAATTGCGCAGGAGGCTGCCGAAGATGGCGCCGCAGCCTCCACAATCACCGGCGCGAAAGTCACGCTGCCCGCGGCGGCGCCTTGGCGACGGACAGCTCGCCGTTGCGCATCGCGCCGCCAGCCGAACAGTTGCTGCGGCGTCAGACCATATCGCCCTGCAACAGCCGAGACTTTGTCCCCGCTCTCATAGCTCTCTGCGAGAATCGCCGCCTTTTGCTCCGGCGTCCACGCGCGCCTTCGGCCAGATCCGGTGAAGATCTCAAGCCGACGAACCGGCTCCCCCTTCGATTTGTGCAAAAGCTCAGTGTCCGACACGTGTCTAACCCGCTTCCGACTCAAACGACGTCAGACAATCGCCCACTCGCCAACGCACTTGAAGGTGCGATCAAAGCGCCGCTTACGGACGATATCGTGTTTGGCATATTATTCATCGGTTGTCTTACTGCGTTCCTCGAAATCAAGGTGCGTAACGGCAGGCGGGACTAGCAATGCTACCTGGCTCCCAGGGACGCAATTGCACGCATTGAACGCCACGTTGAAGACACGCGGCAGCGCGACGTGGCGCCGTTAATGCATCATGAAGACGGGGACGCGCGTGCGATTAAGCACTTCGTACGTCACGCCTCCGAATACCCATTCGTAAATTTGGCCGAAGCGAAACGCACCCATGATCAGTGAATCCGCGTTGATTGCTTCGGCCTCGGACAGCAGCCGGACGGCAATATGCTCGTCTTTCCTGGCGATAGCTTGTCTGACCTCCGCCGATATCTCATGCTGGTCGAGAAGGCGAAGAACTTCTTCGCAGTCTTGCGCTGCCCTTGGTTCGCTGACCGTAACGATCGTTACACGCGTGGCCGCTTTCAGCCAAGGAAGCACATGCAGGATCGCCTTGCGGGCCTGCGTTCGCGGCTTCCAAGCAATGACCATGTGCTCGCCGAGCGCAAGCGGTAGACCACCTTTCAATGGAACGAATAGGACCGGACGGTGAGTGTTGAAGATCGCCGCATGCAAGGCGTCAGCTGAGTCGAGATTGTTCGGTTGGGCGATGACAATCAGCGCGGCATCTTTCACCTCTGGAATCAAAGAGGATGTGATGCCGCCGACGTGTTCACGCCATCGGACTTGAGCTCCGGAAAACTTCGTCCATCTTTCGAAGATTCCGCGCGCCTGCACGAGCCTCTCCTTGGCGGAGCCTTCATTGATTTCGCGCATCTTCTGGAGGGAGAGTTCCTCTGGCGCCGTAAACAACTTGGCGGGATCAACACAGATATGAAGCGCTGACAGCGAAAGCGAGTTCACACGTTGAGCGGCAAGTAGCGCAATGGTTAAACAGCGCTGCGCTGTCGTCGCTTCCTCGATTACGGCAACAATTTCGCGGCCGGATATGCCCGACGCCGTGATGACGCCTGTATTCTGTTGGACCGCAACATCCTTGCGGGCATGAGTTGGGGGTTTAAAGGGTGAGCTATAGTAGCTATGTCCCGCGACTTCCCGCTCGATCTGGAGCAGGCGGTTATACTTCGCCAAACGCTCGCTGCGGCAGGGGGCGCCCGCCTTGATCTGGCCTCCGTCCATCGCAACCGCAAAATCAGCGATAAATGAATCTGTGGTCTCACCGGAGCGGTGCGAGATAATATAGTTCCAACCAGCCGCGCGGCAGGCGGAAATCGCTGCGATCGTCTCAGTGACTGTG
>CAWHZY010000013.1:0-112999 GCA_963833955.1 uncultured Alphaproteobacteria bacterium | reverse complement strand
TTCGTCGGCGTGCTCGGCGCCTCAACCTCACCTATGCCGAGGCGACCTGGACGCAGACGTTGCCGGACTGGACCGGCGCGCATGTTCGCATGTTCCGCTTTTTCGGCGGCGCGCCGATGCTGCTGGTTCCCGACAATCTGAAGAGCGGGGTCAACAAGGCCTCGTTCTACGACCCCGAGATCAACCGCACCTACGGCGCGATGGCGGCGCACTATTCCGTCGGAGTTCTTCCAGCACGCCCAAAAAAGCCCCGGGATAAAGCGAAAGTCGAGGCCGGGGTCAGATTCGCGCAGACCTACATTCTCGGCCGATTGCGCCATCTGACGTTCTTCTCGCTCGCCGAATGCAACGCGGCCATCGCGCTGGTCATGCAACGCATGAACGAGCGTCCCATGCGCAACATCGGCCTGAGCCGACGCGAGCTGTTCGAGACAATCGAGCGCGACGCCCTCATCGCCTTGCCCGCCGATGATTGGGAGTTCGCGGAATGGCGACGCGCGCAAAGTCAACCTCGACTATCACATCGAGGTCCATGACTTTCTGTATTCGGCCCCGCATGCGCTGATCCGCGCCGAGGTCGACGTGCGGATCACGGCGCGAATCGTCGAGATCTTCCATCGCGGCCAACGCGTCGGGACCCATCAGCGCCGCACCATGGGTCGTAAGCACGGCACGGACCCCGACCATATGCCCAGCTCCCACCGGCGCTACGCCGAGTGGACGCCGGATCGGTTCCGCCGCTGGGCCGGCAAGATCGGGCCGAACACCGAAGGCTTGATCAGCGCCGTGCTCGCCAGCCGGCCGCATCCCGAACAGGGGTTCCGCACCTGCCTCGGCATTCTGCGCGCCTATCGCGGTCTCGACACGGGCCGCCTCGAGGCGGTCTCGGCCCGAGCCGTCGAATTGGGCGTCCTCAATTGCAAGGGCGTCGCGTCGCTACTCGCCCGCAAGTTCGACCCGTCGGGCGCAGACAGCAGCCCCGTCGCGCTCATCGACCACGCCAACGTGCGCGGTCCCCGCTACTACAACTGACAGGAAATCCCATGCTTGCTCATCCGACCCTTGACCAATTGCACGCGCTCGGCCTCTATGGCCTGGCCAAAGGCTTCAAGGAACTGGAGCACAATGCCGAGGCGCGTAGCCTCGAACACGCCGAATGGCTCGGCCTGCTGCTCGAATACGAACTCACGCTACGCCGGCAAAAGCAGTTCGAAACGCGCGCCAGGGTCGCCAGGCTGCGTCACCCGGCCAGCGTCGAGGACGTCAACTATCAAAGTTCTCGCGGGCTCGACCGCGCGCTGTTTCTCAAGCTCGCCGCTTGCGACTGGATCGCCGAGCGCCGTTATTTGCTCCTGACCGGGGGAGGGTGGGCGAGCGGCTGGGCGAGCGGCCTGGGCGAGCGGCCTGGGCAAGAGTTGGCTCGCCTGCGCCCTTGGCCACAAGGCGTGCCGGGAAAACCTCTCCGTCCTCTATACCCGCATGCCCCGGCTGTTCGCCGATCTCGCCATCGCCCACGGCGACGCCCGCTACGCCCGGCTCCTGCGCTCGCTCGCGCGCGTAAAGCTGCTCATCCTCGACGATTGGGGCCCCGAAGCGCTCACCCCCCAACAGGCCCGCGACCTCCTCGAAATCGTCGAGGACCGCTACGACAAGGGCTCGCTCATCATCACCAGCCAGGTTCCCGTGGACCGCTGGCATGACCTGATCGCCATTCCCACGCTCGCCGACGCCGTCCTCGACCGCGTCATTCACAACGCCTATCGCATCGAACTGGCCGGCGAGAGCTTGCGCAAGCGGCCGTCTTCATCCTGAAACCAAGATGCGCGCGGGCGGCCCGCTCGCTGCACTCTCGGCGCGAAGGCCGTGGATAACGGCGGGCTCCGCTACGGCGAAATGGAAAGCCCGCTCCGCCCGCCGTTACCCACCGCCACCCCAGCTCTTGAGGATATCCAAATCCAAGCCCGCTTGACCAACGGCTCCGGGCAAAACATCATCGCAGAGATCCGCGGAAGCAGACGCCGGGTGGCCGACATCAAATCGGAATCCCGGCCGGCTTCAAATCGGAATCGGTGGCCGGCTTCATCTTGGAATGCGTGGCCGACATCATCGGAATCCGCAGAAGCCCTTCACGGTGTGCGCATGGCGATGTTTTTGAACATTCCGAACCGCTGGGAATCGGCGGAGCTCAATCAGGCGGAGGCGGCGGAGTTGTTCGGGGCGAGTGAGCGGACGTTCCGGCGCTGGGCGCGCCGTTATGAGGAGGACGGCGAGGCCGGGCTTGTGGACCGCCAGCTCGGCCGGGCGTCGGGCAAGCGGGTCCCGGCGGACCGAGCGGCTCTACCCGCGAGCGCTACCAGGGCTTCACGGTCAAGCATTTCCACCAGCATCTCATCGAGGACCACGGTTTCGGCTCATGGCCGACCCAGATTCGACGAAAAGTCGCACTCAGCGTGAAGTTGAGGACGTGATCTTGACACCGGCAGCGGTCGCGCGCTCTCAAACGAGAGGAGCAAACGCACAGAACAGGTCATCGACGCAGCCGCGCTTTATCGAGTGGTCACGAGCGCCGTGGGCGTGCTTCGCTGTTTCACAGTTCGCAGCAACGGCTGCATCGCGCGGTCGCGGGGGTGGAGTTGACTAGCATTACGTAGAATGCGCTGGCCTTCGGGACTTTCCAACGGCGGCGACTACGAGCAAACCCGACGTGGTTTTCTTTTAGTGGGGTAGCAAGGCCATATTGCGCCATGCTCTGAACGCCATCAACGAGTGTCGATGGCCGATCCGGATTGAGCGCGAGAATTGCTGGCCGCTCGATCTCCAGGCGCCACATATCCCCGACGAGATCGGAAAAGATCCTGCCCTCAATCTCCCTTGAGTGAGTACCAATCAAGATGTAGGCAACGCGGTGCTTCAGCAATTCCAGGGAAGCATGAATTCAGATCAGCCTCGCCACCCTGAATGTCGATATGAAGCAGGTCGAGACGCTGATCCTCACCGATAACTTGATCTAGGCCGATCATTTCGAGTTCGTCAAATTTTCCGGATTTGAGAGCTTCACGGCGCTGCTCCTCACTAGCGTTGAAGACCGGCTCAAGTCCATATTCGACACCGGAAACGTTTTGCTTCGGGAATAACGCCACGCCATCAGACGGTGCTGCAATCCCACGCCAGATAGTGAACTGGTCTGGCCGGAACCCATTAGCTGTGCAAGCCTCTTCTGCAAAGCGAACGTGGCCCTCGTCGCCTTCCACGCCGATCACATGCGTTTCCAGCCCGGCGTTTCGCGCCGCAACACCCGCATTGTTCATCCAGCACCCCCAGCCACAGCCCAATTCGGCCATCCGAAAGGTATTATTGGCAAGGTCGACGGCTCGCAATGCCGCGGCCCATTCAGCGATGTCGGCATGCCAATTGGCCGGGATCGGAACCCCCTCCACCTGCCCCTCCCTGCCTTTAAGGATGTCGGGTAGGTAGCGCGGGCTAATCACTACGCCCAAGAAGTTTGTAAGAACGCCTTCCGTTGGCTGTAGACCGGCCCGAGCATGGTGCCGAATGATGTTTTTTGCGTCAATGGCCGAATTATAGTGACAGAATGGACTCTTGATTGTTCTTTCCAAGAATTCCTCGGTACTGGTGATATCGACGACTAAGTCATAAAATGACACTGCATGTTGATGGTGTGCAATCGCGTATTCGCTCTCAGGCTCCCGACCGAGCAGCAACTTGTAAGCTTGGATGACCTGTTGCCGGTCCACGCCATGAGCTTTTGACGCGCCCGACCTTAGAAATCGTTTAGTCATCGTGAGACTGCAATGCTCCAAAAGTCGAGGACCACTCTATACTATCTAGAGCCCCAAAAGCCAATACAGTGCAACAGCAGCCGTTGTCGCAATCCGGAGCAACCCATGACCTGCTCGCGCCCAATTCCGCGATCACTTATGACCCTCAGCCTTGCCGGTAACACCTATTAAATTTAAATGAGTATCAGTTCGCACCGTTACGCGAGATCGATCCTGATGCTGTGGACCATCAGGCCGAGTTTCCGAGTGTCAGCGGAGTTCGGCCAAACGTCAACTGGTCGAATTCCCGAAGACTTCATTCCAATAAATGGGTGATAGCACGGGCCGATGACAATCTCGACGTCATTGCTGCTCGCAGCCACGACAACATTTCTCGTCAGTTCGTCACCGTCATACAGTTTCACCCGGACTTCGAAGGGGAAGGGATTGCTAGCGCGGATCGTCACGCGCGATGGACCGTCTTGGTCTGGCAGAGGAAACGTCGCGATTGCGTCGCCCCGCGTCCAGCGATGAGATCCTTCGTAGCCCTCCCATCCAGTATCGTGTGGCCCAAGGCCGACTTGCCGGCCGACTTCGATTGCGTTGCCGACGTAGGGCCTGGCCACATAGGTCGTGGCGCGCCCGCAACTTGGTAGCGTGGAGACATCGACCAGCCAGCCGTACCGGTGCATAGCCTCAATCAGGAAGGGCTCGGTAAACCCGAGTTCCATCCAGCCCCAGCGGCGGATGCAAAATATCGACAATCCGTCAAGACGTGGCCCCCACGGGTAAGGCACTCCTGGCACAAACGCGCCGACGACGGGTTCGCCGCAGAGAATGAGCAGCCCGCCTGGATTCAAGCGCCGCCGAAGGCGGCGAGCAGCGGGCCGAAGTCGATCGCGTGATGAAACGACTCGAAGAAGATGATTCGATCGAAAGTCTCGTCGCCGAAGCCTTCGCCGAACGCCGCTTGCTCGGTACGGACATCGAGTTGCATCGCCGCGGCCTGCGCCCGCACCAACTCCAACGATGCAGCGTCGATGTCGACGGCGCTCGTTCGCAACCCCAGGCGGGCCAGGAACAACAGGAGTTGGCCGCTGCCGCTGCCGTATTCGAGAATTTTCGCATCGCTGCCGGGGGGCAAGGCGAGCGCGCGCATGATCTGGCCCCACGACAGCAGGAACTCCGCCACAAAGGTGCTATCGCGAAAACTCCACGGCGACGTGCCGGACCAGAGATTCTGCGGCAGCGACAGCCCGGACCGCTCGTCCCGCTGCGGATCGTAGTCGCGATCATCGCCGCGAAGATCGCGATAGAGTTGCAGGACCGTCGCCTTGTAGGTCTCGGAAAACGGATCAAGCTCGCGAAGCCGAGGTGCCAACGGATGCCGGAGAGAAACCTCGCAGAGGCGCTGATACTCAATCGAGTCCGGCACTCTGCCGGCAAACCCGCTCAGCGCCGTGTTGAATTCCTCCAGGTCTACTTCGGACATCAGATTGCTCTATCTCCGCCGGCGGTAGTCAAGCCAGACCGTAGCGCGCGAATAGCGCGTCCGGGTCTCAGCCCGTCGGCAACGACGCGTCCGGTGGCCCACGCTTCGGCATAAACTTCCCGTATCTTGGGCATTTGCGCCGCAAACGCTTCGATATGTTTGCATCGTTCGATCAGCCGCGCCACGGAAACTCCTTCGCGGATCGGGTCCTCGGCCTCCATCAGCGCCGTGCGCGCCCACTCACTCGCGTTCCAGCAATGCTTGAAGCGGTGGCGGTCCACCCTTACAGGGTCGATTCCAGCCAGCTCAGCCGCATCGAACAAATCGGGCATTCGCTCCAGATGCCAGAGCAAAGCCCAGCGCAGCCAGGAAACGTTCATATTGACGACCATCGCCGGCCGCCCCACCCACCAAGCGGGCCGATCCTGCAACGCGGACAGAGCGTAGGCCGATGAGGGAATACAGGTCAGCAGGGAGGAGAATGGCGGGCCGGCGACGTTCTGCTGATAGGCGCGCAGCGCGTGGTCGCGACGGAATGCACAGGCGTAGATTGCCGTGAACAGGTTTTCGTTCAGAGCCGCCACCTCTCGTAGGGCCGCCACCCGCCGGTTCGGGCCGCCATAGCCGATTGACTTGGCGGTGCGGAGGATGTCGTCGGGGTCGGAGAGCTGCTCGGGCGCGTCGAAATTCGTATAGGCATAATTCATATACGCCATCTCGACGTCGGGATGCTGCTCCAAGCCGCTCAACACAGCCTCGATCGCGCCGTCGATGATGAGGTCATCGTCGCCCATCAGCCAAACGTACGCCCCGTTCGACGCCCGCGCGGTGGCGCCGAGGTTGCCCAGCATGCCAACATTGGCGGGATTGCGGTGGCTGGAGAAGCCCGGCGTACCGACGAAGCGCGCGACCAGGTCCGGCGTGGCGTCGGTGGAAGTGTTGTCGCACACCACCACCTCAACTTGATCACGGAACGGTCGCGCCGCCTCTATCAGCCGCGGCAGGCTATGTTTCAGCCAGTGGGCCCGGTTGTACGTCGTGATGGCGCAGCTCAGCAGCGGACGTGCGTGCCCCGAGAGGATGGCGGGCAGCGGCCAGCCCGGCGCGGTGCCCGCGCGGGCCAAGGCCGATAGGACGTCGCGGCCATAATCCTCCCAGGTGCGGATCTGGCCGCCCGACGGCCTCTCGGCGCAGCCGCTCCATCAGTTCGGCGTCGCTGGCCAACTGGGCGATGGCCCGGGCAATGGCGGCCTCATCGAGCATGTCAATGGCCACGACGCCGCCGCCAGGCGCCACCTCGGCCATTGCCGACCCGTCGTGGCACAGGCAAGGCAGGCCGCGCCAAAGGCTCTCTAGGACGGGTAGCCCGAAGCCCTCTTCCCACGAACAGAACACGGTCGCGTCACTCCGATCGAACAGCTCCAGCAGCTCTTCGTCGGAGATGTGGTCGTGCAATTCGACGTGCCCGGCCTCGGCGGCAAGCCGGCTGATCTCAGCATCGAGGTCGGCGTAGCCCGCGCGCCGTCCAACGATCGTGAGGTGGATCGTCCGTGCTGGAACCAAGCGGCGCGCTTCGACCAGCGCGCGCAGGAGTCGCGGGTAGTTCTTGCGAGGCTCCCAGGTGCCGGTGGCGAGCAGACGAAACGGCGCACTAGCCGACCCAGCCTCACGCGGGACGCGCTTTCGCGAGTCGCCCGGCAGGTTGCCGGCGAGCGGACAGGGTACGATCGCAGGAAGTCCCAATCCGCGGTCGCTGAGATAGCGGCGAAGATCGGCCCCAACCGACCAAGAGATCGGCAAGGCGACGTCGATCTCCGAGAAGAGATCCCAATACTGGCTGAATATTGGCACGGTTCCCGGCGGGTAGATGCTCGCCATCTTCAGTGGGATAAGATCGTAGAAGATCGCCGCGACCCGCATCCCGAGATTTTGCGCAAGCTTGCCGACGTTCGAGCCGGGCGGCATGACAGGCACCGTGATCTCCGGCAGCAAAAGCCACTCGCCGTCAAGGTCCGTCGGCAGCGGCCGGGGCGGCCGTGACGGCGGGCCGCCCCATTGTGCAAGATGCGTTGCTTCCTCGGTACTCAAGGGCGTCAGGCAGGCGGCCGCCTCGTCCCACTTCACGGCGACGAGCTCGATGCCAAGTTCGACGAGCGACGCGCCCCAGCGAACGCGTGACCCGCTGCACGCCGGTGTTGAAGGGCTGCTGCGCGGTTAGCCCAGTCCAATAGAATACCCGCTTTGGTCGTTTGCGGCGCGCCCGCGGCCGCGATCCGCGGGCGCTCCCTCGCGATCGCCGCAAGAGTCTCGCGAATATCGCCGCCGACGCGGAAGCGGTGCCGCAAGGTGGCAGTGCGCGGCACGGTGCGGAGCGCACGATGGAGGGCCGCATCGCGGTCTGGCGCGCAAGCGAATATAGCGAGATCGCCGCCTGTCAGGACCATGAGGTCTGCGTCGCTGACCCGGTGGCCAGCTTCAATCATAACCGCCAGTTTCAGGCCGAGCCCTCGCGCCTCGTCCTGGATACGCATTGCCTCGGCCGGTCCGCGCGTGGTGGAAAGCGGCAACAGCGCCCACAGACCACGCACATCGCCGCGGCCGACGCCGGGAGCCGGATCGCCGGTGTGCCGGAAACCGGGGAGAATTGCCTGAGAGTCCACCCGCCAGTGATGGCGCCATACGCGCGCCGAGGCCGCTTCCAAGGCCAAGGCGATCGCCTCGCCACTGCCCGCCGAGCCCTCTATGACCGCGAGCAGCGGCACCGGCGACGCCGCGTCGAGCTCCGCCAGGATCGTCTCCGCGTAGTCGCTCCACTGTGTCAGCTTCCGGCTGCACGCTGCACGACCAAGTCTGGCGCGTAGCTCGACGTCCTCGGCGAGCCGCTCCAGGCCGCCTTCGATGGCGTCCGGATCGCGGGGATCAACAGTTAGGCACCCGCCGCCTTCTGCGATCTCGGCCATGGCTCCCGTATCGGAACACAGGCAAGGCTTGCCGTGCCAAAGGCTCTCGACGATCGGCAGACCAAATCCCTCCGCGAGGGAGACGAAGACCGTGGCGTCGCATTCACACATCATCGTGCGTAGCACCGCTTCGGGCGTATAGTGGTGCAGTCGAATGTATCCGTCGGAGCGCCCGGCTTCGAGCCGGACGGCATCGGCCACGGCATGGTGCAATCCTCCCACTACGTCGAGCCGGATCTCGAGTTCCGGGCGGCGAGAGCGCAGACGGTTCACCGCTAACATCACCGCGAGTTGGTTCTTCCGCGGTTCGACCGAGCCAACTGCAAGGAAATGCACTGGCCGGCGCCCGTCCGCGGTTTCCCTCATAGGGTCCGCCCCCGTGACGCGCGGAACCCCGGTCATTTCGGCTGCCAACAGCGCCGGGCGCACAGGCGGAAGCCGATCCGGATCATGTCCCTGTTCGCGCCACCACGCCACAAGGTCGTCGGCGGCAGTGCGGGAGATTGGCAGGATCAGATCCGCCGCCGCCAGCGCCAGCGCATATGCGGTGTGCCCAGCCTTCAGTTCCTCATAGCCGGGCTCGCGCAGCGGGATCAGATCATAGAATATCGCGGCACTGCGCAGGCCGTAATAGCGCGCATAGTCCAAAGCTACCGGCAGGGTGACGCTGGGTACTTCGGCAGCGCTCCCTAGGTGAGTGACCTCGGGAATTATAAGCCACTCACCCCACCGGCGGTCGGCGTCCGCGACCGTCAGGTGAAGGGGGACGCCCGCCTCGGCGGGCTCCGCCAGATCCGGGCCACCCCATCGCGCAAACCCGCTGGTCCATGCCGCCTCGGCGCGAACAATTGCCTCTTGCTTAGAGCACCAGCGAACAGGCACCAACTCAACATCGGCCGTTCTCGCTAACGCAGCGCCAAGGGCGCGCACGACACGCTGGATGCCCGTGTTGCCGTCGTGGCGGCCAGTATGATGCACCCAGTAGTAAATCCGCCGAGCGGTGCTCTTCATCTACTCGTCTGCCTCCTTACGGGCGTCTCTCAAACAATCTCTATTTCGGGGAATGGAAAGATCATACGTCCGCCGCGCGCAAGAAACTCGGCTTCGCGGCGCACGATCCCGTCGCGGAAGTGCCAGGGGAGAACCAAGAAATAGTCCGGTTGCATCGCCCGAGCCTCAGCCTCCGAGACAATTGGGATGCCGGTGCCCGGCGTGAACGCGCCGAATTTTTCTTCGTTGACCTCAGCAATACAGCACATAAGGGAGGGCCCAATGCCGCAGAACTGGAGCAACACATTGCCCTTCGTCGAAGCACCGTAGCCTACGACCTTCTTGCCAGCCGCAGCTAGAGCTTCCAGCAGCCGCCTTAGGTCGGCGCGGTGGCGATAGACCCGATCCTCGAATTCGCGGTAGGGCCGCGGGGTCGCCAACCCCATCCTGTCTTCCTGCTCCAGCAGCCAAGTCACTGCCGGCTGAACCGCGCGCGTCCGATCGTCCCGTCGCACCGCAGTGACCGCGAAGCTGCCACCGTTAACGTTATTCATCTTCACGTCGATCGGGCGCATCCCAGCTTCCGCAAGAATACGACCCACCACGCCGAATGAATAATATTCGAGGTGCTCGTGGCAGACCGTATCATAGGAGGTCATCCGCAACATCGAGGGCATATAGCTTTGCTCGAAATGCCAGATGCCGTGCGGCGCGAGCACGGACTCGACCTCGCGCGCGAAGCCGATCGGGTCCTCGAGGTCGTAGAACATGGCGATCGACGTGACAATCTTCGCCGGCGCGGCCCCCCTAGCTCGATAGGCGGCCGCGGAGAAAAAATCCGGCACCAGTGTGACCTCGTCCGGATAGTACTGTTTGAATTTGGCGCCAGTCGGGTCGATGCCGATGCGCTTGAGCGACGGCGTGCGGTAGGCTTTAAGCGAGGTCGCGTCGTTTGAGCCAATGTCGAGCACCGTGTCGCCGGGCAAGAGCGCCGCGGTACGTTCGAGCTCACTGATTTTCTGCGTCAGATGGTCAACCATGCTACGGTTGAGGCCGGAGCGGTAGCCGTAATTGTCGCCATACATCTCGCCAAGATCGTAGGAGTGCGAGAGCTGCAGAAGGCCGGAATTCGGGCACCACAAAAGTCGGAGCGGCCCGCTCGTGATCTTGGCGTCAGGCATTTTTGGAAAAACGCCAGTCAACGCCTGCTCACCTAGGTCTAGTACACTGATTAACGTGCTGCCACCACCGACCCGACAATGGTCAATCATTGTATAGTTGGACATCTGGTATCCTTGCCAGGGCTCCCTGGAACACTAAACGCAAGATGACTGCGACGATGCAAACAGGGCGTTCTGCGTTGGGGCTCTGTTCCCGACGCCAGGTTTTCTATCCGTGCGCTCGTAAAGCTTTGACGGCAGGATACATCACGGCTCACGCCAGTTCTCCGGCGCCGAGCGACGATCCCGCGCACTCCTTGCCAACGGCGCGCGTGGCCTGTCAAGTGCCTCTCACAGGACAAAGACAGACGCCGATCCGTTGGACGAAACGGCTCGTTCTTCGGCACGCCTTCGAGGTTCACGGGCGATGGACGCCTCGCGCATCATGAGCCAAGATTCAAGCCCGTGCTCCGCCTCATCCTATCACGCTTAAGCCTGCGGTACGCCGGTCGAGAGGCGTCGCTGGGCCAACGCCATCCACAGACGGTACCCAGTCTGCTTTGAAAGATGGATCAATGCCAGCGCCTGCGTTTCGCGAGCCGCTTTCCATGCCCAGCACTTCCGCCGTGCGTCCGCATTGACCCGAGCGCCACGATCGCGGCGAAACGCCCTTGCTGTGAAGCTCATATGCGCGGGGCGTTATCCAAATCGAGATAAATGGATCGCCTTACCCTGGGCTCATGCGCGGCGACTGAGTTCAGGAAACTCGCGCGCCCCCTTTTTCTTGCTAAAGACTTTTGCGAATTTCACCGAGACGGTCCATGATTATTTCTGCCACAATTTGGTCCGAATAAGTGTCCTCGATCAACTTCTTGCCGCGCAAAGACCGTCTCTCCCGCTCCTCACGATTGGCAAAAACAGTCCGCATATACTGAATCGCGATCGCCAAGTCCGGCTCACCCCAGCTTTGTCCCTGGCCCATCGGGTATTCCCCCGGCATTAATTTGCGCAACGAAAACGGAACCGGGAAACCCGTTTCTTCAGTCAGAAAGTCTTGATTTCCGGAATAGCCCGTCGCGATGACTGGTTTTCCCAACGCCATGGCCTCGGCCATCCCGAGGCCGAATCCCTCCGACCTGTGCAGCGAAACGTAGCAATCGCAGTTATGAATGAGGGATAGCATCTCGTCTCTATCGACGGGACGGTCGACGGTCTTTACCCTTTTGTCAATTATTGATAGATTTTTGAGGTGCTGCGAAACTGTTGGATCCAGTTCTCCCGGGCCTGTCGATTTGATTAGAAGTCCGACTTTCATTCTTGGATCAGGAAACGCGTATCCAAATGCTTGCGCCACTCCCAAAGGATTTTTCCGGGCGCATCCCGAATAATAATCAAAGGAAAATATGAAATAAAAACAATCGTCCTCCAGATCAAAATACCGCCGCGCATACCTATGTTTACGATTGATGTTGACACAAGCGGGGATCACGGTGATTACGCGATCGAATATCGGCCGGAACGCGTTTGCAACGTAAGAATTAGGCACCCATAACTCGTCGATCCGCTCTAGCAAAGGACGCCAGACTAGCGGAGCTTCTGCAAGCTCCCAATAGGTCTGCAAAATATTGTACCGACCGGCCATAACCTGCTTTTGTAATTCGGAAAAATAATGGGGCAGTTGATCCGCTGCCATATGCGCGACATTTATGTCGTACACACCGTCACGGTCGTATCGGCTCTCGAGGAAAGGACCAATGCGACGGGTTTCAACATTCTTGCTGAACGGATAGATGGCGAACGGCATGCCGGCCGAATTGAGCGCCATAAGCATATTCCGAAAGACCTCTCCAAGCCCTAGCGCCGCTTCGGCATATCCAATGAAGAGGACGGAGTTTTTCCTCTCCGTCAACGCGTGTCTTTGGAGGAAATGCCCAGCAACGGATCGATCTTTGGTGAGCTTGAGTTGTCCTTTTTCACGTCTTTTACTGAATTTATTGAATATACGCTCGATCTCGTAGGAAATTTTTGAAACTATATTGTAACCAATTCGAGACCGGCCGGAGAATATTAGTATTTTGACCAGTGCGTTTGTACACGAGCGAAGGCTATGAAGAGCTAGTTGTGACGAGCCCGCAATGCCTCTCCAGTCCTTGAGAAGACGGCAGAACATGCGCTGTTCCAGATTGCGTTGGTGATAGGGTGTCACACAGTATGACAGGGATGTGTTACTCGTAACGACGAGACGCGGCAACTCGCATCAGGGGGGCCCGAGGGAATGTCTGCCGATTGAGTTGTGTCGGCGTGGAGGGAGGCCGGCTACGAGAGTTGCGTCGACACCGGCGGCACAGTCAAACCCTTTTGGACTGGGCTGGCGGAGTCGCCACCGGTTCAGCTGATACTCTTCTCCGCCAATAGGTCAACAACTCCACGACAAGCTCATCAACAGAATATTTGGGTATCCAACCGAAATGCCGGCGCACCGCCGACGCGTCGCCGACTATTCGAGGTATTTCCGTCGGCCGGAGCCGGGCCGGATCAATCTCCACGTCGAACGTACGGGTCCTGGCGCTCACCATTACATCGAGCAAGTCGCTAATGCGGCGAGGCTTCCCCGAGGCCACATTGAGCACGGCGCGTCGCGGCAGAGCTTCGGCTCCGGCCAGAATTAGCAGGTAGGCGTCGATGACGTCACGGACATCGAGAAAATCTCGTTCGATGCCAAGATCCCCGACCTGGAGTTTCGGCGGCACAAGCCCGGCTTCGATCCGCGCAATCTGGGCCGCGAAGCTCGGCAGCACGAAACGTTCGTCCTGGCCGACACCTGTATGGTTCAGAGGTCGAACGGTTACGAGGCGCGATTTGGGGGGGAGAACATCCTGGAAGATTGTTTCAGCAGCGGCTTTGGAACGCGCGTAAACGCTTCGAGGAGAAAGGGGCGTCGTCTCCGACGCAGGGCCATTCAAAAAACTCGAACCGTAAACCTCTCCGGTGCTGACATTGAAGACAATTGATTCCGGAACCGTACGAGCAATGGCGCAAGCCAGATTTAATGCTCCCACGCCATTTATTCTCCATGTTGATTCTGCAAATTTACTCTCTTCGCCCACGGACGACTGGGCCGCCAAATGAATGACAAGATTGGGCCGCCACGAGCAAACAACGGCGTTGATCGCGTCCGCATCGGTAAGGTCGGCGCAGAACGTTGTCCAACCGGGACAGGTATCCGATGGGCTGTGCGAGATCGCTGCGAGGGCAGCGGCGGGATAGGCGGCCTGCAAGGCAGGGGCCAACCGGCAGCCAACAAAACCTGACGCTCCAGTCATCAAAATCCGCGAGTAACTCGTCATTGCACCTACCTCGCTGGCAGGCGCGTAAGATCGGCTTCGACCATCTCGCGGATCATTTCTGACAGGCCGATTTCGGGCGCCCAATTAAGCCGGGCCCGCGCCTTGGTAGCGTCGCCGAGGAGAAAGTCGACCTCCGCCGGTCGATAAAAGGCGGGGTCAATGGTCAGATAGTCCTCCATGGCCAGCCCGACATGTTCGAACGCGATGCGGCACATATCGCGGACTGAGGTAGTGTGGCCCGTGGCGATCACATAGTCGTCAGCAACCTCCTGTTGGAGCATTGCCCACATGGCGCGAACATAATCCTTGGCATGACCCCAGTCGCGCTTGGCGTCTATATTGCCAAGCCGCAATTCCTTCGCGAGCCCGAGTTTGATTCGCGCAACACCGTCCGTGACCTTGCGGGTCACGAACTCCGTGCCGCGCAAAGGGCTCTCGTGATTGAAAAGTATGCCGGACGAGGCGTGGAGACCAAAGCTCTCGCGATAATTGACCGTGATCCAGTGACCATAGAGCTTGGCCACAGCGTAGGGAGAACGCGGATAAAACGGCGTCGTCTCCGTCTGTTTCGGCTGCTGAACCTTTCCGAACATTTCCGACGAAGAAGCTTGGTAAAAGCGGGTATCCGGCTTAAGGATCCGCAAGGCCTCAAGGACGTTCGCCACCGCCACCGCCGTGACATTTGCAGTAAGGATGGGCTGCTGCCAGGACGATTGAACAAAGGATTGCGCACCAAGATTATACAATTCATCGGGTTGAACGTCCCGGATGATGC
Source organism: uncultured Alphaproteobacteria bacterium (assembly GCA_963833955.1). Taxonomy (GTDB): domain Bacteria; phylum Pseudomonadota; class Alphaproteobacteria; order Rhizobiales; family Beijerinckiaceae; genus Roseiarcus. The sequence continues at coordinate 98,496 of CAWHZY010000013.1, read as the reverse complement.
GCATTAGGCTGGATATGTCAGAAAGATCCCCATCGCGGAGTTCAACCGAATCGCTGACCCCGATCCAACGAAGGCGATGGTCGTCGACGCCGGCGTGGGAGGATCTGCGAACAATTCCTGTGACAGAATAGCCCTTTTCGAGCAGCAGCTTCGATAAATAGGCTCCGTCCTGGCCCGTTATGCCTGTAATCAAAGCGCGTTTACCCGCCATATGACTTGATCCTTATCGAGAGTTGCGTAGGGAAGAGGGGAGTAAGTGCTTTCGATGAGATGAGCGGACCGGAAACGCCGAGCCGCCCGCCATTCCACGGCGCTCGCAATTGCGCGATCGCGGGTTGCGCCGCGGCGTCCCCAACCGGGCTTACCAACTTGTACCGGGTTGGTGACACTCCAATTCGGTTTGGGAGTTTTAACTTTGGTTGTGATCGCAAGTTCATCACGCGGATCAAGACGCCGTTGCGGCATCGTCTCGTTTTGTGACCTGTTGTCCCGGCCGCTTGACGGCGTTCGGTAATCCTAAATATTCCACGCTCCCCATCCATTGCGCGAATGCGCTTCTCGGAGTTCCGTTCTTATGAAGCACTAGAGGGCGTAGAAAGCCTCGAGGCGCCCCCGAGGTATGAAACAGCAGCCGACGCAGCGGTTTGACCGGCCGACTATCCAGACGAAAAAATATCCTTTGAAATAGGTTACGCGGGCTGCGCGCTCGATCATCCCCCTTGCAGCGGATAAGAGCCATCTCGAGCGACGCCATGTGCGCCTCGGCCGTCTCCTCGCGGCGCAGCGCCGCGGCCGCCTCCCAGCGCGCCCGCGCCGCATCGACGACTAGCGCATCATTGCGATTAAGAGCAGCATCCAGTTCGGCGCGGAGCCGGTCGCCAAGCTCGCAGCTGGCAGCGAGTTCGGTCTGTAACAGGGCTATGCTCGTCTGCCCTTGGGCGATTGTCTCGGCTTGCCGAGCTGCCTCGGCGTGAGCCCGACTGAGGACCTCGTTTTGGCGTTCGACCAGTGAGCTTACTTGCCGGCTGCTCTCAGGAAGCTGGAACCCGTCCCATAGGCTGGGGCCGTGGCCAAAGAAATCCTTGAGCTCGCTATGAGCAGCGGACAGGTAATAGCGATTGAGACCGTCAAAATGAACGAAACGGTAGTCCTTGGCGAGGATTAAGTGTTCCCATTCTTTGTGGCTCGTGATTTGCGTGGATGGGGAGGTTGCTTCGACAACGACGACCCAGGGGCGATATGTCGACGTGCGCCATCCCTCCAGAGCTGCCTGCTCGAACCCTTCAACGTCGATCTTCAGCCAATGAATTTCGTCCGTATCGAGTTTTGCAAAGACCTGATCGAGAATGACAGCCGGGACCAGCGTCTCCACAACATTCCACCCTGCCTGGCGAAGGCTCTCGGCAATCTCCTCTGAGGCCGTAGACAATCCCGTGGCGTGAACCTCGTAAAATTTCAGCATTCCAGGCTGATCGGAAACTGCGGCTTGGACTACGATTTCGTCCGGACGGGCTTGGCGCAGAATCTCGGCGTAGTGAGTGTTCGCGTCGACGTTAACGCCCCGCCATCCCCGGTCATAAAACGCCTTACTTACCGAATTGAAAACGGGGTCTTGGGCGCCAATATCAACGTAGAAGCCGCGATCAACATGGCCAAGGGCCCGCCACAACAGGACATCCTCGAAGTTCTGAGCGTAAGAGACGATTGGCATATGATTTAGCCCGGTTAGTGACTACCTAGCATAGGGGATCAGTTTTTTTGAATCCGACCTGGCGCGCAGCCACAAGTGGATCGGGAGGGCCGCGACGAGTTGGTCATCGAGTTTGCGCGTGGCGCCCGAAAGCGTCGCGGACACGGCGCCGATTAGCACTCCTGGTCTTTGCCTCGCCTAGCAAGGGTTGACTAGATGTTCAATCCCTGCATTTTCAGGAGCGGGCCGATACGACATCCACGCGCTCCTATCTCGATGAAAAACTACCGGGTATAAATGGTATTCTTTGAAACTCAGACACGTCTCTATGTTCGAGTGCAGTTACGAGGCCCGATCTTCTCAGCTTCGAAAGCGAGCAAGCCGGAGGCGGCGCCTGATCGGCGGAATGCGCTCAGCCTGGAACATCTTACGCGGTGCGGTCTAATACCCGCGCCAACCGTCCCTTTAACCGTTGCTCGCTTATATCGCCCTTCCGTTGGCGTCGTCGCCGCGGGCACGAGATGCGGACGCCGGTGACGTGCTTTTAGCCGAGGTTATGCTCTTCCGCCCCCGTCGCGCACGCGCCGTCATAGGGACCGATCCCGCAGAGGTCTTGTGCCCGCGTGGCCGACATGCGAGCGCCCCAAGGCCGCTAGACTTGGCGGGCCATACGCGGTGCTGTTAGACAATCGCGCATGACGCGGGTTTTTTATTTCACGATCGTGGACATCGCACGTCAAGACAACGGCGGGGGGCTCGTTTGTCGGAATCATGCTAAACGAGTTGCATCCGTTCCGGGTGTCGAGCTAACCATCTGCGCGGCCGGACCGGAGACGCAATTGTCCGGCACACAAGCGTTCGCGAACGAAGTTGGCGCGACTTTGCAGTTCATTCCGCTTCGCCACAGTCCTCCCGCTTCGGTCTCTCGGTGGCCCTATTTCCACGAAGTTCAGGCCGTTAGCCACAGGGGAGTTGACCAGGAGCTACTTCGCCTCATCCAGGCAGAGCAGCCACGGGTCCTGGTCGTCGACTACATTCCTTCGGCGATGTTCATTCCCTCGGCCTACAAGGCCCGCGACGTCAGCCGAATAACGATAACCCTCAATCCGGAGGTCCGCTTTTTCCGAGACCTGCAGCGGAAGAGCGCCAAGGGCGTAGACTTCTCCGGTTCGTCAATCGCAAGGCTGCGGCTTGCTATCCATCAGCAATGGGTATTCTCCCGCAGCGCCGCGATTGTAGCACTGACGAAAGGTGACATTGGGCCTCTAAATCTCCTGCCGAAAGCCCATGTTATTCAACCCGTATTCGACAGTGCGGACAGGAGGTGGACTAACAAAAATAGGCGGGACATCCTCTTTGTTGGCAATATTGGGCACTTTCCCAATCGCGACGCCATCGAATGGATCTGCACAAAGCTGGCCTCCCCGCTATTGGCAATCGATCCTGGAATATCTATCCGGATTATCGGCGCCGAATCGGGAAACGTGCCTGCGGAATGGCGCCGCCCAAACGTCGAATTTCTTGGCCTGGGGGACGCAGCCCTTGTCGATCGCGAACTTTGCGAAACAGGCTTGTTTCTCGCTCCGATTTCCAATCCGTTCGGAAGCAAGATCAAGCTTCTGGATTGTTTGGCGAGAGGCACGCCATTCGCGGCGACCAGGCAAGCATTGTCGGGGCTTTCGCAACTTAGCGGGGTTCCCTTGATGAGGTTAGATGATCCGGATCGATCTGCACAAACGATCCGACTTCATCTCGATAACGGCGGAGGGGGGGCGATCAGCGAAAAGCTACAACTGGAACTCAACGAACGGTTGTCGCGTCAGCAGGCGGCTTGGAATTGGCTTATAGGGTCACTTGCCAAACCGGTTGGTCCTCGCAGTTCGCGTCGCTTTGCCGCTAGTGCAGTTGCAGATCAGCTTTGAAGCACCGGTAAAGGCACTTTCGCGCCGCAAACCCTACGGGCTACAAGGGCGCGCCATATTTTTTTACGGCCCTATCCTGGAGCAAACCTTTGCAAACAAGCGTCGCCGCCCAGAAAGCCACTCTTAAGGTGCCTTATTCTGATCGGTCGTTCACCATCGTCGGATCGCCGAACGACCACAGCGTTTTCAACCAGATCGGGATTAATGGCGGCCTATGGGAGCCGCAGATCGTGGACGTGATGGCCTCTCTTATCAAGCCCACAGATGTGTGCCTAGATATTGGCGCCAATCTTGGCGCCCATACTATGGTGCTTGCAGATCTAGCTTCCCGAGGCAGTGTCTATGCATTCGAACCATCGTCGATCAACGCAGGTTTTCTGTCCGAGAACATTCGCGCAAACGATCTTGCAAACGCGCAGTGCGAGCAGGTCGGCCTAGGGCGTCAGCGTGGGATCCAAGAATTCACAAATCTGATCGGGCTGGAGGGTTGCTCATTCGTCAGTCCGCAAGAGAATGTGGACGACGTGCTTGTGAAAGCATGGGGACAGACGTTCGAAAGGATAACAGAGAAAGTCGTTATAGAAACACTCGACAACTGGATTTCCAAAAACGGGATAGATCGTGTCGACTTCGTGAAGATGGATGCAGAGGGCAGCGAACTTAGCGTCCTAGAGGGCGGCCAAACGACTTTCACACGTCATAAGCCTAAGCTTATTATTGAATTTAATAAAAACACCCTGTCGCTATACTACGGCTTAACGCCTAGAGATTTGTTTGATCGCCTCTCTTCATTCTACAATTTTACTTATATCATTCACGATGAGCCAGGGATAGAACCTACCCGCGTCACTTCTTTCGATCAAATCGCACCCTTGCTAGATGTTCCAAATCATTGGTGGGTCGATCTACTCTGCCTCCCAACCGTATGGGAGCCGCAATCTTCCCGCGCCTTCCGATTGGAAAGCTGACTAGCCGGTGCGACCGGCAAACCGAAGCGAGCCGGCGCCATCCCGATTCTCACGCGAGCCGCCGAGCCCTGGGACCAATCGCCGCTTTGAAGATTGTTCCGGCCACGCCTAAAAATCCGCTTAATTCATCCTTCAAGCGAGTGTGGATAGAACTTTTCGAGAAGAGACGCGTAATGCGATCTTATGTACTTTATGATTCCAGCGGGCAACGCTTCTCTCCATTGGTCCGCTTTGCCAGATCGGTAGTGAGAATTGTTGTCAATCTCGCCTACCTGACGTCCTGCCATCACCTCAAACCTGTAGCGATCGGCGTTTGGTAATTGGCTCTCCTTGAATTTAGAGTGCAACACCGAACCCAATTCTTTCGCCGGATTTCGAACTAAATCCTCCATCCTCAACTCACGAAAACGGTCATCGTCGAATTTCCAATGACGCAAAGCGTGCAATGGCCCGACCGCACCATTGTAAAAATCGTCTCGCTCTAAAAATGTAAGCGTAAGAAACATTCCATCATGCTCATCTGAAGAGCACAATATCCGCCGCTGAGCGGCCAGCTCTGGCCAACCATCAAGAGGATGCGTCGATTTGTGAGAATGATACGCTGATACGACAATATCTAACGGGTTCCGGATTATATGGATGCCTCCCGGGATTTTACTAGAAATGAAACTATATGACGCGTTTAGAAATAAATTAACGTCGTTAAAGGATTCAGCTACTTGATTGCTATAGGGAGTTGAAAAAAATCTCATTGAATTCAATGCACAAAACTCACTCAAATACGTCCATATCCACGTGCTGGCGCATTTATGGTGCGTCAAAATGTTCGACATGGCCGGGCGCTCCTAAGACGAATGAATCAAGTGCCCAACAGGGAACCACGAATGACTTATCCGACTCAACCTCTTTCCAGATCGGCTCGAAGCGCGCTCTCCAGATTTCCGCGGCTCCTTTGGCCGACTCGCGGGAAGCGGGCGAGAGATTTCGGCGCATGATAGGCCGCCCGCTTCTCGGTGCGGATCCACTGCAATCGCGAGCGCAGGCCGCGAGCCTCGAAGGCAATGACTCCACGCGACCCCCCGAACAGGCGCCGGCCTGTTGGAACAGTCTGGACAGCATACTACGCTTGGATACGGCGTCTTTACGCCTTAATAGCGAGCCAACTCGGCCCAGGATTGGGGCCGACCAGTTGGCTGCCGCCGGCGATCACGTTGATCCCGTCCATCTCCCAGATCGCACCCTGGCCGCTCGTGTTCTGCCATAAAATGTCGGAAAAACCATCGCCGTTGAAGTCCCCCGTTCCGACCACCTTCCAACCCGGCCCGGGATTGGGGCCGACCTTTGCGCTGGCGATCACGTTGGTCCCGTCCATCTCCCAGATCGCCGCTTGGCCGGTGCTGGTGTTCTGCCAAAGAATGTCGGATTTTCCGTCGCCGTTGAAGTCCCCCGTTCCTATCGCCTTCCAACCCGGCCCGGGATTGGGGCCGACCTTTGCGCTGGCGATCACGTTGGTCCCATCCATCTCCCAGATCGCCGCCTGGCCGGTGCTGGTGTCCTGCCAGAGAATGTCGGATTTTCCGTCGCCGTTGAAGTCCCCCGTTCCTATCGCCTTCCAACCCGGCCCGGGATTGGGGCCGACCTTTGCGCTGGCGATCACGTTGGTCCCGTCCATCTCCCAGACCGCCGCCTGGCCGGTGCTCGTGTTCTGCCAGAGAACGTCGGATTTTCCGTCGCCGTTGAAGTCCCCCGTTCCTATCGCCTTCCAACCGGGCCCGGGATTGGAGCCGACCTTTGCGCTGGCGATCACGTTGGTCCCATCCATCTCCCAGATCGCCGCCTGGCCGGTGCTCGTGTTCTGCCAGAGAACGTCGGATTTTCCGTCGCCATTGAAGTCCCCCGTTCCTATCGCCTTCCAACCCGGCCCGGGATTGGGGCCGATCTTTGCGCTGGCGATCACGTTGGCCCCGTCCATCTCCCAGATCGCCGCTTGGCCGTCCGTGTTTTGCCAGAGGATGTTGCTGCTTGCCGCCTGGTTGATTGCAGTCAGATCAACCGGAAATAGCCCCATCGACCAAGTCGCGGAGCTGAGGTTTAATTCCGTTGTCCCCGCAGCCGTGCCGTTCGTCTCCCACAATTCAGTATCGCCGCTGGTATCGACGCCGCTGAACAGCACCATTCCGTCGTAAACAGCGAACCCCGATGGGTCGAATCCGGCTCCGGTCGTCGCTTCTCCGATGATGCCGCTCAGCTCTTTCGTGCCGGCAACGGTTCCGTTCGTTATCCAGAGCTGCGCGCGACCCGATTGGTCGAGGCCACGGAACAGGACCTCGCCGTTGTACACTGTGAGGTCGCTCGGAGCGAGCCCTGCGGTATCGGCGCCGGCTATGCCGGTCAACTCGTGCGTGCCGGAGGCTGTCCCGTCCGACACCCACAATCCCATATCGCCGCTGGCGTCGAGGCCGCTGAATAAAAGTTCGCCGTTGTAGACCGTGATATTGGTCGGATTTAATCCAAAGGGGTCCGAGGAGCCGCCCGCCCCCGCGACGAGTTCGTGCGTGCCGCCGACGGTTCCATCTGTCACCCACAAACCGGAGAGGCCGTTGGCGTCGATACCGTTGAACAGAACATCACCGTTGAAGACGGTCATGTCGCTCGGCACGAGTCCGGTCGACGACGCGGAGGCGACGCCGGTCAGCTCCTGTGTTCCGGCGGCCGTGCCGTTGGTCACCCACAGGCCAAGATGGCCTGCCGTGTCCGTGCCGGTGAACAGCGCTTCGTGGTTGAAGACGGTCAGGTCGGTTGGCGCTACTCCCGCCGCCGCCGCTCCCGCGATGCCGGCAAGCTCGAACGTGCCGTTGGCCGTCCCGTCGGTCGTCCACAGTCCAGTCTGGCCGCTCGAGTCGATGCCGCTGAAGAGCGCCTCGCTGCCAAAGACTGTCAGATCGGCGGGAGCGAGCCCCGCCGAACTCGCCCCGGCGATGGAGGTCAGCTCCAATGTGCCGACGGCAGTCCCGTCTGTGGTCCACAACCCCAAGTCGCCGCTCGCGTCGTCGCCCTCGAACAGAACTCGGCCGCCGAGGGCCGTCATGCCGCTCGGAGAGAGCCCGGAGGCGGCGGTTCCCGCCAGCGCCAATTCGAATGTTCCGAGTCCGGTTCCGTTCGTCTCCCAAAGACCACTGTGATTGAGCGCGTCCCGGCCTGAAAAAAGAACAATGTTTGGAAGCACGTGCGCACCTTCGCTCTGATGACGGTCGATACAGATCGCTTGCGAATGGGCGATCCTGAGCCCGCGATCGGCTCACAACCTAAGCGTGTTGGTGAAATGACCGCTTAACCGCGAGCGCCCGTGTAATATTTTGCATCAATATTATGTTTAACGACTAACAGGGGCCTGCCCGAGAGCGACAAAGTTGACCCTTTGTTCCGGGCGGTCGGAACACATGGGTGCGGAAGCCGCCAAAGATGGGCCAAGATCGCCACCGACCGCAGCCCAAAGAGCGCCCTCAAGCGAAAGGATCGGCTCGGTGAGACCGCAAGTCCGGTCGCCGCGCACGGCGAACAGATGGAACGGTTGGAATGACCGGGACGGTTCGCCGATCAAGAAGAAATCGAGGCGGTCCCTTGCTGTCATAACCGGGTCGCCGATCAGGCGACGCTCGGCTGGGGTGGCGTTGACCATGCCACGTACAGCGAACCTCGCCGAACTGGCCGGGGGTCACCTCGTCAGGTGAAGTCGACGATGACGTGGATTTTCGTGGTGCGAGCGAAAGCGAGCGGCTAATCGCTCGCGCCTCAGGCGCCTTGTCCGCCAGCCGCCGAACGGTGCGCTTTGGCGGTCGCGCGGTCGATGGCTTGACCATCGCCGGGATCAGAGTGCGCGAGCGCTTCAAACACGTCGCCCAATCCCCAGCATCGCCGACCGTCGGAACCGTGCGCCCTATTGCTCCTCGCTCAACCGGAACTCCCCAGCCATGATTCAACCCCTACCCCCGATTCGGCTTGAATCACGACTGAACAACTCACTCAACATCTTGATTGAGGTTGGAGCGCGGAGGGCGAGCCAGCGCACCCATGTGACCGCCGGCGGGGCGTGTCTCATCGGTTCGAGTTGCCGCCGCCTTGACGCTAACGCCCGAGTGCGCACGCCCACGGCTTAATGTGAGGAACGGCGTGCTTCTGGGTCAGGTGAGCCCGATCGCACGCCAGCTCGGCCCGGGATTCGGGTTGAGCGGCCCGCCGCCGGCGACCGTGTTTCCGTTCATTTCCCAGATCAAGGCTTGGCCGCTCGTGTTTTGAAAAAGGATGTCGGAACCGCCGGCGCCCGTTCCGATGGCCTGCCAACTGGGCCCAAGATTGGAGTCGACCTTTTCGCTGGCGATCACGTTGGTCCCATTCATTTCCCAGATCGCCGCTTGGCCGGTGCTCGTGTTCTGCCAAAGGATGTCGGAATGATGATCGCCGTTGAAGTCGCCCGTTCCGATCACTTTCCAACCCGGCCCGGGTTGCGGGCCAACCAACGAAGCGTCGGTCACGCTGGTCCCATTCATTTCCCAAATCGCCGCTTGGCCGGTGCTCGTGTTCTGCCATAGGATGTCGGATTTTCCGTCGTCGTTGAAGTCGCCGGTTCCGATCTCCTTCCAACCTGGCCCAGGTTGGGGGCCAACCAACGAAGCGTCGGTCACGCTGGTCCCATTCATTTCCCAGATCGCTGCTTGGCCGGTGCTCGCGTTCTGCCATAGGATGTCGGATTTTCCATCGCCGTTGAAGTCGCCGGTTCCGATCTCCTTCCAACCTGGCCCAGGTTGGGGGCCAACCAACGAAGCGTCGGTCACGTTGGTCCCGTTCATTTCCCAGATCGCAGCCTGCCCGTTGGCGTTCTGCCATAGGATGTCGGAATGACCGTCCCCATTGAAATCGCCGGTTCCGATCGCGCTCCAACCCGGCCCAGGAACGGGGCCAACGAACGAAGCGTCGAGCACGCTGGTCCCGTCCATTTGCCAGAACGCGGCCTGCCCATCCGTCTTTTGCCACAAAATGTTGCTAATTATTGGCGTTATGTTGGGGGTGGTGGCAAAGCCGCTGCCGGTGATCTCGAACGCAGTGCCTTTGCTGTTGGCGCCGCCGGTCTGCGTCGTCCCGAAAAGATTGCCGCTTGCGTCGGCGACCAAGTTGGCGCCGAGCCCGACGCCGTTTGCGCCTCCGCTGAAATCGTGGACAATGCGCGGTGTGCTGATGTAACCGGTGGGTGTCTTCACGATCTCGAACACCACCCCCCCCGTATTCCCGCCAGGCTGGGTACTCGGGTCCGTGGTTCCAAACAGGTCGCCATTGGCGTCTACGATCAGGGTTTTGGGGTGGTTTAGAGACAGTTGACCGTCCGCGGAGGTGAAGCTTGCCAGAGTGGCCGCCGCGCTGACGTAGCCGGTGGCCGTCTTCTCGATTTCAAACACCGTGCCGTCGTCGTTCGCCCCGCCCGAGATCGTTGTCCCGAAGATATCGCCCTTGGCATCGATGGTTAGGCTGCCGATCTGCGTCCCCACCGGGAAGGGGATGGAGAGGAGGCTAGTCGGAGCGCCATAGCTGGAGCCTGTCTTCTTAACCTCAAATACCGAGCTGGTTGTTGTACCGAAAAGGTCGCCCGCCGCGTCTTCGACAAGGTTGCCCGAGCCGGAGGGAACGATGCCTGAGCTGAAGCTGGTGAGGACGGTTGGCGCGCTTGCGTAGACGCCGGCCGTCTTCTTGATTTCGAACACGGCGCCTGCGTTGTTGGCGCCGCCCGACAGAGTCGTTCCAAACAGATTACCGCTCGCGTCGACGAGCAGCCGCCCTCCTGGGTGGGAGCCGTTGGCGCCGCCGGTGAAGTTCGCCAGTTGGACGTCGGGGCCGCCGCCTGCTGGAAATTCAACGACCGTGCCGAGCTGATTCGTTCCGCCTGAGAACATCAGGCCAAAAAGGTCGCCATTCGCATCGGCGCTCAGGTTCGGGACGCCAACAAGCGTATTCAAGGTGCCGGGTATGTCGGCCAGAAAGGTCGGCGTGGTGGCGAAGCTGCCCGCAACCTTGGCGATTTCGTATGTCGTCCCGATGCCGTTTGCCCCGCCATGGACGGTTGCGCCGAAAAGGTCGCCATTGGAATCCATGAACAGCTGACCATCGGGGTCAGTGCCGTTGTTGGCCGAGGTGGGGAATGAGGCAATGGTCACAACGGAAGCACCAGGCATGAGCGTTTCTCTCGAGCGAGCTTTTCACTGAAGACTTTCGACTAATTTACAAGTGTTTGTTCGGAAATGCAACCGTCCTCCTCCCTCTGACCTTACGGGCTTTAAGCGGTAGGCGCGCGGGAACCGGGAAAGAAAACTGGGTCATCGATCTCTGGCCGAAGTTTCCTGTTTAGAAGGTGCAGGGTTCGCGCCTGCCCTGGCGAGGACCCCCGCGTGGCGCAATCGGAGCCCTAGGCGAAGTCACCCAGCGCTCTGTCGAAGGGTGCGCGATTCTGCGCGCGACCCCTTGTTTTCAAAGGCTTAGGCTCATTTTTCTGCAACTCTGCCAAGGCAGTATTCTTGCCCGCGATTCCTTCGCGCGGCGTCTTTCAGCGAAGCGGCTGCGCCCAAGGCGCCTCTGGCGCGCACTGCCAGTTTCAGCGCCGCGACCGTCGGTTTCGTAAGACTTATAATACGTGTTAGATGCGTAAAATTCCTGCCGTATCGCCCTCTTACAACGAGGGCCCTTCGATCCTCACTGGCCGGCCATCCGCCGCGCGTCAAAACGCGCCTCGACTTCCTGGACGATGGCGCCGAGGATGGTGTTGATCTCGAAATCCTTTGGCGTGTAAACCGCCGCGACGCCTGCGGCCTTCAGTCGCCCCACGTCGGCGGGCGGGACGATGCCCCCGACAATGAGCGGCACGTGTTCAAGGCCGGCCGCGCGCAGGAGCGTCAGCACCTCCTCCGTGAGCGCGATATGCGAGCCCGACAGGATCGACAGGCCGACGCAGTGGACGCCTGACCTGGCCGCCTCGACGATTTCGGCAGGCGTGAGCCGGATGCCGTCGTAGACGACGTCCATGCCGGCGTCCGTGGCGCGCGCCGCGATCTGCTCGGCGCCATTGGAATGGCCATCGAGGCCGGGCTTGCCGACGAGAAACCGGAGCCGGCGGCCAAGCTTGAGGGAGACGCGTTCAACTTCGCTGCGAAGCGGGTCGAGATCGCCTGCTTCCTGGCGCGCGCGCGGCGAGACGCCGGTCGGCGCGCGAAAGATTCCGAATTCCGCGCGCAGCGCGTCGCCCCATTCGCCCGTCGTGACCCCGGCTTTGGCCGCCTCGATCGAGGCGGGCATGATATTGGCGCCGCTCGCCGCCGCCTTGCGCAGCGCCCGCAGCGCCTCGTGGACGCGAGCCTCATCGCGCCGCGCTCGCCACGCCACGAGCGCGCCCACTTGCTCCGCCTCAGCCACGGAGGATGGGACATGGATCGAATTCTCGCCCGCGGCGAACGGCGAGGGCTCGGAATTGGTGAAGGCGTTTACGCCGACAACGATCTGCTCGCCGCGCTCGATCGCCTCGAGTCTGCGCGTGTTGGATTCGACGAGTTTCGCCTTGAGCGCGCCCGTCTCAACGGCCTTGACGGCGCCTCCCATCGCGTCGATCGCGGCGATTTCCGCCAGGGCCTCGCTCTTCAGCTTGGCGACCAGCGCATCAAGCTCCTTGCTGCCGTCGAAAATGTCGCCAAACTCAAGCAGGTCGGTTTCATAGGCCATGATCTGCTGCAGGCGGAGCGACCATTGCTGGTCAAACGGCCGCGGCAGGCCGAGCGCCTCGTTCCACGCTGGCAGTTGCACGGCCCGCGCGCGAGCGTTCTTCGACAGGACCACCGACAGCATCTCAATGAGGATGCGGTAGACGTTGTTCTCGGGCTGCTGCTCGGTCAGTCCGAGCGAATTGACCTGGACGCCGTAGCGGAAGCGACGCTTGGCGGGATCCTTGACGCCGAAGCGATCGCGCGTGATCTCCTCCCACAATTCGACGAAGGCGCGCATTTTGGCGAGTTCGGTGACGAAGCGCATGCCGGCGTTGACGAAGAACGAAATCCGGCCGACGACCTCCGCGAACCCCCCTTCGTCGACCTCGCCCGATTGGCGGACCCGGTCGAGCACGGCGATCGCCGTGGCGAGCGCGTAGGAAAGCTCCTGGACCGGCGTCGCCCCGGCCTCCTGAAGATGGTAGGAGCACACGTTCATCGGGTTCCATTTCGGCGTCTCCCGGGCGCCGAACACGATCATGTCCTTGGTCAGCCTGAGCGAGGCGTCGGGCGGGAAGATATAGGATCCGCGCGCCAGATATTCCTTGATGATGTCGTTCTGGGTCGTCCCCTGGAGCCGGGCGCGGGGCACGCCTTGCTCGTCGGCAATCGCGATATAGAGAGCCATCAGCCATGGCGCGGTGGCGTTGATGGTCATCGACGTGTTCATCGACGCAAGCGGGATTCCCTCGAACAGGGTCCGCATGTCGCCGATGTGCGAGATCGCGACGCCGACCTTGCCGACCTCGCCGCGCGCCAGCAGATGGTCGCTGTCGAACCCGGTCTGGGTCGGCAGGTCGAAGGCGATCGACAGCCCTGTCTGCCCCTTGGCCAGGTTCTGGCGATAGAGCGTGTTCGAACTCGCGCGCAGTCGAATGGCCAGCGTAGGTGCGGAAGATCCAGGGCTCGTCGCGGCGCGATGCGGTCATTCGTCCATTCGCCTGCGCCATGATTCGCTCGCCTAATCGCCCCGCCGCCGGCCTCGCCCTCGCGCGCTCTCACCCAATCATTGTGCAGAGCACAATTACAGAAAATAGGATGGGACGCCACAGCTTTGCTCGAACTGCGGCGTCGCGGGCGGACGGAGATTCGCCGCGTCGAAGACATTTGCCTCGGTCGGCGCCGGGGAAATGGTGCACTTGCCGGGTTCAGCGCTTGGCGACAGCGCTCACCATCACGACCGTGGTCAACAATCCGCCGGCGATTGCGACGGTCGTCAGATAAGGATCGTAGCCGGCATAGGGTTGGAGCCACCAATTGCGGGCGCAGAGCCCCGCATAAGCTCCAAGCAACGCATAGAACCCGTTCCAGTACGGACCCATTCCATAACGGCCAACGATGTAGTCGATCGCAAAGCCGGCGGAAAAGAACGCTATCACCGCGCCGAGCAGGAGCGCGACGAGATCGAAATCGCCCAGATCTTGAACAAATTGTAACAACGGCCAGTTCGACATTGCCGCAGGTCCTTGTCCCGCCTCGACCGCAGCCGATCCGTCTTCCTTACGCTTGATTTCCTGCTGCGGCGTAAATTCCATTGCAAACAAGCGAAACCGTTGACCAAAGTCGGATTGATTTTCGCGGCCTCCAGGCGCAATGGTTAATTGTGCGCCGCAATATGAGAGGCTTTCCAGCTCACGGGCGCAATGAGGGACCCTAAGGGAGCCATGAACACTCACCCCATGGGCGCCGAGTCGGGTGATGCGGCGCCGAAAAAGGATCTCTACGAAATCGGCGAGATTCCGCCGCTGGGTCACGTGCCGGCGTCGATGTATGCCTGGGTCGTGCGCAAGGACCGGCACGGACCGCCGGAACGATCCATGCAGGTCGAGGTCGTGCCGACATGGACCCTCGACAGCCACGACGTCCTGGTCCTGGTGATGGCGGCCGGCGTCAATTACAACGGCGTCTGGGCGGCGCTCGGCGAGCCAGTTTCGACCCTCGACGTCCACAAGAACCCCTATCACATCGCCGGCTCCGACGCGTCCGGAATCGTCTGGGCGGTCGGCTCCAAGGTCAAAAGGTGGAAGGTCGGCGACGAGGTCGTGGTCCATTGCAACCAGGACGACGGCGACGACGAGGAATGCAACGGCGGCGATCCGATGTTCTCGGCCTCGCAGCGCATCTGGGGCTACGAGACGCCGGACGGCTCGTTCGCTCAGTTCTGTCGCGTGCAGGACCGACAGCTGATGGCCCGGCCAAAGCACCTGACCTGGGAGGAGGCCGCCTCCTACACGCTGACGCTCGCCACCGCCTATCGCATGCTGTTCGGCCACGAGCCGCATCGGCTGAAGCCCGGCGACAACGTGCTGGTCTGGGGCGCCTCCGGGGGATTGGGCGTGTTCGGGATCCAGCTTTGCGCCGCCGCGGGCGCAAATGCGATCGGCGTCATCTCGGATGAGACAAAGCGCGAGTTTGTGATGTCGCTCGGCGCCAAGGGCGTCATCAACCGCAAGGACTTCAATTGCTGGGGCCAGCTGCCAAAGGTCAATTCGCCCGAGTACAACGCCACCATGGCGGAAGCCCGCAAGTTCGGCAAGGCGATCTGGAACATCACCGAGAGGAAGGACGTCGACACGGTCTTCGAACATCCTGGCGAGCAGACCTTCCCGGTGTCGTGCTTCGTGGTGAAGCGCGGCGGCATGGTGGTGTTCTGCGCCGGCACGACGGGCTTCAACATCACCTTCGACGCCCGCTTTGTCTGGATGCGGCAGAAGCGGATCCAGGGCTCGCATTTCGCCAATCTCAAGCAGGCTTCGGCAGCCAACAAATTTGTGCTGGACCGGCGCATCGATCCCTGCATGTCGGAAGTGTTCCCCTGGACGGAGATTCCGGCCGCCCACACCAAGATGTGGAAGAACGAGCACAAGCCGGGCAACATGGCGGTGCTCGTCAGCGCGCCCAAAACCGGCTTGCGCACGTTCGAGGACGTGCTCGACGCGGCGCGAAGATAAAACGGGAGCCGTCAACGGCGATGGGATTTGCCTTGCGTCCCGCCAGCCGGTAAAGCGGCTTTTCCCTGACGTCCGGCGGCTATCCGCGCGGGACCGCGCGGCGGCGTTTCAGCGAACGAAAGCAGTTAAGCGCATGGCCGCGACGCCAGACAGGGACCAACGAAAGCGGGAGGCGGCCGAACGGGCGCTTCAATTGGTCGCTCCGGGCATGAAGCTCGGGCTCGGCAGCGGCTCGACCGCGCGCCAATTCGTCGATCTCGTGGGCGAGAAGGTCAAAGCTGGCCTCAACGTTCGCTGCGTGGCGACCTCCGAGGCGACGGAAGCGCAGGCGAAGGCGCTTGGCATTCCGCTCGGAACGCTTGAGGACATTCCGGAACTCGATCTGACGGTCGACGGGGCCGACGAAGTCGATCCCAAGCTCAATCTGATCAAGGGCGGCGGCGGGGCGCTGTTGCGCGAGAAGATCGTCGCCTCCGCCTCGAAGCGCATGGTCGTCATCGCCGATTCGACCAAGCTCGTCCAACGGCTCGGCGCGTTTCCATTGCCGATCGAGGTCGTTCCATTTGGCCTCGCGGCGACAAGGCGGCATATCGAGCGCGCCTTCGCGAAGCTGGGGCTGGCTGGCCCGATGCGTGTGCGCGGCGAATCCTCGCCTTTCATCACCGACGGCGGCCACTATATTCTTGACTGTTCGCTCGGCGCGATCGCTGAGCCCGAAGCGTTGAGCGAGATCCTGTCACCGATCCCCGGCGTCGTCGAACATGGGCTTTTCGTCGGCATTGCGCGCGCGGCGATCATCGCCGGCGCCGAGGGCGTCGAAGTCCTCGGCGACCCGAACTGAAAAAAACGAAGCCGCATCTCCAGGAGTCATTGATGCCCGTCCGCGCCAAAGGCCTGTTTGCTCTTTTTCTGTTTGGGGCCTTGACCGTGTCGGCAAGGGCGGCCGACACAACGCCGCCCGCGGCCCCTGCCGCGCCCGCAACGCCCGCGGCGCCGTCGGCTGCCGCCATCGCAGCCGCGGACAAGATCCTCGAGACCATTGGCCTCAAGCAATCGATCGCCATTGTTGTTCCGGGCATGATGCAGGAGCTTGAAACAAACGTCACCCGGACGCGGCCGGAGATCAGGGATTCGCTTCGAGCGACTTTGAAAGTCATTCAACCCGAATTTGATCAGACCGCGAGGCAGACCTACATCCGGGCGGAGAACCTGCTCGCCTCGCAAATGTCCGAGCAGGAGATCACTCAGGTCGCGGCTTTCTTCGATAGTCCCGCGGGCAAGAAATATATCGCAGTCACCCCAGTCTTTGTTCGAAACCTTTCCGACATCACCGGAGCCTGGCGCGAAAAGCTGTCGACCGACATCCTTGAGCGCGCCCGCGCGGAGATGAAGAAGAAGGGCGTCGATTTCTAGGCAGGCGCGTTCGATCTCGGGCTGGGGGCGATAGAGGCTGAACGATGGCTTTCGACGTCGATTTCTTCGTGATCGGCGCCGGGTCGGGCGGCGTGCGGGCGGCGCGCATTGCAGCCGGTCATGGCGCGAAGACTCTGGTTGCGGAAGAAGGCCGAGTGGGCGGCGCGTGCGTCCTCCGCGGCTGCGTGCCGAAGAAGCTCTATGTTCACGCGAGCCGCTTTGCCGACGACTTCCGTGACGCGGCCGGGTTCGGCTGGAGCGTTGGCGAGCCGACGTTCGACTGGCCGACCCTCGTCAAGGCCAAGGAGAAGGAGATCAGCCGGCTCTCCGACGCCTATCGCGAGAATCTGGCGCGGTCCGGCGCCAAACTGATCGAACAGCGGGCGACCGTCGTCGACCCCCACCGGCTGCGATTCGCCGACGGGCGCGAGATCTCGGCTCGCCATATCCTCATCGCCTCCGGCTCGCGCCCCGTAATGCCGAGTGGCGTCGAAGGGCTCGAGCATGCGATCACCTCGAATGAGATCTTCGACCTGCCCGTCTTTCCGCGCCGCCTTCTCGTCATTGGCGGCGGCTATATCGCGGTCGAGTTCGCGTCGCTGTTCCAACGACTCGGTTCGCAGGTCACCATGGTCATGCGCGGGCCGAACCTGTTGCGCGGCTTCGACGAGGACATGCGCAATGGCATGCGCGACGCGATGGCGAGCGACGGCATTGTCCATCGGTTTGGCTGCCTGCCGACCTCGATCGAGAAAAAGCCCGACGACGCGTTGCGCGTGACGCTGTCCGACGGCTCCGTCATCGAGGCCGATCAGGCGCTGATCGCGACCGGCCGCAACCCCGACACCAAAAACCTTGGCCTCGAAGCGGCTGGCGTTGAACTCAGCGCCGAGCATGGGGCGGTGAAGGTCAATGAAAACCTGACCAGCAATGTGCCGTCGATCCACGCCATCGGCGACGCCACCCACCGGGTCGATCTCACTCCGGTCGCCATTCGCGAGGGGCACACGCTGGCCGATCGGTTGTTCGGGCCAGGCGCGCCGCCGCTCCGCTATGACACGATCGGGAGCACCGTGTTCGGCACGCCCGAATTGGGCGCTGTCGGGTTGACGGAGAGCGAGGCCCTGCAGCGGTTCAAGAAGGTCCACATCTACAAGACCAATTTCCGGCCGCTGAAGGCGACGGTGTCCGGCAGCTCCGAGCGCACGATCATGAAGCTGGTCGTCGAGGGTTCAACGGAGCGCGTTGTCGGGGCGCATATACTCGGAGGCGAGGCGGCCGAGATGATCCAGCTTGTCGCCGTCGCCATGACCATGGGCGCGACCAAGGCCGACTTCGACGCGACCGTCGCCGTGCATCCAACCGCCGCCGAGGAATTGGTGACGATGCGCTCGGCCCATGCGCGTTATGAAGACGGCATGCAGATCGCGTAGGGACCCGCGCACAAGTTTACGCGCGTGAATGATTTCAAGCGCTTGGCTGCGCTTTTGCGCAACTTTTGCGGCCGCGGCTTCCCAAGCTGGCGACGATCCCCAGCGCGAAAAAGCAAGGCGTCCCGCAGCCCCCGAATTGCTTCGTCGCGGTTGCGCGCGGGCTTCAATTCCGATCTGACCATCATAGCCGAGATTCCTGCAAAAGAGAAGTAATTTCTCTATTTCTGACTCAAGGATGCGCATTTTACCTGAATCGCCAACGACTTGGACTTGCGGACATGGCTTTTGGCGACGTGCCCCGCCGAGATGAATGCGGCGTCAGGCGCGACGGGATCGCGGCGGACGCAATCGCATCCGGTGACGATTGAATGGGCCAGGTTCCTGAGGCTTGCGGAAGGACGTCAGATCGCGGCTCCGTCCGCCCCGCTTGCGCCTTGAATCGCGGATAAGCCTTGCTGCATGGATCAAAAGATGACCGCTGTCGAACGCGCGTTTGAGCTGGCGAGGTCGGGTCGCGTCGCGGGACTCGCGGAGATCGCCACGTCGCTCAATCGCGAGGGCTATTACGCGAACCAGATTGAAGGGCCGCTTCTAAAGCGACAACTGGCCGCTCTCATCAAGGCTGCGCGCAAGCCGGGCGTCCCTTCCTCGCCGACTTAAGCGAAAACCCGAATTCCAGGACTTCGAGTTGTGGAATCGCGCTTGCCGCCCGCCGTCTCGCCGGTTCGCCCCACTGATGCGCCTCGCGAGACGCCGCTCGAGGCATAAAGCGGCAATCCCGCGGGGTCGATTCGGCGATCCGCGGGCTCTCTATGCCTTCGAGCCCGGCCAAACCGAGTTGAGCTTCAGGACGAATTTATCGGCATCGTTCTGGGCTTCGCGCTTTGTCGCAAAGGAATAGAACGATTTGTCTCGCACCCGCTTGTTTTCATAGATATTCCAGCGGAAGCGATTAGGGTTGTCGTTGTCTTTTACGACATCCGTCATGAATAAGGGACTGTCTGTCATCTTCGCATCCTGCGCCAATCGTAACCGTCCCGCCAGCATAGATTTTCTTTAACGCTTTAAGCGACCTGATTATCCATCAAGCTCATTAAAACAACAAATGCTCTCGCTGTGAACGCTACTGGCGTCGCGGTCATCTAGAGCGGGCGACCCCATTCCAGCCTCAGAGAAAGCTCTGCGGGTCGACGTCGATCGCAACGCGGACCCCGCCGCGCGGCTCGGGCGCCGCGGCCAGCATGGCGCGCAAAAACCCCTGCAGGTCCGCCGATCTCGGCGCCTTGGCGGCGAGGCGAAAACGGTGGCGTTTGCGGATGACCGCGATCGGCGCCTCGGCCGGGCCGAGCAGGATGATTTCGTTGTCTCCGGGCTGTCCGCCAAGCGGCGCGACACGCCAGTTTTTGGCTCCGGGCAAGCCATGGGCGGCTCGCGCCAGCATCCGCGCGTGCCCTTCCGCCGCGCCGCGATCCTCGCCCGAGACGATGATCGCCGCCAGGCGCCCGAATGGCGGCAGGCCGCCGAGGCGCCGTTGCTCCGTCTCTTCCCGATAGAACCGCTCCGCGTCGCCGGACATGAGCGCGACGATGACCGGATGGTCCGGCTGCCAGGTCTGCAAAAGCGCGTGGCCCGGCTTGTCGCTGCGTCCCGCGCGCCCCGTCGCCTGACGAAGGAGCTGGAACGTGCGCTCGGCCGCGCGCGGATCGGCGTTGGCGAGCCCGACATCGGCGTCGACAACGCAGACAAAAGTCAGCAGCGGGAAGTTGTGCCCCTTGGCGACGAGCTGCGTGCCGATGATGAGGTCGTAGGCGCCGCGCGCCGCTGCATCCAATTGACCGCGCAGCGTCTCGATCCCGCCTGGCGTGTCGGAGGACAAGACGAGCGTACGGATGTCGGGAAAAAGGGCTTCCGCCTCCTCGGCGAGGCGCTCGACCCCCGGTCCGCAGGCGGTGAGCGTGTCGACCTCGTGGCACTGCGGGCAAAGTTGCGGTCGGCTCTCGACATGGCCGCAATGATGGCAAACGAGGACGCTACGGAAACGGTGCTCGACCAGCCAGGCCGAGCAATTGGGGCATTCGAAGCGATGACCGCAACTCCGACATAGCGTGAGCGGCGCGTAACCGCGCCGATTGAGAAACAGCATCGCCTGCTCGCCCTTAGCCCTCGCCTCTTCGATTGCCGCGATTGCGCGCGGCGACAGCCACCGGCCGCGCGGCGGGCCTTCGCGCTTGAGATCGACCAGGGCGATGTCCGGCAGCCGCGCCGGGCCGAAGCGAGCCGGTAGCCTAAGCCAGCGATAGCGGCCGCTCTCGGCGTTGAACCGGGTCTCGATCGCCGGCGTCGCGGAGGCGAGCACGATTGGGGCCTTCTCGAACCGCGCGCGCACGACCGCCATGTCGCGCGCGTTATAGATGACGCCCTCCTCCTGCTTGTAGGCGCCCTCGTGCTCTTCATCGACGACGACGAGACCGAGATCGGCGAACGGCAGAAAGAGCGCCGAGCGTGCGCCAACGATCACGGGCGCCTCACCGCCCGCGACCGACGTCCAGACGCGTTCGCGCTGGCGCTCGGTCAAGCCGGAATGCCATTCTGCCGGTCGTGCGCCGAAGCGCGCGGCGAAGCGATCGAGAAATTGGGCGGTCAGCGCAATCTCCGGCAGGAGCACAAGCGCCTGGCGCTTTTGCCGCAGCGCCTCGGCGATCGCCTCGAAGTAAACCTCGGTCTTGCCCGATCCCGTAACGCCCTCGAGCAGGGTGGTCGAGAACGCGCGGCCGGCAGACGAGGCGGATGAGATCATCGGCCGCGGCGCGCTGGTCGGCGTTGAGGCGCGTGGGGCGAAACTCCGGATCGAGCGGCGCCGCGCCGCTCTCCGGCGCGAGCGCGACCGCCTCAAGCGCGCCGTCGGCGACAAGGCCATCGATGACGCTGGTCGAGCACGCGGCGCGCGCGGCGAGGGCGGCTTTCGGCGCCGCCGCGCCGCTCTCCGCGAGCGCCGCGAGGACGCGCGCGCGCGCTTCCGTCATGCGCGTGGGCTGGCTGCCGGTCGCGACAAGGCCGAATTTCGGCGCGGGCGGCGCGGCGATTTCGCCGGCGCGGATCGCCATGCGCAAGAGCATGCCGCGCGGCGCCAGCGTCCAGCGCGCCGTCCAGTCGATGAAGTCGCGCAGCTCGGCACGGAGCGGCGGCCAGTCGAGGACCTCCGCGATCGATTTGAGATTGTCGCCGCCGGCGGCGCGGGCGGACCAGACGA
This sequence comes from uncultured Alphaproteobacteria bacterium, assembly GCA_963833955.1. Classification (GTDB taxonomy): domain Bacteria; phylum Pseudomonadota; class Alphaproteobacteria; order Rhizobiales; family Beijerinckiaceae; genus Roseiarcus. The sequence goes on along the minus strand of CAWHZY010000013.1, from coordinate 77,073 downwards.
CGCCAGTCGCGATGCGGGCGCCGAGCGGCATGCGCACGAAGGCGCCGGGCTCGAGCTTGATACCCAAGGGCGCGCGGTAGCTGTAAGCGGTGTCGACGGCGACCGGGGCCAGCACGTCGACCACGATGCTCCGCGGCGTTGCGTCATCGGGGGCGTCGGCAGGCGGCGGAGTCATGCCTCGGGTTTAGCACGCGCGCTTGGCCGTGGCGGCAAGCGAGGTTGCCAATTGTCGCGCCAAGCCGACTGACGGCCTGGGTTGCCACCAACCGTCAAACGTGATCCCTTATTCTCCGGAAACATCCGGCGGATAAAAGGCCGTGGCGCCCTCAACCGCAGCGGGGACGAAACGATGACGCAGACCGCGCCGGCGGCCGACTCCAAATCCGAGGCGTCTCAGCATTTCGACGTCGCGATTGTCGGCGCCGGAATCTCAGGCATCGGCGCCGCCTATCACCTCAAGGCCCAATGCCCGGGCATGAGCTTCGTGATCCTCGAAGCGCAGGACAGCTTCGGCGGCACCTGGATCACTCACCGCTATCCCGGAATCCGATCGGACAGCGATCTCTACACCTTCGGCTATCGCTTCAAGCCATGGCTCGGCAAACCGATTGCGACCGCCGAGGAGATTCTCGCCTATCTCGGCGAAGTCATCGACGAAAACGGCCTCGATTCTCACATTCGCTACAGGCACAGGATTGGGCGCGCGCGCTGGTCGAGCGCCGACAATCTCTGGACGCTGGAGGCAAGCCGCGGAATCGACGGCGCGGCCGTTCGCTTCACCGCGAATTTTCTCTGGATGTGCCAGGGATACTACCGGCATGAGAAAGGCTACACGCCCGAGTGGGAGGGCATGGAGACTTTCGCGGGGCGGATCGTTCACGCGCAGTCGTGGCCGGAAGATTTGGATTGCGCAGGCAAGAAGGTCGTTGTCATTGGCTCCGGCGCGACCGCGGCGACGCTCATTCCGGCCATCGCCAAGCGCTGCAGCCACGTCACCATGCTGCAGCGCTCGCCGACCTATTACATTACCGGGCGCAACGCCAACGCGCTCGCTGACACGCTGCGGGAGCTCGACGTCAACGAGGCGTGGATCCACGAAATCATCCGCAGGAAGGTCCTGTTCGATCAGGCTGCTTTCACGCGCCGCTGTTTCAGCGAACCGGAAGTGGTCAAGAAGGAGCTGCTTTCAGCGGTCCGCGCATATCTCGGCGAGGATTACGACGTGGAGACCCACTTCTCGCCAAAGTACCGGCCCTGGCGGCAGCGCGTCGCATTCATTCCGGACGGCGATCTTTTCCAGGAAATCCGCTCGGGAAAAGCCTCGGTGGTCACGGATGAGATCGAAGGGTTCACAAATTCAGGCATCCTGACAAAGTCCGGCAAGCTCATCGAAGCCGACATCGTCGTCACCGCGACGGGTTTCAATCTCAACGTGCTGGGCGACATCGATTTCGTCATCGACGGTGAGCCGCTTTGTTTTTCAGACACGGTCACCTACCGCGGAACGATGTTCGTCGGGGTGCCGAACATGGCGTGGGTGTTCGGCTATTTTCGCTCGAGCTGGACGTTGCGGGTCGACCTGGTCGGCGATTTCGTCTGCCGGCTTCTCAACCACATGAAGGGCAAAGGCTTGAGCAAGGTGGTCCCGAGCCTCCGCGCCGAAGACAGCGGGATGCCTTTGTCACCGTGGATCGATCCGGAGAACTTCAATCCCGGCTATGTCATGCGCGGCGGCCATTTGCTGCCGAAACAGGGAAACAAGCCGGAATGGCGACACTCGCACGACTACGAGGTCGACAAGGAAACCTTGGCCGCGGCCGACCTCAGCGACGGGACGCTTGTTTACGGGTGAGCAGCCACACAGGGGCGACGCGCCAACAGAAAAGGCGCGCCGGAAAGCGCGCCTTTCTCATCATGAACCGCATTTGATCGCTGTTGGGAGAGGCCGGCGTGACAGGGCGAAATCCTCGCTCCTCGCCCGGGTCCCGCTTTATTCCTTAGCGGACGCCTTGGCCGCGGCGGCCGCCTTTGCGCTCGGGGTCTCCACCCGCTCGGCGATGCGGGCCGACTTGCCGCGGCGATCGCGCAGATAATAGAGTTTCGCGCGCCGAACCTTGCCGCGCCGCACGACTTTGACCGAATCGATCATCGGCGAATAGACGGGAAAGACGCGCTCGACGCCCTCGCCGTAGGAGATCTTGCGCACCGTGAAGCTCTCGTTGAGGCCGTGGCCGCTGCGCGCGATGCACACGCCCTCATAGGCCTGAACGCGCGTGCGCTCGCCTTCCGCGACCTTCACATTGACGATAACCGTGTCGCCGGGCTGAAACACCGGCATTTTCGCGCCAGGCAATTGGGCCGCATGCTCGGCCTCGATCGTTTGAATGACGTTCACTGGTAAAACTCCTGCCGTGACGCCGGGACTTAAGCCCCAGGCGAAGCGCTTCGGCGCGCTGTTTTGAGTTGAGGCGCGGCTCTTATCGCAAAGGGTGAGCGAAGTCGAGGGCTTCGATGTGGCCGACATCGCGGCGGCCTAGTGGCGCCAAGGCAGACTCGAAGCTCCAACTCGCGCGGCAACCTTTAAGAGCGAGCCAGGTTTGGGAGGAGCGCCAAAGCATTTTCGCGGCCGATCGCCTGCAGATCGGCGGAAGACAGGCCGAGTTGCTCAAAACCGTCAGCCGTTACGCCGAGCGGCACATAAGGATTATCGCTACCGAACAGGATTTGGGTCGTCGGAACAAGAGCAGTTAGCGCCGCGATGGCGGGAGCAAAAGCGGTCCCGGCAATATCATAATATAGCCGCTTCAGTTCATCTTCGATCGCGTGAGGCCCTTTTTGGGTAAAGCTCTTGGGACCATATTGCTGCATGCGGCCGGCCACCATAGGCATGGTTCCGCCGGCGTGGGTGAAGATAAATCGGACGTCCTTGAAGCGCGAGAACGAGCCGGTGAACAGGAGGTTGGCGATCGCCCTCGTCGTATCCTGAGGCACTTCCGCGATCAACGGGGTGACGGCCGGAAGCAGCGTTTGGCAACAGCCCGGGACGGTCGGATGCACGAACACGACGCATTTGCGTCGGTTCAGCTCTTCGAAGACAGGCGAATAGGCCGAATCACCGAGCCATTTGTCGCCATAGCTCGTTAGCAGGGCAATTCCGTCAGCCTTGAGCACATCGAGCGCATATTCGATCTCGCGCAGGCTGCCATCAGAATCCGGCAGCGGGATTACGGCGAATTGACCGAAGCGGCGCGGATTGCTCTTCGCGAGTTCCGCAGCGTATTCGTTGCATCGTCGGGCGGTGCTGCGCGCGGCCTCGGCATCGCCAAACCAGACGCCCGGCATCGACAGCGACAGGACGGCGGTGGCGACACCGCGTTCATCCATCGCGTCGAGGGCCTTCCTCGGCTCCCAATCAGTCCATGCGGGATTGATTTGTTTTCTCGGACCAGCGAGACGCTCCCGGTTTTCCGCGAGGTAAAACGGCGGCACGATGTGATGATGAACGTCGATGAGAGCTAGCCTTGGCGCCGCGGCAGGCTGCGCAAGTGCGGGCATGGCATGGGTGATGAGTTGCGCGGAAACTCCGGCCGCAATCATCCCGGAGAGAACGTTGCGCCTGTCGACGCCGGCCGAGACAGCCGGTATCGTGTTGCAGCATGAGCAAGTGTTGAAAAAGCGCTTCGCCTGAGGACCGCCCATGGCTACCTCCGCTTGCTCGTCCGCTTACGGTACAAAACTTACCGCGTGAAGCAAAGCCCGCGCATTGAGGGCATGCCGCCTCAGAACCATAGTTTCCTTCCCCACCCAACCAGAACGTCACCATAATTTTTCTTCACCACCCCCTTGCGCGCCCGACAATAAGATATATCTTTGTCTGCGACATATCGTGATATGTCTTATAGCAACAGGAGACTAAACAATGTTCCATCGTCATTTTGACGAACATGTTCACCACAGCCACGGCGGCCCCGGCCACCATGGCTTCGGACGCGGGCCGTTTCGCGGCTGGCGCTCCCGCGGCGGCGCCGCAGGCGGCCGGGAAGGCCGCATGTTCGACGGCGGCGAGCTCAAATTCGTGATTCTCGCGCTCATCGCCGAGAAGCCCCGCTACGGCTACGAGGTCATCAAGGAGCTCGGCGAGCGGGTCGGGGGCGACTATTCGCCAAGCCCGGGCGTCGTCTATCCGACGCTGACCATGCTCGAAGAGATGGGCTACGCCCAGGCCAGCCAGGACCCGCAGGGGCGCAAGCTCTACGGGCTGACGCCTGAGGGCGAGAAAGTGCTCGCCGACAACAAAGCCCAGATCGACGCCATCTTCGAACGTTTCGGCGATCGCGACGACAACCGGGGCGCCGGCTTCGTTTCGGTCAAGCGGGCGATGCTCAATCTGCGCTCCGCGCTTCAGCTGCGCCTGCGCGGCCGCGACGCCAGCCCTGAGCAGATCCAGGCCATCGTCGACGCCCTCGACGCGGCAGCCAAGGCGATCGAGCGCGCCTGAAGCGCGCTCGGCTGGTCGCGGCATAGGGAAAACTACGGATTGCGGGCCACAGCGGGGCTGCCTATCTCGCGCGCTTGAGCCCGCAATCCATGACCTCTTCCGATGACATCGCTTACCCCGACCCTGAGCGGCGGCTGAGAAGGCTCCTTCGCCGCCTGCCGAGCCGGATGCAGGCGATCACCCGATGGCTCCGGAAGCCCGCCTCGCGCTGGGCGCGCATCCCGGCCGGCATATTGCTGATCATCGGCGGATGCCTCGCCATCCTGCCGGTTTTCGGCCTCTGGATGCTGCCGCTGGGCTTCATGCTTTTGGCCGACGACACGCCGCCGTTGCGCCGCTTTCGCGATCGGGCGCTCGATTGGCTCGAGCGGCGCCGGCCGAACTGGTTCGCCGCGGCGGGGCGCGTAACAAGGATGACCCGCGGCTAACGCGCCGCTGCACCCCTTCTCCCTCAGGGAGAAGGGGGTCCGAAGGACCGGATGAGGGGACGCCGCCTCTTCCCTCTTCCCTCAGCCCTCACCCGGCGGTTGGCGCGCGAACCCTCACCCCAACCCCTCTCCCGTAGGAGAGGGGACGCCGGAGGCGATGCTGGCGTCACACGTACTTGATCGTCGTGAACATGCCGGCATCCATGTGATAGAGCAGGTGGCAGTGGAGCGCCCACCATCCCGGATTTAAGGCGTCGAACGCCACCACCACGCGGCGTCCCGGCGTGACCAGGATCGTGTCGCGCACGGCTCCCGGAAAGCGCTCGCCGTCGATCTCCACCACCTGAAACTCGTGCCCGTGCAGATGCATCGGATGGGGCATCGGCGTCCGGTTGACGAACACAAGCTCGACCCGTTCGCCCTTGGCCACCGGCAGGGGCGGTACGTCCTTGTTCCAGACGACGTTGTTGATCGACCAGACGTAGCCGGCCATTTCGCCGGTGAGGTTCAGAATGTGAACGCGGTCGGCCTTGCGCTCGGGAAACGGCTTTCGGGCGCGCAAGGTCCGTTCGAGATCGAGCGTCAGCGCTGGCGACGGCGTTTCCGCCTTGTCAGGGATTCGGGCCACCGGAGCGCCGCCTGAGACAAGCACAATTCCGGTTTGGCTGCGCTCGCCTTCGAGTTGTGCGAGCACCGGATAGGCGCCCGGCCCCGGCGGGAGCGAAACGCGGATATCGAGCCGCTGGGCGACCGCGGCCGGAAAGCTGCGACCTCGGATCGGCTCGACCTCAAAACCGTCAACGCCGATCAGTTCGCCGTCGAGCGCGCCGAGCCGCACGTGAAAGGCGCTCATCGACGAGCTGTTGATGATGCGCAGCAGCACCCGCCCGCCCGGCTCGACCTTGACGATCTCCGGGTCGGCGAGCGTGCGGAAATTGGCGAGGAAGGCGTCATATTTGACGTCGTTGAGGTCGGGCCCCGATTGGCCTGCCGACATCGGCATGCTCATCTTCATGCCCGACGTCGAAGCCATGGCCGCGGCCGGTTTCGCCATGCCCGCCATCGCCTCGGATTTCTTCAGATTTTCGAAGATCTGTTCCGCCGGCGTGAAGCTGAAATCGGCCAGCATCACCACGACCTCCTGCTCGTCCGGCCGGTCGCGCTCGTCGTGGATGATGAGCGGCGCCGCCATCAGCCCCTGCTCCTGCAGCCCCTGATGCGAGTGCATCCAGAACGTGCCGCCGAAGCGCAGAGGAAAGTCGTAGTCGGCGCTGCCGCCCGCGGGAATCGGGGGTCCGGAAATGCCCGGCACGCCGTCCTGCCGCCACGGCGGCGTCAGCCCGTGCCAATGGATCAGGCTCGGTTCCCCGATGCCGTTTTCGACCCGAACCCGAAACGACTTGCCGACTTCGGTCGTGACGCCAAAGGTCCCGTTTGGCTGCCGGATGGCGTAGACCGACGCGGTTCTGCCGTTCACCTCGATGTCGCGCCGCTCGAGGCGCAGGATCGTCGGCGCCGCTGCGGCGCTGTCCGTCGAGGTTTGGGCTCGGGCGAGAATCGGGGGCGCGGCCAGGGCCGCAGCGCTGCCGGCAAGAAGCGCCCGTCGGGATAGCATGGAAGGCTCCTCACCAGATTCCGCGCCGAAAAGGCGCGAACTGACGGTTACCAAGAATCTATTCCGAGAGGAACGTGTAGCCGCCGGAGATTGCCGCCAAATGACGACGACAGGCATCGAACGGAACGCCATCCGCTATTTGTGCTAGTTTCCAGCGGCGGAGGGGCGCGAATTGGGCGAGACCCGAAAGCTAGCCGCGATCCTGATTGCCGACGTCGTCGGTTATAGCCGGCTCGCCGGGGCTGACGAGGAGCGCACGCTCGCGCGTCTTCGGGGCCTTCGCAGCGATCTCATCGACCCGGCAATCGCCGCCCATCACGGCCGCATCGTCAAGCGCACGGGCGATGGCTGGATCATCGAGTTCCGCAGCGTCGTCGACGCCGTGCGCTGCGCGCTCGAAGTGCAGCACGCCATGGTCGAGCGCAACGCGGGCGTCGCGCTCGACAAACGCATAGAATTTCGCATCGGCATTCACCTCGGCGACGTCGTCGAGGAGGCCGATGGCGATCTCATGGGCGATGGCGTCAACATCGCTGCGCGACTGGAAGGGATCGCCGGGCCCGGCGCGATCTGCCTTTCCGAGGACGCCTATCGCCAGGTGAGCGGCAGGCTCGATATGGCGGTCACGGATCTCGGCCAGACTGAGCTCAAGAACATCGAACGGTCGATCCGGGTCTATTCGCTGCAAGTGGGCGTTCCCGCACAAGCGAAACCTTCGAAACCGGCGAAACCGCCCGAGCCGAAAAAGCGTTCGTCGCTCGCGCAGCTCGCGCTCGGGCTTGCGGGGTTGGTCATATTGATCGCGGTCGGCGGCGCCTGGTATTTCCTCGGCGCGAACCGCCCCGCCCAAGCCGCGCATCTTTCCATCGTCGTGCTGCCGTTCACAAATCTCTCGGGCGATCCGGCGCAAGACTATTTCGCCGACGGGATCACCGAGAATCTGACCACCGACCTGTCGCGGATCCGCGGCAGCTTCGTCATCGCACGCAACACAGCCTTCACCTTCAAGGGGAAGGGCCTCGACGCCAAGGAAATTGGCAAGCAGCTCGATGTGCGCTACGTGCTCGAAGGCTCGGTGCAGCGCGACGGAACCCGCCTGCGCGTCAACGCGCAGCTCATCGACACGCAATCGGGCGCGCATTTGTGGGCCGACCGTTTCGAGGAGGACGCATCCGACCTGTTCAAGCTGCAGGATCAGGTGGTGGCGCGGTTGGCCAATAGCCTGGGCAACGAACTCGTCAGGGCGGAAGGCGAGAGGGGCGGTCGCACCCAAAGCCCCGACGCCATCGATCTAATCATGCGCGGCAGGGCGTTGCTGCAGGTGTATCCGCCGATGAGGGACAACAACGACGCGGCGCGAGCGTTGTTTGAACGGGCGCTCGCGATCGACTCCAACGATGCCGCCGCGCTGGCGGGCGACGCTTATACCTATATGATCGATTTTTGATTACGGATGGGGAAATCCGGAGACCGATTACAATGCGAAAGTCATTGGGCAGGCCGATCGGGCTCTTGCCCTCGCCCGCGATACAATGGAGGCGTATTACGCGAAGGCCAGCTACCTGATGCAGTCGCACCACGCGAAAGAGGCGGTCGATGTCGACGACGCCGGTCTCGCCGTCGATCCAAATTCTGCCCGCCTCTATGTGCAACGAGGCATGGCCGAATCCGCGCTCGGCAGCTTCGAACAAGCCAAATCCGATGTGCGGCAAGCCACGCGGCTGAGTCCACGCGATCCCAGAGCGGGCCTTTGGCATTTCGCGATGGGCGGTGTGGAAATCGAGCAGGGTCACAACGACGCCGCGATCGATGAAATCCGCAAGGCAATCGAAGCCGGCTATCGACCATTTATACCGTACGCCGTGCTCGCCGCTGCTTATGCGCTCGAAGGAAACATGGACGAGGCGAAGTCCGCCTTGGCGGAAGCCCGTCGCCTCAATCCTAATCTCACGGTTAAATGGTTTATCGCGCATTCGCCGAACGTGCCGAAGGCTATAGAAGGCGTTCGCAAGGCGGGGCTGCCGGAGGAGTGAACGACATCCGAGCCGGCGACATTGGCTGGGCGAACGGCTGATATCCCCAAAATAAGTCACCGCTTAACGTCGATTCGCGATATTGAGTCAGCAGCCACGACCTTGCGCTTAGGGTCGAAAGCGGGCGAGCAAGTCGACCGTCGCTACTTCCTTCCCGCGCCCAGAAACGCCTGGAACGCCGCATGCGCCTCGGGGGATTTCAGGGCGGCGGAGAAGGCGTGCATTTCGGCGGCCATCTGGGCTTTCAGCGCCTCGGGATCGCCGCGCATGAGGCGGCGGGTCGCGAGCAGGGCGGCGCGGGGTTTGGCGGCGAGCGCGGCCGCCTTGCTCATCGCATGCGCCATCAGTTCGCTCCGAGGCAGGATGGCGTTGATGAGCCCGAGCTCGAGCGCCCGATCGGCGCCGAAGGGCTCGGCGAGCAGCAGGAGCTCCGCCGCCCTGGCGCGCCCGAACCGCTGCGGCGCCAGAAGCGAGGAGCCGGCCTCGGGAACGAGGCCGAGATTGACGAACGGCATCTGGAACCGGGCTTCGGGCGTCGCGTAGACGAGATCGCAATGAAAGCAGAGGGTGGTCCCGACGCCGATCGCGAGACCATCGATCGCCGCGATCAACGGCTTTTCGAACGCGGCCACCTTGCTGACGAACCGCCACGCCGGAAATTCCCCCGTCTCGTGCAAGGCGACGGCGAGAAAATCGCCGATGTCGTTGCCGGCGGTGAACACGCCGCCCTCGCCGCTCATCACGAGCGCGCCGATCTCGGGATCGCGCTCGGCCTCATCGAAGGCTTCGATCAGCGCTTCGTACATGGCGCCGGTGATCGCGTTCTTCTTCTGCGGCCTTGCGAAGGCGGCCGACAGGACCGCGCCCTCGCGGCCGACCTCGATGTCTTTCGTCAAAGTGTCCTCGGTCATGCGCTCTCCGCCAGGATCGCTTCGTAAGGTTCGAGCGGCATGGCCCCCGAGGCGACGGCGCGCGCGAGACCGGGCGCGGCCGTCGCGAGTTTTTCGGCAAAAAAACGCGCAAGCCCGACACGGCCGAGCTCGGTTCTATTGCCGCTCTCCGCCAGCGCCTCCGCCGCGAGGCCGGCCTTGGCCAGGCACGCGCCGCCAAGCGTGAGCCCGAACAGGCGAAGATATTGCGACGCGCCGGCGAGCGCCGAATTCTGGTCGGCCGCGAGCCAGTCGAGCATCAGCCGCGTCGAGTCTTCGAGCGCGTCCGAAGCCTCGGCGAGCCGTTCCGCCGTCGCGCCGAAGCCTGCGCCGCCTTTGGCCGCGACGTCGCTCGCCACCCGGCGGATCTGCGCAATCTCGTTGCGGACGGTTTCGCCGTCGGCGAGCGGCAGCTTGCGCTGCACGAGATCGATCGCGTGAATGCCGTTCGCGCCTTCGTAGATCGCGGCGATGCGGGAATCGCGCATGTGCTGGGCCGCCCCGGTCTCCTCGATGAAGCCCATGCCCCCATGAACCTGGACGCCGATCGACGTCGTCTCGTCGCCGATGTCGGTCGAGAACGCCTTGGCGATGGGTGTGAGAAGCGCCGCGCGGTTGGCGGCGGCCGTTCGTTCGGCCTCGGTCGCGGAATGGTCGGCAAGGTCGAGCGAAACGCCGGTCAGGTGACAGATCCCGCGCGCGGCATGGACGTTGGCCTTCATCGTCATCAGCATGCGCTGCACGTCAGGGCGCTCGATGATCGGGGCCATGCCGTCGCCGCCTTTGGCGCCGCGGCCTTGCCGGCGCTCGCGGGCGTAAGCCAGCGCCTGCTGATAGGCGCGGTCGCCGATGGCCACCCCCTGCGTGCCGACAGCGAGCCGCGCTGCGTTCATCATCACGAACATGGCGGCGAGGCCGCGATTCTCCTCGCCCACCAGCCAGGCCTTCGCGCCCTCGTTGTCGCCATAGGCCATGACGCAGGTCGGGGAGCCGTGGATGCCGAGCTTGTGCTCGATTCCGGCGCAGCGCAGGTCGTTGCGCTGGCCGAGCGATCCATCGGAATTGACCAGGAATTTCGGCGCGAGGAACAGCGAAAGGCCGCGCGTTCCCGCCGGCGCGCCGGGCAGGCGGGCAAGAACGAAATGCACGATGTTCTCGGCCATATCGTGCTCGCCATAGGTGATGAAGATCTTCTGGCCGAACAGCCGATAGGATCCGTCCTCGGCGCGTTCCGCCCGGGTTCTGACGGCGCTGAGATCGGAGCCTGCCTGGGGCTCGGTGAGGTTCATGGTGCCGCTCCACCGCCCGCTGACCATTGGCGGGAGATAGAGGTCGGTAAGCTCGCGCGACCCGTGCGCCTTGAGCGCGCCGATGGCGCCCTCGGTGAGCAGGGGGCAGAGCGCGAAGGCCATCGAGGCGCCGTTCCAGATTTCGGTGCAGGCGACGTTGACGAGATGGGGCAGGCCCATGCCGCCGAACTCCGCCGGCGCCGAGACGCCGTTCCAACCCGCCTCCGCCCAGCGCCGGTAAACCTGCGCGAAGCCGGGAGGCGTCGTCACGACGCCGTTCTCGTAACGCGCGCCGGCGAGGTCGCCGGGGCGATTGAGCGGCGCAATCTCCTCGGTGGCGAAGCGCCCCGCTTCCGCGATAATCGAGGACACGGAGTCCCAATCGAGGTCGCCCATGAGCCCTTGCTCAACGAGCTTCGGAAAATCGGCGACCGCGCTCAGCGAAAAGAGGATGTCGGCCGCGGGCGAACGATAAGGCATCTCTTGGCTCCTCCCTGTCGCGAATGCACGGGGCCGATCGGCTGGGCCGCCAAAACGCATCCCGGGCTCGTTTGGGGCGCCCTGGTTGCTGCGGCAAGGACAAAAGAGCTTATGTACAGTCGAGTTTGCGCGCAATGCGGACCGCAAGGAGATATGAGGCTCGACCGCAAAATGACCCGCTTTGCCGAAGCAAGCCCGGAGGCGATTGCCGACGCGGCCGCATGCCTTCGCGCGGGCGGCCTCGTCGCCATGCCGACCGAGACCGTCTACGGCCTCGCAGCCGATGCGACTTCCGACGCGGCCGTTGCGGCGATCTACGCGGCGAAGGAGCGGCCTGCGATCAATCCGCTCATCGCCCATGTGTTGGATATGGACGAGGGCCGCGAGCACGCTGTCTTTAGCCGGGAGGCGGAGACCCTGGCCCGCGCGTTCTGGCCGGGGCCGCTCACGCTGGTCCTGCCCGTGGCATCGACTTGCCGCATCAGCCTGTTCGCGCGCGCGGGTCTCGAGACGGTGGCGGTTCGCTCGCCGTCGCATGAAACGGCCCGCGCTCTCATCGGGGCGGCTGGCGTCCCCCTCGCGGCGCCCTCGGCCAACCGATCCGGCGCCGTGAGCCCGACGACGGCCGCTCACGTCGTCGCCGATCTCGACGGCAGGGTCGACTGGATTCTCGACGGCGGCCCTTGTCGTCACGGCCTCGAGTTCGACGATCATCGGCTGTCTCGCCGCCCGGCCCCAATTGCTGCGCGCCGGAGCGATAACGTGTGAGGCGATCGCATCGATTCTAGGTTCGCCGATCGACTCGACGAGCCTGGCGCGAGCCGCTCCGAACGCGCCCGGACAGTTGGCGTCGCACTATGCGCCTAAGGCTGAGCTTCGACTCGGCGCCGCCACCGCCTCGATAAATGAAGCCGCGCTCGATTTCGGCGCCTCGCTCAAGGGCGGCGCACCGGGCGCGCGACTTGATCTTTCGCCGTCCGGAGACCTCATCGAGGCCGCGTCCCATTTGTTTTCCTATTTGCGCGCCTTGGACGCGTCCGGCAAGGCGCGGATCGCAGTCGCGCCCATCCCCGCGCATGGGCTTGGCGCGGCGATCAACGACCGGCTCCGACGCGCGGCGGCGCCCCGGAATGCTCCGAAATGAGTATGGCCGCCCGCCCCCGCGCGGCTCCGAGGCTGCCTCGGGAAATGGTAAGGAACTGCGCCCCGCGCGACGTGAATGAGCGGCGACGGATCGTTGGAATCATGAATTCAGGGCTCAGCTGGGATGAATTTCGACTGGTCAAGTCAGTCGCGGAAGCCCGTTCGCTGGTCGGCGCGGCCGAGATTCTCGGTGTCAATCATTCGACCGTTTTTCGGCGTTTGGCGGCGGTGGAGTCGGCGGTCGGGGCGCGTCTTTTCGAGCGCTCCCGCTCAGGATACGAGCCGACGGCGGCAGGCGAAGAAATGATCGCGCTCGCAACCGCCATGGCCGAGTTGGTCCAGGAATTCGAACGTCGGGTGGCGGGGCGAGACGTCAAGCCGACGGGCGAGCTCACGGTCACGGTCCCCGGAGCAGTCGGTCTGCACTTGATGCCGGGGATCGTGGCCGAATTCCGGGTCCTGCATCCAGGGGTGGTGATCGCGTTGATCCTTTCCAATCAGATGCTGGACCTGTCCCGTCGCGACGCGGACGTCGCGATCCGCCTGACCAACGACCCGCCGGAGACGTTGGTTGGCAGGCGAATCTGCACCGGGCGATGGGCCGTCTATCGCCGCGGCGACATGGCCGCCGCGCTCAGCTCGGAGCCGATGGAATCCACGGCTTTCATCGGGTTTGGCGGCAACATGGGGCCTGGATCGGCGAGACGGTGGATCGAGGCCAATGTCGATCCTCGGCGCATTGTCGCTACCGCGAATTCGACCCATTGCATGTTGGAATTGGCGCGTCAGGGCGTTGGCGCGGCCTTGTTGCCCTGTTTTCTAGGCGATCGAATGCCAGATCTGACCCGGGTCGGTTATCTTCTGCCGGAGCTCGATGCGGGTTTGTGGATGCTGACCCATTCCGATCTTCGCCGCGCGGCGCGGGTGCGAGCCTTCATGGAATTCGCCGGGGCGGAGCTCGCGAAACATCGCCGCGCGATCGAGGGGGAGGACACTGGCGCGACAGAATGATCGTGGATCGGCTCACGTCATCAATCGACCGGTTCACCAGTTCGAGAACCGCGCCTCGACCTTTCTGAGGAAAGCTTCTCGGCGCTCTGGCGTCGAATGATTCATGTCGTGGTGCGCGAGATAATCGCAGCGGGCGCCGGGCGCGCAAATCCTGCGCATGGATCGCGTCAGGAAGCGGCGCGGCGGATCGCCCATCATGAACGTCAGCCATCGCGCCCCGCCATAGGTGCAGACGACGCCGAGACGCTTGATGTTGTGAAGACAGGGATTGTAGGAGCCGTCCTCGCCCAGAGTGAAACTGACGCCGGGCAGAAAAACCTTGTCGATGAATCCCTTGAGGATCGCCGGAAATCCCATATTCCAGACCGGAAACGAAAACACCAGCGCCTCGGCCGCGAGGAGACGATCCACATAAGGCGCGACATGGCGGCGGTTCACCGCCAGATTGTGGTAGTCGATCCGATCCTGCCGCGACATCACCGGATCGAAGCCTTCCGCGTTGAGATCGCAATCGTCGACTTCGTGCCCCTTCGCGCGCAAGACCTCGACCACCTTCGCGTGCAGGGCGGCGGCGAAACTCGTTTCGACCGGATGGGCGAACAGCACCAGGACGCGCAAAGCCGCTCAGCTCTGCGCCGCGCGCGCCCGCGCCTCGAGACCGGGGAAGAGGAAGTTCCGGCGCGTGGAAAAATCAAAGTCCGGGTTCTCCCAGGCGATCATCTTGCCCGGATTGAGCAGCCCCAGCGGATCGGTCTCCCGCTTGAACGCGAGCTGGATCGCGTCGGTCTGCTTCATGCCGCCCTCCTCGAGGGTGTAGCGGTGAGGGTTGAAGATCATCGCGCCCATCGCCTCGTGTTCGGCGATGATCTCATTGAGCCGCTCTTCGGTCGTGAACCGCACCAGCGGCAGGCCCGCGAACCCGATCCGCCCGTTGAAGCGGATGAGCTCCAGATGCCCCCGGACCTCGTCGCCGTAGCGGTCGTGAATGCGCTTGATCACGCCGAGCGCGTCCTCGCTGGGGTAGCGGACCTGCAGGTAAGTGATGCGGGGATCGACCCGTAACGCCCGCAAAGTGGTGTGATTCCAGGTCAGTTCGTAATTGGGAGGCAAGCCGGCGAGCGTCTCGGGGGCGGCGCGGCTCGAGTTCGAGGAGGATGCGCGCATCCTTGTAGGGCCGGGTGAAGGCTTCGAACGCGTCGAGGGCATGGGGAGCGATCATCAGGATGACGACGCTGTCGCCAGCGGGGATGAGCGCGCGATGGCGCAGAAAATAATCGTGCGGCGATGGCCCCGCGACGACCGTGATAAGCTTCTTCAGGATTCCATCCTGCTCGCCGAGCGCCAGCGCGTAGGCCGTCGCCGCGTCGAAACTGTCGAACCCGACAATGACGTTGACCCAATCGTAGTGCGCCGTGAGCGGCATCTCGACTTCGGTGATGATCCCGTTCGTCCCGTAGGCGTGCACCGCCTTGTGCAGATCCTCGCCTGTCAATTCGAGCGTGCGCGGTTCGGCCTCGAGCGTCATGACGCGCAGGCGCAGCACATTGCCGAAATCGCGCAGGCCTCCCCACGTAATCGAGCCGACGCCGCCTGACCCGCCGGCGACGAAGCCGGCGACCGAGGCGGTCCCGCGCGTCGACGGGAACATCCGCAATTCCTGCCCGGACGCTTCGCATGCTTTGTCGACGTCGATCAGCAGCGCGCCAGGCTCGCAGATGACGCGTCCCCGCTCGATTGACCGGATTGTGTTCATCTCCGCGAGGTTCAGGAGCACGCCGCCTATGAGCGGCATCGCCTGGCCGTAATTGCCGGTCCCCGCGCCGCGCGGCGTGACCGGAATCCCAAGCCTGTAGGCGGCTGCCAGGACAGTGCGGACCTCGGATTCGCTTGTCGGGGAAACCACGACGTCTGCGGTGACCGCTTCGAGCTCGCGCTTCAGTACCGGCGAATACCAGAAGAAATCGCGACTCTTCTGTTTGACCAGGATGGGATTGTCCTCCCACTTGATCGGACCGATCTCAGCGCGCAGCGCGGCGATGTCATAAGTTCCGCTCATGGCGCGAGGCCCTCGAGCGCGTCGAGCTCGGCATAATCGGGCGGCTTGGCGTTCGACGCCTCGCCATTTCTGACAACGATGCGATCGGATTGCGGACGGGCGAGAAGCTCGGTGAAATCCCGCGCTCTCGTCAGGATCATGTTGGCGGCGGCGCCCGGGTGCAGGACGCCGAGGTCCAATCCCATCGCCCTGGCCGGAGAAGCGGAAACGGCTTCCGCCCAGTCGGCGAACGGGTAGTCAAGGTGCAGGATCCGAGCCCCTTCGCGCCACACTTCCATCATGTCCAGGTCGCCATAGGCGTAGAACGGATCGCGGGTGTTGTCGCTCGCGATCATGACGTTGACCCCGGCGCGTTTCAGTTCGTGCAGCGCGGTCACGCCGCGCCAGCGCGGCGTTCGGCCGGCGTGGCGATCCTGAAGGAACATGTTGCACATCGGCAGGGACACGACGCTAAGCCCCGCGCGTGCGACCGCGTCGATCGTTCTTTGCCGCTCGTCATCCTCCTGCAGCGCGAGCGAGCAGCAGTGGCCGACCAGGATGGGGCGCTGGAAGCGGCGCTCGATCGCGACGTCGGCAATGACCTTGAGAGAGCGCGCCGCGGGATCTGAGCTTTCGTCGACGTGGAAGTCGAGCTCCCAGCCCTTGCGCTCCGCGAGTTCGAACAGGATTCTGAGCCCGTCGCGCAGATCCGGCTCCATGCGGATGGCGGCGCCGAGAATCCCCGACCCATAGGCGTCGAGCATCGCTTCGATGTCGGCCACGTGCGAGGCGTTCGCCAGATGGTCGAGGGTGAAGAGCGGCGACGCCTGGAGGTCGATCCGCCCAAGCCAGCGCTCGCGCGTTTCAGCCAGGACCGGCCAACTGATTCTCGTCTGCGGGCCTGCGCTGTCGATATGGGTGCGAATGGCCGTCGTCCCGTGCGCGTAGGCCGAGCGCAGGCTGAACTCCATGCGCGCAGCGACGTCCGCGGCGCTCCAGTTGGCGGAACGATCCTCGATCGTCGCCGCGACCGCGCTCGGAAAATCGCCGACCGGGTTTCGCTTCCGTCGCCAGATATGCCCCTTGTCGAGATGGGTGTGCACGTCGACGAACAGCGGCAGCACGATGCGCCCTGACATTGCGACTTCTGGCGCCTCGCCGAAGTCGCTGACGCCAGCGGGGACGATCTTCGCGATTGCGCCATTGTCGACGAGGATGTCGACGATGGAGAACCCGTCGAAGTCGAGCGGCGGGATGGGCTTGGGCAGCATGCGGCCAAGGACGCGCGCCTGTCTCAACGCGTAGCGCCTGGCGGGGGGAAGCGCGAACGTCATCGGCGACCGGCGCCCGCTCGAGCGCGGCGGCGGCCAAGCGCGCCCGACTGTCTTCGGCCGATGGTCATGCGAAGAATTCGGCGCCCCCTCATTTCGGGCGCATGTCGAGGCCGACGCCCTTGTTCACGAATTGCAGCGTATAGGCCTTCTTGTAATCGAGACCGGCCTTTTCGACCCCCGCCTTGACCATGGCGTCGTAGAAACTCTTGATCCGCTCGTCGGTCATGGCGCCAATTCCCAGTTTCGCCGTGTCGCCCGAATCGACCAGGCCGTATTCCTTGATCTTGGCCATCGAGAAGGCGATCTGCTCATCCGTCATGTCCGGATTGTCGTGTTTGATAAGGGCGTTCGCTTTCGAATTGTCGCCGTAAAGATAATTGTACCAGCCGATCGCGGACGCATCGACGAACCGCTGCACGACGTCCGGATGGTCCTTGATGAGATCAGCGCGCGTCTCGATCGTCGTGGCGTAGGTCCCCCATCCGTTGTCGGCGAGCAGGAAGATGTTGGGCTTGAAGTGACCTTCGCGCTCGACGGCGAGCGGCTCGGAGGTCACGTAGCCTTGCTGAATCGAATGGGTGTCGGCGATGAACGGCCCGGGGTTGAAGGTGTAGGGCCTGACGATGTCCTCCTTGAAACCGAAGGCCGACCCCATCCACTGGTAGAACGTGACAAGCGCCTCCTTGCCGACGAAAGCCGTCGTCGCCTTCGGCAGGTCCGCCCATGTGTCGAGGCCGACCCCTGGATGCGACATCATGATCTGCGGATCTTTTTGGAAATCCGCGGCGACGACGACGATCGGGACATTGCGGTCGACCGCATCGAAGGCCAGCAACAGATTGCCGCCCATGTAGAAGTCCAGCCGCCCGGCCGCCAGCAGGAGCTCGTTGTTGGCCTGCGGCCCTCCCTGCACGATCGTGACGTCGAGCCCGTATTTCGCATAAGTGCCATCGGCGACCGCCTGGTAATATCCGCCATGCTCGGCCTCGGCGAGCCAGTTCGTGCCGAAAGAGACCTTGTCGGCGGCAAATGCGGACGACGTGAGCAGGCAAAGCCCAAACGCCAGGCGAGCGCCAACGAATTTCATTGTTTGATCCCGTCTCGAGTTGCCGTATCGAGCTTGCAACTTAGGCGCCATTGAGGGCGCCCGGGGCAGGCGCGCCAGGCGCTCCAATACCGGGTTGCTGGAGGGTTTCGCAAGATGCGCAGATTGAACCCGGATACGATCCATCCCCCGTTTGCAAAATACGCGCATGGAATCGAAGTCGACCCCGGCGCGCGAATCGTCTTCTGTTCCGGCCAATTGGGGATTGGCCGCGACGGAATCATTCCCGAGGACGTGGAGGCTCAGGCGCGCCTTTGCTTTCGCGCCATTGCCGCGATTCTCGGCGAAGCCTCGATGTCGCTCGCCGATCTCGTTCGCATCAACGCTTATGTCTCCTCGGCGCAATATCTGGGCGGCTACATGAAGGTGCGCGACGAATTCGTGAGCAATCCGCCCCCGGCCTCGACCTTAATTGTCGTTCAGGGTTTCGCCCGGCCCGAATTCAAGATCGAGATCGAGGCCGTCGCCGCGCGGGCGCCTTGAGCGCCGGGAGATCTAAGATGCTGCCAACCAAGTTCTGGGCCGAAATGTCCTGGCGCGATTTCGCCGCCGCCGACATGAGCAAAGTCGTCGCGGTCCTGCCGGTGGCCGCGATCGAGCAACATGGGCCTCACCTGCCGGTCGGGGTCGACATGTTCATCAACGAGGGCTATTTCGCGACCGCGGTCAAGCAAATCCCGGACGATATGCCGGTGTTGATCCTGCCCATCCAGGCGGTCGGCAAGTCGAACGAGCATATCGAATATCCCGGCACGCTGACGTTTTCGCTCGAGACGGTCACGCGGGCGTGGACCGAGATCGGCGACAGCGTCGCGCGCGCCGGATGCCGCAAGCTCATTTTCATGAACTCGCACGGCGGCAATGTTCCGGTTATCGATGCGGTGGCAAGAGAGCTGCGCGTCCGCCACCGCATGCTCGCGGTGCACGCGGCCTGGCATCGGCTGGGCTATCCGCCGGACCTGTTTTCCGCCCAGGAGCGCGCGCATGGCATCCATGGGGGCGAAGCGGAGACCTCGCTCATGCTCGCCTTCAGGCCGAACACCGTGCGTATGGAGAACGCGCAAAATTTCGTCAGCGCGGCGATCGGGATCGAGCAGGAATTTCGGCAGCTTCGGGTGACGCAACCGATCGGCTTCGGCTGGATGGCGAGCGATCTGCACCCGCTCGGCACGGCCGGCGACGCCTCCAAGGCGACGGCCGAGAAGGGCGAAGCCTGCGCGGCAAACGGGGCGGCGGCGTTCATCGATTTGTTGCGCGATGTGCTGGCTTTCGATCTTGCGCGCCTCAACGACGGGCCGCTCGGGCGCGCGAGAGCCTGACCGGGCGAACGCGCTCAGCGCGCGGCCAGATAAGCGCGCCAGCCGCCGAAATGTGAGATGTCCTCCGCCCCCTTGACGGCCTCGGCCTCGACCAGAAAGCCCTTCACCGAGCAGCCGTCCTTGAACCGGATCGTCCCAATTCCCAAAGGCGCCGGGATCCTGGCCACGAAAGCCCCGAAGGCGCCGGCATCGAGCGTCCACACTTCAGCCTTGACGGCGGCGCCGGCGTTCTCGCCGATCCGCAACAGGCCGGGCTTCGGCGGAGAAGAGCCGGGCAGCGCGAAGAGACGGTAATCCGGCGTCGTTTCCACTTCGCGCGAGAAGGCCGCGCCAAGCTCGACGAGTTCGCGATTGAGGGGCAGGCCCGAGAGATGCGCGCCAACGACCGCGATCTCGATGCGGTCGTCCGTTGTTCGCGAGGTCGCCTGCTGCGCGAGAGGCGCAGCGCGAGCGCTGGTCATCGAAGCGTCGGAACCGGCGTGGATCGCAGCGGCCACGCCGGCGATGAGACCGTCTGCGCGAGCGGGCGCAATCAGGGTCACGCTCGACGGCAGCCCATCGCCGCGAATGCTCGAGGGAACGGCGATCGCGCAGAGGTCGAGCAAATTGACGAAGTTGGTGTAGGTCCCAAGGTTGGAATTGAGACTGATCGGATCGGCCTCGACCTCGGCGACGGTATAGGGGCGCGGCGCCGTTGGAACCAGCATCGCGTCGAATTCGGACCAGACGCGGCTTGTCTTCCGCTTCTGATCGGCGAGCCGGTAGAAGGCCTCGAAGGCTGCGACCGCGTCGAACTTTCGCGCGCCCTCGATGATCGAGCGGGTGACGGGATGAAGGGCTTCCGGATTGGTCTCGATTAGCGACTTCACCGCGGCGTAACGCTCGGCGACCCAGGGACCGTCGTAGAGCGCCCGGGCGACTGCGGCGAACGGCTCGAAGTCGAACTCGACGATGCGCGCGCCAAGCGATTCAGCGAGCTCAAGGTCGCGCGAAAAAGCCGCTGACGAATGCGCGTCGTCAAAGAACTGCCGCTGATCGGCGCGGGGAACGCCCAGCCGAAACACGCTCGGGAAGGCCGAAAGGGCAGGGCGCGGAAAGGCCCGACTGTAAGCGTCCGCTTCGTCGAACGCGCAAGCCTCCTGATAGGCCAGGAAGGCGTCGGCGACATCGCGGGCGAAAATCGAGACGGTGTCGAGCGTGCGGCAGGCGGGGACGACGCCGGACGTGGAGAGAGCGCCGAGCGACGGCTTCAGCCCGACGATTCCGTTGAGCGCCGCCGGCACGCGGCCCGATCCCGCCGTATCGGTGCCAAGCGAAAACGGGACGAGGCCCGCGCCGACCGCCGTCGCCGAGCCGGAACTCGATCCTCCGGGTATGAGATCCGCGCGCAGCGCGTTGCGTGGAACCCCATAGGGCGAACGGACGCCGACGAGGCCGGTCGCAAACTGGTCGAGATTGGTCTTGCCGATGACGATGGCGCCCGCGCGCTCGAGCCTCTCGACCACGAAAGCCGATTTCGTGGGCCGATAGGCGAAGGCGGGACACGCCGCGGTCGTGGGAAGCCCCGCGACATCGATATTGTCCTTGACGACGAACGGAACGCCGTGGAGCGGCTTGCCCGCGGGGCCGGACGCCTGCATGCGTTCCGCGATCGCCAGGGCTTCGGCCTTCGGGCGAATGGCGATGAAAAGCGCCGGGTCGTCGTGCTTCGCGATGCGGGCGTAGGTCTCCTCGATCGTGGCCGTGAGCGGCTTGCCCGCGGCATGCGCGGCGAGAAGCGTTCCGATCGTAATGGTCATCTGGTCAAGGCCCCTCGAGCAGCGCCGCGCCGGTTGGCGGAAGCGTCCAGCATTCAACGAAAGCAAAAGCCGGGCAAATTGGCCTGATGGCGATTGCTAGGCAATATCGGGCTTGATGGAGAAGCGAGGCGTTGGCGCTCAACATTTGGGCGCCGCGCCGAAAGATAAGGCGCGAGATTGCGCTGAGGACGCCCGGCGCCTGTCATGCGCTCGACAACGAGGTCGATCGTCGCTATGAGCGCCCGCTCATCGAGGACGTGTGATGGCGACAACTTTTCGGGCTTCCGGACAATGATGCGCGACAGGGTCCACGCCCGAAAAATAACGCTCGGCCGGGCGCCGCGTCGCTTCGCATTCGATGAGGCGCTGGCTTGACCGCAAAAACGTTCGATCCGGAAGCCGTGGTTGACGCCATGGCGCCGCTGCTTGGTTTGACGCTGACGCCGGAATCGCGCGCTCAGACCATTGTGCATCTGCGGATTGCGGCGGAGCAAGCCGAGAGGCTTCTGTCGGTCCCGCTCGACGATCGGCAGGAGCCGGCGCCGGTCTTCACGGCATGAGCGCCGCGCTGGTCGATGGAACGGCGCAGGCGATCGCCGCGGCGGTCAGGACGGGGGCTGTGAGCGCCCGCGAGATCGCGCAACAAACGCTCGATCGCATCGAAGCCCGAAATGGCGCGCTCGGCGCCTTCACCGAGGTGACGGCGAAGCGCGCGCTCGCCAAGGCGGACGCGATCGATACCGCCCGCGCGCGCGGCGAAACCCTGGGTCCGCTTGCCGGCGCGCCGTTCGCGGTCAAAAACCTGTTCGACGTCGAAGGGCTGACGACGCGCGCGGGCTCCAAGATCAACCGCGACCGGCCGCCGGCCAAGGCGGACGCGACTGCGATCGCGCGCCTCGAGGCCGCGGGCGGCGTTCTGGTCGGCGCGCTCAACATGGGCGAATTCGCCTACGACTTCACGGGCCGGAACGTCCACGACGGCCCATCCCGGAATCCGCATGATCTCGAGCATATGACGGGCGGATCCTCCGGCGGATCCGCCGCGGCGGTCGCCGGCGGCCTCGTTCCGGTGGCGCTGGGCTCGGACACCAATGGCTCCATTCGCGTGCCAAGCTCGTTCTGCGGATTGTTCGGCCTCAAGCCGACCTATGGCCGCCTGTCGCGCGCCGGGACGTTCCCGTTTGTCGCCAGCCTCGATCATGTCGGGCCGCTCGCGCGCTCGGCCGGCGATCTCGCGCTGTCGTATGATTCCATGCTCGGCCGCGACGACAGGGACCCGGCGCAGGCGGACAAACCGGCGGCTGCGGTATTGCCGACGCTCAACGACCGAGTCGCCGGGCTGCGCATCGCACGGCTCGGCGGCTATTTCACGCGCTCCGCCGATCCGAGCGCCACCTCCGCCGTGGACACGATCGCCCGCGCCCTGAAAGCGGACCGGGTCGTCGAACTCGCCGGGGCCGAGCAGGCGCGTTCGGCGGCCTATCTCATCACGATGGTCGAGGGCGCCGCGCTTCATCTGGCTCGCTTGCGCGAACGCGCCCAGGACTTCGACCCGGAAGTTCGCGACCGGCTGATCGCGGGCGCGATGGTTCCCGGCGCCTGGGCGGCGCAGGCGCAAAAATTCCGCCGTGAGTTTCATGCGATGACGCTCGCGCTCTTTCGCGACGTCGATATCCTGCTCGCGCCAGCGACCCCTTGCCGGGCCCCCCGGCTCGAGCAGACGACCTTTGTGCTCGACGGCCGTGAGATGCTGGTGCGACCGAATATTGGGCTCTTCACTCAGCCAATATCCTTCATTGGTCTGCCGGTTGTCGCGGCCCCGGTCTGGACAGAGGGTGAAAAGCTTCCGATCGGCGTCCAGATCATCGCCGCCCCTTGGCGCGAGGATCTCGCGCTCCGCGTCGCCTGGGCGCTTGAACGGGACGGCGTCGTGCGAGCGCCGGTGGCGAGATTGTCCTGACGAGGCGAAATGGAAGAGCGCGGCGATTCTCGATGGGCGGGGCGCAATGGCGCAAAGGCTGCAATACGCGACCGGGTATGGAGCGGATTGGTCGAGGCCCAAGTCAACATCGGCCCCGTTTTCGACCACATCCCGAATTTCGTCGGCGCGGATGTCGCCGCCAAGCGGCTCAGCGAGCTTGACGAATGGCGGCGCGCCCGGGTCGTCAAGTGCAATCCCGATCCGCCGCAAATCCCGGTCCGTTTGCGCGCGCTTTACGACGGCAAGCTCCTGTTCTCGCCGGTTCCCTATCTGAGCAAGGGTTTTCCCTACCTGCGCATCGATCCCGACAAGCTCGCAGCGAAGGGCGTCGATTTCGAAACCGCCGCCACCGCGCAAGGGTTCCTGGCGCATGGGGAGCCGATCGGATTTGAGGACATGCCCAGGCTCGACTTGTGCGTCGTTGGCTGCGTCGCGGTCACGCGGTCGGGCGGGCGGACGGGGAAGGGCGCCGGATTCGCGGATCTCGAACAGGGGCTGTTTCGCGAACTCGGGCTCGTCACCGCCTCGACGCCGATTGCGACAACCGTTCATTCCTCCCAGGTCGTGCCCGATTCCGATGTGGTGATGGAAAGCCATGACTCGGCCCTGCATTTCATCGCAACGGAACTCGAGCTGATCGCGACGCGGACGGAGCACCCGCAGCCGAATGGAGTCGATTGGGACAAGGTTCGTCCGGACCAGTTCGCCGACATCCCGTTTTTGAGCGCGTTGCGCGACACGATCGAGCGCAGGAGGCGGCCCCGATGACACTTCCCATTATCGATCTCGGATCCTTGGACGAAGGCGATGGCGCCTCGCCGACAAGGATCGCCGCAGAGGTCGGCGCGGCGTGCCGGGACGTTGGCTTCTTCTATGTCGTCAACCACGGTGTCGACCAGGCGCTGATCGCGAAAACCTTCGCGCGATCGCACGACTTCTTCGCGCTGCCCGTCGCCGACAAGCGGAAGCTGGCGATCGAGACGATTGGCGGCAACCGGGGCTATTCGGGGCTCCTTCACGAGGCGCTCGACCCCACCCGGGGACCGGACATGAAAGAGGCCTTCAATGTCGGTTTGGACCTTGCCGCGGACGATCCCGAATTGCTGGCCGGAAAGCCCTTCCGCTCGCTCAACGCATGGCCCGGCTTGCCGGGCTTCCGCGAAACCTGCTGTCCTATTATGACGCGTGCGCGGCGCTCGGCGCCCGACTGCATCGCGCGTTCGCGCGCGACCTTGGCCTGAGAGCCGATTTCTTCGACGGCAAATTCGATCGGTCGATGGCGACGCTGCGGCTCCTCCACTATCCCGCCTCGCCAGGGGCCGCGGCCGCCCCAACCGGCGCGGGCGAGCACACGGATTACGGCAACCTGACGCTGCTCGCGACCGATGATGTGGGGGGTTTGGAGGTCCGCACGCGCGCCGGACAATGGATCCAGGCGCCGGTCATCCCTGGCGCCTTCATCGTCAACATCGGCGATTGCCTGATGCGCTGGACCAACGATGTTTATGTTTCAACCCCGCACCGCGTGGTCAATCGAAGCGCGAAGGAGAGATATTCGATCGCCTTCTTCTACGATCCGAATCCGGACGCGATGGTCGAAACCATTCTAAGCTGCGTTGGGGAGGGAGAGGTCGTGCGTTATGCGCCGATCCTGGCCGCCGACTATCTGACGATGCGTCTCAACGCGAGCAAACCGGCGGAGCCTCGGCTCCCCTGACTTGGCGGCGCCTTCAAAAGTCCGGGGCCTGCCCATAATAGGCGCCCGCGCCGTGCTTGCGCCTGAAGTGCTTGTTCAGAAGCTCCTCCTCGATCGGCTCGAGGTTGGGCGCGAGTTGAAGCGACATCAGCGCCATTTGCGCGATGCACTCGAGAGCGACCGCGTTCTCCACTGCCTTCGCCACGCTCGCCCCCCAGGTGAATGGCGCGTGCCGGTTGACGAGAACGCCCGGAAAGTCGGCCGGATCGCGGTTCCGCATCGTTTCGACGATGACGTTTCCCGTCTCCCATTCATAGTCGGTCGCGATCTCGCTTGGCGTCATTTTGCGGGTGACGGGCGCCGCGCCGTTGAAATAGTCGGCATGGGTCGTGCCGAAGATCGGGATCGGCCGCCCGGCCTGGGCGAAGGCGGTTGCGTGCGATGAGTGCGTGTGCACGACGCCGCCGATATTCGGAAAGGCCAGGAAAAGCCTGCGATGGGTCGGCGTGTCGGAGGACGGGTTGAGCCGGCCCTCGACCCTGCGCCCCTCGAGGTCGATGACGACCATGTCGTCAGGCGTCAGCGCCGTATAGTCGACCCCGCTCGGCTTGATCGCGAATGCGGCCCGCGCGCGATCGATCGCGCTGGCATTGCCGAAGGTCAGATTGATGAGGCCGTGCCGCGGCAGGGCGACATTGGCCTCATAGGCTTCGCGCTTCAGTTCCTTGAACATCGCTTCGTTCCGGGTCAGGCGCGGAACCCCTGCGCGAGGTAATAGTAGACGTCGTTGTTGCGCAGGTCCTGCTTGAAGCTCGCGATCGTGGTGTCCGGCCCGATCACCGCCATCTCGATTCCAGCGATGGTGGCGAAGTCCTCGAGCATCTCCCGGGTCACGCTGTAGCTGTAGCCGGTGTGATGCGCGCCGCCGGCCAGAATCCAGGCTGCGCACGCCGTCTTGAAGTCGGGCTGGCATTCCCACACCGCGCGGGCGACCGGCAGTTTCGGCAAAGCCGGGTGGCCCACCGCGGTCACTTCGTTCACCAGCAGACGGAACCGGGCGCCGAGATCAATGAGGCTCGCGTTGAGCGCCGGGCCTTTCGCCGCGTCGAACACCAGACGGACCGGATCCTCCTTGCCGCCGATGGAAAGGGGATGAATTTCGAGCCTGGGCTTGTCCGCCGCGATCGTCGGGCAAATTTCGAGCATGTGGGAGCCCAGCACCTGATGGCCGCCCGGCGCCAGATGATAGGTATAGTCCTCCATGAACGAAGTCCCGCCCGGAAGTCCCTCGCCCATGACCTTCATCGCGCGCACCAGCGCGCCGGTCTTCCAGTCGCCCTCGCCCGCGAAGCCGTAGCCCTCGGCCATCAGCCGTTGCGGCGCGAGACCGGGGAGCTGCCGCAGCCCGTGCAGGTCTTCGAACGTGGTCGTGAAGCCCTTGAAGCCGCCGGCTTCCAGAAAGGCGCGCATGCCCAATTCGAGCCGCGCGCCATAGAGCAGCGACTCGTGCCGGGCCCCAGCCTTGCGCAGGTCGGCGGCGACCGCGTAGCGCTCTTCATATTCACTCGCCAGCGCCTTGACCTTGGCGTCGGAGACCGCGTTCACCTGGGCCACGAGATCGCCGACGCCATAGCCGTTGGTCGCAAACCCGAACTTCATTTCCGTGGCGACTTTGTCGCCCTCGGTGACCGCGACCTGACGCATGTTGTCGCCGAAGCGGCAGAATTTGGCGCCCTGCCAATCATGCCAGGCGCGCGCCGCGCGCATCCAAGCGCCGAGACGGTCCTGAACCTCAGGGTCGGACCAGTGGCCGACGACAACCTTGCGCGCGAGCCGCATCCGGGCGTGGATGAAGCCCGCCTCCCGGTCGCCGTGCGCGGACTGGTTGAGGTTCATGAAGTCCATGTCGATCGTGTCCCACGGGAGATCACGACTGAACTGGGTGTGGAGGTGGACGAACGGCTTCTGAAGCGAATTCAGCCCGCGTATCCACATCTTCGATGGCGAGAACGTGTGCATCCAGAGGATGAGGCCGGCGCACTTCGGATCGGCGTTGGCGTCGAGGCAAAGCTTGGCGATCTCGTCCGGCGTCGTCAGCAGGGCCTTGAATTCGGTCTTGAGCGGGAGCTTTGCCGAGCCCGCGAGCGCGCCCGCGATCTCCCGTCCATGCGCGGCGACCTGCTGTAGCGGGCCGGGACCGTATAGATGCTGAGAGCCGCAAACGAACCAGATCTCGGGGTTGGCTAGATTGATCATAGTCGCCTCAGTCTCTTACAATGAAGGAAGCTTCGTCCGACGGCGGGCGAGCGGCGTTCGGCCATGCGACCGACGGTCATCCCCGTTGCGCATATTTGATATCCAGCAAACTCTTCATGACCTGGGACAGGTCGGCGGATTTACTCAATCCTCCGAAACTGTCGTGCAGATCGCGGTAGAGCGCATAGAGTTGGTCGTAGACAGCTCGATTTTCGGCGATCGGTTCAAACGCCTCCGGCTTTAGCGACGTCATCGCGGCTTCCGCGCTGGCGAAATCCGTATGCGCGCCCGCGAGGACGGCAGCGGCGATGGCCGAGCCCAGCGCGCACGTCTGACTGGAGCCGGCGACCTGCATGACGCAGCCGGTGACGTCGGCATAGATTTGCATGAGCAGCGAATTCTTCTCAGCAATTCCGCCGGTGCATACAACCTGATCCGTAGGCACGCCGTACTGCCGCAGGCGCTCGATGATTGCGCGCGCTCCGAACGCGGTCGCTTCGATCAAAGCGCGGTAGATATCCGCCCGTGTCGTATAAAGATCCTGACCGAGCAGCAAACCGGTGAGGCGCTGGTCGACGAGAATAGTCCGATTGCCGTTATTCCAGTCGAGCCCCAGAAGGCCGGCCTGGCCCGGACGCTGCTTCGCCGCCTCGGCGGTCAGTTCGGCGTGCAGCGCAGCGTCCCCATCCAAAACGACCTCGACCCACCATTTGAATATGTCTCCGACGGCCGACTGGCCGGCTTCGATGCCGAAGAAGCCGGGCAGAATGGCGCCCTTCACAATGCCGCAGATGCCCGGAATATCGGCGATCGGCTTTTCGGCCGAAACGACCGCGCAGTCGCAGGTTGACGTGCCGATCACCTTGACGAGCGCGCCCTCGCGCACCCCGCAGCCGATCGCGCCGTAGTGAACGTCAAATTCGCCGATCGCGATCGCAATGCCTGGGGCGAGCCCGAGCTTCGTCGCCCATTCGGGGCACAGTGACCCGGCAGGCTCGGTCGCGTCGTAAGCTTTTTGGTAGAGCCGGTCTCGAAGTTCGGCGAGATGCGGGTCGAGCGCTCCCAGGAATTCCTTGTCCGGAAGGCCGCCCCAATCGTCGGAATAGAGAGCCTTGTGACCGGCTGCGCAGACCCCCCGCTTGACCAATCGCGGATCGACGACGCCAGCAAGTACGGAGGGGATCCAGTCGGCAAGCTCGACCCAGGAGAAGGCAGCGCCGAACGTTTCGGGAGCGACATTCAGGCAATGCCAGAGCTTGGCCCAAAACCATTCCGAGGAGTAGACTCCCCCGCATTTCGCAATGTACTGGGGTCGAAGCTTTGCGCTGAGTTCGGTGATTTTCGCAGCCTCGCGCCAACTCGTATGATCTTTCCACAGCCAGCATTGCGCGTTGAGGTCATTCTTCCATTTTGCGCTCGAAGCCAGCGGCTGATTCTTATCGTCAACCGGAATCGGGCTTGACCCGGTCGAGTCGACGCCGATTCCGACGACTTTCGATCGATCGAAATCCGGTTTACGCCCAGCCTCAGCAAGTGCGCCCTTGATGCTTTCGTCAAGACCGAACAGATAGTCTGCGGGGCGCTGACGCGCCAACAGGCCGTCTTTGGGATCAAGCAGGACGCCCTGCGCGCCCGAAGGGTAATCGACCACGCGACTGCCGTATTCCGCCCCGTCCGAACAGCGTACGACAAGCGCCCGCACCGAGTTGGTTCCGAAATCGACGCCTAGGGTGAACATGAGCGCTCCGTGGCTCGATGGCGGGCAGGCGCGGCGGTCTGCGACGAAGGGGCGCGCAGGCGCATCGAAATGGCCAATGGCGGGAGCCCAATCGCGCTACGCTTTGCTCTTCTGATAGACGTCGACGTAGACCGCCGCCAGCAGCACGAGGCCCTTCACCACCTGTTGCCAGAAGATGCCGATGCCGAGAATCGACATGCCGTTGTTCATCACGCCCATGAAAAACGCGCCGATGACGACACCCATCACCTTTCCGACCCCGCCCGAGGCCGATACGCCGCCGATGAAACACGCCGCGATCACGTCGAGTTCGAAGGAATTGCCCGCGCTTGGCGTCGCCGAATTGAGGCGCGCGGCGACAATCAAGCCCGCAAGTCCGGCAAGGACGCCCATGTTGACGAAAGTCAGCAAGGTCAGTCGTTCGGTGCGAACGCCTGACAGCTGCGCCGCCAGCCGGTTCCCGCCCATCGCGTAGATGCGGCGTCCGATCGTCATGCGGGTGGTGATGAACGTATAGAGGAGGATCAGCACCCCCATGATGATGAGGACGTTGGGCAAGCCCTTGTTCGACGCAAGCAGATAGCTGAACCCGACGGTCAGAATCGCGAAAATGGCGTTCTTGCCGATGAACAGCGCGAACGGCTCTGTCTCCATAGCCTGCGCGTTGTCGCGCACCCACCGGCGCGTGCTCACGACGATCAGCAAGATCGCTCCGACCACCCCGATGAGCATCGACAGCCAGAAGAACTGTGGTTCTCCTCGCGGCGCTTTGAGGAACCCGAAGTCGCTGAAATCGGGGATGAAGCCGGCGCTGATCGACTGGAACCCCTTGGCGAACGGTCCGACGAACTGGCCCTGCAGCATGTTCCCGGTGAGCCCGCGGAAGATCAGCATGCCGGCGAGCGTTACGATGAACGCCGGGATCTTGCTGTAGGCGATGAAATAGCCCTGGCTCGCGCCAATGAGGCCGCCCAGGATCAGCGCCAGCGGGATGACCAGTTGCCAGGGAAGCTTGATGTCGATGTCGGCCCAGGGAACATGAAACCCCACCATCATGATCGCCGCGCAGCCGCCGACGAATCCGACGATGGAGCCGACCGAAAGATCGATGTTGCCCCCGACGATGACCAGCAGCATGCCGAGCGCCATGATCACGATGTAGCTGTTCTGGAGGATGAGGTTGGTCACATTGACGCCGCGGAAGAGCACGCCGCCGGTGACGACCTCGAAGAACGCCATGATGAGAAGCAGGGAAACAAGCAGCCCGTAGTCGCGAAGATTGCTCTTCCAGAAGCTCGCGTCCCCGGCCGACGGCTCGGCGGCGGGCGCTCCGGTGATGATCGTTTCCGTGCTCATGCCGCCGCAACCCCGTATTGCTTCATGATCGAGGCCATGATCATCTCCTGGGTGGCTCCCTTCGCCGGCATTTCGTCAACGAACTTGCCCTCGTTCATGACGTAAATGCGGTCGCAGATGCCCAGCAATTCCGGCATTTCCGATGAAATGACGATCACGCCTTTTCCTGCCGCCGCCAGATCGTTGATGATCGTATAGATCTCATATTTGGCCCCGACGTCGATGCCGCGCGTCGGCTCGTCCAGGATGAGCACCTTCGGCTGCGCGAACAGCCATTTGCTCAAGACGACCTTCTGCTGATTGCCGCCCGAGAGATTGAGCGTCTTTTGAAAGATGCCCGAGGAGCGAATCTTGAGCAGGCTGCGATATTGTTGCGCGATCCGGGTTTCCCGGTGCTTGTCGATCACCCCGCGCCAGGCGATGCCCGGCAGATTGGCGAGCGTGACGTTGTTCTTGATGTCCTCGCTCAAAACGAGTCCGAGGCTCTTGCGGTCCTCGGTCACGTAGGCGATGCCATTGGCGACGGCCTTCTGCACCGTCGAGACATCGATCTCCTTGCCCTCCATGAGGGCGCGGCCGGTGATGTTTCGCCCGTAGGCGCGCCCGAAAATGCTCATGGCGAGTTCGGTGCGCCCGGCGCCCATCAATCCGGCGATGCCGACAACCTCGCCCCGGTTGACATGCAGGTCGACGCCTTTGATCACCTGCCGTCCGGCGTGGAGCGGATGTTCGACGCGCCAGTTTTCCACCGCGAACAGGCGCTCAGCGATTTTGGGGACGCGAAGCGGGTACCGATCCGACATCTCCCGCCCGACCATGCTCTTGATGATTCGGCCTTCGCTGATTGTCTCGCGGCGGCAGTCGATGGTCTCGACCGTCGCGCCGTCGCGCAGCACCGTGATCTGGTCGGCGACCTTGGCCAGCTCGTTGAGCTTGTGCGAAATGATGATCGAGGTGATGCCCTGAGCCTTGAACTCGACGAGCAAACGCAGCAAAGCGTCGCTGTCGGTTTCGTTGAGACTGGCGGTCGGCTCATCGAGGATCAAGAGCTTCACCTTCTTGGCGAGCGCCTTGGCGATCTCGACGAGCTGCTGCTTGCCGATCCCCAGATTGGTGATGAGGGCGTTCGGCGATTCCTTGAGCCCGACCTTGCTCAGGAGTTCTCGCGTCCGGTTGAAGGCCACGCTCCAGTCGATAACGCCCATTCTGGCCGGTTCGTTGCCGAGGAAGATATTCTCGGCGATCGACAGGAGCGGCACCAGCGCCAATTCCTGGTGAATGATGATGATTCCGAGATGCTCGCTGTCGGCGATGCGCGAAAAGCGGCGTTCCTCACCCTGAAAGACGATCTGCCCTTCATAGGAACCATAAGGGTAAACCCCGCTCAGCACCTTCATCAACGTCGACTTGCCAGCGCCGTTCTCACCACAGATTGCGTGGATTTCGCCTGCGCGGACCGAGAGATTGACATCGCGCAGCGCGATGACTCCCGGGAAGGTCTTTGTGATTCCTCTCATCTCGAGAAGTGGAGTCATGACTCGACGCTCGTCGGTTGCGCCAGGCGATTGATCATCCAAAGCATGCAATATGAACGCCTCCGCCAGCAACGAATAAGGAGCTTCGGCGCGCGAAAAGATCGGCGCGAAGACCCTTATTCGTCAGCTTGCCGGATTACTTGAGTTGGTCGGCCTTGTAATAGCCAGTGTCGACGAGCGCCTTCTGCCAGTTGGTGGCGTCAACCGTAACCGGGGTCAGGAGATAGGCAGGCACGATCTTGACCTTGTTGTTGTAGGTTTTCGTGTCGTTGATCTCCGGCTTGCCGCCCGAGACGACCGCGTCGACCATGTTCGCGGCCACTTTCGCGAGATCGCGGGTATCCTTGAAGATCGTCGAATATTGCTCGTGGTTGATGATCGACTTCACCGACGGGATTTCGGCGTCCTGCCCGGAGATGATCGGCATCGGCTGGTCTGCGGTACCATAGCCGACGCCCTTCAACGCAGAGATGATGCCGATGCTGAGGCCGTCATAGGGCGACAGAACCGCGTCCACGCGCTTCTGGGTGTAATAAGCGCTGAGGAGGTTGTCCATGCGCGCCTGCGCGACTTCGGCTTTCCAGCGAAGGGTTCCGACCTTGTCCATGCCCATCTGCTTCGACTGGACGACAAGCTTGCCGCTGTCGATGTAAGGCTGCAGGACGGACATCGCGCCATTATAAAAATAGAAGGCGTTCGTGTCGTCGGGCGAACCGCCGAACAATTCGATATTGAACGGGCCCTTCTTGCCGGCGTCGAGGCCGAGGCCATGGACGATGCTGGTGGCCTGGAGCACGCCGACCTTGAAATTGTCGAAGGTCGCGTAATAGTCGACATTGGGCGAGCCGACGATCAGACGGTCATAGGAGATGACCTTGATGCCAGCGTCTGCGGCCTTCTGCAACGCGCCCGACAGCGTCGTGCCGTCGATGGCTGCGATCACCAGGACTTTGTCGCCCTTGGTGATCATGTTCTCAACCTGCGCGAGTTGATTGGGAATATCGTCATCGGCGTATTGAAGATCGGTTTTGTAGCCTTTGGCCTGCAGGGTCTTCACCATATTGTCGCCGTCCGCGATCCAGCGGGCAGACGTCTTGGTGGGCATGGCGATACCGATCGTGCCCTTGTCCTGCGCGTGCGCGACGCTTGCGGCAGTCAAGAGCCCGACCGCGACCGCGGCGGCCAGAGTTTTCAGATTCATACGTTTTCCTCCCTTTGGAAACGCCGCGCGAAAGCGCGGCGTTTTGAGCACCATACCATCGATTGTTGGAGCTTTCCCAGTCCCGAGCAAGCCAATTTGCCAACGGCTTTTTGCCTAAAAATACTCGGAACTCAATAAGTATTATAATATTATCTAGCGAGCTCTGCGTCAACGGCGCCGAGCGCCGCCGTCGGCTTGTCGAGCAGGACGAGGGTCACGGCGCGGCGTTCAATCACAAGAATCGGCCAATCCCCCTGATCCAGTCGACAGGAGTCACGCCGCGTTGTTGCCAATTGATCGACATCAGCGACGCGGCCATTGCAAAATAGAGGTTTGCGTACAGCGTACGGGCGACCCTCGCGACCATTGGCGGAAGAGCGAAACGCTCGATTTCCGGCCAATTCCTAGCCCATTGCCCGAGGTAAAATTCGACGATGACCGCTGCGCCCAGCAGGAAGCCCATCAACCAGTACTGCCAGCCGAGGCTTGCGCCGCTGTGCCACACGCCGAAAAGGATAAACACGGTCATGGTCGCGACCGCGGACGACTGATAGCGAGAAAGCCACGTTGCGCGGCGCATTAGAAAAGCCGCCAGTGGAAAGAAGACAATATCCCTCATCCATTCCGACAAGGTCATGTGCCAGCGCGTGTACATTTCGGTGACGCTTTGGGACAGGTAAGGCCGGTTGAAATTCTCCTTGACCGCAATACCCATGAGACCGGCAGCGCCGATTGACACATCGTTCAGGCCTGAGAAATTAGCGTACATATAGATATAAAATCCGATTATCGCTATGAATATTTCGTATATTTTGTGTGTTCTATAGTCAATAATAAAAGCATCTGGACTAATCTGTAAGAAAACACCCGAGATGACTACGACCTTTGCAGCTCCTTTTAGGATTCTAAGGAAGCATTTTGTCGCAGTCTCTTTATAGTAAGCTGCTCCCCCATTGAAAGAGCTCTCATAATAACTGTATGGAGAAATTGGCCCTATAAGTAACGTAGGTGCGAAGAAACAATGGGCCATATAGTCGGGAAACGACATCATGTTGATCTTGCGTTTACTCAGCTCCCACTCCACATGCGCGCAACGGAACAACATATAGGAAAGTCCGACGAAAAACAGGAGGCCAGTTGTCTTGGCAAACACGAGCCACGCGATTGGAGGCACAAACCCGAGTAGGAACAAATGACGGGATCTCGTTTGCGCAACGCGAAGCAATATCCAGAATACTGATAAGAATATGACGTATAGAAACATCGAGAACGCGCCGGATCGCGTTCCAGAAAAGAAGATTAGCCAAACCGCGCCAACATTGATAATTGCGAAGACGGCGCTCCGAATTGCGCTGACTGGCATTAGGCGTGCAACCGCAGTCGCAATCACAAAATAACAAAGAGCAAAGAGTGAAGTGGTCGAGAAAATCAAATCTGACATGTCAAAACTGCGCGTACAAAAAACCAGCATCCATATTGAGCGAAGAAATGCTGGAAAACATGGCGACCGATAAAAATGCCAGTAAACAAAACAAAGTCAGGAGAAAAGGGCGCATTTGTCAGCCTCGAATTTTTTCAAGCAACGTCTGGAGGGCCGGACCAAAAACCTGCGCGCTTCGACGCGCTCCGTTCGAGTTGAGATGTAAAGGGTCGAAGTAGTTTTCTTTTATACGCTCAGGCGGGATGTTTCCGAACATCGATTCGGGCGATGCCGCGATAATGGGAACTCCGAGCGCAAGCACTTGACTCGATACCTCTATCGGCTCTTGGCTTGTTGCGAGTGGCAGCATCATAAATGCAAGCATGGCGCCATTTTCTTCACACAACCTTTTAATGGCGGGAAGATAAGCGAGTTCGATCGGTGTAAGCGCCCTGTTGGTCAAAACCACTCCAGGAGAGAGAGGCGCTCCGGGGTTTATAATTACGGCCGGCCGTGGTTTATCTGGTGAATCGTACCGGGCAAACGCCGCTCGCGGAGAGGTTTTATCTTCTTGGTACCCCTCATCGGGCGTGTAACTTCCGCGCGTCTTTTCAAAGTCAGGAAAATCCTCCATCGTCCGGTAGCCTTGCCGAGTTAGCGGTCCAGGACGAAAGATGGAAGCCAAAACGAGTCGGGGTCCGATCAGCGCCATTTCCGCGTAATCTGTGATCGCGAGACCGGGGTTTTTAATATCCAGCCCCGGGTCGGGTTGTCCGAGCGTGCGAATGTATTTTTGACCTGGATGGTTGTCGATTTGAGGAATATCGGGATAGTTTATGACAACCAATCGCGCATGGCGGTGTTTGAAGAAGTCCTTGAGGAACGTATAAGTCAAATCGTAGCCATTAAATCTAGCAGCAATTGTTTCAGACCTCAGTGGCCCATCTGGCGTATGCACAACTTCGCGAAGGGCCGCGTGGTCGATCGCCGTCAGCATTCTTGAATTGCCGAGAATCAGAATGTCGAGCGGCTGCGTCTTTCTGAGGACTTGGTTTGTATGCCAGTCTGATGGGCCAACGCGCTTGGACATCACGAGATAACGCGTCTCAGGGCTTACGATGAGCGCGGTCAAAATCGGTGACAGTAAAATCGCAGCCAATGCCGCAATCCAAACGACAAGGTGCCCCGTCCCGGAAAAGGCAGGCTGCATTGGCGGCGGACGGAATTTCATGTCCTGGACTCCAAAATCTATGTCACTCAACTGTCACGACTTCACTTAACGCTCAACAATATCTGGCGAATCCTGGCGCCTCGGAGGGCAACAGGCCATACACCCAAAATTTAGTTGCGTTGTCCCACCTAATGTTGCGTGCTATTGCGGCCATAAAGAGACGTCTGGCAAGGGCAGCTTTCGAGCGCCGCGTTAGTCGCCGCGGACAAACCCCAGCTAACGCCAACAGCAGCAAATCTTGGACTCGGCGAATGAACGAACGCTATCGGACCATGCGGGATTTGCTGAACGACAGGGTTCGGCAAAGCGAAAAAGATCTGTGTTATACGTTTCTCGTCGGGTTCGAAGTTCGAAATCAGTGGGACTACTCAGATCTCTATCGTGAGGCCGCGAAGGTTGGCGCGCATCTCCGTAAGATCGGGTCGATTGGCAAACGAGCCTTGCTGGTTTATCCGCAAGGTCCTGATTTTATGGCGGCATTTCTGGCCTGCCTGTCGCGGAACGTGGTGGCGGTCCCGGTGCCCGCCCCCGAGAGTTGGAATCTTCTTCGCACGATGCCCCGCCTGAGGGCGGTCGCCAAGGACGCTGACGCCGCCTTCGTCCTGACGACCCGCAAGATTTTCAACATGGCCTCCGCCGGCGGCAACACCCTTTGGGACTTCGAGGGCACGCCCTGGATCGTGACCGAGGAACTCGAGGAGGGCGACAGCGACTTGGGCGCCGAACCGATTGACGCCACGGCGCCGGCCTATTTTCAGTATACTTCAGGATCGACCAGTTCGCCGTCCGGGGTGGTTATAACGCATCAAAACTTGATGCATCATCTCGCCGCCCTGCATAAGGCCTGCGGTTACGGGGGCGGCGTGACCGTGACCTGGATGCCTCATTTTCACGACTATGGCCTCGTGCAGGGCTTGTTGCAGCCTTTGTTCAGCGGCGATCCCTGTTATTTCATGTCGCCATTGTCATTCTTGAAACGGCCCGCCCACTGGCTCGGGGCAATCACCAAATATGGCGGCACGCATTCTCAGGCGCCAAATTTCGCTTATGAGCATTGCATTCGCCGAATAAGCCCGGAGGAACGCGCGGGCCTGAACCTCGCCAGTTGGAAAGCTGCTGGAAATGCGGCGGAGCCGATCAACCCCGAGGTATTGGAGAAATTCATCGAGACGTTCGAGCCATTCGGATTTCAGAGAGCAGCCTCCGCGCCAGCCTATGGACTTGCCGAGGCTACGCTTCTCGTCTCATCCACACGACTTAACTCCGGACCGCGCGTTCTCGAAGTGGATGCCGATGCGGTCTTTGATGGCCGCGTGGCTCCTGTCCGGATCAACGGCGCGGGCCGCAAGGTTGTCAGTTGCGGCGAACTGGTGGGAGACACCAAAGTCGCCATCGTCAATCCAGAAAATCTTACCAAGTGCCGGGATGACGAGATCGGGGAGATCTGGGTGTCGGATCGCGCAGTGGCTGCCGGATATTGGAAGCAGCCGGTCAAGTCTCAGGAGATATTCAAAGCCTTCTTAAAAGATACGGGGGAAGGGCCCTGGTTGCGGACCGGAGACCTAGGTTTTTTGCAAAATGGAGAGCTTTTTGTTTCAGGCCGGCTGAAAGACATGATCATCATTCGTGGGGCGAACTATGCTCCTCAGGACATCGAGTGGGTTTCGCAAAAGTGCCATCCGGCGGTGGAGACCGCGGAGAGCGCCGCGTTCCCGCTTACGATCGACGGAGAGGAGAGCCTCGGCGTCGTTCAGGAGTTGAACCGAAAAGATCATCCGTCGAATATTGAGTTCGAAGAGGTCGCCGCCAAGATACGTGAGCAGATCTCCTTGGAATTCGAGGTTCGCGCGTACGCGGTCGCACTGGTCAGGCGGAATACAATTCCGAAGACATCAAGCGGGAAAATACAGCGGCGAGCGTGCCGCGCGGCGCTGTTGGACGGCAGTCTCGAGACACTGTTTGTGCTGAACGACGGGCCGCTGTCCTGATTTATTGGAATTGCGCATGAACCAAATCGCAGCAGCCGTTACGAAGACTACGCTGACGGAAGTCTTGGAATCCCAGCTGGGCGATCCCAGAAATTCTGACAACCCGCTGTCGTTTGCCTACTCACAGAAAATTGATGAGACCGAACAATTTCCCGAAGAGGCTATTCGCTGGCTATACGATAACCAACTCGCTCGCCATTACGTCCCGGAGGAATTTGGGGGATCGTTTCGGTCGTTCTCCGAACTCGGGGAGGTGATACGTGTGCTGTCGCGACGCGATGTGTCTAGCGCCGTGACGTTCTCCACATTGTTTTGGTCGTTTTTAACGTGGACTGGCGGCACGGACGGACAAAAGCGATGGCTAGCCGATTACATTATGAAGCGGCATGGGGCGATGTGCCTTGCCTATTCGGAAAGGAGCCACGGTGCTGATTTGGCGGCTAGCGATACCGTGGCCCGGCGAACCGCAGACGGATTTGAGATCACGGGCGAGAAATGGCCCATTAATCGCGCGACTGTCGGAGGGCTCTGTTTTGTTCTAGCGACCACTGATCCCTTGGCCGGCCCCCGCGGTTTGTCGTTGTTCATGCTGGACAAAGGGGAGCTCGACCCCGAGCGCTATTCCAATTTTCCAAAGATTCTCACGCACGGCATGCGCGGCTCGGACATCAGTGGGATCAAGTTTGAAAATTGCTTAGTTCCGGCACAAAGTTTGCTTGGCGGTGAAGGAGAAGGGCTTCAGCTCGCGTTAAGAGGCTTCCAGATCACACGAGCCCTCTGCGCGGCCATCTCTCTTGGGGCCGGCGACACTGCATTGCGAACGACATTAAGTTTTGCACTGAACCGCAAGCTTTACGATGAGCTTGTTATTGATCTTCCTCATGCCGCGGGGGTGCTTTCTGATGCGTTCCTCGATCTCCTTATTTGCGATTGCGTGACGACTTCTGGATTGAGATCGTTCCACGTCGTGCCGGAACAATCCAGCCTTTGGGCTTCGATCGTTAAATACTTTGTTCCGACGACGATCGAAACGATGATCCAGAACCTCTCGGTCGTGCTTGGGGCGCGCTATTACATGCGCGAGGAGCATGAGTTCGGAACGTTTCAAAGGGTCTTGCGAGACGCCGCGGTTGTCAGTCTCTTCGATGGAAGCACGGTGGTGAATTTGCATGCGTTGATGCTTCAGTTCAGGCATCTCGCCCGACGTCGCGGCGTTCGGGGCGACCAGGGTCTTAGGCTTGGCCAGATCTTTGACATGAACACGACCGTCCCGGCTTGGAACGGTCAAAGACAAAGTTTGGTGAGTACGCAACCCAACGACGCTTTGGAGGGCGTAGAGTACAGCCTCGAGCATCTGAAATCGACCCGGGCTGGGAATGCCGCTGATCCCGCCGAAATCGACCGGATTTTAGCGTTCGGCAACAAGCTTATGCTTGAGATCGGAGCGCATAACTCTAAGTTCGTTGAATCCGAGTTCGAACATGGGCACCTGCAATCCACCGCGATGTTCAGAGCCGCACAAAGATATTGCGCCTTGCATGCCGCCGCGGCGTGCTTGCACGCCTGGATCTGGAATCGAACCAACAGCTCTTCATTCTTTGCCAGGGGCGCTTGGCTAGTCCCGGCGCTTGCCAGAATTTTTGACAAGCATCTCGATATTCATCAGGATGATGTCATTGACGCGTCTCGGCCGGAGCTGCTGCAAGAGCTCCGGAAGCTCCACCGAGACAACCGCATGTTTTCGGTTAGTGCGGTCCCCCTTGGAAGCAACTAAGGCAAAAATCTCGAGGTCGGGTGCTCAACAACGAGTGGGGAACAACATTATGTCGAAGGCCAAAGATCTGAATGAGATGAAAGACTGGCTGATCAAGCGTATTTCGACATCGCTTAAGGTGAAGAATGGCATGGACCCAGACGCTCCGTTTTCGAAATACGGATTGCAATCCATCGATGCCGTCATTCTGGCGATGGAAATTGAGGAGGAGGTCGGCGTAGAGCTGCCCCCGACTTTGCTGTGGGAATATAACACGGTGAATGAGTGCGCTTCCTATCTGGTGAAAATCGGATCGGACATGGCGGCCTGAGTTAGGCTGCACGCGTATCGAGGACGGTGGCGGGCATTCGGCGAGGACCGCTGTCCTTTGCCTTTGTCCTCGGTCCTACTTCCCCGCCCAAGACAGCTGGGGGCTTGGCGCCCAGCCCGAATTGCGTTGAGCTTTGGACAGCGCCCCGCGGCAACGAACGCCCCCGCCTCGATATCGGTTGCCGGCGCCGGCGCGTGCGCCAAGAAGGAGGTCGTGGCGACGAGTTTGCTGACCTTGGCCGCCAGCTTGACCGATCAGAACCTGAGTTGGTGCCGCAAGAGAGATTCGAACTCCCGACCCCATCATTACGAATGACGTGCTCTACCAGCTGAGCTATTGCGGCTCCGTCGAGTGACGCCACGCAGGCGGCGGCCACGAACGGCGCCGCTGTCTATGCCAGTTTTCCCCATCTTGGCAATACGTCGATATGCGGTGATCGCGCGAGCGGCTAGGAACGCGCCGCGATGTCGCCTAGAACCTCGGCGTGGCGGCTGGCGGCCGCGGGAAACGGAACCGAAGGAACGGCCCATATGGCGGGACGATTGGCGGGTAAGGCGGCGTTGTTGACCGCGGCGGCGGCGGGCATAGGCCGCGCGACGGCAGAGGCCTTTGCGCGCGAGGGCGCGCGCGTCATCGCGACGGACATCGACGTCGCCGGCCTCGAAGGCCTCGACGCCGACAAGCGCAAGCTCGACGTCCGCTCGAACGAGGCGGTCGAGGCGCTAGCGCGCGAAATCGGGCCGGTCGACATTCTCTTCAACTGCGCTGGCTTCGTTCACCACGGAACGGTGCTCACCACCTCGGACGCCGACTGGGACTTCTCGTTCGACCTCAACGTCAAGTCGATGCACCGCACCATTCGCGCCTTTCTGCCGGGAATGCTGGAGAAGGGCAGTGGGTCGATCGTCAACATCGCTTCCGGCGCCTCATCGGTGCGCGGCATCCCCAACCGCTATGTCTACGGCGCCTCGAAGGCCGCGGTGATCGGCCTCACCAAGTCGGTCGCTTCGGACTACATACGCAAGGGCGTGCGCTGCAACGCCATCTGTCCGGGCACGATCGAGAGCCCGTCGCTCGACGGCCGGATCGAGACCTTGAGCAAGACGAGCGGGGAGCCGACCGACAAGGTCCGCCAGGC
Organism: uncultured Alphaproteobacteria bacterium; assembly: GCA_963833955.1. Taxonomy (GTDB): domain Bacteria; phylum Pseudomonadota; class Alphaproteobacteria; order Rhizobiales; family Beijerinckiaceae; genus Roseiarcus. The sequence continues at coordinate 36,431 of CAWHZY010000013.1, read as the reverse complement.
GTTCATCGACCGCCAGCCGATGGGCCGGCTCGGCAAACCGGAGGAGATCGCCGCGATCGCCCTCTACCTCGCCTCCGACGAAAGCGCCTTCGCCACCGGCCAGACCTTCATTATCGATGGCGGATTTGCACTGTAGGGTTGTATTCGGGCTTCCAATAAAGGCCAATAAACGCCAGTAAACGCGCTTAAACGCTAGTAAAAATGCTGGCGTTTACTAGCGTTTATTTTTTCGAATCGAGACTTTTCAATGGGTTATGCTCGATTGGAATAAGAAATTTCTCCCGCCCGCATCTCAGGTTGTAGACAACCTCCATCCCGCCGCCCTGCCTGGCTTGGCCAAGGTCCGGGTCTCCATCGTGATAGCATGAATTCGGAATTTCCGCAATCAAATTCCGGCTCTTGGCGCGATGCCTGCTGGAACGGCTGGTTTGTCCCGACAAAGCGACCGCGCCGTAATGGGCGGCCTCGCCTGGGTGGGTCCCCGCCATCCCGCGACCCCGGCCGAAGCTCTATTGGCGTGAGCAATCGGCGCGGAACTCTGCAGGTGTGTTTCGGTAGATGGCCCGGACAAAGCCCGGCCAGGACGCGGCGCTCTTCGCCGGCGAGCCAGGCAGCCAACCCAGGGCAAACGCGGCATGGCCACATTCGAGGCGGGCAAGTCCGGCGCCTGGCGCGCCGGAGGCTCCAATACAAGTGAATTTTTCCAGGTCAAGCGATGCTTTTCACTCAAAAAACCCCGAAACGGCGCCAGCGGTCTTAGCCATTGAGCGACCTTGCGCCGCTCACGAACGGGCTGCCCCGAACATAAAACCGCAAAACCCTGTCCGCTTCCCGTGTAATCCCGATCCGGATGCTTTTCCCGACCTCGGTTGGGCCATGGTCGTCGCGCGCCAGCCAGAGCGGCCCCTCCTCGCAAAGGTCGAGCCCGTCGAGCGACCGATCGATCCTGAGCGCCTGCGCGAGCCGTCCCGGTCCTCGCGTGAAATCACGCAGCCGCTCGGTTCCGCGATTGTGGCCCATGATCGCGATCCCTTCGATGGGCTCGAGCGCCCGGATCAGGACGCCCGCGCCCACCCCCTTCGTCTCGCTCGACACATTCAGCATCCAGGAAAGGCCGTAGGCGAGATAGACATAGGCGTGGCCGCGCTCGAGAAAGAGGGATCGATTGCGCGGCGTCATGCCCCCATAGGCGTGCCCGGCAGCGTCGCCGATGACATAGGCCTCGGTCTCGACGATGCGGCCGATTGCCGCGCCTTCCGGCAAGTCCCGCACCAGCAGCTTGCCGACGAGAAAGCGGGCGAGCGCGGCCGTATCGATCGGCAGCGCCGCGCGGGCGAGCGGCCTGTGGGCCGTCCTGGCGGAGCCCGCTTTCAAGCCATGAGCTCAACCAGATGCGCGCGCGAGGCCCCGGGCTCGAACGGATCGCTGAAATATTGCGTCTCGCGCACGACCTTGCCGTCGCGAAACTCCATGATGCTCACCGTATAGGACGGGCGCCCGTCATAGGTGAGAACAAATTCGGTGACCCAGAGATCGCCGGCGCCGACGATCCGCCTGACCGTGAAGCGCTTTTTGTTCGGCTGCACGGTGCGCGAGGCCTGAATGTTGCGCCGCCCGCGGATACGCTCGCCCGATTGCGGATATTCGAGCACCGCGTCGTCTTGATAGATGTCATGCTCGGCCTCGAAGTCGTCGGCGTCGGACGCCGCCCAGTGGCGATCGAGCGCCGCGCGAATTTCTGGGTTGCCCATGCCAAACCTCCTTGAAGCTGAGCCAGCGATGTCGCGCTATCGTAGCACGCGATGGCCTGGAACAAGCCTCCCAGCGCCGTTAGGCCGTGTCGGTTCGCGGCAGTGTGACGGGCTCAAGGATACGCTGCGTTTTCCGCCCGCGCTATCAGGAGCAACTGTCGGGGGCCCAAGCCATCCGCGACCGGCTCAAGGGCATGTGAGGGCGGGGCGTCTTCGGACAGAGTCGTCATCGCGAGGACCGGGCGTGAGCGAGGGACGCGGCGATCCAGAGCAGCCGCTCCGGCTCTTCATCCCTGGATCGCTTCGCGATAGCCCGTCGAGAGACGGGCGTCTTTCGACGCCCCATGGCTCGCGATGACGATTCTGCCGGACCGGTTTGATCGGGCCGCGAATCTATTCATACTGGGTCATGCTCGATTGGTATCGCCGACTTGGAGCGGACGAGCGCCGAACGTTCTGGGCGTGTTTCGGCGGCTGGGCGCTCGATGCGCTCGATGTGCAGATTTACAGTTTCGTGATCCCGGCATTGATTGCGGTCTGGAGCATCACCAGGGGGCAGGCCGGATTGCTGGCGACCAGCGCCCTGGTGATTTCCGCCTTCGGAGGCTGGATCGCGGGTGTGTTCGCCGACCGCGTCGGCCGGGCGCGACTGCTCAGCATCATGATCGCATGGTTCGCGTTCTTCACCTTTCTTTCCGGCTTCACCCAGAGTTTCGAGCAATTGCTCGTCGTGCGCGGCCTCCAGGGTTTTGGCTTCGGAGGAGAATGGGCCGCGGGCTCGGTGCTGATGGGCGAAGTGGTTCGCGGCGCCGATCGCGGCAAGGCGGTGGGCACGGTGCAGAGCGCGTGGGCGCTGGGCTGGGGCGCGGCGGCAATTCTCGCCACCCTCATCTTTCAGATCTTCCCGCAGGAAATTGCGTGGCGCTCGCTGTTCTTTGTCGGCATTCTGCCAGCGCTTCTCGTGTTCTACATCCGCACCAGAGTGCGGGAGCCCGCAATCTTCAGAGCGGCGATTGAAAAGGCGGAACGACGCGGGCCGTGGACCATATTCCAGCGCGAACTTTTGCCGACCACGATCCTTGGCGCCGCTCTCTCCGCCGGAGCCCAGGGCGGCTATTACGCGATCACCACTTTCCTGCCGACATTCCTGCGGACCGAACGCCACCTTACAGTGCTCGGCTCCGGCTTCTATCTCGCAATCATCATCATCGGCTCGTGGTGCGGCTATATCGCCAGCGCCTATTGGAGCGACATGATCGGCCGGCGGAAGAATTTCTTCATCTTCGCGATCGGCTCTTTGGTGATCGCGGTCGCCTACACGGAAATGCAGATTTCAGAACTCGATGATGCTCCTGCTGGGATTTCCGCTCGGCTTCTTCGCGTCAGGCATTTTCAGCGGCATGGGTCCCGTCTTCACGGAGCTCTTTCCGACCAGCGTGCGCGGGGCGGGCCAGGGCTTCTGCTACAATTTCGGCCGGGGCCTGGGCGCATTGTTCCCCGTGCTGGTCGGTGTCGTGTCAGCCTCTATCGGGCTCGGCCCAGCGATCGGAGTTTTCGCGGGCATCGCCTACGCCGTCGTGATTCTCGCCGCGCTCGCGCTGCCGGAAACGCGCGGAAGAGAATTGCGGGCGGATTGAAGGACGGGCGCTATTGAAGGACGAGCGCGCCTACACCGCCCTGCGCGCAAGCTCCGCGCCCGCCGCGAGCGCCGCGAGCTTGGCGTAGGCGACCTCCGACGCCATCGGCGCCATGCCGCAATTGGTGCAGGGGTAGAGCCGTTCCGGCGGGACGTAGTCGAGCGCGGCGCGGATGGTGTCCGCCACTTCCTGCGGCGTCTCGACGACATTCGACGCGACGTCGATGCAGCCGATCATGACGTCCTTGCCCTTGAGGAGCCCGATCAGCTCGATCGGCACGTGCGAATTGCGGCATTCGAGCGAGACCTGGTCGATCCGGCTCGCCGCCAGCGCGGGGAAGGTCTCCTCATATTGGCGCCAATGCTCGCCGAGCGTCGCTTTCCAGTCATTGTTGGCCTTGATGCCGTAGCCGTAACAGATGTGGACGGCGGTCGTGCATGTGAGATCCTGCGCGGCGCGCTCGAGCGCGGCGACGCCCCAGTCCTTGACGTCGCGCATGTAGACGTTGAAGGCGGGCTCGTCGAATTGCACGACGTCGACACCGAGCGCTTCAAGTTCGCGCGCCTCTTCGTTCAAGGCCGCCGCGAAGGCGTGCGCGAGGGCGGGGCGATCCCGATAATGCTCGTCAGCAATGGTGTCGGCGATGGTCATGGGGCCGGGCAAAGTGAACTTGAGCTTGCGCCTGGTGTGGGCGCGCGCGGCGCTCGCCTCGAGCCTGTGCACGGGGCCCTTGCGGCGGATCGGGCCGGTCACGGTCGGCACCTCGGCCCTGTAGCGGTCGGCGCGGATGCCGATCGTCTGCCGGCGGGCGAAGTCGATGCCGTCGAGATTGGCGAGAAAGCCGTGTACGAAATGGATGCGCGCCTGCTCGCCGTCGCTCACGATGTCGATGCCGGCGTCCTCCTGGCGCTTCACCGCGAGGATGGTGGCGTCGATCTTGGCCACAGCGAGCGCGTCGCCATCGAGCTTCCAGGCGGGCCAGAGTTTCTCAGGTTCGGCGAGCCAGAGGGGCTTCGGCAGGCTGCCGGCGACGGTGGTTTCGAACATGGGCGTAGCTATCCCAGCTTGTAGTCGCGCGTGGCCTCGGGGTCTTCGGTCGCATAGCTGAGCGCCATCAATTCAGCCCATGCCTCGTCAGGAATCGGAAAGCGCGCCCAGTTGACCGTCTGCTTGACCCGCTCGGGCTTGGTGACGCCGCAGATGGTCGAGGCGATGCGGGGGTCGCGCATCGAGAATTGCAAGGCCGCCGCGCCCGGAGGCACGCCATGCAGCCTGCAGATCGCCTCGATCTTGCGGATCGGATCGAGCATCTCCTCGGAAGCTTCCTGATAGGCGTAGCGGGGATAGACGGTCGAGCCCTTGGCGAGCACGCCGCTGGCGTATGGCGCGGCGTTGAGGACGGCGATGCCCCGCGAGGCCGCGAGATCGAGCATGGCGTTGGCGCTGCGATTGGCGAGGGTGAAGCGATTGTGGGTGATGAGCGCGTCGAAATCCCAGTTCCGCAAGAGCGGCATCATCATGGAAGCCGGGCCGGCCGCGAGCCCCACCGCCTTCGCCAGCCCCTCCTCCTTGATGCGGAAGAGTTCGCCGAGCGCGCCGTCTTGAGCCGTGGCCTCGTCGAACGAGCGGGCGTGTTCGGGATCGTGCAGGTGCAGGAGGTCGATCCGATCGATGCCGAGCGTCTTCAGGCTTTGCTCGAGCGAGCGGCGCGCGCGCGAGGCGTCGAACACGCTCGTCTCGAAATCGCGGTCGAGCTTGGTCGAGATGACGAAGCCTTGCGGAAGACCGCCGCGCTCGCGAATGGCGGCGCCGATCCGCTCCTCGCTGCGCCCGAGCCCATAATTGCGCGCGGTGTCGATGAAATTGGCCGGCCCATCGAAAATGGCGTGCAACGTCGCCCTGGCGCGCGCTTCGTCGACGCCGTAGCCATAGGTGTCAGGCATGTCGCCGAGGCCTGAAGCGCCAAAGCAGACGGACGTGACCATAAGATCGGTGCGGCCCAGTCGGACCTTGTCCATGGCGCCCTCGGTCAATCGCGAACTCCCTGGTTTGTTTGGCGCCGCATCCGTAAAGCGCCGGCGAGACGCGGGCAAGGCGAGAGAGCGCTGACCAGACAAAGAAGCGGCCCGGCGTGACCATGCCGGCGCTGCCGAAGCTCGCTTCCGCCGCGGCTTCGCCGAGCACCTTTACGCGCATGGGCGTTATTCAACCACGGCGGGCGGAATTTGGTAAAGTGAGCCCTTTCCCCAAATCTCTCGAACAGGCGGAAGATGGGATAGGCCATTCCGCCCGACATGCGGCTGATTCTGGCTGTACGGCGTTGCGGTCGGATGGTAGGGTGCGGGGCCCCGTTGGGCCAGCATCGTCTGTGCGATCGGAAATTGCCGGCTGCCTATGGGGCTCGACGGCAAAATAGAGAATCCGGATCGAGGAGCTCGACATGCGGACGCGTCCCTTTGACCGAATCCTGCTCGCAAGCCTGGCCGTGGCGCTGTTCAGCGGAGGCGCCAACGCCCTTACCCCGACTCTGCAATTTGAGGAGGGACCCGTTGCTTCCGTCCCGGTCACCACCGGGAGCTTTTCGTTTGGGGGCGTCACCGTAAACGGCGTTCCCCTGGTGGGCAGCATCGGGGAGCCCGAGCTGCAGGTCAACGGCTTGGTCACCCTCGGCGGCCTTTTCAATCCCGCCGACGTGCTGTCGACCGAGTACAATCTAGGCGGTAGCGGCGGCGAGGCGTCGTTCGCCGCCTCAATTTCCGGCACGATCGCACCGCTGACTTCGCTCGATTGGAGCGTCTACTACGATCCCGCGAACGAGCCGTTCGGTGAAGCGAAACTTTTGGCGTCACGCGACTTCGCCAATCCGTCCAGCCTCGTGACCTTGGGATTCTTCGTGCCGCCCGTCGCCGCTTCCGGACCGACCGAGGGCCCTTTCTCGCTGACCGAGGTGCTCTCCATCGGAGGTCCGTCCGGCGAACAGGTCTCCTTCAATTCGTTGATCGTCGCGAAGGTGCCCGAAGCTTCGACCTGGGTGATGACGCTGCTGGGCTTCGCCGGCTGCGGCCTCGTTTTTCGCCAGGCAAGAAGGCGGCAGGTCGCGCGCGCTTGAGCGGCCGGTTGGCGCCTTTGCGCCTCCCCTCGCTCTGACCGCTTTCCCGCCATGGCCCGGCAAACGACGGGCGCTGTTCAGAATGACCTTTGGTGAGACGGGGATCGCGAACCTCGGCGCGTTCTTTCACCCGAGCTTGGCGCCGAACGCCGCGAACTCCGCCTCGGTCGGATATGATTTCTGCGCGCCGTGGCGGGTGACGGAGAAGGCGGAATAGCGGGTCGCTTCGATAAGCGCCGCCTCGAGGGCGAGGCCGCCCGCGAGATAGCGAGCGAAGCTGCCGATGAAGGCGTCGCCGGCGCCGGTCGTGTCGACCGCCTGAACCTTGACCGGAGGAATGCGTTGCGAGCCGCCCCGTGTCGCCAGAAGCGAACCGCGCGCGCCGAGCGTCACGATGATTGTTTCGACGCCCTGCTTCACCAGGTTCTGCGCGGCCGCTGAAACCTCGTCGTCCAACTCGACGGCCATGTCGGTGAGGATCGCGAGCTCGGACTCGTTGGGGACGAGAAAGCTCGCCTGGCGGACGATGTCCATGTCGAGGTTGCGGCGGGCGGGCGCCGGATTGAGAACGGTCCTCACGCCGTTCTTGCGCGCGAAGCGAATCGCCTCATAGGCGGTTTCAAGCTGGATCTCGAGCTGGAGCAGGATGAGATCGCATGCCCGGAGCGCCTCGCTTGCCGCGTCAACGTCGGCCGAGCTCAGGTCGCCATTGGCCCCCGCGACAATCAGGATCGAATTGTCGCCCGACTTCTCATCGACCAGAATCGTGGCTGTGCCGGTCGATTGGTTGGGTATGCGGCGGACGTGCCGCGTGTCGATGCCCAAGCTCTCGAAATTCTTGAGCGCGCTGTCGCCCAGCGTGTCGTCGCCGAGATTCGTCACCATGACGACTTCGGCCCCGAGTTTCGCCGCGGCGACCGCCTGATTGGCGCCCTTGCCGCCGAAACTCGTCTCGAAATGCGACGCGAGGACCGTCTCGCCCCAAACCGGCATGCTGACGACCGTGGTGGTGAGGTCCATGTTGGTCGAGCCGATCACTCCGATGCGCGGACGCTTCGGCATCTTGTTCCTCCCCTCAAAACAGCCGCCGCAGGAAGCGCCTGGCCTCAGTTCAGACGCGTGAATCCATCGGCGCTCCAGTCCTCGCTGCCGACGCCATGATGGAGGAAGAAGAGGCCGTCCGGATCGTATTTGCTTTTGACCGCGAAAAGCCGGTCGTAGTTCTCGCCCCAGAACGCCTCCTGCCAATGCGGCTGGAAGAAGTCGGTCTCCCAGACATAGGAGCCAAGGCGCGGCAGGAGCTTACGGATAGCGTCCATCGATTTGTCCACGCCCTCGGCCTGGATCCGCGCGGCCGCCGCGTCCGGCTCATGTCCGGGAACGCCGGGATAAGCGGGCTGTCCGAAGCCGCCGGTGATCGCCAGCGCGAAGGCGTCGACGACGGCCGGGTTCATCGCCGTATCCTTCGTCGCGGCGATCGCTTCCGCGGTCGCTCCCGCGATGCCCTTGTTGCAATGCAGCGCCACGCCGCGATGCCTGGCGGCCTCGAAAAGCGCGTCGGCGAGGCTTTCCCGCCGATCGGTTTCGAGCAGCGAAGCAGGCAGCCAGGCGGATTGGTAGGCGTACCAGACCGCGCCCGCCTCGCCGAGGTTGCCGGCCCAGAAGACGTTGTCAGCCGGCGCGCCGGGCCGGTCGTCGGCGATCACCAACCCGGGGGCTTGCTTGAGAAAGGCGGGGTCCCAGAAATGACGCGCCGGCTCGCTGATGATCCTCGGGGCCGATACGATCGTAAAGTCCTGCGGGGAAGCCGTCACCCAATCGAAGAACGGACGCCACGTCGCTTCGGCCTGTTGCTGGTCGAGGCCCTGGAGCACCATGGAGATAGACAGAACGCCGCCCGGGGCGAAGCTGAGCTGCTCGCCCCAATGCGGATTGAAGAGCGCCTGGGCGTAGAACGCCATGACCTTCGAGATGAGGCGTCGGTAGGCCTCGTCGGACGACGCCTTTATGGTCGCGAACACGCCGCCCAAAAATTCGGGCAGCGGGTGCGTGCGCAAGGTCACGCGGGTGACGATTCCGAACCCGCCGCCGCCGCCCTTCAACGCCCAGAAGAGGTCGGGACTCGAGCAGGCGTTGGCGATTTTGACCTCGCCGTCGGCGGTCACGATCTCGGCCTCCAACAGGCTCGCCGCGGCCGTGCCATAGGCCTTGGAAAAGCTGCCAAAGCCCCCCCCGAGGATGATTCCGGCGACGCCGACTGTCGTGCAGCCGCCGCCTTGCACGTAACGGCCCCCTTTGGTCGTCACCTCGTTGTAGGCATGTCCCCAGATTGCGCCCGGCTCGATCGACACGGCGGGTTGCGGCTCCGCGCGACCCTCGCAGCCGGCGCCGACGAAGGCGTCGTGCGTGGCGATCGCGTTCATGTGGCGCGTCCAGATGAGAAGCGAGTTGGGCGCGTTGGATGTCCCCTGATAGCTGTGGCCGCCGCCCTTGACCACGAGCCGCAGATTGTTGGTTCGCGCGAAATTGACCGCGGCGACGACATCTTGCGTCGTCTTGACGGCGACGGCGTAGACGCTCGGTTCCGACGTCCACGCCCCGACCCAGCCAAGCGACTGGGTGAGCCCGACCTCGTCGCCGAGGTAATAGGGGTTCTTCAGCTCCTTGAACAATTGCTCGCAAGCCGCGTCAGGCGATCCGCCGACGCAATCGGCGAGCGGCGAGCGCACCTTGATCAGGCGTCCTCCCACGTCGCGATCGAGTTGATCCCAGCTCGCTTCCGAAGGCCATGCAGGATCGCCGAGACGGACACGCGCTTGCGGCTCGGTCGCAGCCGACGCGCCGCGCGCGAGACCGCTCATGAACGGAAGCGCCGCGGAGATTGTCAGCAGCCGCCTCCGGCTCCATCGTTTCGCCATTTGCCGCTCCATGGCCCCCGGCCGGTCGGTTCTCTAGCCGTTCGCCCGGAGCTGTTTCAAGGCGCCGCGGCGCGTTCGATCTCGGCGGCGAGCGCGTCGGGCAGTTCGATCTCGGCCGCGGCGGCGCGTCGCCCGGGAATATGAACGCCAAGACTGGCGAGCCGGTCGAGCTGGAGTCTGAGGCGCTGCGGAAAGTCCGGCGCGAGCAGAGCCGGCGTGATCGCGATGACAAGGAGGCCAGCGCCGGGCGAGCGATCGCCTGAGGTGAACGAGGGCGCGTCGAGAGCCCAGTTCGCGCCCGCGAGTCCCGCGGCCATGACCTCGACCATGAGCGCGATGTTGGCGCCGCGCGCGCCGCCAAAAGCCAGAAGCGCGCCGCGAAGCGCCGTTTGCGGATCGGTGGTCGGCTCTCCATCGGCGTCCACCGCCCAGCCTGGGGGCAGCGGCTGGCCTCGTTCTGCGTAGTGCCGAAGCTGGACAAAGGCGGTCGCGCTGGACGCCTGGTCGATCATGAGCGGCGGCCCTGTATCGAGCGGCGCCGCGAAGGCGATCGGGTTCGTGCAATAGACGGGCGCTTTTGCGCCGGCGACCGTCATCAGCGCCGGTCCGCTTGTCGCAGCGAAGGCGACGAGGCCAGCCTCGGCAAGACGGCGCGGATAATAGCCGAGTTCGCCCGTGGTGTAGCTTCCGCTCTGCGCGAACAGCGCGATCCCGAAGGTCTGCGCGCGCTCGCAGAGCGAATCGAAAGCGCGGTCGAAGCCTGCTTGCGCGACGCCGCCCCTCGCATCGCAGTGGATTGCCGCGGGAGCGGGCGAAGTCACGACCGGCTCGGCGGCGCCGACGATCCGCCCCGCTCTCAACGCGGAGAGATAGTCCATGAGATGGGAAAAGCCGCTCGAGCCTTTGCCGTGCGCGTTTGCGGACACGGTTGCTCGGGCGAGCGACAAAGCCGCCTCGTCGCTGGCGCCCGCGCCGCGAATCGCGCGCACCGCCAAGTCGGTCGCCTCCTCCCGCGTGAACCGCCGCGTCATGTGGATTCGGGCTCCATGCGCTTGAGGGGTTGTGTGCGAGCGGCGGCTGTGACGGGCGCGACAATGCCCGCTTCCTTCGTGACGTCAAGCGCAGGGCGGTCCAAATTCCGTGTGCTGACGGACTGTGATATCGACGCAATCGCCGCGAGCCCGTGGTCGACGTGGGAATTTAGGAGTACGCTTTCGTGAAGGTTGATGGACGGCCGTACCGCACGATCTGGCTCAATGAAGACGGTTCGAGCGTCGACGTCATCGACCAGCGCTGGCTTCCCCATGAGTTCAAGGTCGCGACGCTGCGCGGCGTTGACGAAGCGGCGGTTGCGATTCGGGACATGTGGGTGCGCGGGGCGCCCCTGATCGGCGCGACGGCGGCCTATGGGCTCGCGCTCGCCATGCGCGAGGATCCGTGCGACGCCGCGCTCGACGCCGCGTACGGGAAGCTTGCCGCGACCCGGCCGACGGCGATCAACCTTCGCTGGGCGCTGGATGCGGTCCGCAAGCATCTCATGCCCCTCGCCCCGAATGCGCGGGCCGCCGCCGCCTATGCGGAGGCCAAGCGAATCGCCGACGAAGATGTCGAGATCAACCGCGCTATCGGCGCCCATGGCCTCAAGCTTCTTCGCCGCGTCGCCGCGGACAAGAAGCCTGGCGAGCCGGTCAACATTCTCACCCATTGCAACGCCGGTTGGCTGGCGACGGTCGACTACGGAACGGCGACCGCGCCCATCTACATGGCGATGGATGACGGCATGAGCGTCCACGTCTACGTGGACGAGACACGCCCGCGCAATCAAGGCGCCTCGTTGACCGCATGGGAGCTCGCTCATCACGGAGCTTCGCACACGCTCATCGTCGACAACGCCGGCGGGCATCTGATGCAGCACGGCCTCATCGACATGGTGATCGTCGGCACCGACCGGACGACCGCCAATGGCGATGTCTGCAACAAGATCGGCACCTATCTCAAAGCGCTCGCGGCGCGCGACAATGCGGTGCCGTTCTATGTCGCGCTGCCGTCGCCGACCATCGACTGGACGGTTCATGACGGCGTGAAGGAAATTCCGATCGAGGAGCGCAGCGCCGACGAAGTCAACTTCATCCAGGGTCGGAGCGACGACGGCGCGATCACGCGCGTGAGGATCGCGCCGGAAGGCGGGCATGCCGCCAATCCGGCTTTCGACGTCACTCCGGCGCGGCTGGTGACTGGCCTCATCACCGAGCGCGGTGTGGCGGAGGCGTCGCCGCAGGGGCTGAAGGCGCTGTTCCCGGAGCGAGCCTGAGGGTCGGCTCTGTTCTCAAGCGAGCCGCAGTGTAGAGTTCCTCCGGGGAGTGTTGCATGATGTGTCCGCTTGCGGGCTTGAGGGTGATCGAGTTCGAGGGGATCGGTCCCGGTCCGCTTGCCGGCCGCATGCTGGCGGATCTCGGCGCCGAGGTTGTCGCGGTCGTCCGCCCGAACAAGGCGCCGCTCGGCGATCCCGACCGGCCGCTGTCCGAAGGTCCGCTGCGGCGGGGTAAGCGCGTTGTCCCGCTCAATTTGAAACGGCCCGAAGCGCTTGCGGCGGCGCTTACGCACATCGAAACGGCCGATGCTCTGATCGAGGGCAATCGGCCCGGCGTGATGGAGCGTCTCGGGCTCGGACCCGCCGACTGCGCGAAGCGCAACCCGCGGCTGGTTTATGGCCGCATGACTGGCTGGGGACAGGACGGTCCGCTCGCGCAGGTCGCGGGCCACGACCTCAACTATCTTGCGCTCAGCGGAATCTTGTCGCTCGCCGCCCGTGACGGACAGGCGCCGATCGCCCCGCCAACGGTCCTTGGCGATGGAGGCGGCGCGCTCGGCCTCGCCTTCGGGGTGGTCGCTGCCGTCCTTGCCGCCAGGCGCAGCGGCAAGGGTTGCGTGGTCGATTGTTCGATCCTCGAAATGGCCGCGAGCCTGGGCGGCATCGCGCTCTCGGCGCGAGCGTCCGGAATGCTCGACGCGCCGAGCCCGAGCCCGTTCCACGATTCGCCTTTCTACGACGTCTACGCCTGCGCCGACGGGCAATATGTCTCCGTCGGCGCGCTCGAGCCGCAATTCTACGCCCTTTTGGTCGACAAGCTCGGCCTTGCGGACGTAGACCCGAAGGCGCAATACGATCGCGCCGCCTGGCCGGCGCTGAAAGCACGGTTGCGCGCCTTGTTCCTGAGCCAGCCGAGCGCGCATTGGCGCGCGCTGCTCGATGGCTCAGACGCCTGCTTCGCCCCGGTGCTGAGCCTCGCGGAGGCCGCGGCTCATCCGCACATGAAGGCCCGCGGAGTCTACAGGAGCGGCGCCGACGGCGAATTGGAAGCGGCTCCCGCGCCGCGCTTCTTGCCGCTCGAATGAGGCGCGCTCCGGCATGGGTCGAGAAGGAACGAAAGCTTAACGATGCTGAATAGCGCGACGCCTGAGACGCTTGTCTTTCCGAACCCCGATCCGCCGAAACCCGGCGAAACGATCGAAGTCCGTCCTGGCGTTTTGTGGGCGCGGTTTCCGCTTCCGTTTCGGCTCGATCACGTCAACATCTATTTCATCGAAGACGGCGACGGCCTTGCGGTCGTCGATGCGGGAATTGACGACGCCCGATCACGCGCTGCCTGGGAGGCGTTGCTGAACGGGCCGCTTCGCGGTCGTAAGCTGACGCGGATCATCGCTACCCACTTTCATCCGGATCATGTGGGCCTCGCTGGGTGGCTCTGCGAACGCTTCGGCTTGCAGCTTGCGATGAGCGAAGCGGAATATCTGATCGCGCTCAACATTCGCCTCGACCCGCAGGGGCTGAGATCAGAGCCCTATCGCAGTTTCTACCGCTCGCATGGGCTGACCGAGGAAAGCACGGAGCTCCTGCTCGGCAATGGCTTGCAATATCTGAGAATGGTCTCCCCGCCGCCGAAAACGTTTCTGCGTCTCATCGCCGAGGAGCGGATCAAGATCGGGCGCCGTGAATTCGAAGTGATCACCGGCGCCGGCCATTCGCCCGAGCAGGTGATGCTCTACTCGAAGGCCGACAATTTCGTTCTCATCGGCGACCAGGTGCTGGCCAAGATCTCGCCCAACGTCAGCGTCGAAGCAATGGATCCGCAAGGGGATCCGCTCGGCGCCTATATGCGCTCACTCGAAAGGCTTAAAGCGACGCTGCCGGAGGACGTACTGGTTTTGCCGGGACACCGGCTGCCGTTCGTGGGCCTGCACGCACGCGCCGACGAACTCATCGCTCACCATGAGGCGCGCTGCATGGCGGTTGTCGAGGCGTGCAAACAGGGGCCGCGGACGGTCGCCGAACTCGTGCCGGTCATTTTCGGACGCGCCATCGACGATCCGCACCAGCTCACCTTCGCCTTCAGCGAGGCGCTGGCGCATGTGAACATTCTCGTGCGCAGCGGCCGGCTGCGCATCGCCAAGGCCGCGCAGGGGCTCGCGCTCGAGGCGGCGTGAGGGCGGCCGAGGCTCTCCGTCAAAACCCGGCCAGCACCACCTTGCCGATCGCGCCGCCCGACTTGAGGAACCTCATCCCGCGCATGAGGTTGGCCGCGTCGATGCGTCCGTAGTTCTCGCGCATGGTGGACCGAACGCGCCCGGAATCGACGAGATCGGCGACCTCGTTCAGGAGCCTGTGCTGCGCCTCGATGTCGGCGGTCTTGAGCAAGGGCCGCGTGAACATCAATTCAAAGTGAATGGACACGCTCTTCGGCCTGAAGACGAAAAGGTCGGCGGATTCGGCGTTGATGAGAGCGACGCGTCCCTGTGGCGCGATCAATTCGGCGAGGTCGGCGATGGCGCCGCCGATGGGCGCTGTGGCGAAGATGAAAGCGGGACTGCCTATGCCGAGCGCCGCGATCTGCGGCGTCAGCGGCTTCTTGTGGTCGACGACATGATGCGCGCCCATGTCCGCGGCCCATTGCACGGTTTCCGGCCGTGACGCGGTCGCCACGATCGTAAGATCGGTCAATTGGCGCGCCAGTTGAATGGCGATCGAACCGACGCCGCCGGCGCCGCCGAGGATCAGGATCGCGCGCGCCGCGCCTGGAACGGGCTTCGCCACATCGAGCCGATCGAACATCGCTTCCCAGGCGGTGATCGCGGTCAAGGGCAAAGCGGCCGCGGCGGCGAAATCCAGCGTGCGCGGCTTGCGGCCGACGATCCGTTCGTCGACGAGATGGAATTCCATGTCCGCGCCCGGACGGCCGACGCTGCCGGCGTAGAACACTTCGTCGCCCGGCTTGAAAAGCCGCGCCTCTCGTCCGGTTTCGACCACCACCCCGGCGGCGTCGTAGCCGACCACCTTGATCGCGTCCGTGTCGGCGGGTGCGCCGGGACCCCCGCCGCTCGCGACCTTGTAGTCGACGGGGTTGACCGAGACCGCGCGCACCTCGACAAGCAGGTCGCGATCTTCCGGCTTTGGTCGTGGGATATCGAACGCCTCCAGATGATCGAGCCCGGGGCTCGCCTTGCGATATCCGATCGCCCGCATTTTGCTTTGTCTCCAGGTCGTAAGCCGATTGGCGTAAACGTAGCCACGGTTGGCGCGCTTGGCGAGAAGCTCTCCGATCGGCGAGCGCGCTTGTTGACGCGAGACTGGCGGCCCGCGAGTGAGCCGCGCCGCGACGGCTCCAGTATCATCACGCCTCGTTCAGCCCGGCGCCGCGCTCTCCGAGAAACGCGACGGCTTTGGCCGTGAGCTCAAAGGCCGAGCCCGGACGGCCCGCAGCCGGCTGCACGTAACCTTCGGCGATGAGCCGCTCGAAGTCACGTTTCTGGTCGCTGCTCGATCCCGACTCGTCGTGCTCTTCGATGGAGCAAAGCAGCGCGACTTGAGCGTTCGTCAGATCGTCGGACATTGGCGCCCCTCCGTTTCCGCTCGCGCATCCTATCCGATCGTCATCAGGCTTGCATTGCCGCCGGCCGCAGCGGTGTTGGTCGCGGTCGCGGATTCCTCGACCAGGTCAGTGAGGTTATAGTCCTCGCCGGCGGCGAGCCGCGCGCTGGATAAAGCCTGGAGCCGCACGATCGGTCCAGCGCGGCTCGCAAGCTTGCGCAAGGCGTCCGACGTCGCCGCCTCGTCGCCTTCGAGGAGGCCGAAGGCGAGGGCAGGCGCGCTGAACGGATCCTCAACACGCGCGATCCGATGGGCGAGCTCGACCGGCAATCCCGAAAGGGCGCGCTTAGCGAGGGCTGCGCTAACCACGGCGTCATTGCCCGTCGCCAGGATCGCCCCGATCTGGATCAGAAGAGCGCTTTCGCTCGCCGCGACGGCCGCAATTCGGCCGCGCCGCCGAAACGTATAGACGTTGCGCTCGCCCACAGGGCCCTTGAGCTCCACGCGCGCGCCCAGGGGTGAGCGCGCCATCATTCCCACGCAACGCTCGGCCTCCACGGCGCGCGTGTGAGCGGTGAGCCAGTCGCTATAGGCGCGGATGCCGGCAACCGCCGCGTCGCCTCCCTCCACACCGTCCAAGGCGCCCGGCGCCGCCTCCACGACGAGACGCGAAAGATAGAGTGGCCCCCCCGCCTTGGGCCCGGTGCCCGACAGTCTCGAGCCGCCGAACGGCTGCACTCCGACTGTCGCGCCGATGACATTGCGGTTGATGTAGATGTTGCCGGCCTCGATGCGTTCGACGACGCGCGCGATCGTCTCGTCGATGCGGGTGTGGAGGCCGAAGGTGAGGCCGTAGCCGGCGGCGTTGATGTCGTCGATCAGTCTGTCGAGCGCCTCGCGCTTGTAGCGAAGAACGTGCAAGACGGGCCCGAACACCTCGCGCTCGACATCGGCGATCTTACTGACTTCGATCAGCGTCGGCGGGACAAATGTTCCGCGCGCGGCGCCCTCGCCGAGCGGCGTTTGGGTTATCGTGTGGCCGTGGCCACGCATTTTTTCAATGTGGGTTGTAATTGCATCGCGCGCCTCGGCGGTGATGACCGGGCCGACGTCGCTCGAGAGCTTGCGCGTATCGCCGACCTCGAGCTCGGCCATCGCGCCTTTCAGCATCGTGAGCATGCGGCCGGCGACATCGTCCTGGAGGCAGAGAATGCGCAAGGCCGAACAGCGCTGGCCGGCCGAATCGAAAGCCGACGACAGGACGTCGGCGACGACTTGCTCCGGCAGCGCCGAGGAATCCACCACCATCGCGTTGAGGCCGCCGGTCTCGGCGATCAGGGCCAAGGGCGCGCCGCGGCTCGTGAGGCGGCCGGCGAGCTCTTTTTCGATCAGTCGAGCGACCGGAGTGGAGCCGGTGAAGACGACCCCCTGGACGCGCGGATCGGCGACCAAAGCGGCGCCGACTTCGCCAGCGCCGGGCATGAGCTGGAGCCCATGGTTCGGGACGCCAGCCTCATGCAGCGCGCGCACCGCTTCGGCGGCGACGAGCGGCGTCTCCTCGGCGGGCTTGGCGATGACAGAATTGCCCGCCGCGAGCGCGGCGGCGACTTGTCCGGTGAAAATCGCGAGCGGAAAGTTCCACGGACTGATGCAGACGACGAGGCCGAGCGGGGCAGGGGAGCCGGGAAGCAATGTGCGCGCCGCCTCGTGAGCGTAGTAGCGCAGGAAGTCGGCAGCCTCGCGCACTTCCGCGACCGCATTGGCGCAGGACTTGCCGGCCTCGCGCACAATCAGGCCGACGAGCAGGTCGTTCCGCGCTTCGAGAATGTCGGCGGCGCGGCGCAGGAAGATGGCGCGCTCGGAGGGCGGGATCGCGGCGAAAGCGGGCGCGGCGCGGTCGCCAATGTCGAGCGCTACGGCGATTTCGTCGGCGCGGGCATGTCGGCTGAAGCCGACGACGTCGGTGAGGTCCGCCGGGTTCAACACCGGCTCGCCCGATTCGTCTTCCGCAGCGCGCGGCGGAAAGGCGCGCCAGGCCATCTCAGCGCTTGCATTCAGTCCGCTGGCGAGCCTGGCGAGGCGTCCTTCGTCGGAGAAATCGATCCCGCGCGAGTTGACGCGATCGGGCGCATAGAGGTCGCGCGGCGCCGCGATCTTGTCGTGCGGCGCGCCGATTGGCTGGATTGAGCGTGCGGCCTCAGCCGGGTCGGCGACCAGGTCGACCATGGACACGCTCGCATCCGCGATGCGGTTCACGAACGAGGTGTTGGCGCCGTTCTCGAGCAGCCGGCGAACGAGATAGGCGAGCAGGGTCTCGTGCGAGCCGACCGGCGCGTAGACCCGGCAGGGGCGATCGAGCTTGTGGCGGCCGACCACCTCCTCGTAAAGCGGCTCGCCCATGCCATGCAGGCATTGGAATTCGTACTGGCCCCGATAGAAATTCGGGCCGGCAAAGACCAGGACAGACGCGAGCGTCTGCGCGTTGTGGGTGGCGAATTGCGGGTAGACCGCGTCCGGCGCGGCGAGCAATTTGCGCGCGCAGGCGAGAAAGCTGACATCGGTGTAAAGCTTGCGGGTGAATACCGGAAAGCCGTCGAGGCCGTCGACCTGGGCGCGCTTGATCTCCGAATCCCAATAGGCGCCTTTGACCAGCCGGACCATCAGCCGGCGGCTCGAGCGGCGCGCGAGATCGATCAGCCAGTCGACGACTGCCGAACAGCGTTTGCCATAGGCCTGGATGACGAAGCCGAGGCCGTTCCAGCCTTTGAGATCGGCGTCGAGGGAGAGGGCCTCGAGAATGTCGAGCGACAGATCGAGCCGTTCCGCCTCCTCGGCGTCGATGTTGAAGCCGATGTCATAGGATTTGGCGAGGATCGCCAGCGCTTTCGCGCGCGGCAGCAGCTCCTTCATCACCCGGGCGCGCTTGATGCGCTGGTAGCGCGGGTGCAGCGCCGAAAGCTTGATCGAGATGCCTGCCCCTTCATAGATGCCGCGGCCACGCGAGGCGCGGCCGATCGCGTGCACCGCGCGTTCGTATTCGTCGAGATAGCGCGCCGCATCCTCGGCGGTGGTCGCAGATTCGCCCAGCATGTCATAGGAGAAGGTGAAGCCGCGCGCCGCGCGCTCGCGGCTGTTTGAGAGCGCCTCGTCGATCGTGCGCCCGGTGACGAACTGCTCCCCCATGAGCCGCATCGCGACGTCGACGCCGGCGCGGATGATCGGCTCGCCGCTGCGTGCGATGAGGCGGGTCAGCGCCGCCGACAGACCCTGCTCGCTGGTCGTGGTTACGAGCTTGCCAGTCAGCACCAGGCCCCAGGTGGCGGCGTTGACGAACAGCGACGGACTGTGGCCGACATGCGCGCGCCAGTCGCCCGGCGAGAGCTTGTCGCGGATCAGCGCGTCCCGCGTGGCGGCGTCCGGAATGCGCAAGAGCGCTTCGGCGAGGCACATCAGCGCCACGCCCTCCTGGCTCGACAGCGAATACTCGTGGATCAGGCCTTCGACCCCTTTCGTCCGCGTTTTTGCCCTGAGCTTGGCGGCCAGGTCGCCGGCGAGCGTCCGGATGCGGTTCGCTTCGTCCGCGCTCGCGGCGGCCAGCTTAAGCAGCGGCGGCACGCACTCGGGTTCGGGCGCGCGGTAGGCGGCGGTGATGGCGTTCCTGAGCGGCGTTTGGGCCATGACCTCGGAGCGGAACGCGGCGAAAACGTGGGCGGGGTCAGACATCGTAAGCTCCCGGCCGCCAGAACCCGTGCGCAGGCCAAATGGCGGCCAGCGCGATCTTATTCTCGCCAAAGGCGTTTTGCCTATGTCGTTGGATGCCGTCATCGCGAGGAGCCACAGGGCGTCGAAAGACGCCCGTCCTTTCGGATGGGCTATGGCGACGCGGCGATCCAGGAGTTGCAGAGCGCTCTATGTTCTCTGGATTGCTTCGGCTCGCGCTCGCAATGACGGCTACGGTTCAACCTGGTCGCTCCATGCTGTAGACACCGAGTTAGACGTGGAAGACGAGGACAGGCCATGCGCGTAATCGGCTTCGCCGGATGGAGCGGAGCGGGCAAGACCACGCTCATTGTCCGGCTCATTCCGGAACTGAATCGCCGCGGCTTCAGCGTTTCGACGATCAAACACGCCCACCACAACTTCGACCTCGACCAGCCGGGCAAGGACTCTTACGAGCATCGCGCCGCGGGCGCGGAAGAAGTGCTGGTCGCCTCCGCCAAGCGGGTCGCGCTGATGCGGGAATTGCGAGGAGCGCCTGAACCGTCGCTGGCCGAACTTTTGCGGCTGCTCAAGAAGGTCGATCTCGTCCTGGTCGAGGGCTTCAAACGCGACCTCCTGCCGAAGATCGAGGTCTTTCGCGCCGCCAACGGCAAGCCGCCGCTTTATCCCGACGACCGGAACATCGTCGCGCTGATCAGCGACATCGCTCCGTCGGGCGGACTGCCGCATGCGTCGATCGACGACATCGCGGCCGCGGCGGATCTCGTGCTCGCGCACGCTCATTCGCTCGCTGAGGTTCTGGCCGAGTTTGAGCGCCGATCGTAGCGCAGGACTTTCGTCGTTTTTGCGCGATTCAACCCGCGGTGCGACAATCCTCCCTCCGATGGAAACTGGACTGAACAATGAATGAGGCTACGCCGGCCCTCAGCCGGCGACAATTGTTCGAGATCATTGGCGCGAGCGTCGGCGGAGCGGCCGCCTACCAGGCGATGACCCGCCTTGGACACGCGGAGGAATCGTCATATCGAGGCCCGATCAGGCTCGACGGCGATCCCAGGGGCGCCTCGGTCGTCGTTCTAGGCGCAGGGCTCGCCGGAATGACCGCGGCGATCGAGCTCGAGCGCGCCGGCTACAAAGTGAGCGTGCTCGAATACAATTCGCGCCCGGGCGGGCGGAACTGGAGCCTCCGGGGCGGCGACGTCTACACGGAGCTCGGCGGCGCGACGCAAAAATGCGAGTTCGACCCCGGCCTCTATCTCAATCCCGGCCCATGGCGCATTCCCTACCATCATTACGCGATCCTGGATTATTGCCGCCGTTTCGGGGTCGCGCTCGAACCCTTCATTCAGCTCAACCACAACGCCTATCTGCATTCGACAAACGCGTTCGACGGCAAGCCGCAGCGCATTCGCGAGATCAAGGCCGATTTCGACGGCGGCGTCGCCGAGCTCCTGGCCAAGGCGACCCGAAAGGGAGCGCTCGACGACGTTGTGTCGACCGAGGACCGCGAAATTCTGCTCGAGGCGTTGCGGTCGCTGGGCGCGCTCGACAAGGACTTCTGCTACCGGGGCGGCGAGGATTTAGCGGCTCATCGCGGCTATGCCAGGCATCCCGGAGGCGGACTTGGCGCGGAGCCGATCGCGGGCGAGCCGATCGGCTTGCACGATATTCTGACCTCTCGCTTGTGGCGGGGCCTGCAGAGTTTCCTGCTCTACGATTTTCAGACCACCATGTTCCAGCCGATCGGCGGCATGGGCCGGATCGGCGAGGCTTTCGCGCGGCAGATTCCGAATCGCATTCGATATGGCGCCAAAGTCGTCGCCATCCAGCAGAACGAGACGGGTGTGACCGTCGCCTTCGAGGACCTCGCCGGCGGCGGCGCCCAGGAGGCGAGGGCCGACTGGTGCGTGTGCACGCTTCCGCTCAGCATTCTGAGCCAGATCCCGATCAACGTATCCGCGCCTATGAAGGCGGCGATTGACGCTGTTCCTTATGCGTCCGCGGTGAAGTTTGGCTTGCAGTTCTCGCGCCGGTTCTGGGAGGAGGACGAGCACATTTTTGGCGGCATCAGTTACACCGACTTGCCGATCCGCCAGATTTCTTATCCCAGCACGAATTTCAACGCCGGCGGCAAGGGCGTGCTGCTCGGCGGATACACATTCGACGGACCAAACTCTTACGAGTTCACGGCGTTGCCGCCAGCCGAGCGAGTGAAGCGCGCGGTTGCGTTCGGCGCCCAGATCCACCCGCAATATCTGACCGCGTTCGAGAGCGGCGTTTCGGTCGCCTGGAGCCGGGTCCCGTTCACCCTTGGCTGCGCGGGCGACTGGTCGGATGAAGCGCGAAAAGCGCATTACAACGACCTCTGTCAGATCGACGGCCGAATTGTGCTGGCTGGCGAACATGCCTCCTACATTCCAGCCTGGCAGGAGGGCGCCATCCTCTCGGCTCTGGACGCGATCCAGCGTCTGCACAAGCGCGTGGTCGCATCATGAGATTTGTCGTGCTGCGCGCGGTCGCGCTCGTCGTTTCGGCGGCCGCTGGTGCGCCGGCGCTGGCCGATGAAGCGCCGGCGAAGAACGCCGGCATGAGTCAGGGGTGGGAATTTTCCGAACAGGGCGGGGCGGACCTGTACAGTCATGTCTGCGCCGCCTGCCATCAGCCGGACGCGAAGGGCGCGGTCGGCGCCGGCGCCTATCCGCCGCTCGCGGACGACAAGGACCTTGATTCGGCTGACTTCATGCTGAGTGTCTTACTTGGCGGGCTGAAAGGCATGCCGCCGGTCGGCGACATGATGACCGACGCGCAGGTCGCCGACGTCGTCACTTATGTCCGCACGCATTTTGGCAATTCTGACTCCGAGGCGGTTTCGGCCACGGACGTTTCGGCCGCTAGGCGACGGGCCCAATCCGCCCACTGATGTTTCCTGCGGTGAGGGCAGCGGTCCGCATTACGCCCCGGGCGAACCGGCACTATTCAGCGACGAGGTCTCGCGCCGGCTCGAGCGCGGCGGAAACCGCGTCATCCACCCGTTCGAGCCATGTGAACGTCAATTGCTGCCGCACCTCCTCGGGGATGTCTTCGAAGTCTTTCCGGTTGCGCGCGGGCAGCATGATGCGCCGGAGTCCGGCCCTGTGCGCGGCGACGATTTTCTCCTTGATGCCGCCGACCGGAAGCACGAGACCTCGCAGGCTGATCTCGCCGGTCATCGCGGTGTCGCTGCGCACGGTGCGATCGGTCATGAGCGAGACGAGCGCCATGAACATCGCCACTCCGGCGCTGGGCCCATCTTTCGGCGTCGCGCCCGCCGGCACATGCACGTGGATGTCGGTCTTCTCGAAGCGCGCCGGGTCGATGCCATAGGAGACCGCGCGATTCTTGACGATGCTGAGCGCGGCCTGCGCGCTCTCCTTCATCACGTCGCCCAGTTGGCCGGTGAGGATGAGCCGCCCCGCGCCCGGGGTGGCGGTCGCCTCGATGAACAGGATGTCGCCGCCGACCGGCGTCCAGGCGAGGCCCGTCGCGACGCCCGGGACGCTGGTGCGCATGGCGACTTCGTCCTCGAAGATTGGCGGCCCCAGGATGCCCAGGAGATCGCCGTCCGTGATCGTGATCGGGCCGGTCTCGCCCTCCGCGACCCTCATGGCGGATTGGCGCAGCACTCGGCCGATCTCGCGCTCCAGGCTGCGAACGCCAGCCTCGCGCGTGTAGCGCTCAATGATTCCCTTAAGCGCGTCATCGGCGATCTCGACCTGTTCCGGCTTGAGGCCGTTGGCCTTCAATTGACGCCGAACAAGATAGCGGCGCGCGATCTGGAATTTCTCGCTCGCCGTGTAGCCGGAAAGACTGATGATCTCCATGCGGTCGCGAAGCGGCCCTGGAACAGTGTCGAGCATATTCGCCGTGGCGATGAACACGACGCGGCTGAGGTCGAACGGCACGGCGAGGTAATTGTCGCGGAAGGTGCTGTTTTGCTCAGGGTCCAGCACCTCCAGCATCGCGGAGGCCGGGTCGCCCTGGATGCCGGCGCCGAGCTTGTCGATCTCGTCCAGCATCATCACACAGTCGCGGGTCCCAGCCTTGCGGATCGCCTGGATGATGTTGCCGGGCAGGGCGCCGATATAGGTTCGCCGATGGCCGCGGATCTCCGCTTCGTCGTGCACGCCGCCGAGACTGACGCGGACGAACTTGCGGTTCATGGCGCGCGCGATCGACTGGCCGAGCGACGTCTTGCCGACTCCGGGAGGTCCGACAAAGCAGAGGATCGGCGCCTTGCCGTCCGGCGAGAGCTTGCGAACGGCGAGATATTCAATGATCCGGCGCTTGATTTTCTCGAGCCCGAAGTGATCCTCATCGAGGATGCGGCGCGCGGCGGCGATGTCGATCGGCGCCTCGTCGGGCAGCGCCCACGGCAGGTCCACCAGCCAGTCGAGATAGGTCCGGACCATGCCGTACTCGCCCGCAGCCTCGGGCATGCGCTGAAGCCTGCGCAATTCCTTGCGCGCCTGGTCCTCGACCTCCTTGGGCATGTGCGCGTTCGCGATCGCCTTCTCGAGTTCAGCGATTTCGGCGGACTTTCCCTCATCCGCTTCGCCGAGCTGGCGCTGGATGGCCGCCATCTGCTCGCGCAGCAGGACCTCGCGGTTTCGGGCGTCGAGGGAGGCCTTGGTTTCCCGCCCGATCTCTTGCGAGAGCCGAAGCACCTCGATCCGGTGCGCGAGCAGTCGGGACACCCGCTCCATCCGGGCGCCGATGTCCACCGTCTCGAGGATCTCCTGCTTCTCGTCGGGCGTCGCGTCCATGAAAGTCGCCACCAGATCGGCGAGCGCGCCCGGGGAATCGACGCCCTGGATGGTCGCCAGCAATTCGTTGGGCGCTTGCGGCAGGAGCTGGATCGCCTCGATCGCCTGGCCCTTGAGGTGAACGAAACGGGCCTCGATCTCGTTTGACGTCGGACTGGGCTCGGGGATCCTTTCCGTCTGGGCGACGAAAAACGGCCAGCCGCTCAGATAGTCGACGACCCGGAACCGTTGCTCGCCCTGGCAAATGAGATGGTTCGAGCCGTCCGGCGCCGTTATGTAGCGAACGATATTGGCGACTGTTCCCATGCGATGCAGGTCGACTGGCAGGGGATCGGCCATCTCGGCGTTCCGCTGCATCACGATGCCGACCGGCTTTTGCTCCCGCACCGCCGCCTGCGCCGCAAGCACCGAACGCGGACGGCCAAGCGTGATCGGCAGGACAGTCGCTGGAAATAGCACCAACCCGCGCACCGGCACGATGATCAGGGCGTCGGGCGGCAACGGCGGCGAAGGCGCCGCGCCGAGAGCGCCCTCGGAGCCTATTTCGGCCTCAGCCATTGGCGGCTCCCGATTTTTGCAGCGTTATGAGCATGTGGCCGTTCGAATGCGACCGGTGGATGGCGCTGTAGCGTCCCGGAGGCAGACGGATGCGGCGTTCAAATCGGCCTTGCGGCAGTTCGAGCCGATGGATGATCGCGGTGCGCATCTCGTCGGGATAAGTCCGAGATCCCGAGATTAACAAGTCATCTTGATTGATGACCGCCTTGACCTCGTCGAAATCGACGCCCGGCAGCGCGACCAGCACCAGCACTGCGCGTTCCGTCTCCAAAATGTCGACTGGCGGCTCCCAGGCGACCGGGGAACGGGAGCCGGACGGCTGAATGAATTGCCGGTGCATGCGCTCCGCGCGGGCCAGCACCTCGAAGGCTTCCGACCACATCCAATAGCTCGGAAATTTTGTTTCCATCGCCTCACCCGAACCCGTAGCGCCGATTTCTGATCCAGACCCGTCGACGCTCAATAGCGCAATTCCCGTCCGCGTTCATCTTCGCGGGCATCCTTCTCCGGATGAAACACGGGCTTTTGCGCCGGCGAACAACCTCCACATCGGGATTGCGGCCGGTTAGTATCAAACTCGCGGGAGCAATCGGAGTGAGCTGACGCGCCTTTCCAGACTCGGCCGGCTAGCCGATGTAAGAAAGATCGCGGGCAACGGGAGGGGCTATGTTGGATGCGTCGATTGAGATCCTGACGACGCCGCGCCGAGACGAACTCGACCTTTTGCGGATCGCCAACGGGTCGGGGCTTTCGGTCAGCCTCCTGCCGACCGGCGCGATCTTCGCCATCGAGCACAGTGAAGCGAACCGTCGGGTCGTCGTCAATCAAACGCTCGCCTTGCCGATCGGCAACGGGATGGCGCGCCTCTATCTGCGTCTGGGCGGGCGTCAGCCGACGACTCTGTCGTTGATGGGGCCCGAAGCTGGGCTTCGCGTCGGGTCCTCGGACGACCGCTATGTGTGGGAAGGAGAAGGGAGCGGGTTCAGACATCGGGTCACGCTTTGGCTTCACCCGCGGCTGAACGCGTGGTTTTGGCGGGTCGAACTCGCCAACGACCGCGACCAGAAGCTCCCATGCGACGCTGTTCTGATCCAGGATCTCGGGCTCGGCGATCAGGGCTTCCTGATGAACAACGAGGCCTATGCCAGTCAGTATCTTGACCATCACGTCGCGGTCCATCCAGACTTGAACCATGTTCTGATGGGCAGGCAGAACCTGTCGCAGGGCGGAGCGCATCCTTGGGTGGCCCACGGCTGCCTGGAGAGCGCCGCAGGCTACGCGACGGATTTTCGGCAACTGATGGGGCCGGCATACCGCGACGCCGATCAAATGGGCGTTCCATTCGGGGCGAACTTGCCATCAGAACGCCTTCAGTACGAGACGGCATGCGCAGCTCTACAATCAAAGGCTGTAACGATCGAGCCCGGCGGGGCGACGTCATGGACGTTTTTTGGCTTCTTTCAGCCCGACCACCCTGAGGCGTCGAGCGACGCCGACCTGAGCCAGATTGACGCCGTCGTGGGCGCCAGCAAAGACTGGTCGGAGCGCGATGTCGCTTTGTTGGCCCCGCCGCGAAGTCTGCTCCATGACGCCCGTTCCGCCGTCGCGGAAACGCTCGATGATCAAGCGGTCCGAGCGCGATACCGCCGGCGGACGCATGTCGAACGGGCCGGCGACCAGATTCTGTCTTTCTTTGTTCCGGGAAGAACGCACAGCCGCCATGTCGTCCTGCGCGACAAGGAGCATATCGTGGTCCGGCGCCACGGTTCGCTCATGCGCAGCGGTCAGGAGTTGCTGCCAGACGAGACGATTCTATGCGCGACCGCGTGGATGCACGGCGTGTTCGGCGCGCAACTCACCATTGGCAACACATCATTCCACAAGCTCTTTTCCGTCTCCCGCGATCCCTACAACATCACCCGCGCGAGCGGATTGCGCATGTTGATAGAGACGAAGGACGGCTGGCGCCTGCTGACGGTCCCTTCCGCATTTGAAATGGGCCTCAGCGACTGCCGCTGGGTCTATCGTCTGGACAAGCGAACGGTCACGGTCTCCGCAACCGTTTGCGGCGATGAACCCGCCATGCAGTGGCGCGTTACGGTCGACGGGCCAAGATCGCGCTTTCTTGTTCTCGGTCATCTTGTTCTTGGGGAGCAGGAGTTTGGCCCTGCCGGTCGCATCGAGATCGACTCGAAACGAAAGCGCTTCACTTTCAGGCCGGATCTCAACGACCGATGGGGCCAGCAATATCCGGAAGCTCTCTACCGTTTGGTGACAAGCACGCCGGGACGAATCGAAGCCATTGGCGGCGACGAACTGCTCTACGCCGACGGCAGGCGCCGCAGCGGTGGATACGCCGCGATCCGCACGAAGCCGACGAACGAATTCGTGTTCGCGGTCGTAGGGTCGATGACCGACCCAAAGAAGGCCGATGCGCTTTCGTCCAAGTATTCGAAGCCGGTCGACGACGCGGCGATGCTCAAGCCTGCCGATCGGTTCTGGCGAAACCTTACCCGTGGGGTTCGGGTGAAGAGCGCCAAGGATTCGGCGGACGCGCTCGCCGTCGACACGGTCCTGCCCTGGCTTGCGCATGACGGGATGATCCACCTCACGGCGCCGCACGGCCTCGAACAATATACCGGCGGCGCCTGGGGCACGCGTGACGTGTGCCAGGGCTCGGTCGAACTCCTGCTGACGCTCGAACATGATCAATCGGTCAAAGAGATTCTGCGCATTCTCTTCGCTCAGCAATACGAAGAGAGCGGCGACTGGCCGCAATGGTTCATGCTCGAACCCTATTCCGTCGTGCAGGACAGAGAGTCGCACGGCGACATTATAGTCTGGCCGCTCAAGGCGCTCTGCGACTATATCGAGGCCACCGGCGATTTTGCCTTCCTCGACGAGCCGATTGCGTGGCGCCGCGTCGATAATTTCGAGAAGACGCCGCACGTCGACCCGGTGACTGCTCACATCGACAAGCTGATCGAGACGGTGTGCGCGCGCTTCATTCCCGGCACGAACCTTGTTCGTTATGGCCACGGCGACTGGAACGATTTGTTGCGACCCGTGGATCCGACGACAAGCGATTGGATGACGAGCGCCTGGACGGTGGCTCTGCTTTACGAGCAGCTACGCCGCTACGCCGAGATCCTCCGTCAGGCGAAACGGGGGTCCAAGCGCGCCAAGGAGCTCGACTCGCTTGCCACTGCCATGCGCAAGGACTTCAACGCGCATCTCCTCCGCGACGGAGTGGTCGCCGGCTATGGCGTATTCCGGCCTGACGGTGGCGAGCCGGAGCTCTTGCTGCACCCAAGCGACAGGAAGACGGGCCTTGCCTACTCGCTCCTGCCGATGACGCAGAGCATGATCGGCGGCCTGTTCACGCAGGCCCAGGCGCGCAAGCACTTGAGGCTCATTCGCAAGCATCTTCTTTTTTCAGACGGCGCGCGGCTGATGGACAAGCCGATCGTCTATCACGGGGGACCGGAGACATTCTTTCAACGTGCGGAATCGGCTGCGTTTTTCGGCCGCGAGATCGGACTCATGTATACGCACTCGCACCTTCGCTATGGCGAGGCCATGAGCGACGTCGGCGAGTTTGACGCGCTGTGGGAGGCGCTGTTGGTCGCAAACCCGATCGCAGTGACTGACCAGCTTCCGCACGCCTCGCTGAGGCAGCGAAATTCTTATTTCAGCTCTAGTGACGCGGCCTTCCCGGATCGGTATCAGGCGAGCGACGAATGGGCGCGGGTCAGAGCTAACTCGATCGCCGTCGATGGGGGTTGGCGCGTCTATTCAAGCGGGCCCGGCCTCTACGCCAACATGCTGATCCGCCACGCCTTCGGGCTGCGGCGCCAGTTTGGTAAGCGAATCGTGACGCCGGGCTTGAGGAAGTTGCGCAGAGACCTCAGTCTCGAATGGCCTGGACGGCCTGGCGGCGGCTCGCGGCGGCGGTGATGAAGGCGGCGTAGCTCCAGGCGAGGTGTTTGGCCGAAGTCTGTGCGCCCGTTGCGCGATCGAACTGTTCGGAGAGATTTCCGCTCGGCGGCGTGTGGGCCTGAACTGTGCGCATGAACGTATCGCCACGCCTGAAAGCAGCCTGCGCAGGACGCTCCCCGCCTAAGTGCTCACGAAAGTGCGCGTTGTCGCTGGTCACGGGCATCTCCGCGCCTGATCGCAGCGCAATCGCCAGTTTGAAATAGAACTCGGCCGCGGCGAGCGTCGCCAGATACCAGGGGTTGCCGCCGTAGTATGTGTCTTTTGCGTAGCGTCCGATCGCGGGTCCCTGGTCAGCCGGCCGCTCCTGGTTGAGCGGATATTCAGCGTTGAACAAGTCTTCGAGCGCGGCCAGTGTGGCCTGGCTCTTCGGGTCGAGCACGCTATGGGCTCCCTTCGCGCGCCCAGCGTGAAGCACGCCAAGAATCACGGCAATGTCGAGAGTCTTTCCCGGAACGCCTCCGGCGACATCGGTCCTTGATCGATAATAGCAGTCAGCCGCACTCCAATGGGCGTCGAGGGTCGAGATGAGGGCGTCCGCCACGGAATGGCGGGCGGCCGCCTGTCTTGCGTCGCCATTTTGTTCGAGCCACTCAGCGCCGCGAACGAGCGCCTCGGCTTGCACCAGCCGCGTATAATAATGATATCCGAACTCTTCCTCCCAGATGTCGAACGAGCGCTCGGCTGCGTGGGTCCCGATGAAGTTGAGATCGCCGGTCAACAGGTCCTGCATTCCAGCCTGGAGCGCGTCATCAAGGTCCGGCTGCGCGTTATGCCATCGCGTGAGCGCCAGGACCTGCAGCGCCGGTCCATCATTCTGGGGACGCGCCCATCGAGTAAAATCGAGGGTTCCATCTGGATTGACTCGGGCCTCGGCCAGCACCGCGTCGCCAAAGACCGCGGCGATCTCATCGTCGGGCCGCACATATTGCAGGAAGGAGGGCTGAACCTTTTCTCGGAAGAGTTCCCGACGCACGAACTCGCGTCCGTCCAGCTTGCGGACCGCCAGATCAAATGCGACAAACTCGCGCAAGCGCTCGACAGCAGCTTGCGTCTCGAGCCTCTCGACCTCAGCGACCCGCAACGCGTCGATGATGATCGCCGAATCTCGGAACCAGTGGAAAAAATAGTCGGGGTCGGGATCGTAAGCCGCGGGAACCGGCGAGGCCAGTACCGACCCTCGCGCAGGCACGACCCGCTGCCCGAAACCAGGACGTTCCTTGATGAGGTTCGTCGCTGAGACGGCCCGCAGCATCGCACCCGCGGCGAAGCGCGCCTCTTGATCGATCCAGTCGTCGAGCGAAGTCACGATCCCGCTAAAGCGAAATGCGGACTCTTGAAGCCCAGCCTCTTCATGCCCTCGCGGATCTCTGGAATGCCCATGAACAGCTTCCAGATGAGACCCGTTCGGTAATTCTCGATCATGACCACGATCGGGCCCTGGCTGATCGCGAGGTAACTGTCTGCGTACCAGTCAAATTGCTCGCTGAAACCGTCGATGAAGCCGTACCGTCCCCAAATCTTGTCGCCCAGATTGTCATGGAAGTGTCGAAGCGCCGCCATCGCCTCTGTCGGCGAGTAGGGGAAGCTCGCCAGGGCCGCGCTCGGCGTGATGACGCCCTTGTCGTTGCCGGGCGAATGCGCATCGTAGCCCTTGACCGAGTCGCCGGCCGTGAGACCCCAGCAGTTCGGCCCGTAGCCCTTGAACCCGAGCGGGTTGCGGACGCAGTAAGCGTAATTAATGTGCGTGTGAGCGACGTTCTGCTTCCAGTAGTCCGCGTAGGCGTCGCTCAACCCGCGCGGATCGATGCTGCAGAAGGAATAATGGGTGAAGAAGAGCGGTCCGCCCGCGTCCGGTCCGAGCGGAAGCTCGACGCCCTCGAAACTGCGACGGTTGACGAACTGGCGACTTTGGACCCAGCCCTCATGGTAGGCTTCAGCTGGCATCGCATAGCGTGGCGCGGAAGCGGCCAGAACATAAGCGATGAGGCACTCGTTCCAGCCTCGGACGGGATGGTTCAGCGCGAAGCCGTTGGTCGGGCTCCAGTGCCAAGTGAGCGCGGTTCGAGCGCCCTGAGTGTACCAATCCCACTCGGCTTCGCTCCAGAGATAGGTGATGCGATCACGAATGCGCTTCTCTTCCGGCGCGTCGCGATCGAAGTAGGCGCGCGCGCATAGGAGTCCCTGAAACAAGAACGCGCTTTCCACCAGATCGGCGCCATCGTCCTTTCGGCTGAACGGCTTCGTGGCTCCGGTGTCGCCGTGCATGAAATGGGGGTAGAGACCGTGATAGCAGGTCGCCCTCTCGAGGCAGTCCAGCGCCTTCGAGAGGCGAGCGAGCACCTCGGGTCGCGTCACCCATCCGCGCTCGCAAGCCACGATCATGGCCATGACGCCAAAGCCGGATCCGCCGGTGGCCACGATGTCGTCCGCCGGATCCTTGGACCGTCCCGTGCGATCACGCGCAAGTCCGCTCGTCGGCTGGGCGCCGTCCCAAAAGAACAGGAAGGTCTGGCGCTGGACGAGGTCCAGCAAATTCTCGTCGGACAGCTTCTCCTTTCGCCTGGGTTCCTTGGGTTGCGGCTTGGTTTTCGCGGAGTGCGGCATCGTCGTCCTGTTCAGTCAGCGGAGAGGGATTCGGCGGGTTTCTCGGGCGCAGCCATTGGCTGTTCACGTCCCGGCTCGAACTTCTGGCCACCGGAATCCATAACCAGATGCAGCTTGCGGAGATAGAAGCCGGTCTCCGGCTGGTCATGCCCGATGTTGATGACGCCGATTTCTGCCAATTCGTTCGAGAACAGCGTCCTGATGCGCTCGCGCGAAGTCGGGTCGAGCGCGTCGAGCGCGTCGTTCACCACGACCCAGCCAGGCTTTTGCAGGACCACCCGGGCAAAGGCGAGGCATTGCTTCTCGTCGTCGGTCAATTCCCGGTCCCATCGGTCCACGATGTCAAGGTGCGGCTCGAGGTGCTCCAGTCCAACGGCGGCCAGCGCCTTGACGACTGTCGGATGATCATAAGTTTCAGTCGGGCGCGGATAGGTGACGATCTCGCGAAGGGAGCCTGGAGGAATATAGGCCCGCACCGGCATGAACATGATCGTGCTGCGTGCGGGATGGGTGATCTGGCCGCTGCCCCACGGCCACAGGCCGCCGATGGCGCGAAACAGCAAAGCTTTTTCTTCGCCATTTTCGCCGGCGATAAGAACCCGTTCGTTGGCGTCGATGTCCGCGTGCGGTTCGCTCAGCATGACGCAGCCCGCCGGGGAGGCGACGTGCAGATCGTCGATCTTTATCGACGGATCATCTGTCTCGGCGAATTGGATGCGGCTCGCTGCTTGGCCGAGATCATCCATGCCCAAGATCGCCTTCCGGAATCGCGCCACACGCAAAAGCGTCGCCCGCCAGTCCGCGAGGTTGGAGAAATTGTCGACGAACCATCGAAGAGCCGTTTGCACCTGATTGAAGGCGCCGACAATCACCATGAGTTCGCCGAAGCTTATGCTGCTTCGGAAATAAGCGGGGGCGGCGACCAGAATCGGCGCGATGATCGTAAACCATCCGTAGCCGGCGGTGACCCAAGTCAGCCGCGTCACGGCATTGACGATCCGCCATGAAATGTCGAGCACGTCGCCAAACACGCCATTGAGGCGGCCTCTTTCGTCGGTCTCGCCGCCGTAGAGGGTGATGCCGTCGATGTGCTCGTTTATCCGCACGAGCGCGAAACGAAAATCTGCCTCTTTCGCATAGTGCTCGGCATTGAGATCGATCAGCGGACGGCCGACAAGCCAGCTGATGAACGACGCGACGCCCGCGTAGACCAGCGCGCACCATACGAGATAGCCGGGCGGCGCGAACTCACGGCCAGCGATCGGCAGAAACTGGCCGTTCGAGAGCCCCCAAAGGACGCCGACGAAGGTGAGCAGAAGCAGGCTCGACTGCAGGAGGCCGACGCCTAAGTCGGTGGAAAGATCGGTCAGATGCTGGGCGTCGGCTTGGAGGCGCTGGTCGGGATTAGCGCCGAGCGCGCCCGAATTCGAAAGGCGGAACGCGCGCTTGGGCTTGAGCCACTGGTCCAGGAGATCGTTCACCAGACCTTGGCGCAAAACGACCTTCGAGCTCTGGTTGAGCCACATCTGCGCCACGTTAAGAACGAGCAATATGCCCGCGATTTCGCCAAAGACCCAAAGCTGGGCGAGGAAGCCAGCCATGTCCTTGTTGGTCAGGGCATTGTAGAATGGGCGGTTCCAGGAATTGAGTCTGATTTGCATGTAGGCTGTGGCGCCGACAACGACGATTAGCCCGCCGGCCAAGGCCAGGAGCCTGTTGCGCTGGCGCGAAACCCAAAACGCCGAAGCCATCCAGATGACGTCGGAGAACAGACTTTTGAGCGAGGCGCTATCCGTGTTGTCGGCGCCCTTTGATGGTTCCTTGGATTGTTCCGCCATCGAATTCCCTTCCCCCGCGTCTATTCTCGCACGATCCTGCGCCGCAGTCTTGCGGGCGCCAGGAGCCTAGATTGATGGTTTATCGGAGAGGCCGCTTGTGAAAGCTCGTTCCGCTCCAAAGACAATCGCGGTCGGAACCATCGGTCGACCGCTCAAGATAAGGCAAGCGCATGGGACGCATCGACGCATTGCTGCAAAAGATGACGCTCGAGGAAAAGGTCGGGCAGCTCAATATGGTCGCTGCGTCCCGCGTGGTGACCGGCCCCGGCGAACTTCGCGATTTGCAGGAGGGGATTCGAACCGGGCGGATCGGAAACCTGCTCAACCTCTGGGGCGCGGACGAAACGCGCGCCGTCCAGCGCCTCGCGGTCGAAGAATCCCGTCTCGGTATTCCGCTCCTCATGGGTCTCGACGTGATCCACGGCCACCACACGATCTTTCCGGTGTCGTTGGCGGAAGCGTGTCAGTTCGCGCCTGATCTGTGGGAGAAGACGGCGCGCGTCGCCGCCGAAGAGGCTGCGGACGACGGGGTCGCGCTGACTTTTGCGCCAATGCTCGACGTGGCGCGCGATCCGCGCTGGGGACGCATCATCGAGAGTCCGGGGGAGGACACTTGGGTCGCCTCGCAGATGGCGGCGGCCAAGACGCGGGGCTTCCAGGGACCCGATCTTGCCGCCCCGGATAGCGTTGCGGCCACCGCCAAGCATCTGTGCGCCTATGGCGCCGTGACCGCCGGCCGCGAATATGCCTCGGCGGAAGTGTCCGAGAGGACGCTGCACGAGATTTACCTGCCGCCATTTGTGGCCGCGGTCGCTGCAGGGGTTGCGGCGATCATGCCGGCGTTCATCGATGTTTCCGGCGCGCCGATGACCGCCAACGCCAAGCTGCTGCAAGGCTGGCTCAGGGGAGTCGCCGGCTTCAAGGGCGTCTTGATCAGCGACTACAACGCTGTTGCGGAACTCCTCAATCATGGCGTTGCGGCGGACCTC
Organism: uncultured Alphaproteobacteria bacterium; assembly: GCA_963833955.1. Lineage (GTDB taxonomy): Bacteria > Pseudomonadota > Alphaproteobacteria > Rhizobiales > Beijerinckiaceae > Roseiarcus. The sequence continues at coordinate 2,640 of CAWHZY010000013.1, read as the reverse complement.
GTCGAGGCCGCCGCGCTCGCGCTGAACGCCGGCGTCGACATCGATATGACCAGCGGCGCGTACCTGCAGGGCCTGTCCGCCGCGCTGGAACGCGGTCTCGTAACGACGGCGACGATCGACGCCAGCGTGCGGCGGGTGCTCGAGCTGAAGGAGCGGCTTGGGCTGTTCGATGATCCCTATCGCCGCGGATCCGCGCCATCGCGGGCGGCTCGAACAGCGGAGCGACACGAACTGGCGCGAGCCGCGGCGCGGAAGGCGATTGTGCTCTTGTCGAACCGTACGGGCGTCTTGCCGCTCTCGCCGAAGATCGCGCGCATCGCCGTGATCGGCCCTCTGGCCGAGGCGCCGGGCGAGATGCTGGGCTCCTGGGCTTCGGCGGGCAAGCCTGAGGACGTCGTGTCCATCCTTGAGGGCCTCAAGGCGGCGCTTCCGCGATGCCAGATTGATCACGCCGTCGGCGTCGAGATAACGGGAGAAAGCACGGATGGAATATCGGCCGCGGTTGATCTGTGCGGAGGCGCCGAGGCCGTCCTGCTCTGTCTCGGCGAGAGCGCGGCGATGAGCGGGGAAGCGGCGAGCCGAACCGATCTGGGCTTGCCCGGACGCCAGCGCGCGCTCGCCGAAGCCATACTTGGCCTCGGCAAGCCTGTCGTCGTGACCCTCTCCTCGGGTCGGCCGCTGACCGCGCCGTGGCTGTTCGAGCGCGCCGACGCGGTGCTGGCGACATGGTTTCTCGGGCAAGAGGCGGGGCGCGCGACCGCCGACGTTCTGACGGGGACATTCAACCCGACAGGAAGACTGCCCGTGAGCTGGCCGCGCGATGTTGGGCAGGTTCCGATCTTCTACAACGAGCTTCCCGCCGGCCGCCCTTACGCGCCCGGAGTGCACTATTCCAGCACCTATCTCGATCTGCCGCCGACGCCGCAGTTTCCCTTCGGACACGGCCTTTCATACAGCCGCTTTGCGCTGAGCGATCTTCGCTGCAAGCCGACCCGCGTTAAGGTGGGCGACACGGTCGAGGTGACGATGGCCGTCCATAACGAGAGCCAGGTGGACGGCGAGGCGACGGCGTTCCTGTTTGTGCGCGATCCAGTCGCGAGCGTCGCGCGACCGTTGTTGGAGCTTAAGGGGGTGCAGAAGGTCGATCTCAAGGCCGGAGAGCGCAAGGAGGTGAGCTGGCGACTTCCGGTTGAGGATCTGTCGTTCGTGGGTCCGAACTTTGAGCCGGTGCTTGAGCCAGGTCGGTTCGAGATCCACGTTGGGCAAAGCGCCGATCCGAGTGGCCTGGTGAGCTGCGCGGTCGAACTTGCAAAGTGACTTTCGGCCGGTCTCTTACCTGGTGGAGGACTCGCCGTTAGCGAGTCCGAAATCCAGCCTTTTCAAGAGGTTGCGCAGCAAATAACGAGTCGCTTGCCCGCTCGGCGATCGCCCGTTCGAGCGTCGGCGCGGTCCGACGCCGACAAGACCAACACAACGCTCGTGTAGCGGGCTCGCTTCAGGCGAATCGGAAGAAGGGAATTCCCTTCGAATGATTTTCCATAAATCGAATGATAGCAAATCATTCCGCAATTAGCAATAAAATGTCAATTCCACGAATAATGTCGTGACGAATCAGAAGGTTAACGGCGGGGCTTGCCGCCACCCAAATGGCCGTCACCATCCAATAGGCCTGACGCCTCTTCGAGCCCAGGGCGCGTTGCGTTCGGGACGAATCGTCATTGCTAAGACGATCGCGGTCGACCCGAAAGCAATTTGCTCCAACGCGCTTGACCCCGATAGGCGGAGAGAACATTGCCTTGCGGAGCGTGAACAGGAAACTGGATGATTGTCGTGAGGATTCTAGAAATTTCGGGCGACAGCTCGGGCCGTTTGCCCAAACGACAGTCCATCATGACATATTGTCGCGAGCCCTGAGACCCCGCCGCGCGGTTTGGTAAGTCTTGCCTATGGATCGTGAAAGCGGACAAGGCGTTGTTTCGCAGGATCTCGGATCCGCGGCCCGCGCGGACGCGGCTGTGACACAGGGCGCATTCCCCTTGGCGTCGCCCTCGACCGTACTGGTCACGGGCGCGAGCGGCTTTCTCGGTTCCGCAATCGCGGCTGCGCTGAGAGCCCGCGGCCACGCCGTCCGGGTTCTGGCGCGTCCATCGAGCCCGCGGACAAATCTCAACGCGGCGGACGTCGTTTGCGAGGGCGACCTCCGCGATCGCGCCTCGCTGGCGGCGGCGCTCAAAGGCGCGCGTTACCTTTTCCACGCGGCTGCCGATTACCGGCTCTGGGCGCGCGACCCGGAAGAGATTCGGCGCAGCAATGTCGAAGGCACGCGCCTGATCATGGAGGAGGCGCTCAGCGCCGGTGTCGAGCGCGTCGTCTACACGAGCAGCGTGGCGACCTTGAAGCTCACTGACGGCGCCGTCTCGACAGAGGACAATCCGCTCGCCGAAGGCGAGGGCATCGGCGCCTATAAGCGCAGCAAGGTTGCGGCCGAGCGTCTGGTCGAGGCGATGATCCAGAGCGATGGTTTGCCGGCGGTGATCGTCAACCCGTCAACCCCGATTGGCCCGCGCGACGTCCGGCCGACGCCGACCGGCCGCATCATCGTCGAGGCCGCCTCGGGCCGTATGCCGGCTTTTGTCGACA
>CAWHZY010000012.1:0-155536 GCA_963833955.1 uncultured Alphaproteobacteria bacterium | reverse complement strand
GCGCCCTCGACGCGCCAAAACTCTTTCGGCGATTTGGCGAGTGCAAACAATTTCTCGCCGAAGCGGATGGGCGTAACAAGATCCTTGGTCCCGTGTACGATCAGCGTCGGCGCCGTGACCGAGCCGATCAGCAAGTCGTTACGGAACGGATCGCGAAGCAATGCGCGAACCGGGACGAACCAGTAGGTCGCCGCCGCGACATCGGCGATCGAGGAATAGGGCGAGTTCGAGCACAAGCGCGCCAACCTTGTGGCGAGCGGCAAGCGCGACAGCAACACCGGACCCAAGCGATTCTCCGAGAGCCACGATGCGCTCGGGCGCGACACCGCTCGCGATCGCCGCCGCATAAGCGGCTTCGCCATCGAGCTTGAGCCCTTGCTCGCTCGGAGAGCCGGTTGAGCTGGCATAGCCTCGATATTCGATCGCCAGCAACCCGATCCCCGCTTTCGCCATGGCGCGAAAGCGCTCGACGCGGAGGTCGAGGCCGCCCGCATTGCCATGGAAATACAGGATCAGAGGACGTTCTGGCGCGGGAGGAAAGCCCCAGGCCACCAGACTTTCCCCATCTTCCGTTTTCAACCGAAGAGTCCGGGCGTTGAGCCCGAGGGTCGCCGGATCGACCTCAGCGGCGTCGCAACGAAACAGGATTTTTCTTTGGCCGAAGAAAAGGCCGACAAACAACAGAAGGTAAAGCGTGACGCATGCTGCAAGGGCGATCAGCACGGGCGGCCGCGCTCCGGCGCTGCGCTTAGTGGCCCAGCGCCTTCACGATCGCGTCGGTCATCTTTTTCGCGTCGCCAAACAGCATCAGCGTGTTGTCGCGAAAGAACAATTCGTTCTCGACGCCGGCGTAGCCCGAGCCCATGCCGCGTTTGACGAACAAAACCGTCTTCGCTTTGTCGACGTCGAGAATCGGCATGCCGTAAATCGGCGACTTCGGGTCGGTTTTGGCGGCGGGGTTGGTAACGTCGTTGGCGCCGATGACGTAAGCGACGTCAGCCTGCGGAAACTCGCTGTTGATGTCCTCGAGTTCGAACACTTCGTCGTAAGGCACGTTGGCCTCGGCGAGGAGGACATTCATGTGGCCCGGCATGCGGCCGGCGACAGGATGGATCGCATATTTGACCTCGACGCCGTTCTTCTTGAGCATTTCCCCCATCTCGCGCAGCGAATGCTGCGCCTGCGCGACCGCCATGCCATAGCCCGGAACGACAATCACCTTCGACGCGTTTTTCATCATGAAGGCCGCGTCATCGGCTGAGCCCTGCTTGACCGGACGGGTCTCCTTTGCGCCCGCTGCGCTCGCGACCTCGCCGCCCCACCCGCCGAGGATGACCGATACGAAGGATCGGTTCATTCCCTTGCACATGATATAGGAGAGGATCGCACCCGAGGAGCCGACCAGCGCGCCGGTGATGATGAGCGCCAGATTGCCGAGCGTGAACCCGATACCCGCGGCCGCCCAGCCGGAATACGAGTTGAGCATCGAGATCACGACCGGCATATCCGCCCCGCCAATAGGGATAATGAGCAGGATGCCGAGCGCGAATGACACCAGCGCGATGAGCCAGAAGAACGCCGCCGCCTGCGTGGCGTAGAAGAGAGCGATCAAGAGCACGAGCGCCACGCCGAGGCCGCCGTTGATAAGGTGGCGCTGCGGCAAAAGGATCGGCGCGCCGGACATCCGCCCGTCGAGCTTCAGGAATGCGATGATCGAGCCCGTGAAGGTCACGGCGCCGATCGCGAGCCCGAGCGACATCTCGATGATGCTCCCGGGGTGGATGGCGCCGCCCTCTTCAATGCCGAAGGCCTCGGGCGCATAAAACGCTCCGGCGGCGACCAGCACCGCGGCCAGGCCGACCAGCGAATGGAACATCGCCACCAGTTGGGGCATCGCCGTCATCTGTACGGTGCGAGCGCGCCATGCGCCGATGCCGCCGCCGATAGCGACGCCAAGGATGATGAGAAGCCAGGAGAACGCACTTGACGGCGGACGAACCGCCAGCGTCGTTAGCACCGCGACGCCCATGCCGATCATGCCAAAGCGGTTGCCCTGGCGCGAGGTCGCCGGCGAAGAGAGGCCTCGCAGCGCGAGAATGAACAGAATGCCGGAGACGAGATAGAGCAGGGCCGCGAGATTGGCGTTCACCGGCGTCAGCCCCTCTTCTTGTACATCGCCAGCATGCGCTCGGTGACCAGAAAGCCGCCGAAGATGTTTATCGACGCGAGGATGAGCGCGATAAAGCCGACCAGCCGTGCAAATCCCGATCCGCTGTCGACAGCCGCGACCCCGACCGACAGGAGGGCGCCGACGACGATGACCGAGGAAATGGCGTTGGTCTCGGACATGAGCGGCGTGTGCAGCGCCGGCGTCACCGACCAGACGACATAATAGCCGACAAAGACCGCGAGGGCGAAAATCGCGAGCCTGAACACGAACGGATCGATCGCGCCGCCGGAGGCGGCGTGCCCAGCCGCCGCGAGTTGATCGCTGTGGGCTTGCGCCGCCTCGGCAGCTTGCCGCGCTGCCTCGGCGGCGGCTCGGAGTTTTTCAATCGCGGCGTCAAGGTTGTCCATCGGCTCTCTCCGGCGCTGACAGCGCGCAAGCGTCTATTGCGGCATGAAGTTTGGGTGAACAATCGCCCCGCCACGGGTGAGGCAGGTCGCCTTCACCAGTTCGTCGTCCCAGTTGACGGCGAGCGACTTGTTCGCCTTGTCGATCAGCGTTTCGGCGAAGGCGTAAAGGTTGCGCGCATAGAGCGCCGAGGCAGAGGAAGGGATTCGCGTGACGTTGGAATAGCCGACGATCTTGACCCCGTTGTCGCTGAACGCCAGTTCGCCGGGCCGCGATAGCTCGCAGTTTCCCCCGCGCTCGACGGCGAGGTCGATAATGACCGAGCCAGGGCGCATCGATCTGACCATATCGGCGCTGACGAGCCGTGGCGCCGGGCGTCCCGGGATCAGCGCCGTGGTGACGACGATATCCTGCTTGGCGATATGCGAGGCGATGAGGTCGGCCTGCTTCGCCTTGTACGCGTCCGACATTTCCTTCGCGTAGCCGCCCGCGGTTTCGGCCTGCTTGAACTCCTCGTCTTCGACGGCGACGAATTTCGCCCCTAGGGACTCCACCTGCTCCTTGGTCGCCGGACGCACGTCGGTCGCCGTGACCACTGCGCCAAGGCGCCGGCCGGTGGCGATCGCCTGCAGGCCGGCGACGCCGACGCCCATGACGAACAGCTTCGCGGCCGTGACCGTGCCGGCGGGGGTCATCATCATCGGCAAGCCCCGGCCGTATTCGGCCGCGGCGTCGATCACAGCGCGATAGCCAGCCAAGTTCGCCTGGCTCGACAGCACGTCCATCGACTGGGCGCGGGTTATCCGCGGCATGAGCTCCATCGCGAAGCTTGCCACCCCGGCCTTGGCCATCGTCTCGATCGCTTCGCGGTGTTCGTAGGGGTCCATCGTCGCGACGACGACCGCATCAGACTTGAGGCGGGAAATTTCGCCGCCGTTTGGCCGGCGGACCTTCAGCACCAGATCGGCGCTGAGCGCTTCTTCGGCGGAGACGAGCCGCGCGCCTGCCGCTTGATACTCGGCGTCCGGAAATCCGGCTTTGGCGCCCGCGCCATGTTCGACTGAGACATCCGCCCCAAGTCCCACAAATTTTTTCACCGTCTCCGGGGTCGCCGCAACGCGCGTTTCAGCAGGGTCCGTTTCGGCCGGAACTCCAATAAGCATGAGACTTTCCCCCGACGCCGTCGACGTGCCGCGCGACGAACGTTTGCCCGGAGTCTCCCCCGCGCAACGGCAACAGATCGCTCTTTCGCGACAGACTTAGATCATTGGCCTCCGACCCGCAACGCGAATGGGAAGGTGGAAAGCGCGCGACGAGGCGCGACGGGGCTAAGGCTCGCCCAGTGGCAGTTATGGATCTGCAAGGCGCGCCGTATTGACGATGCGGCCGCCTCAGGCCCGTGCTACAGCTTCGGCCAAGCGATCGTTGGTTTTGTCACGCACCTCCAGCGTCTCGAATTTGAGGAACTCGGCCTCGGCTTCTTCCTGCGCGGCCTTGGCCTCCTCGATCTGACCCAGAAGCTCGGCAATGGAGCTCTTGAGATTGTCGCGCCTGACCGACGTCGCCCGCGCGTAGGTCGGATAAGCGAAGTGGGCGGGGTCAGCGATCCCGGCGCGCTTCTCTTCGTTGGCGATCTCGCGATCGAGGTCGCCGGTCATGCGGGTGAACTCGGCCAGCATCATCTCGATTTGCCCAACACGTCGGCGCTTCTCCTCGAGTTGAAAGCGCTTCAGACGGATCAGCGTGTCCCGCGACTTCATTCCGGCAGACTCCTTAAGCAACTCCAACGCGAGAGGACGTCACGATCCTCTGGTCACGACTACGAGACGGCTGGACGATGCATGACGAAGGTTTCTGCTTTCTTACGTCAGAGGACAGCGGAGCCCTGTCGGCTTGGCTGCCGAAACCGACATTCGCCCCGGGACAAGCGCCGCACGCGGCCCGCGGTTTCGGCCGTTAGCGATTCATTTACGCGGGTCGTTAACAATCTGGGAGAGGCGCGTCGTGGAAGGACTGGTTCAATCTTTCGGCGGAATTCCACGGTGCGTCATGGTCCTTCAACCGCGTCGCCGAACCGCGAGTCCAAAGAATCTGTTAGGTTCGTTTGTTGATGTGATGCATTAATTTTTAGTCTCCCCAAATACTGTTTCTTATCAAATTGTTACTAATATCATTCGGCACGGGGTCAGGGGGCTTGCGCAAATGAATCAGGGTTTGTTAACCAATGGCGGTCAGTGTCTAATTCGAATTGACCCGAGGTCGCGCCAGCGCGGCTTGGGCACGAACGCGACGTACATAACCGCGGTCATGAAGCGACGGGCGAGGCGGGGAGCCTAACATGCGGGTACTTTTGATCGAAGACGATACGGCGACCGCACAAAGCATTGAACTGATGTTGAAGTCCGAGAACTTCAATGTTTATGTCACGGATCTCGGCGAGGAGGGCATCGACCTCGGCAAGCTTTATGATTACGACATCATTTTGCTCGATCTCAACCTGCCGGACATGTCCGGCTACGAAGTGCTGCGCTCGCTCCGGGTCACCAAGATAAAGACGCCTATCCTGATCCTTTCCGGGATGGCCGGCATCGAGGACAAGGTCAAAGGGTTGGGCCATGGCGCCGATGACTACTTGACCAAGCCGTTCCACAAGGACGAACTCGTCGCCCGGATCCACGCCATCGTGCGCCGTTCAAAAGGACACGCGCAGTCGGTCATCATCACCGGCGACCTCACCGTCAACCTCGATCAGAAGACGGTCGAAGTCGACGGAGCGCGCGTGCATCTGACCGGCAAAGAATATCAAATGCTGGAGCTGCTCTCGCTGCGCAAGGGCACCACGCTGACCAAGGAGATGTTTCTCAACCATCTCTATGGCGGCATGGATGAGCCGGAACTCAAGATCATCGACGTTTTCATTTGCAAATTGCGCAAGAAACTGGCGACGGCGTCGAGCGGGCGAAACTACATCGAGACGGTCTGGGGTCGCGGGTACGTGCTGCGCGAGCCCTCGCCAAATGAGGAGCGCATTCCGGCGTGAGGCGCCCGGGTCGCTTCGCGATCCGATGGAGGGTCGTCGCAGCGAGCGACGCGGCGATCGAGAGCCGTCCTCGCGGCGCTTATCCCTCGGTCGCCACGCCCCGATGCGCGCGGGTGCGCGGGCAATAGCCGCGTTATAGGTCGAACCAACGGGCCCTAGTCTGGCAGCTACCTCGGCAAGACCGTCGAGCCCATTAGGGCCTCGTCGATCGCTGCGGCGCATTGCCGGCCTTCTCGGATAGCCCACACGACGAGCGACTGGCCGCGGCGCATGTCGCCGCAAGCAAAGACCTTGGATTTCGAGGCGGCGTATTTCGTTGTATCCGCGAGCACGTTGCCGCGGGCGTCGAGCGACACGCCAAGTTCGGCGAGAAGACCGTCCTTGACCGGCGAGACGAAGCCCATTGCGAGCAGAACGAGGTCGGCCGGCAAAGTGAACTCGGTACCCGCGATCGGCTTCATCTTCTCGTCGATGCGCACGCACTGAAGACCGGTGACGGCGCCGTTATCGCCCTCGAAGGCGACCGTATTCACCGCAAAGTCGCGCTCCGCGCCCTCCTCGTGGCTGGATGAGGTGCGAAGCTTCAACGGCCAGTTCGGCCACGTCAGCATCTTGTCCTCTTGCTTGGGCGGCATCGGCATGATCTCGAGCTGGGTCACCTTGAGAGCGCCCTGGCGGATCGAGGTTCCGATGCAGTCCGAGCCGGTGTCGCCGCCGCCGATGACCACGACCCGCTTGCCGGCGGCGACGATCGACGCGTTCGTGCCAATCGGCTCGTTGGAGACACGACGGTTCTGCTGCGGCAGGAACTCCATGGCGAAATGAACGCCGTCGAGGTCGCGGCCGGGAACGGGCAGGTCGCGGGAAGACTCCGATCCGCCCGCAAGCGCGATCGCGTCGTACTCTTCGACGAGGCTTTGCCCCATCACCGTCACGCCGATGTGAGCGTCGTAGTGGAACGTGACGCCCTCGGCCTCCATCTGCTTGACCCGCAGGTCGATGTGGCGCTTTTCAAGCTTGAAATCGGGGATCCCGTAGCGTAATAGGCCGCCGGCTTTGCCGTTCTTCTCATAGACATGAACGTCGTGGCCCGCACGCGCGAGTTGCTGGGCGCAAGCGAGACCCGCAGGACCGGAACCCACAATCGCAACTTTCTTATCTGTCTTGCGGGCCGCAGGCTCCGGTTTGATCCACCCCTCGGAGTATGCGCGGTCGATAATCGCGCATTCGATGGTCTTGATCGTGACGGGCGAGTCCTGGATGTTCAGAGTGCAGGAGGCTTCGCACGGCGCCGGACACACGCGCCCGGTGACCTCCGGGAAGTTGTTGGTCGAGAGCAGGTTGCGCGCGGCTTCGGCCCAGTCGCCGCGGTAGGCGAGATCGTTCCAGTCGGGGATCTGGTTGTTGACCGGACAGCCGATGTGACAATAGGGAATGCCGCAATTCATGCAGCGCGCCGCCTGATTGCGCGTCGCCTCCTCGCTCAATGGCAGCATAAACTCGCGATAGTGGCGGATTCGGTCGGAGGCCGGCGCATAACGCCGGTCCGCGCGATCGATCTCCAAAAACCCCGTGACCTTGCCCATCCTGGTACCCTAGAGCCGGTATCGCCGCTCCCGATATCGCGCCCGGAGCCTTGGTCCGCTTCAATAACGCGCCAACTTTATCTTGCAAGAACTTTGCCGGCTCGATCTTGGGTGGCTGTTCCGAGCGACGGTCGGCCACAATTGACAGGCGGCGAGTTCGAACGACGATCGGCGAAACTTACCGCCGGGAAGACTCACTCTCCAGCGACAAGCATTGGCGGCCTGCTTTGCGCTGCGAGTTCAGCCAGCGCGCGCCGATATTCGACCGGCATCACCTTGCGGAATTTTGGCAAATAGGCCTCCCAGTCCTCAAGAATGCTCCGGGCGCGAGTCGAGCCGGTGTAGCGCGCGTGGTTGACGATCAGCTGATGCAGGCGCTCGGCGTCGAATCGGCTCATGTCGCGCATCACGTCGACCCTGCCATGATGCTCGAGATCGCCGCCGGAATGCAGATGGCGCTGCATGACCTCTTCCTCGGCGGCGACCGGATTGAGCTCAACCATCGCCAAATTGCAACGCTCGGCGAACGTGCCGCCCTCGTCGAGGACGTAGGCGATGCCGCCGGACATGCCCGCAGCGAAGTTGCGCCCCGTCTCGCCGATCACCACGACGACACCGCCGGTCATATATTCGCAGCCATGATCGCCCGTACCCTCGACGACGGCGATCGCGCCGGAATTGCGCACCCCGAAACGCTCACCCGCCACGCCGCGGAAATAGCATTCGCCGGCGGTCGCGCCGTAAAGAACCGTGTTGCCGACGATGATCGAGGTTTCCGGCGTCAGCTTTCTCGCCTCCTGCGGCGGGTAGACGACGATGCGGCCGCCCGACAATCCCTTGCCGACATAGTCGTTCGCCTGTCCCTCGAGCTCGAGCGTCACGCCTTTAGCGAGGAAGGCCCCGAAGCTTTGCCCCGCGGTGCCTTTGAATTTGACGTGGATCGCTTCATCACGCAGTCCGGCGTTCCCGTGTCGCCTTGCGATGACGCCCGACAACATGGCTCCGGTCGACCGATCGGCGTTGCGGATGGAAAGGTCGAGACGCACGTGCTTGCCGCGTTCGACAGCGTCGTTGGTATCTGCGATGAGGCGGCGGTCGAGCACAGTCTCGAGCCCGTGATCCTGAGCGACGCTGTGGTGAATGGTGTCTTCCGGCCAGGGAGTTGGCTTGAAGAACAGGTTCGAAAAGTCCAGCCCCTGCGACTTGGCGTGCTCGTTGAGCTTCTTCTGGTCCAGCATTTGCCGCTGGCCGACCATCTCATCGAACATGCGGTAGCCAAGTTCGGCCATCAGCGCGCGCACCTCTTCGGCGACGAAGAAGAAATAGTTGATGACATGCTCCGGCTTGCCGGCAAAGCGCTTGCGCAGAACCGGGTCCTGCGTCGCGACGCCGACCGGGCAAGTGTTCAGATGGCACTTGCGCATCATGATGCAGCCGGCGGCGATCAGCGGCGCGGTGGCGAAACCGAACTCGTCCGCGCCCAGAAGCGCCCCGATCACCACGTCGCGGCCGGTGCGCACGCCGCCGTCGACTTGCACGGCGATGCGGGATCTGAGGCCGTTCATCACCAGCGTCTGATGCGTCTCCGCGAGACCGATCTCCCATGGGCTTCCGGCATGTTTGATCGAGGTCAGCGGAGAGGCGCCGGTCCCGCCCTCGAAGCCGGAGATCGTGACGTGGTCGGCCCTGCACTTCGCGACGCCCGCTGCGACCGTGCCGACGCCGACCTCCGACACCAGCTTGACTGAAACAAGGGCCTCAGGATTGACGTTCTTCAGGTCGTAAACGAGCTGCTTCAAATCTTCGATCGAATAGATGTCGTGGTGCGGGGGCGGCGAGATGAGGCCCACGCCCTGGGTGGAGTGGCGCACCTTGGCGATCACCGCGTCGACCTTATGACCGGGCAATTGTCCGCCTTCGCCCGGCTTTGCGCCCTGCGCCATCTTGATTTGCATCATGTCGGAGTTGACGAGGTATTCCGCCGTCACGCCGAAGCGGCCGGAGGCGACCTGCTTGATGGCGCTGCGCATCGAATCGCCGTTGGCCATCCGCTTGTAGCGATCGGACTCCTCACCGCCTTCGCCGGTGTTTGACTTGCCGCCGATCCGGTTCATTGCGATGGCGAGCGTGGTATGCGCCTCGCGCGAAATCGATCCATACGACATCGCTCCAGTCGAGAAGCGCTTGACGATGGAAACGGCTGGCTCAACTTCATCGATCGGTACAGGCGTTCGTGCGTCCTCTTCGGCAGTCTTGATTCGGAAGAGACCGCGAATCGTCAACAATTGCGCGCTCTGCTCGTTGAGCAGTTTGGCAAAGGCGTCGTAGCGTTCGCGGGCGTTGCCACGAACGGCGTGCTGCAGCAGAGAGACTGTCTCCGGTGTCCAACTGTGGGTCTCTCCGCGCACCCGATACGCGTATTCGCCGCCGACTTCGAGCGCCGTGCTCAGGACGGGAGAAAGGCCGAACGCATCCGCATGGCGGCGCTGGGTCTCCTGTGCGATTTCGGCCAAGCCGGCGCCTTCGATCGAGGTCGCGGTGCCGAAGAAGAATTCGTCGATGAACGCGCTCGAAAGGCCGACGGCGTCGACGATCTGCGCGCCGCAATAAGATTGGTAGGTGGAAATGCCCATTTTCGACATGACCTTGAGGAGACCCTTGTCGACCGACTTGATGAAGCGCTTGACCGCCTCATAGCCGCTGATCGGCTCGGGCAAATCCTTCGCCATAGCCGTCAGGGTCTCGAACGCGAGATAGGGATTGATCGCTTCCGCGCCATAGCCCGCGAGACAAGCGAAGTGATGGATCTCGCGCGCCTCGCCTGTTTCGACGACGAGGCCGACGGAGGTTCGAAGTCCCTTGCGAATAAGGTGATGATGAACGGCTGCGGTCGCCAGAAGGGCCGGAATCGGGATTCGATCCGGACCGACCATCCGATCGGAGAGTATGATGATGTTATACCGGCCATGAACTGCGGATTCCGCACGCTCGCAAAGCCGGCTGAGCGCGTCCCTCATGCCGGCCGCGCCCTTCTTCACCGGATAGGTGATGTCAAGGGTCCTAGTGTCGAACGAATCCTCCAAATGACCAATGCTGCGGATCTTCTCGAGGTCCTCATTGGTCAGGATTGGCTGGCGCACCTCGAGGCGCTTGCGTCTGGCCGCGCCGTCAAGGTCGAACAGATTGGGCCGCGGCCCGATGAAGGAGACGAGGCTCATGACCAGCTCTTCACGGATCGGATCGATCGGCGGGTTGGTCACCTGAGCGAAGTTCTGCTTGAAGTAGGTGTAAAGCAGCTTCGATTTCGACGATAGCGCTGAAATCGGCGTGTCCGTGCCCATCGAGCCGACGGCTTCCTGGCCGGTCGTCGCCATCGGGGCGAGAAGGATCGTCAGATCTTCCTGGGTGTAACCGAAAGCCTGCTGGCGATCGAGCAACGGCACGTCAGTGCGTAACGTGCGCGGCTCGACAGGGTTGAGGTCCTCGAGAACGATCTGGCCTTCGCGAAGCCAGGCGCTGTACGGCTGGGCGCGCGACAGCGTCTGCTTGATTTCCGCATCCGAAACGATGCGGTGCTGCTCGAGGTCCACCAGCAGCATCTTTCCCGGCTGCAGGCGCCACTTGGCGATGATCGATTCTTCCGGCACGGGCAGCACGCCCATTTCCGACGCCAGAACGACAAGGTCGTCGTCGGTGACGAAATAGCGGGCAGGCCTCAGCCCATTGCGATCGAGGGTTGCGCCGATCTGGCGCCCGTCCGTGAACGCCATCGCCGCCGGACCGTCCCACGGCTCCATCAGCGCGGCATGATATTCGTAGAAAGCGCGTCGCTCCTCGTCCATCAGCGGATTTCCGGCCCAGGCTTCCGGAATGAGCGTCATCATCGCGTGGCTGAGCGAATACCCCCCCTGAACGAGGAACTCGAGCGCATTGTCGAAGCAGGCGGTGTCCGATTGGCCTTCGTAAGAAATCGGCCACAGCTTCGAGATGTCGGCGCCGAAAAGTTCCGAGTTGACGCTCGCCTGACGCGCCGCCATCCAGTTGACGTTGCCCCGCAACGTGTTGATTTCGCCGTTGTGCGCGACTGTCCGATAAGGGTGCGCAAGACGCCAGGATGGAAACGTGTTGGTCGCAAACCGTTGATGGACCAACGCCAGGGCGGTCTCGTAACGCGGGTCCAATAGGTCGCGGTAATACGGCGCGAGCTGGCGCACCAGCACCATGCCCTTGTAGACAATGGTGCGAGCGGACATCGAGACCGGGTAATATTCGAGAACCTCCGGCGTCCCGATCGCGACCACGCGATTGGAGACAACCTTGCGCACGACATAGAGCCGCCGTTCAAAATCGTCCTCGGTGGCAAGGTCTGCGGGCCGCCCGATGAAAATCTGCTGCATCACCGGCTCGACCGCCTTGACGCGTTCGCCAAGCGCGGAATTGTCGACGGGCACGTCGCGCCAGCCCAGCGCGTCGAGGCCCTCGGCCGCCACGACCTCTTCGACGATCGCCTGCACCTGCTTGCGGGCCTTGCTTCCCCGCGGCATGAAAAACTGGCCGATCGCGTAATGGCCCTGCGCCGGCAGGTCGAAGCCCAGCTTGGCGCATTCCGGCGCGAAAAAGGCGTGCGGGATTTGGGTCAGCACGCCGCAGCCGTCGCCAAGCGACGGATCCGCGCCCACCGCGCCGCGGTGGTCGAGGTTGACCAGAATCTGCAGGCCCTTTTCGAGGATATCGTGCGACTTGCGGTTCTTCATGTCGGCCACGAAGCCAACGCCGCACGAGTCATGCTCTTTGGAGGGATCGTACAGGCCTTGCGCCGGCGGCGTCAGCGGGTCCCGGCCCGGGTTGGCCTTCGCGAACCCGTCGCGCAACTCACCGAACGTCGCTCGAGTTGTGGCGTTCATCTTTCCGCTCCCGGGGCGGTCGCGCACCTTGTGCGACCTTTATTGCAGATTTTCAGGCGTATAGTGGACAAAGGCGGCTGCTAACGCGCAGCTCAAGGGCGTTACGCGTCGGATTTTTTTCGATCCGTTTTTGTCGCTCGATCCGACAACGCTTGAGCCCTGCTCTTCTATTGGCGCCGAAGCCTCAGCCTCGTCGCACAAAAAATGGTCAGCACAACTGTCCTATTTTCCGACCATGACAGAAATGGGCCGCCGACACAAGCGGCTCGACAAATTTTTTTGCCGCTTCATCCCGGCGCGAGAGCGAATTGCCACGGCGGCGAAACCTGACGCAGATTGCCTCCTCAAATCAAGCGGAGCGAGCATGAAATTCGCCAGTGACAACGGCGCCGGAGTGGCGCCCCAGATTCTGGACGCGATTGTGGCGTCCTCCCGTGTCAACGCGCCGGCCTACGGCGCCGATGACTATACGGCGCGGGCGCAGGAACTTCTCAGCGAAGCCTTCGAGACCAAAGTTGCCGCTTTCCTGGTGACGACAGGAACGGCGGCGAACGCTCTGGCGCTTTCCGCGCTCGCCAATCCCTGGGATGCCATTTTCTGTCACGAGGAAGCGCATATCCACGACGACGAGTGCGGCGCCCCGGAGCTGTTCACCGCCGGCGCGAAGCTGGTTGGGATCGCAGGAGAAGGCGGCAAGATCACACCCGAAGGCCTGCGGGAGACTCTGGAGAGGTTTCCGCGCGGGCTGGTCAAGTCTGCGCAACCAGGGGCGCTGTCGCTTTCCCAGGCTACTGAAGCGGGGACGGTCTATCGCGTGAGCGAGGTTTCGGAGCTCAGCTCGATCGCTCACCGCGACGGGATCAGCGTGCATATGGACGGCGCGCGCTTCGCCAACGCTCTCATTTCGGCCAAGGCCACGGCCGGCCGACATGACTTGGCGCGCCGGGGTCGACATTCTGACGCTTGGCGCGACGAAGAATGGCGCGCTTGCTTGCGAAGCCATCGTGTTTTTCGATTCCGCGCGTGCGGCGAATTTCGCCTTTCAGCGCAAGCGGGGCGGTCAGACCCTGTCCAAGGGGCGCTTCCTTGGCGCGCAAATGGAAGCTTACCTCGCTGATGGACTGTGGTTGCGGCTGGCCGAACGAGCAAACGCCTCCGCGCGTCGGCTCGCTCGCGGCCTCGCGGAGACGCCGGGCGTGCGCCTCGCGTGGCCGGCGGAGGCCAACGAAGTCTTTGTCGTGGCGCCAAAAGCAATGGTCGAGCGGTGGCGCGCCGCCGGGGCAATGTTCCACGATTGGAGCACCCGATCGGTTGCGCCGGAGCGCGCCCCTCGAAAGGGCGAAACATTGGTCAGGCTGGTGGCTTCGTTCGAAACCGAATCAAGCGAAATTGATCGGCTCATGAGCATTTGCGCCGACGTTGCGGACTCAGCCGTTGTGACGCCGTAACCACGCCGCATTCGGTCCCTCAGGATCGCATTGGGGAACACCCTGGAGCGATCAGCATGACGATCAAATTGAACAGAGCGCTCAGCCGTCGCTTTGAGGGTCCGGCGCTCGGCGCGCTCATCGCCATCGCGTTCATGTCCAGCGCGACGGCTCAGTGGATGCCGCCTTGGGGGGCCGCGTTTCCCGGTGAGATCGAACGGAATCTCGAGGCGCAGGGATATGTGCTGACGGCGCCGCTCATTCGCCGGCCGGGGGTCTATCTTGCCGATGTCAGCGCCGGCCCCGCTGGCCATCAGCGTCTCATCATCGACGCCAGAAGCGGGCAAGTCCTCGAGCGCTTCACCACGCCCGCCCGAAATTGGGGACCCGCGCTCGCCTCCCGCGACGGAGAGTTTGGCGAGCTTCAAGACGGTGGCGCCGGGCCGCCGCTCACCCGCCGCTTTTCCGGGCCGGCCGCCCCATTCGCACCGACGACGAACGTCGGTCCTGGGAAGGTGCGTATTCCCGCGGCCGTTAGCCCTGATGGCGTCGCGGAGCCTCGGGCCGGAACGAAGGCCAAGCCAAAGTCGGCTTCGACGGAACGCAAGGCGGCAACCGTCAACCCACCTCTGCCGCCTCCCGCCCCGCGCGAAACGGCGAAAGCGGGCCGATCAGGCTCGGGGGCGCCCCAGCCGACCGAGAACCCTGCTTCCGCGCAGCCGCCGATCAACTCCGCTTCGACCGCGGCTGGCAACGGACTCCAGGCCTCCGCGCCCGCGGCTCAAGGCTTGCCCGCCGAGGCGAGCGACAACCCTAAGGTGAGCATCGTCCCGCCGGGGCTGTTCCAATAGACAAAAAAAAGGGCGTCCCGACTGGGACGCCCAATTTCCTTGCGCTGGATCTGCCTGGGTTTAAGCAGCCTGGGCGGTCGGCGCTTTGACGCTTTGGAGGGTCTTGGCGCCCTTGTTGATCGCAATCGTGCGCGGCTTCTGCGCTTCGGGGACCTCACGGACGAGGTCAATGTGCAGGAGACCGTTCTCGCTTGCAGCGCCTGTCACGACGACGTGGTCGGCAAGCTGGAAGCGGCGCTCGAAGGCGCGGGCGGCGATGCCCTGATAGAGCAAGTCGCGCTTCTCGTCCTTCTGGGGAGTTTCTTTGGACCCGCGCACGGTCAGCGTGCTCTCGCGGGTTTCGACCGACAATTCGTCCTCGGCGAACCCCGCCACCGCGAGCGTTATCCGGTAAGCATTCTCGCCGGTGCGCTCGATGTTGTAAGGCGGGTAGGTGGGCGCGTTCTGCTCGCCTCCAGCCACCCGGTCGAGCATCGAAAAGAGACGATCGAAGCCGACGGTAGAACGGTAAAACGGTGAGAGATCGTAATTTGACATGATCACATCCTCTGTGTTGAGCGATATGACGGCGGGCGCCCCAGACACTGGCGGCGCCCGCCGCGGTGAAGCCTTTGGCCTCAGCCCAATAATTTTTGCTTAGAGGGCGCAATTTCAAGGGGCCGGCTGCAGACTTTGCCACAAAAAATGCTAGCTCTGGGATCAGAGAAGCCCTTGCCAGGCGCATCGCCGAGCACCATGGAGTTTCTTCAACGAGGGGCCGTCGCCTCCGGATATCGAGGTCCAACGCATATGCTGAAATCAATCTCAGTCGTAGCTGCCGTCGCCGTAGCCTTATCTTTCGCCAGTGCGGCTTACGCCGCACAAAAAGGCCCGCAAAGCGAAGAGGATAACGAGCCGCCCAAGCCGCTGCCGCCGCTGCAGAAGAATTTCCCGCTCGACCAGACCTGGTCGCTGCGCGAGATGAACGGCAAGCCAGTGCCGCCTGGATTGGACATCAGCCTGAAAATCGACGGGACGCTGCGCGGTTCAGGCTTCACCGGATGCAATTCATGGTCGGCGACGCTGTATCCGGTCAAGGACCAGCATCTCGCCGTCGGCCCCTATGCGCTGACCAAAAAGCAGTGCCCCAAAGACGTTATGCAGCTCGAACTGGGTTTCCTATCCGCGCTGATCGGCAACCCGGAGTGGGACTTGGTCAACGGCGATCTCGTGATCAAGGGGCCGCGCGGCGCGCTGCGGCTCGCCCGCTCGCTCTAAGCCTGTTCCGCGGTCACGTCGCAGCCTCTGGCTCGACGCTGACCGTCGCCGGGGCTCCGGCCTGGGGTTGGAAGGCGATTCGCCGCTTGTGAAACTGATTGATTGTCGCCTGATGGCCAATCGAGACGAGCGTCGTGCGCGGTAGCGTTTCAACAATCGCGCGGTAAAGATTGGCCTCGCTCTTCTCGTCGAGCGAGGCGGTCGATTCGTCGAGGAACAGCCAGTCCGGCTCGGCCAACAGCGCGCGCGCAACGGCGAGCCGCTGCTGCTCGCCGCCGGACAGGCGCATCTGCCAGTTCTCATTCTCGTCAAGACGGTCCGCGAGCGCCGGCAGGCCGACCTTGATCAGCGTCTCGCGCAGCTTCTCTTCGGAAAAATTGGCGCTTGCTCCCGGGTAGGCGAGGGCCTCACGCAAGGGTCCGATTGGAATATAGGGCCGCTGCGGCAACAGCATGAGCTTGGCGTAGGCCGGCTGATGGATCTCGCCTGAGCCGTACGGCCATAAACCCGCGATGGCGCGAAAGAGCGTCGACTTGCCGACTCCCGAAGGTCCGACAAGCATCGTCGGCTCCTGCGGGACCAGCACCAGGTCGGCGACACGGGCGAGCTTGCGGCCGTCGGGCAACGCGAGCTCGACGTTGTTCAGCGCGAGCGTAGGGGCCCGCGACGGCTCCGCCGTCAGGCGCGGCCTCTTCTTCTCGTCCGCGCGCGTGCGGGCGATGGCGTCCTCGAATGAGGTCAGTCGCTCGATCGTGGCGCGGAAATCGGCGAGGCCGATGTAACGGTCGACGAAGAAGTTCATCGCGCCGTTGACGTTGCCGAACGCGTCGGCCGACTGATTGAAGCGGCCGAAGTCGACGATTTTCGCGAAATAGAAGGGCGCGACGACCACATAGGGAATAATGACGGATATCTGGCTGTAGAACTGGTTGAAGGCGATCAGCCACGTGCGCACATGGATGATGCGGCGGATCGTTCGCACCACGTCGCCGAACACGCTGCCGGCGCGGTCGATCTCGCGATCCTCGCCCTTGAGCAGCGCGATCTGTTCGCTGTATTCGCGGATGCGCGCGAGATCGAAGCGGAAGTTCGCCTCGACCGACTGTTGGCGGAAATAAAGCCTGGACAGGCTGCGGCCGATGAGCTGGGTGATGCCCGTCGCCAGGCAGGCGTACAGGACCGCGACCCAGAACAGAAAGCCGGGGATTCGCATGCCCAAAATCGGGGCGTTGAGAGAGTTGGAAATTCCCCACAAGATGATCGAGAACGAGACCAGATTGGTCGCCGAGGCGATCGCCTGGATGGTGTAGTTGTAGATGCCGACGTTGCCGGAATTGATGCCGGTTCCGGTGCCGTTGATAAAGCCGCCGATGTCCTGGGAGATACGCTGATCGGGGTTGTCGGCCGAGATGCGCTGGCCCGCGAACTCCTGCGAGGCGTCTTCCGTCGGATGGTCCGCGGCGTTCGAGAGCGCGATCTTATAATGCATCGAATGCGTCAGCCAGCGTGCGGTGAAAGAGGCCGTCATCCATCGGCGCCATTGCAGCACGAAATTCGAGGCGACGAAGAACTCGACGATGCCAGCGACAATGGCGATCGTCGCCAGCGGTATGAAGACGACCATGAGCTGGTACCAGAACGCGACCCGGTGGGCTTCGTCGGCGACCTGAATGGCGTTGCCGAAATCGCGCTGGAAGAAGTTGAAGCGGAGCGCCACCGCGACCTGGAATTGATTGATCAGGATGAGGAAGTAGACATTGATGCGGGCGTAGAGGTCCTGCCGCAGGATGATCGGCCGGGAGGGGAAGGGCCGGATCGAGATCGGGGTCCGCGCAGCGAAGAACGGATCGGCGATCGTCATCATCCTGCGCACCAGGCGAAAATGCGAGACGGCGAAAATGGCGAGGATGAACAGCGCCGTCGCCAGCGGCAGATAGGTAGGGAGTTGATATTCCTCGAGGCTCCGCGGCCAATAGCCCGTGAGCGCGGCCAGGTCGCCTAAGCCGAACAGCACCGTTTCGATCGCGAACAGGTCGCAGAGGAGGGTGAGGAAGGTCGATAGGTTCCAGCGTGGCAGGGCGGCGACGGCGGCCAGCCCCGACGCGACGCCGATCAGGAGGGTCATCCCGTTTTCTTCGTAGGCGCCAATGACGAGGGCGAGGACGGCGAAAAGCGCGAGACTCAACATGCGCATGGGGCAGGACCTTGAGCGGGGGGCAAGAAAAGGAGAACGCGCACTAGCAGACCGACCGGGGCATTAGAAGGGCGGCGGCCTGCGGGCGGGATGAATTGTTGGCAATGTCGGTGTCACGCTTAAACCGAGATGTCGCGCGTGAGAGCTGGCCGCGGTCAGGCTGGCCGAGCCGCTGCGCACTTTTGCGCGCGGCTCAATGGTTTCAGGGACTTAAGGCCTCTTTTATGCAACTCAAACGAGGGCCCGGCTTGTGCCCGCGGTGAGCCATCCGCATTGCGCTTCGAGCCGCCCATTGTCCATATTGACCAGGACAGAGCAGGCGCTCGCAGTCTTTTAATACAAATAATATATGTTTTATTGATCTTCTTGAGTTCAAGCCGCCGGCCATGCCGCGCGTTTTGCCAACCCGGCTCACGCTTGAACAGGAAACAGGCGAGACGAACTCGGTCGCGGGCCAGGTCTCCAGGCCAGCCTTCTTCTCGAGCTGGTCCTGCGACGAATCTTTGGGCGCTATCGTTTGATGACGATCGCGTGGCCGTTCAGGTTGTGCAAAACGATCCGGTCCTTGAGCGGCAGTTGGGTGTCGACATAGCGGGCGACGCCCGGAGTCGTATCACCACCATAGTCATCGTAAACGACTATGCCGCCCGGGACCAAACGCTCCCAGATCCACTCTGTCACATCTTTTGCCGACAGGTAGACGTCGACGTCGATATGACAGAACCTAAACTTAAGGTTCTCGACCCTACCGCCAGTTTCCTCGGGGAAAATACCGCTTAAAATCTCGATATTGTCGAGTTGCAGCGTATCGTAGAAAAGCGCCTCGACTGAGCGTCGACTCGTATCGGCATGCTCGCCACCGTTATAGCAGGGGTCTTCCTCGCCGGCTTTCGCGACGCCAGAGAATGTGTCGCAGGCGTAGGTCTTGTCATTGAGCCTCAGATCTCTCGCCTGGATCGCGATCAGTGCGGCGGTGCCCCCGCGCCATACTCCAATCTCGATCAGTGCGCCGGTCTCGAGCTTGGCGGACTGTTCGACGAGCCTCCAGAGCTCAAAGCATCGATACTTATCGACAAGCGTTGCGTCTTGCACCTTTGAATAGGCTGCATTGAACCCTTTGTCGAGATTCCACGGGCTATACGTCGCGTTGGGTAGCACGACTTCGTAGTCCGGACCCTTATTCAGAAGCCGTGGCATGTAGCGAACGTGGACACCATAATGTCGCGCCACGTTCTTGAGCGTCGATTTTACGAGGCGGTTCACGATACCATCCTCCGCTGTGCCAAGAAGGACATAACGCCATAATTCAGGCGGTAAATAAAGGCTCCGAGCATGACGTATGCAAGAGCTTCGGAACGGCGCTACTGGCGCACGGGACGCGGAGTCTGGCTCCCGCCGCCAGGAGCGACCCCGGTCGGTTCGCCGAGAGCAAAGTCGGACCCGACCGGTCGCTGCGTGAACATGGCCGCGACGGTTCGACCTGCCCTGATGCCTGGAACCTCAATCAGGGAATACATCGCGCGAGCGGCGATCAGCGACAGGACCGGGGCGATCAGAACTGCCGCCGCGATTCCGATCTTAGGTTGGAGCCAATAGGTCATCGCAAACAAGATCGGCAAGTGAATAAGGTAGAGACTGTAAGAAGCGCGCCCGAGAAAAAGGAATGGCCGCTGGCGTAGCAGGTCGTCAAACCAGCCCCCCAGACAAACACAGAAAATAATTGCGGCGAATACGAACTCACGCAAGATGTCCGAGTTCACGGCCAGACCCAAGGCTAGCGAAAAAGCCACAATGGCAGTTTTGACCCAATTCGAGCGTGGCCAGAATTTAGACCCCACGCGCTTATGGAGGAGATCGGCGACCAGCATGCCGAGGATGAAGCTTGGGAGGTAAAACAGAGTGACGCCGGCCGAACTGGCCAGCGAGTCGCCCATTAGAAAAGGTTCGTGGTAACCAAGCGCTGCGAGTAAATAGGCGCCGCCCAAGTAGGCAGCCACGCCAACCCCGAAAATGACCATCCAGCTCCTTTGACAGAGGGCCGCGAGCAACATGAACACAATCGAGAAACGCATCTCGATGAAGAGGCTCCAAAGAACAGGGTTGAATAGATTATCCTCGGCGTTCAATCCCAGAAGCGACATTATTCGCACCGTCCCGCCGACGGTTAGATCATGGCACCAGCACGACGCCACCCAAGGGTCGTATTGAGAACAGTTCCGCGGAGATTGAAGCCAATGGATGAGCGCGGCGCCGGCGACGGCGACGATCAGCGCCGGGTACAGTCGAAATACGCGGCGCGATAAAAACGACCGGTATGACCGATCATGGCCTCGCAAGAAGCTGACGTATAAGACAAATCCGCTAAGCACAAAGAATAAAAGGACAGCCGGATGACCGAGCCGCACCAACGCGTGTAGTATTGGCGTGAGGATTCCCGGTTTCCGAGTTTCGGTATCGAGATAAACTTTCGCCGAGTGATGGATTACAACAGCGAGCGCCGCCGCTCCGCGAAGCCCGTCAAGCAACTCGAAGTGACCCTGGCTCCGTATCGCAGTCATCGCACGCTCCCGGACATCGAGAGCCTCACAAGCATGAATGAGCGCGGCGCATCGCGAAGGACGCCACGATCGCGCGCCGGTCTCTCAATCGCGGATTGTACGAAGTTGTGCAAGGTAATCCGTCGGTTCGCCAGACAAGGCTTAGATAGGTGACGCCGGAGGGCGCCTTGCAAGTGTCGTTCCGGACATGGCGCCGTGATGACAGCCGCGTTTGCGGCCACTGAGACATTCCCGTTCCCCGACGCGCTTGAAATTGCACGATGGGTCGGTAAGGGTAACCGCGCAGCGCGGCTGACGGGGCTAACAGCTTGAGCATTCTCCTTATCTGCGTCCTGATTTTCGTCTTGTTCATGGTCGCCGGCTACGCCGGGCTCGCGCTGCAAACGCGGCTCGTCGAGGAGCACAAGACAGGCGAGACGAAAGCCGTGGTTGGCCAGGTCTCGGGGCTGGTCAGCCTTCTTCTCGCTTTGGTCTTGGGAACCCTCATTGGCGTCAGCTGGGGCTATTTCTCAGCCCAGCGGACGAACCTGGAGAATTTCTCCGCCCAGATTCTGAGGCTCGATCAGGCGCTCGGGCAATTTGGGCCCGAGACCAAGCCGATGCGCGACCAGCTCAAAGCGGGAATCGAGAAAGCCTATGGGGCGATCTGGGGCGGCGGGACTATCGACCCCGCGATGCTCACGGTCGGCCCGCCCCTCGCCAATGCGCAAGCCGTCAGCGACTTTCTCGCGACGCTTCAGCCAAAAACTGACGGGCAGAAGGCGGCGCTGGCGACCGCTAACCAATACGCCGGCATGGTCGAACAATCGCGGCTCTTGATCTCCCTCCAGATCGCGAGCGGGCCGGTGTCGTGGGTTCTGATCGCGATTCTGGTCTTTTGGACAGCGGCGCTCTTCTTCGCCATGGGCCTGTACGCCCCGAGCAACGCCCTGGTCACCGCGGCCCTTACTTTCGGCGCGCTGTCGATCGCATTTGCGATCCTCCTCATCCTCGAACTCGGCATGCCCTATACCGGCCTGTTCAGGGTTTCGCCGGCCGCGCTCGAGCAAACGATCGAGTTCATCGACAAGTAGGCGGTTGGCCGGCGCCACGCGCCGTTCAGCCGCGCGCCGGCGGCATCCGCGCATGGACCTCGCTCGTCATCGCATCGATCCTTTCGACCAGGGTGCGGACGGCCTGGGTCAGTTCCGTGTTCTGCTTGAGCAGGGTTTCCACGCGCTCGGTCAACGCGGTGTTTTGCTGCACCATTTCGACCAGCATGCTGGCTTGCTCGCGCATTTGCGCCTGCCGCTGCTCACTGATCTGGTGGAGCTCCTCGCGATGCTGGGCGTCGGCGAGGCCGGTCACCTTGTCGCGGTCGGCCTGACGGGTCTGCGCCAGCAGGATCAAGGGCGCGGCATAGGCGGCCTGGGTCGAGAAGGCGAGGTTGAGCAGAATGAAGGGATAGACGTCGAACTGGGTCCAGCCCGTGGCGTTGACCCAGATCCACAGCGCGACGATGAGTGTCTGCGCGATCAGGAACGTCGGCGTGCCAAAAAAACGGGCGAAATCCTCCGCTTTTCTCCCGAACCAGTCGTTTCCGAAGGCAGATTCGAGATGGCCGTGCGGCAAATGAAATTTGCGCAGACGCTCGTCCGGTTCATGGGACACGCTCATTGGCCTACCCTTCGCCTTCCGCGAGCAATGCGGCGGCTCGCGATTCCTGCGCCGACAATACAGAAGTCTTAAGCGAATTTCGACGCGACGGGCAGGTGATCATCGAGCCGACAGGATGTGGCCGCCTTGCGGAGCGGTTAGGAAGTCGCTATGGACCCATTCCACCTAATCGATATAGGTTAAAATGTAATAGACTTTATTAATCGGCAATATAGCCGCTCCTCGCCCGTCGCACGGGGCGTCCAAACTGGCGACGCAATCGCAGCAGCAGGGAAGAAACCATGTCTCATAAAGTCGAAACTCTGGCGCTTCACGCGGGTTGGCGCGCCGACCCGGCGACGGGCGCGGTCGCCGTGCCGATCTACCAGACCACGTCCTATCAGTTTCAGAGCGCCGAGCACGCCGCCAATCTGTTCGCGCTCAAGGAGCTCGGCAACATCTATACACGGATCATGAACCCGACCAATGACGTGCTCGAGAAGCGCGTCGCGGCGCTCGACGGCGGCGCCGCGGCGCTGGCGCTCGCCAGCGGTCAGGCGGCCTCGGCCTTTTCGATCCAGAACCTTGCGCGGGCGGGCGATAACGTCGTCTCTTCGACCGATCTTTACGGCGGCACCTGGAACCTGTTCGCCAATACGATGAAGGACCAGGGAATCGAGGTGCGCTTCGTCGATCCGACCGATCCTGAGAATTTCCGCAAGGCGACCGATGCGCGCACCCGCGCTTACTATG
This sequence comes from uncultured Alphaproteobacteria bacterium, assembly GCA_963833955.1. Lineage (GTDB taxonomy): Bacteria > Pseudomonadota > Alphaproteobacteria > Rhizobiales > Beijerinckiaceae > Roseiarcus. The sequence continues at coordinate 132,756 of CAWHZY010000012.1, read as the reverse complement.
CCGAGACTCTCCCCAACCCGAAGCTGATCGCGTTCCCGATCGCGGAGGTCGCGGCGATCGGCCGTCCGCTGGGGGTTCCCTTGATCATGGACAACACCGCCGCGCCAATCCTGACCCGGCCGTTCGAGCACGGCGCCGCGATCATCGTCTATTCTTCGACCAAATATCTCGGCGGGCACGGCACCTCGATCGGCGGCCTCATCGTCGACGGGGGCAACTTCCCGTGGGACGAGCACAAGGAGCGTCAGCCAGCCCTCAACACGCCGGATCCGAGCTACCACGGCGCGGTGTGGAGTGAAGCGGCCAAGCCGCTTGGGCCAATCGCCTACATCCTCAAGGCGCGCACGACGCTCCTGCGCGACCTCGGCTCAGCCATGTCGCCGTTCAACGCGTTCCTCACGCTTCAGGGCGTGGAGACGCTGCCGTTGCGGATCGAGCGCCACTCGGCAAACGCTTCCGCGGTTGCGGCTTGGCTCGCCAAGCAGTCTGCGGTGACGAGCGTAATCCATCCTTCGGTTCAGAAAGGCGAAGCCAAGCGCCGGGCGGAGAAATATCTGAAAGGGGGATTGGGCGGCCTGGTCGGGTTCGAGATCAAGGGCGGACGCGAGGCGGGGCGCAAATTCATCGATGCGCTGAAACTCCTCTATCACGTCGCCAACATCGGCGACGCCCGCTCACTCGCCATCCATCCGGCGACCACAACCCACTCGCAGCTGTCGCCAGCGGAGCAGCAGGCGACCGGCGTGACGGACGATTATGTGCGGCTGTCGATCGGCATCGAGCATATCGACGATATTCTCGCCGACCTCGACCAGGCGCTGAAGGCGGCGGCGTGACGCGAGCCGCTGGCGCGATTATCGCGGTTGGGATCGAATCGCGCCCGCGGCCAACCGAACTCGGACGCTGGCCGCATGCCAAGACGGACTCCAGACGCTGCGCCCAGGAACGAGAAGGGACTGCGGCGGTACGACCGCGGCCCGCTCTACCGCGACGGGTCGGCCGGCGCCGTCTCGGCCGCCTTTCCGGCCACGACCGAGGCCCGCTCGGCTTCCTCGGCTTTGTCGCGCCAAGATGCGGCCGAGGGATCCTTGACATAGTTTAGAACCGCGATCTTCATCGCCACGCGATAGGCCGATTGCGCGTCGGGCCAATCCTTCTTGGCGTCGAAGGTGCGAGCGAAGCCGAGGACGACATCGTACTGGTCGGCGGCCGTGTCGGCGTTCTTGGGATCATCCGCCAGCCGGTTCCAAGTTCGCACGGCCTCGCGATAGGCTTCGATCTGGGCGAGGCCCGTCGAGCGATCGCCGAGCAGCTTCGCCGCCTCGGCCAAATCCTTTTGCGGCTTTGACCTCCCGGGCGCGCGATAGGCGAGCGTCCTCCGCGCATCGTTGAGTTTCCGGTAATAGCCGAGCGCCTCGTCCGGCCGCTTGAGCTCCTCCAGGGTCCGAGCGAGATAGAGGTAGTTCGGCGTGAGAAACTCTTGCCACTGCGGATTGCCGGGCTCGTTCTTGGTCAACTCCTCATCGAGGGCGACGCCCTGCCGCAATTTCTCAAGCGCAAGCTCAAGATTCCCGGCTCCCTGTTCGAGAAGTCCCCAGTGGGCATAAGTCGCGGCCAGGTTCGATTTGAGCGACGAGTTCCGGCGCCTGTTGCGCCGCGACCGCCTCCTGCGCATTGCGCGAGACAAGGCCGTTCTGAACTTCGAACGCCTTCTGATAGTAAGCTCTCGCGTCCGCTAGCGCGTTGTCGGCCCTCAGCAATTCCGCGATCCGGTAGAACGCCTTTCCCTTGTTGCGCAGGAGATCGAACTCGTCCGGGCGCTTGCTGAGCGCGGCCTCGCAGGTCTTAAGGCCGGATTGATATTCCTCCAGAGCCTGCTGATGCAGCTTGGCGTCGCTGTCTTTGTAGACGTCGCCGATCTTCAGATGCGCGTCGATGACGTCGATGTCGCCCTTGTCGCCGCTCGAGGAGGCAATTGACGTGGCGATCTGGACGGCGTTGTCATATTCCTGCATCGCCTCCTGGCGGTGGTCCGGCAAGGCCCAAAGAGCGTTACCGGCGCGGATCGACGCATCGAACAGCAGTTGCATACCGTCCTGGGCGCCCGAGTTCGACTGCATCAGCGACTGCGCAACGTCTTTCGCCTGCTTCGCTACGGTCAGAGCCTGGGCGTTGTTTCCCAAGATCGCATAGAGGTCGGCCTCGTCGTTGAGGGATTGTCCCCACAAGAGGTCGGCAGCGGACGTTTTGCTCGACTGGCGTACGTTATCCAGGAATTGTCCCGATATGGCCGCGAGACTTCGAGCGCCGGCGAGATCAAGGCTCTTGTCGTTGTAGGCTGTGAGAACATTCTCCAGCAGCGTCTTCGCCGACTTCATCGCGCTCGTGTCGAGCTTTTCCTGCGCTCTCTCATGGGCGATCCACATCCCGCCGGCGACGCCGAGGACCGCTGCGACGCCGAGCGCAGCGGCCAGCCGCCGATTGAGTCTCGATCGTCTCTTCGCCTCGATGGCGTCATCGATCAGTCTCTTGACCTGCTCGAATTTGCCGCCGTAGCGGTCCGCCCACGCCGCGGTCCGCGGCAGATGCCCCCACCAGTCTTTCGTGCGCTCAGGATCATCCAGGGTCGCTCGTTCGCCGCCGGCGGTCCCGTCGAGAAGCGACACGAGGGTGTGATAACGCTGGCCGTCGATCTGCTCCTCGGCCAGCCAGCCTGGCGGCGGCCGACCGGTTTTCGCGTCGACCGAGTCCGGTTTGCCGGCGATCTTCTTCCAGCGGCGAAGCAGGGCCTCATGCCCAATGTCGATCCGTTCGTCCGGGCCGAGCGTTGGAGAAGCGGAAAGCGAAGGCAAAAGGAACGAACAATTCGGGGCGCGGAAGCGGTCGAGCCCGGCGCGCAAGTCGGATTCGCTTACCCCGGTTTCCGCCATGAGTTGGTCAAACCGGAGCGCGCGGCGGATGGCGCGGCCTTCCCGATCGACTTCCGACAGCGCCCGGAACGTTTGCTCGATCGCCAGTTCCTTTCCCGAGCATTGCGCAAGAATCTCGTCGGCGTGACGCGACAGCGCGTCGGTCATGCGTCCGATCGCGTCATAGGTCGCCCGCGTGAGATGGCGCGGGCCTTGTTGAGCGGGGCTCTCCGCTCCCGCCCGGTCCCACAGCCGCATCAGGCAATGCTGCAGCACCGGAAGCTGATCGAGCTCGTCGCCGCAATCGTTGAGCAATCGTTCGACCAGTTCAGGCTCGATCGTTCCGCCCGCCTTTTCGACGGGTTTTCGGATCGCCTCCTCGAGCTGACTGCGGGTCAGATTAGGCACGAGATATTGCGCCGCGCTCACCGCCTCGGAGAGCCCGTGGAAATAGGCGCAGTCGCCGATGAAATCCGACCGCATGGTGATGAGCACACGCACGTTCTCGATGCGGCGGCGGTCCGCGTCGAGCAGGATCTGCACGAACTGGGTCGCTTCGTCCCGCCGTCGCGCTTCCTCGACGCCGCCGCGGCGGTAACCGAGACCGGCGAGGCCGAAGCGGAACAATTCCTCGAACTGATCGACGATCAGGATGAGCGATCGCCCGCCCAAGCCGCCCGCTTCGGCGAGCGCGCTCTCGAAGCTGAAACTCGACTGCCGCAGCGTCCATTCAATGCGGTCACGTCGTCGCGCTGACTCGTCCGGGTTGTCCTTCGTCGACAGTTTCGACAAGGCGCCCGCGAGCCGCGTGATCGGGGCGCCGCCGGGCCGCATGTCGATGAACGCCCAGGTCGGCCCGCCTATGTCGGCAGTCTCATCGGCGAGCAGGCCCTGAAGCCCCGCGAGCACGAGCGACGACTTCCCGCTGCCGGAGCCGCCGATGACCGCGATGAAGCGGCCATTCTCGACGAGGCGATAGAGCGCAAAGGCCTGCCGCTCCCGCCCGAAGAAGAAGTCGCGGTCGCCGAAGAAGAAAGGACGAAGGCCGGGGAAAGGCTGATCGTTGGAAAGCCGCGTCCCGTCGTCCGGTGCAGGCGGAGCGACGGCCGTTGCGGGCGCTGTCTCACTTGGGGTCGCCTCGTGGGCCGCATCGTCGCTGATTTCGACCGCGCTCATGGCTTGGAGCTTGGCGCCGAAGTGAGGTCAACCAGCAACTGCGCCGTCGGCGGACCCTTCTCGACAAGATCGATCACTTTGTCGAACTCGCCGTCCTGAAAGATGAGCGGAAGGGCGCTCTTTTTTTTGTGCGACGCGGGCGGCGGTCCGGCGATGAGGCCGCGAAAGGCGAACTGCGCCTTGCGGCCGAGCGCCTGCCAGTCGGACAGCCGGTCGGCTTCCGAACGCACCCAAACCTCGGAAGCGTTGCCCCAGCAGAGGGTCACCGCGTCGCATTTGGCGAGCAGGTCGCTGTTGTAGCGGCGCGCGTCCGCATCGGAATCAGCCACAGGGATGCGCGGCTTTACCGAGCTTTCGAGCAAAGCCTGCGCGATCGCTCCCGCATAGTCGTCATCCGTCGCGTGATAAGAAAGATAGAGGTCGAGCTTGTTGCCGGCCGCCGCCGTCACGACCGGCCTTGGCGCCGTCTCCGTCAGATACTGGAACAGGTATTCGATGAATTTGCTTAAGATGTCGCCGTCGATCTTGTCGGTCGCGATCTGCTGATCGAAGCGCTCCAGCGCCTTCAGGGGATCGCGCTCGACGCCCGGACCCGCGGGAGCAGCCCCGCCCTGGTCAAGAATTTTTGGCGCCCAGACAATGCGACGATTGAGCTTCTGCCCTGGCGGACCTTCCGCTTGCGCCGATCTGGCGCGGGCGAGCTCCAGTTGCAGCCTCACAATGTTGTCGAGGCCCTCGGGCGCAAATCCGCCGCTGTCGCCGACGAGATGGACGAAGACTTCGGACCTGGATAGCGCATCGGTTAGCAAGGCTTCGGCGCTGGCGTCGCTGGGCATGTCCGCCGAAGGATCTGGCGCGACAGTGAAGCCCTTGCCCTGAAGCTCCGTGACAAGGCGGATATAAGCCGCCTTCATGTCGCTTGCCGGCTTGGCGAGAAAGACGGTGCGGCCGCTCGGCGTGACGATCGGCGCGGACGGCTGCGTCGCCTGAGGCGCCGGCGCGCCGCTCAGGATCTGAGTTCACGCGCTTTTGCAATCCGCCCGCGAGCTCGTCCAGTTCGGCGTAGAACCGATCGTTGCACTTGCCGCGATTGAAGAAGGGCGTGATCGCGCTGACGTCGTTCTCGTCATCGCGCGAGTAGAAAAGGAACCCTTCCTGCCCCTGCAATTCGGGCGGGCGGGCGCTGCGATCGACATAGCCCTTGCCGACGACAAGGATCCGGGTCGCGGGATTCGCAATGCCAGCGGCTTTGCGCAAGCTGAGAAAAGTCTCGAACTCCTTGCGGCAATACGGGCGCTGCATCCAATTCGGCGACATCACGACGACAAAGAGTTCGGCCCGTTTCAGTCCGTCGTCGATAATCTCGGCGAACTGATTGGCTTGGTCGATGCGGTTGCGATCCCGCCAGAGATTCGCCTGTCGCGCTCCGAGATCGCGCAGCTTCAGGCGCAGCTGTTGATCGAGGAAACTGACGAAGCCCGGTTCGTCCGGATCCGGCGACAAAATGAGATCGTCATCGTGAGCATAGGACATGAAGATGACGACGTCGTCGCTCATCGAAGCTCGCCCGTCTTCCTGAAAAGGCCGCGCTTTCCAGTACTCATTATCCGACTAAACCCTTGAGTTTGTTCTCGGTCAAGATCAATCGGCGCCTTTAGACGGACCTAGACGATCCGGCCAAGAGGGAAATTCTACGCATTGACCAAAAGCACGAATTCGGCAGAGGGGCTGTGATAGCGATCACAGAGATCATCGTAGCGGGGTCGAAGGTGACCGAGCCCGGCGACGCTTCTCGCGTCTAACCCCGATCGCGCATCAACCTCGACTTGTCGCGATTCCAGTCGCGCACTTTCTCGCTCTCGCGCTTGTCGTGCAGCTTCTTGCCGCGCCCGAGCGCGATGGCGATCTTGGCCCTGCCTTTGGCGTTGAAATAGATGCGGAGCGCAACGATGGTCATGCCTTCGCGCTCGACGCCCTTTGCGAGCTTGGCGATCTCCTTGGCGTGCAGCAGCAATTTGCGCGGACGCTTCGGCTCGTGATTGAACCGGTTGGCCTGCAGGTATTCCGGGATGTTGGCGTTGTAGAGGATGAGTTCGCCACTGCGGTCGACGGCGGCGTAGCTCTCGGCAACGGTCGCCTTGCCGGTCCTGAGCGATTTGACCTCCGTTCCGGTCAGCATCAGGCCGGCTTCGAACGTCTCGCCAATCTCATAGTCGTAACGCGCGCGGCGGTTGTCGGCGACGACCTTGTAGTTTGGCTTTTCCTTTTCGGCCGCCATATCAGCTCTTAAGCATTCAAGAGGCCCGCATGGACCATGGCGCGGCGGATGAGCGCCTCGGTCGCCTCGCTGACCGGAACCAGGGGCAAGCGGGTCTCAGGCAGGATCCGGCCGAGCACGCTCAGCGCGTATTTGGCTCCGTTGACTCCCGGCTCGGCGAAGATCGCGGCATGCAACGGCGTCAGGCGATCCTGGATCTTGAGCGCGTGATCCCAGTCGCCCTTGAAGGTCGCCTCCATGAGTTCAGCGCACAGCGCGGGCGCCACATTCGCCGAAACCGAAATGCACCCGTGGCCGCCGGCGGCCATGGCGGCAAGCGCCGTCATGTCTTCGCCAGAAAGTTGGATAAAGTCCACGCCCATCGCGTGCCGCTGGCGCGAGACGCGCCCGACGTCGCCGGTCGCGTCCTTGACGCCGACGATGTTGGTAAGTTCGGACAGCCGCTTCATCGTGTCGACCGACATGTCGACCACGCTTCGCGGGGGAATGTTGTAGATGAGAATCGGAATTCCGATCGCATCGTTGACGGCCTTGAAGTGCTGGTAAAGCCCTTCCTGCGTCGGCTTGTTGTAATAGGGCGTGACGACCAGAACGGCGTCCGCGCCACTTTGCTCCGCGTGGCGCGCGAGCTCCACCGCCTCGCCGGTATTGTTGGAACCCGCGCCGGCAATGACGGGAACGCGGCCGCGCGCTTCGTCGATGCAGATGTCGACGGCGCGCCGGTGCTCCTCGTGGGTGAGCGTCGGGCTCTCCCCGGTCGTCCCGACCGGCACCAGGCCATGCGCGCCCGAGGTGATCTGCCAGTCTATGAGGGCGCGATAGGCCGGCTCGTCGATCTTGCCGTCCTTGAACGGAGTGACCAGCGCGGTCATCGATCCGTGAAACTTCGCTCGCTTTTCCATGGCTCCCGCTCGGCTCGTCTCGCGCCCGCTCAATCTCCGTGGTCTGCGCGCCGGCGGACACATAGCCCCGGCGCGCTGCTGGCGAAAGGGGTTCAGCGACGAGCGCAGTGGTTTACATGTTGGTCACCAAGATCGGGCCATCCTCCCTCGGGAGGACTGAACGCATGAGAAATCTTGCGATTCGCCCCGCTTCTGGCGGTTGCGGGCGCCGCTAGCGCGGTTACGTGGATGCCCCATGGGCATATTCCGCCGCCGGATGTCGCGGCGCTCGATCGCGCGGCCGTTTCGCGCCTGGTCGGCGCGCCGACCGAGGCTGCAAGTAGGACCAGCGCCCCCAAATCCCTACCCGCCACACCGCCCCTGGATTCCGGCTCCGCGCCCACTACCAGCCCCGAGGCGGCGGGGCGCGATCTCGCTTCCTCAGACCGCGTCCCCGCGCCCCCGGGCGAGGTCGCCCGGAGCGACAAGGAGGCCAAGGTCCAATTCGCCTATGCCAGCCTCGATGGCGCGGCGCCCGCGCTTGGCGCGCCGCCGGCGGTCATGCCGTCCGCGGAGACCGCCTCTCTGGAAACGCCCGCCGCGCCTCCTGCGACGCCGGCGCCGGCGGCTGACCCCGCTTTGCCGCCGCCGCGGAGTCCTGAGGCTGTGATCCTCTACCGGAAGGGCGACGCCGCGGGCCTGATGGCGCTTGCATCGGCGGCCACTGACGCAGACGAGCGTTCGGCGCTCGAATGGACGGCGTTGCGCGCCGACCCACATCCGTCCTTCGACCCGCTCGCCGCCTTCCTCAAGGCGCATCCGAATTGGCCGAGCCGCGCGTGGATTCGTGAGCGGCAGGAGGCCGAACTGGCGGCGCATCCGCAAGCGCCAGAGCAGGTCGCCGCATTCTTCAGCGATCCGCCGGTGTCGAGCGCAGGCAAGATCGCTGCGGCCCGCGCGGCGCAAGCGATGGGCCGCTCCGAGGAGGCGGCGCAAATCATCCGCGCTTTGTGGCGCGATGGCGACGCACTGTCCGAGAGCCTTATCTTACGGGAATTCGGCTCTTCACTCACGAAGGCGGACGACGCTTATCGGGCCGACCGCCTGCTCTACACAAGTTACCTTGGCGCCGGCGCTCGTGCGGCGGCCCTCGCTGGTCCTGACGTCTCGGCCCTTGCTCAGGCGCGCATCGCGGCGGCTCACGCGCCGATGAGCGCGGCGTTGGTGAAGGCGGTTCCTCCGGCTTTGCGGAATGATCCCGGTCTCCTGTTTTCGAGAATCCAGTACGCTCGCCGCGCCGGGCGGCTCTACGAGGCGGCGGTCCTGCTGAGCCTCGCGCCACACGATCCCGCGGCGCTCGTCAATCCGGATCGATGGTGGGGCGAGCGGAAGATGGTCGCCCGCGCGCTGCTCGACCTCGACGAGCCGCGGCTTGCGTTTGAAGTCTGCGACCAGACGGTCCGGCCCGACTCGTCCGAGGCTCAGGTTGACGCCGCCTTCCACTCCGGCTGGATCGCGTTGCGCTTTCTTAACGACGCGCCTTCGGCAGCGAAACGCTTTGCGCTCGCGACCCAAGCCGCCGAGAACCCGCTATCGGTCGCGCGCGCCGCCTATTGGCAGGGGCGAGCCGCCGAGGCTATGGGCGATTCCGAAGGAGCGAAGGGTTTCTACGCGCGAGCGGCGAGCGTGCCGATCGCCTATTACGGCCAGCTCGCCGCGCAACGTCTTGGCGAAACGCGTCTTGTTTTCCGCGCCCCAGCGGCAGCGGCTGAGGGCGATCGCCGCGATGAGGCAGTCCGCGTCGTCGAGGCGCTCTACGCCGATCGGCTCGACGACGTCGCGGCGGCGCTCGCTTTCGACGCCGCTCGGCAATGGGGCGATGAGGCGCAGCTCGCCGCCATGGCCGAGGTGGTGAAGCAGCGCGGCGACACAGCGACTCAGGTTCAATTCGCGAAGATCGCCGTCATACGGGGCCATCCGCTCGACGCAATGGCGTTTCCGGCCGCGGGCATGCCAGCCTTCCTTCCGCTGCCTCGCTCCGCCGACCTGCCCACCGTCTACGCCGTCGCGCGGCAGGAAAGCGAATTCATCTGGCATGCGAATTCAGGGGCTGGCGCGAAGGGGCTCATGCAGATGTTGCCCTCGACCGCGGCCGTGACTGCACGACGCGCCGGCGTCGACTTCGATTACGCGCGATTGATCGTCGATCCTGCGTTCAACACCCAGCTCGGCGCGGCGCTCTTAGGCCAATTGATCGACGACCAACGCGGCTCACGCGAACTCGCCTTCGCCGCATACAACGCCGGTCCAGGCCGGGTCGCGCAATGGATCGCGGCGCATGGCGACCCGCGTGACGGAGCGGTCGATCTCGTTGACTGGATCGAGCGCATTCCGTTCGACGAGACGCGCGACTATGTCGAACGGGTGAGCGAGAACCTTGGCGTCTACCGCCAGCGTTTCGCCGACGAAAAGGTGGCGCCGCCAACGGTGTCGGCCCGAGTAGCGCGTGAGTAGATATCCGGGTTCGGCCGACGCTCCTGGAAGGCTTGCCGCTGAGGCAATCGGATCGACTCGGGCCAAACGGGAACGGCGCAGCGCGAATAAGGCAGTCGCGACTTGTTGCGCTTCGAATTGGAACTTTTTTCGCCTCGTGTTCGTTAGGTGTCAGCTGTATCTCCAGTAGGGAAGGACACGTTTTGGACAAGACCATCATGGGCCTCTTGGGCGGCGCCTCGGCGCTCGCTCTCCTCGGCGGCTCTCAGGCATCTGCTGCACCAGCTGTCGATGAAGTCAACGTCTTGCGGCCGGCCCTGTCATTTGCTGAGTTGCTGGATCCCATCCCCAATGCGGAGAAGGTTTTGCGCGCTGAGGACGAGCGGACGGCAACGGTAGCAAGTGAAGAGAAGCCGATGGTAATGGCTCAATATTACCATCATCACCACCATCACCATCACTACTATCATCACCATCATCATCACCACTACCACCATCACCACTACTACTACCACCATTACTACTGAAGGGTGCTTTATACCCATTCTATTTGAGCGCAACTCATCGCGCTCAAACCCGCGCAACGGCGGGGGCGCGCATTCGCGCTTCGGCCATAAGGCGATGATCGGTTCCGATCATCGAGTCTTTTATGAGCTAGGCGCGCGAGCGAACTTGCTCGCGCCGGCCTTCGAGCGCAGCGACGGTCCGAGGAAATTTCATTAGCGCTGCCGCTTCGCCTTCTCGCTCGCGGCGCCGAGAATATGCCGATATGTGCCGTCGAAAACCGTATTAGTCGCCGACCTCCATTGTGTCTCGCCGGATAGGGTGGAGCGGCTCTGATAGATCCGACGCGACTGCAGTTCGCGCTCAGCGGCCTCCTCGTCCGACATCGCGACGAGGTCGAACGTCGCCTCTTCGGGCACGATGAGGATCTGCGCGAACGGTTCGCCCGGCCGGAAAATATGGGTCTTGCCTTCGGGCGGCGATTTGAACACCAGGAAAAAGATCATCGGCCACCATCGACGGATCAGCGCCGGGACGGCGACGGGGGTGGTATCCGTTGGGTCAGTGTAGAAGCGCGGGTGCGGTTCAGTGCGAATCGCCCATCCTTCTTCGACCTTGAGATCGAGCGAGACCTGGTAGGTGTAGTAAAGATCGCCGAATGGTCGGAACGGCGGCCATTCGCCGCCATGCCCCTCGGGCGGCGGCCCGAAATCGCCGTCGAGCGAAAGCTTCGCGCCGCTCCTGCTCACACGCAGTTCGTTTAGATAAGGGTAGACCAGTTCGATGCCGTAGCGAGCCCCTTCCGAAAACGGGAGGCAGTGCCAAGCCTGCTCCATCGACCCGTCTTTTCGGGGCTGGCGTTCCCCACCCCAGCCTGGGACTTCGAGCTTGGTGCGCCGTGGATTGAGCCCCGGCGTGAACGACCGATATTTGACCTGCATAGCCGAGCCACCCTGCCGCAGTTCCGCGATCAATGCGCGAGACGCGGCCTTCGTTCCGAAGCGCCTGGTCCGCGCCCGTCGTCGAACCCACGTTCTATCCGGCCCCGTAAACTCAGACCAAAGCCTTCACCGTCTCGAGCAGCTTCGGAATGTCGACCGCGTAGGCGAAGGTCGAATCCTTCACATGCCGAGGCATGCTCGCCAGCACCTCGGCGGACTGGCGCTGGAAGAGGACGACGTGCTCAAGCCCGAGCATGGCGCAGAAATGCGAGGACCACGGGTCGTGCTGGCCCTCGGCGATGATCTCGACGATCTTGGTATCCGGCGGGCAGAAGTACGCGTTCGACAACGCGGCGCCGAACTCGCACACGATGATCCTCGCCTGAGCGAAGAGAAGCGCCTGCTCGTCGAACGTGAGCTTGTCCGGCTGGATCGCAACAAAGCCGAGGGCTTTGAGCGACTCGATCATCGCCGCCCGATTGGTCACGTTTCGGCTATTGGACGGGCTGCGGCAGATGAGCACGCGGGGCGGCGTGTCCATCGCCGGCGCACGCTTTCGCACGTTGGCAAGGATGCGCGCGAACGCTTCGCGGCTTTGGGGATGCGCGTTCTGGCTGTTCAGGCCCGTGAACCGGTTCGAGGTGATCGCATGTTCGAGAAAGACCGGCCTAGGCCTGATCTCGCGGATGAGACCCGGCGGGACTTCGAGCCGAGCGATCAGCGCCCGCTGCCAAGGTCGCAACGTCCAGGTCAGCATTGGCGCGCCCATTCTGGCGCCGAGGTCGATCAGCGGCACAATATCGTGCAGATAGTGGCCGTAATTGTGCTTGTCGGACCCGGCGATCAGCAAATGCTCGCCGGCGATACGAGGCGCGCGCGAGAGTCGCTCGAGATGGAGCCGCCGCTCGAGCGTTCCGTCCGCTTGCGGCCGCCTGACGATCGCCTTGATCGACGACAAGTACCCCTCCCGAAAGGGGCCGAGGAACGAATGGCGCCAGACGCGACCCTCCGGCGAAATCAAGAGGCCGAAGGCCGGGAACCAGTATTGATTGACGAGATGCTCGAGCGTCATCGCCGGCGCACGAACGGCGTGATCGATGTAATGGACGCGCTCCTCGTTCGTCGAATTGACGCTGAGCGGATGCAGTCGGGTCCGGTATTGGGAAGGCGCGATGACCTCGCATCGCGAAAGCGGGGGCGGCAAGCCTCCCTCATAGGGGACGAATGTCAGATCTGTCGCTTCGTCGAGAGCGACTGGAACTCCCTCGCTGGACACTGGCAACGCATCGCGCAGCCGGCGCCGCAAATTCCGCCACGGCGTGCGGACGGCGTCGCGCCAGGCTGCATGCAGCGATCGACTGAGGCGAACCAGCTTTTCGTTTTCGATCCGGTCGCGCGCCACGCCGCTCCGCTGGCTGTCTGACAAGCCAATCCTGCTCCAATAACGCAGGCTGCCGCCTGCCTGCTCAGTCGCGCGTCTATGCCCGAACGCGCCCACAGCGACAAGGGCGCCTTATCCACTGCCATCGAGACGGTACGCGTGACTTTGCCCTTTTCGGAGTTTAGCTCCGATAAGGCTATGGCCTTCCAATTCGTTCACACCGCCGACATCCACCTTGATTCGCCGCTGGCGACGCTCGCGCTACGGGATCCGGAGCTCGCGGAGTTGATCGGCGGGGCGACGCGAAAAGCCTTTGTCGCAGTCATCGATCTGTGCCTTTCGGAACAGGTCGATGCGCTCTTGATCGCGGGCGACCTTTACGACGGCGAACAAACGTCGATGAAGACGGCGCGCTTTCTTGTCGATCAGCTGCGTCGGCTCCATGAGGCGGGCGTCAGGACCTTCATCATCCGCGGCAATCACGACGCTGAGTCCCGCATTACCCGGGAGCTGACCCTGCCCGAGTCGGTCAAGGTCTTTGCCGGGCGCGCGGAAGCCGTTTCGCTCGCCCGCGGCGGGCTCGAGGCGTCGGTTCATGGCGTGAGTTTCGCCAACAAGCACGCGCCCGAAAGCCTGTTGCCGAAGTTCCACCCGCCGGTTTCCGGAAGCGTCAATATCGGCATGCTGCACACGAGCGTCGACGGCTCGCCCGCTCACAGCCTCTACGCGCCCTGCCGGCTCGCGGATCTCCATGGCGCAGGCTTCGACTACTGGGCGCTGGGCCACGTTCATCAGCGGTTCGAGGAGCGGGGCAGGGCGGCGATCGTGATGCCGGGAAATCCCCAGGGGCGCGACATCAACGAGGCGGGCCCGAAGTCAGCGACGCTGGTCACAATCGGCGATGACCGCAAGATCAAAGTCGAAGAGCGATCGACGAGCGTTGCGCAGTTTGAGCGCCTTCATGTCGATCTTGCCAGCGCCGACGATTGGAGGGATGTGCTCAAGCGAATCGACGAGAGGCTTCTCGCCGGGCGCGCCGCGGCCTCGAGCGAGCATCTGGTGGCGCGGCTCAGGCTCACCGGGGCGACGCCGCTCGCCTGGCGTCTGCGCTCGGACGCCGACATGCTGGCGGAAGAATCGCGCGCATATGGCGCCGCGATCGGCAAGACCTGGATCGACAAGATCGAGCTCGACTGCGCAGCGCCGCGAGCTAATGAGAGCGCGTCGCCGAGCGATCCCGTCGCCGAGCTGCGCGCGCTGATGGAGACCGAGGTCGCGCAGTCAAAGGCGTTTCAGGATGCGCTGCGCGAAATGGCCGAGGAATTGAGCCGCAACCTGCCGCACGGCTCGCGTGACGGGTTGCTGGGGCGCGACCCTGGGGAATTCGCCAATATGCTGCGCGCCGTGGCGCGCGAAGGCGCCGAGGACGTGCTCGCGCATTTGCGCGCCGGCGACAAAGACATTGCCGCGTGAGGATCGCGCGCCTCGATCTCACGCGCTATGGCAAGTTCAGTGACCGTCGGTTCGACTTCGGGCCAGCGTCGGTTGGCGGATCGGACTTCCATATCGTCTACGGCCTCAACGAAGCCGGCAAGTCGACTGCCGCGGCGGCGATTCTCGATCTTCTGTTCGGCATTGAGAAGCACTCGGCCTATGGCGTCGGACGGGGACGCACCGGCGTCCCGAACTGGCATGCCTACAACGCGATGCGGATCGGCGCGCGGCTCGAGATTGGCGGGCGTACTTATGAAGTCGCGCGCCTCAAGCGGGACAAGAACAGCCTCGTCGACGCCAACGACCGGCCGCTCGACGAGAACATGCTGACGGCGGAGCTGGCCGGCGCCGATCGCGAAGCGTTCCATATGATGTTCTCGCTCGACGACGAGAGCCTGGAAAAGGGTGGGGAGGCGATCCTCGCGAGCCGCGGCGACCTCGGGCAATTGCTGTTCTCCGCGAGCGCTGGCGTTGCGGACATCAGCGACAGGCTCGAATCGCTGCGCAAGAAGGCGGACGAGTTCTACCGGCCCCGCGCCTCGACGACCGAGCTCGCCGAACTGAAGCGCGAACTCGAGGCGCTGAAACATGAGCGCGACGAGGCCGACACGCTCGCTCCCGCCTATGCCGAGCTCGTCCGCCAGCGCGACGCAGCGCGGGATGCTCACGGCGCCGCCGCCAAGAGGTTGAGCGAGCGGCGCGCGCGCGAGGACGAGATCCAACGCCAGCTCGGCGCCCTGCCTCATCTCGCGACGCTGCGTGAGGCGGAGAGCCAATGCGCGCTGCTCGAAGGCTTGCCGACGCCGCCGGAAGGATGGCGCGACGAGGTTCAGCGCCTGCAGGCTGAGGCGATCAGGCTGTCGGTGCAGAAGGACGATGCGGAGCGCGCGATCCGCACGCTTGAGGACGAGCTGGAGCGGACAGATCTGGACGCGGCGGCGCTCAGAATTTCGAGTCGGGTTGAGGCGTGGCGCGAGCTGCGCAGTCGTTACGACAGCGCCGCGGATATTCCCTTGCGCCAGGGCGAACTGGCCGCCAAGCGCGACGCGGTCGCGGACATGCTATGCCGCCTCGGTCGCCAGGGTGAGGCCGACCCGCGCAAGCTCCTTCTTTCGGCGCTGGTCGAGGGCGCGCTCGACGAACTGATCGCCGCGCGCTCCGGCGTGCTGTCGAAGCTTGAGGCGGCGGGCGAAGCGGCGGAGGCGGCGCGACGCGCGCTTAGCTGCGCGTTGCAGGAGCTGCCGCAGCGCGCTGACGACCGCCGGGTCGCCGGGATGGCGTCATTGAAGGCGCGTCTCATCGAGGCGCGGCGCGACGATTCCGCCGCCCGGCTGCGCGCCGCGCGCGACGAGATGGAGACAACGACGCGGAAACTCAAACAGGCCTTCGCGATGCTCGCGCCATGGCGCGGCAACGCGGAAGCGCTGGCTCAGGCCCTCGTTCCTGATGAAGCGAAAATAGCAGAGTTGCGCCGTCGCGTTGCGAGGTCCGAGGCGCTTCGCCAGCAGGCTTCAGATCTATTGGCGGCCAAGACCCGCGAGGCGCGAACGGCTGCGGGTCGAAGCCGCGGCCGCCTCGCGCGGCGCGGATCTGCTGGCCGACGAGGCCGCGGCGGAAATCCGTTCTGCACGCGAGGCCGCGTGGGTCACCGCATCGCGCGGCCCTCGACCGGACGAGCGCCGGTGTGTTCGAGGCGGCGATGCGGCGCGACGACGCGGCGGGCGCGGCGAGAGTGGCCGGCGCGCGGGAACTCGCGAGCTTGCGCGAGCGCGCGATCAAGCTAGCCGGCGTTGAAGCGGAGCGGGAGCACGCCGAAGCCGACCTTGAAGCGGCGGGCAAGTCGATCGCCGCGCTCGATCTCGAGATCGCGACGATTACGCCTGTCGCGCCGCCGCAAGGGCGGGATGCGCTTGCCTTCATCGACGCGTGGCGGGCCAAGCGCAACGAGGCGCTGACGCTTATCGACGCGGTGCGGTGCTCGGAGGATGCTGAGCGCGGCGCGAGGGACGAGGGGGAGCGCACCCGCGGACGCCTGAGCGCGGCTTTGCGCGCCACGGACGTTGTGCATGACCAGATGAGCGACCTCGAGGCGCTGATCGAAGCGGGGGAAACGGCGTTGGGCGCCGAGGCGCAATTTGTCGCGTTGCGGCAGAAGGTGGAGGAGCGCCGCGCCGAAGCTGTTCACGCTGAGGCGAAGCTTAAAATTGCGAAGGAAGCAGACGCCAATTGGCTTCGAGCCTGGCGGGAGGCGTGCGCCGGAACTTGGCTTGGCGAGGCCGAGGGCGAGCCCGCGCTTGGAGCGGTCAAGCAATCGCTGAAGGCGCTGGACGAATTGCGCGCGACGCTGAGCGTGTGTGCCGAGCTCGAAGACCGCATCGCCAAGATGGAGCGCGACAAGCTCTTGTTTGCCGACGAGGTCGCGGCCGTCGCGGCGGCGCTTGATCTCAAGGACGTTCCCAACGATCTCCGCCAGTGCGTGGACGCGATCGAGGAGCGCGTCGCGCGCGCGGGCGAGAACGCCCGCCGCAGGGCGGAGAGGGCCGACGCTGTCAAGGCGGCGCTCGGGCACCTCAAGCCGATCCTGGAAGAGCTCGAAATCAATACGCGCCGAGCTTCCGCCATGACCGCGTTCTTCGCCGTCGGGACGCTGGCCGAAGTCGCTGTCAAACTCGAGGATTGCAAGCGCCGCGATGCGCTCAAAGCGGAGATCGCACTTGAGAAGGCTGCGATCATCGCCGCAAACGTCGCCGGCTCGCTCGAAGCGGCGCGCTCGCTCCTCGAGCGAGCAGACGCGGCGGCGTTCACGAGCGAGCTCGCGGCGCTGAAAGCGCGCGCGCCGCATGATGACCAGACGCACGCCGAAACGCACAGCGCTCACAGAGAGGCGGTCAGGCGGCTGGAGGCGGTGGGCGGTGACGACGCGGTCGCGCGGCTCGAGGAAAAGCGGCGCACCATTCTCGAGGCGGTCAACGACGGAGCGCGGCGCTATCTGACCTTGCGCGCCGGCATCGCCGCGGCGGAGGAGGCGCTGCGGCTCTTTCGCGACCGCCACCGCGGCGCGATGATGGAGCGCGCGTCGGAGGCGTTCCGGCTCATCAGCAGGGGCGCCTATCGCGCGTTGACGGCCGCGCCGAATGGGCAATCGGAGACGCTGATCGCGCTTGGCGCCGACGGGGGGTCGAAAGAGGCGGCGCAATTGTCCAAGGGGGCGCGGTTCCAGCTTTATCTGGCCCTGCGTGTCGCCGGCTATCACGAACTCGCCAAGACCCGGGCGCCGGCGCCCTTCGTCGCCGACGACATCATGGAGACGTTCGACCATTTCCGCGCCGAGGAGGCGCTGCGCCTGTTCGCCGACATGGGGCGCGTCGGCCAGGTCATCTATTTCACTCACCATCAGCACTTGGCCGAGCTCGCCAAAGCCGTGTGCCCGGAGGCGAGGGTGCATGAATTGGCGGCGTAAGTTAGGGCGGCCGGCCGTACGCCGAGGGGGGTTGAGGCGCGGAACTCTCTCCGGCAATCCGAGTTATGGACGATCAGCGCCGTAAGAACGGAGCGCCCCCGTGCCCAAGCACCAGCAAAAGAACCGATGGTCGGCGGATGTGACCGAGCACTCGGATGCGCTCGATCTGGAACAAAAAGTGTTCGAAAAGAAGAGCGCAACAGGCATTGCCAAGTCGCTCAAGCGCTCGGCTGAGTCCAGCGAGCGGCGGAAATCAAGCCCGTTCCAGTCGGCCATGTCGATGTTGACTTTTTATATCAATCGCGCGGGGCGAAACCTGCCTGCCGAACGGAAACACACCCTCGAATCGGCGAAAGAAAAGCTGCGCGAGCTGTTTGAACGCGGGCGCAAAGCATAGTTCAGGGAACCCGGATCTCGGTCAAGACCCGGGAGCGGATCGCTGCAAGAAGGAGACATGATGGCCAAACGCACCCCTCCACCCGGCTCTGAACCTCCGCCGAGCCTTCCGCACAGCCACACCCGAGAAGACGGGCAGCCGTACGCCAAGGAGGTCGACGACTATAAGAAAGGCGTAGTGGCGCCGCCAGAAGAGCAGGGCGGGCGAGAGGCGAGCCCGAGAGCTGCGCGAACGAAGAAATAATGCGCCACGCGCCTGCGGTAGCGAGTTCGTCAGGGCGCACGAACGCGGGGCAAAGCGTCCTTGTGGAGCGTGCAAGGAAACCTTGTGCGCCGGCTGTTCCCAGCCGTGACCAGGCTTGGACCCGCGTCCTTGAGCCAACGCGGGACGCATCGTTCCGCTATGGAGAGGAGGATTCGGACGCCGTTGAAAGCCGCTTCGCGGGGGGTATGATCCGCCTCCAGCGGCAGGGTCCCGACGTCACTGTCGTAAAACTGTCGTCTCATTGTCGCAATAGGCATATCGAGCGAGCCTAGAAACAATCCGTCGCGCGCCATCGCCGCGGCTGGAATTGATCATCGCTAGCGCTTGAGAGGCGTATAATGAGACTAACCCATTTCATTCGCGTCGTCGCGTTCGCCGCAGGCGCCGCAACGGCCACTATCGCGCAAGCTGCTGATATTTCCGGCGCTGGAGCGACCTTTCCATTTCCGATCTATGCCAAATGGGCGGATTCTTATAAAAAGGACACCGGAAACGGACTGAACTATCAGTCAATTGGATCGGGCGCCGGCATCAAACAAATCAAGGCGAGAACCGTCACCTTCGGCGCAACCGACGCGCCATTGGAGCCTAAGGAGCTGGAGAAGGCTGGCCTCGCGCAATTTCCGATGGTGATGGGCGGCATCGTCGCGGTCGTCAATCTCCCGGGCGTCAAGCCCGGCGACATTGTTATCGATGGCGCGACCCTCGCACAGATCTATCTCGGCAAGATCACCAGCTGGAATGATGCGGCGCTCAAGACGCTCAATCCGAAGCTCGATCTGCCCAATTCGCCGATTGTGCCGATCCATCGCGCCGACGGGTCAGGCACGACCTTCAACTTCACCTACTATCTCGGCAAGGTTTCGCCGGATTGGAAGTCGGCGGTCGGGGTGGCGACGACGGTTGACTGGCCCGGCGGCATCGGCGCCAAGGGCAATGACGGCCTCGCCAACAATGTCGCCACCACCAAGGGCGCGATCGGCTATGTCGAATTCGCCTATGCGGATCAGAACAAGTTGACCTACGCCAGCATGGCCAACAAGGCCGGCAAGATCGTCGCCCCGACCATGGACGCGTTCCAGGCCGCTGCGGCCAAGCTGATTGGGAGCACTCCCTGGGCTTTTACAACATCCTCGCCAATCAGCCGGCATTGCTTGCGATCATTTTGGCCACCCTGCTGTGGAACGGCTTGGGGGGACTGTCGCTCGACGTTTTCACCAAGAACACCGCGCCGCCAGGAGTCGTCGGCGGCTTGCTCAACTCGATTGTTGGCAGCGTGATCATGACCGGGATTGGCTTGGCGATCGGCGCGCCGATCGGCATTCTGGCGGGCACGTATCTCGCCGAATATGGTGCAAACTCGAAGCTCGCCTCGGCCGTGCGCTTCATCAATGACATTTTGTTGAGCGCGCCCTCGATCATCGTTGGCCTGTTCGTCTACGAACTGTTGGTCGTGCCCGTCGGGCATTTCTCCGCGCTCGCGGGCGCCGTCGCGCTCGCGGTGCTAGGCGCGCCGATCATGGTCCGCACGACGGAAGACATGCTGAACCTCGTGCCGAACACTCTGCGCGAGGCGGCGTCGGCGCTCGGCATGCCGCGATCGCTCGTTATCCGGCACGTCGCCTACCGCGCGGTCATGTCCGGCTTGATCACCGGCGTGCTCCTCGCGATCGCGCGCATGACCGGCGAGACCGCGCCACTCATCTTCACCGCGCTCGGTAATTCCCTGTTTGCCGCCGATCCTCGCGGGCCGATGTCTGCGCTGCCGCTCATCATCTACGAATTCGCCCGCAAGCCCCTACGCCGAACAACAAAAGCTCGCGTGGACAGGCGCACTTATCCTCACGTTTGCGGTGTTGGCGTTGAGCATATTGGCGCGGGTTTTCTCTGCGTCGGTGAAGCAGAAGTAGCATCGGAGAGGCTTCGGGGATGAGTGATGTTGAAGCCCAGAGGCCATCGAAAGCTCCGGTGGCGGAAACGAACAAGGTTGTGGTTCGCAACCTCGATTTCTACTACGGGCAGACGCGCGCGCTCAAGGATGTTTCGTTCAATCTCTACGCGGGTGAGGTGACGGCGTTCATCGGCCCTTCGGGCTGCGGCAAGTCGACGCTTTTGCGGGTTTTGAACCGCATGTACGACCTTTATCCTGGGCAAAGGGCCGAGGGCGAGGTGATGCTGGACGGGGAGAACATTCTCTCAGCCAACCTGGACCTCAATCTCTTGCGTTCGCGGGTCGGCATGGTGTTCCAGAAGCCGACGCCGTTTCCGATGACGATCTATGACAACATCGCCTTTGGCATTCGCCTCTATGAAAAATTGCCGAAGTCGGAAATGGACGCACGGGTCGAGCAGGCCTTGAGCCGCGCGGCGCTATGGAACGAGGTCAAGGACAAGCTGAACGCGAGCGGCCTCAGCCTCTCTGGCGGACAACAGCAGCGCCTGTGCATCGCCCGCACCGTGGCGATCAGCCCGGAAGTGATCCTGTTCGACGAGCCGGCGTCGGCGCTCGATCCGATCTCGACCGCCAAGATCGAGGAACTGATCGACGAATTGTCCGGCGATTACACGATCGCGATCGTCACCCACAACATGCAGCAGGCCGCGCGCGTCTCGCGCTACACCGCCTTCATGTATCTGGGCGAGATGGTCGAGTTCGATGAGACCAACACGGTCTTCACCGCGCCGCGCGACAAGCGCACGCAGGATTACGTCACTGGCCGCTTCGGCTAAAGGAAGGAATCGCCCGTGGCGGATCAGCATACGGTCAGAGCCTACGACAAGGACCTCGACCTGCTCGAGCGGCGGATCGCCGAGATGGGCGGGCTGGCCGAGAAGATGGTGATCGAGGCGGTCGACGCGCTCGCCTCCGGCGACGCGGCGCTTGCGCAACAGGTGGTGGAGACCGATCCCCGCCTCGATGCGCTGCAGCGCGAGATCGAGGAGCAGGCGACGCTGACGATCGCGCGAAGGCAGCCGGTGGCGAACGACTTGCGCGAGATCATCGGCGCCATTCGGGTCGCGGGCGATCTCGAGCGGGTCGGGGATCTGGCCAAGAACATCGCCAGGCGCGCGCTCAAGATCGGCCTTGAAGGCCGGGCGCCCCACGCCATCGTCGGCATCAAGCACATGAACGAGTTCGCGACCGAACTGATGAAGGACGTGCTCGACGCCTATGCGCAACGCGACGTCGAGCGGGCGCTCGACGTCTGGGAGCGGGACGTCGAGCTCGACGCTTTGGAAGATTCGGTATTCCGCGATCTTCTCACGCATATGATGGAGGATCCGCGCAACATCACCTTCTGCGCCCATCTCCTGTTTTGCTCGAAGAACATCGAGCGGATCGGCGATCATGCGACCAACATCGCAGAGACCGTGGTCTATCTGGTGACCGGTTCGAACCTTCCGACCGGGCGGCCGCACGGGCGGCAGGAAACCGACATCGAGACCGACGCGACAGGAGCGGTCAAGTGAACCAGGCGCGCAAGGACATGGTCCGTCACGGGGGCGCGTCGGCGCCGCGCATTCTGATCGTCGAGGACGAATCGGATCTGTCCTTGCTGCTCGGCTACAATCTCGAGGCGGAAGGCTATGTGGTCGAGAATGTCGAGCGCGGCGACGAGGCGGAGCTCAGGCTGGCGGAAAACGCGCCCGACCTCGTGATCCTCGACTGGATGCTGCCCGGCGTCTCGGGTCTCGAAATCTGCCGACGCTTGCGGGCGCGCGAATCGACCCGCACGCTGCCGGTGATCATGGTCACCGCGCGCGGGGAAGAGGCTGAACGCGTGCGGGGCCTTTCGGTCGGCGCGGACGATTATGTGGTCAAGCCCTTCTCGGTGCCCGAACTGATGGCGCGGGTGCGCGCGTTGTTGCGCCGCAGCCGGCCCGAGCGGATCGCCGAGCGTCTCTATGCCGGGGATCTCGATCTCGACCGGGAGACGCGGCGGGTGCGGCGCGGCATGCGCGACATCCATCTGGGCCCGACCGAGTTCAGGCTGCTCGAATATCTTTTGGAGAAGCCGGGGCGGGTGTTCTCGCGCGCGCAACTCCTGGACGGCGTGTGGGGCCAGGCGGCGGAGATCGACGAACGCACGGTCGACGTCCATGTCGGGCGCCTGCGCAAGGCGCTCTCGCGCGGCCGCGAGCGCGACCCCATCCGAACCGTGCGCGGAACCGGCTACGCCTTCGACGAAACCTTCGGCAAGACGTGAGAGAACGCGTCTCGACGGCTCCAATTCGAGCTCCGTCCCGCGAATAGCAGCGCGCATCCGGTTGAGGCCCAAGATCACGTGCGAATGCGCCGATCGTCTATCTTAAGCAAGAATTCCGGCGTGCCGGCGACCCTGTTTGAACGTACGCTCGATCCGCGGGAGATCTATATCTTCAGGGCGCCCGTTCCAGGTCCGCTTGGGCCTGACAAGCTCATGGGCGCCGAGCCGGCGCCGCAAACCTTCAGAACCCCATGAGCGCGAGTGGCGCGGGCGAGATTAGCGAGCCGGTCATCACGGACCATGATAACTGAAACCTCTGAGAACGGCATTCCTAATAGGTGCAGTCCGGCTCATAGTCCGCGCGTTCCGTCAAGCTGACGTCGTGGCTCGTGGGAACGACCACACTCCGTTAGCTAGCTATCCTGATATGGGCTCATGGTAGAGGCCATGCGATCGTCAAAACGAGGGAAGATCATGACCGTTTCAACCCGACGCGATCTTTTAGCCGGCGCAGCTGTGGGCGCAGGCGCGCTCCTGAGCGCAGCCGCCGCTGGCGCCGGCGAACAGGTTCCAGAGCCGAGCCGGGCGCCTGGCGTCGGCGGCTCTGATCCTGTCCCGGGAGACGTGTCCCGGGAAGCTGAGAATCCGGACCTCCTCAATCCGCCGGCAACGGATTCCGGAACTCTGCCCAATCTCAGGTTCTCCTTCGCCGATGCGCATGTGAGGCAGTCGAGCGGCGGCTGGACACGGCAGGTCACAGCCCGTGAGCTTGGCGTTTCGAAAGCAATCGCCGGCGTGAACATGCGGCTGAACGCGGGCGGCGTTCGCGAGCTTCATTGGCACAAGCAGGCGGAATGGGCCTACATGCTCTCCGGAACGGCCCGCATCACGGCGATTGACGCGCAGGGCCGTAACTTTGTCGACGACGTCGGCGTCGGCGATCTCTGGTATTTCGCCGGCGGCATTCCCCATTCGATCCAGGGCCTCGGTCCCGACGGTTGCGAATTCCTCCTCGTCTTCGATGATGGCGACTTCGACGAGGACGACACGTTTTTGCTCAGCGACTGGTTCAAGCATGTCCCCGCTGAGGTTCTGGGCAAGAATTTCGGCTTGCCGCCAACGCTGTTCGGACATACGCCCGACCCGCGCGAGCTCTACATTTTCAAAGCGCCGGTCCCCGGTTCGCTCGGCCCGGATAAGCTCATGGGCGCCGAGCCGGTTCCACAAACCTTCAGCCATCACATGCTCGCGCAGGAGCCGATCCGGACCAAGAGCGGAACGGTGCGGATCACCGATTCGAGCGTTTTTCCCGCATCCAAAAACATCGCGGCAGCCCTGGTCGAGATCGAGCCCGGGGGCTTGAGGGAAATGCACTGGCACCCGAACACCGACGAATGGCAATATTACA
Organism: uncultured Alphaproteobacteria bacterium; assembly: GCA_963833955.1. Taxonomy (GTDB): domain Bacteria; phylum Pseudomonadota; class Alphaproteobacteria; order Rhizobiales; family Beijerinckiaceae; genus Roseiarcus. The sequence continues at coordinate 108,962 of CAWHZY010000012.1, read as the reverse complement.
TCGAAGGCCAGGGCCGCATGGGCGTTTTCGCGGCGAGCGGCCAGGCGAGGACGTTCGATTTCCGTGGCGGAGACGTCGGCTATGTCCCCTTCGCGATGGGCCACTATATCGAAAACACGGCGTCGACGCCGCTGCGTTTCCTGGAGGTCTTCAAGAGCTCTTATTATGCTGACGTATCGCTCAATCAATGGCTGGCGCTGACGCCGCCCGAACTCGTTGAAGTCCACCTCAATCTTGACCATGAGTTCATGGACGCTCTGAGAAAAACGAAATCGCCGGTCGTGCCGGTCTGAACAATTCCGGTTAAAGTTAGAGGAAACTGAGAGCTAAGCCGCGGAGCGCGAGAGGTTTCAAGCTATTCGACGGACAAGCGCACCCAGCCGTCGTTGACACGACGCGGTTCTTAAGCGCTTCGAAACGCCGAGGAGATCACCGGGCTCATTAGCTCACTTGGCGAGCCCGCCGCTAGAAACCTTCGTGATTGATCTTGGCGACCTCGTCTTCGTAGGTCGAAGCGCGGGGGAACCAACGCTCAGGCGCCGCCTTGACCGCGACGCGATTGAGATCGTCGCCGATCGCCGAACTCGACGACGGCGAGCGAGTAGTGGGCGCTCGGGTTTGAGGTCTGGCGAGCCTGCACAAACATGCCGATAGCGACGCCGAGCGCCACCGCGACGATGAAACCCATCGTATCGCGAACTGACAGCATGGGATGGGCCCTTAAATGGTGTCGGTCTAGACGCGCCCATTGCGCGCGTCAGCAACGTCACGCAGCAGTAAAGGCGCGTGCGAACCGTGTCTGTGAGCCAGATCACCAGTCAGCTTTGGTTGCCTGCACTCGAAATTTCCGCTCGGCGCCTGCCAACGGCTGGCGATATATTCAGGACGACATACCGCATCGACGTCGGGCTTGAATTCGCCATTGGAGGAGCTTTTACTCAGGACAGTGCGGGGGCGCCTTGCGTGTGGGGCCTTGAAGATGAGGAGGGCTTGACCATGCAGCTCAGTCGTCGCGGCTTTATCAAGATCACCGGCGCCGGTCTCGCGGCTTCCAGCCTTGGCGCGCTGGGCTTCGGCTTCGCCGGCGAGGCGCTCGCAGCTTCGGTAAGGCCGTTCAAGCTGACGGCGGCGACCGAGACGCGCAACACCTGCACCTATTGCTCGGTCGCCTGCGGCATCCTCATCTATAGCCTGGGCGACAGAGCCAAAAACGCGGTGTCCGACATCATCCACATCGAGGGCGATCCCGACCATCCGGTCAATCGGGGCACCCTCTGTCCCAAGGGATCGGCGCTGCTCGACATCGTCCATGCGCCGACCCGGCTCAAAGTCCCCAAATACCGTGCGCCCGGCGCGAACGCATTCAAGGAAGTGTCTTGGGACTTTGCGCTCGATCGTATCGCGAAGCTGATGAAGGAAGACCGCGACAAAAACTTTATCGCGAAAAACAAGGGTGGAGCGACGGTCAACCGCTGGCTCTCGACGGGCATGCTGGCCGCGTCCGCGTCCTCCAACGAGACATCCTACCTGACCTGGAAGGTGGCTCGATCCCTGGGGATAGTGGTCTTCGATAATCAGGCGCGCGTCTGACACGGACCGACGGTGGCCAGTTTGGCCCCATCATTTGGTCGTGGCGCGATGACCAACACCTGGCAGGATATCAAGAACGCCAACGTCGTTCTCGTGATGGGCGGCAACGCTGCCGAAGCCCATCCATGCGGTTTCAAATGGGTGATCGAGGCGAAGATCGAGAACGGGGCCAAGCTCGTCGTCATTGACCCGCGCTTCACCCGCACCGCGTCGGTCGCCGACGTCTACGCGCCAATCCGCCCGGGCACTGACATTGCCTTCTTAAGCGGCGTCATCCGTCATTTGCTTGAAGAGGACCAGATTCAGCACGAGTACGTGCGCGCCTACACCAACGCCAGCCTCATCGTGAAAGAGGGCTTCGGCTTCCAGGACGGCCTCTTCGCCGGATATGACGAAGGGAAGCGCACTTACGACAAGTCGAGCTGGGACTACGAGAAGGACGATCAGGGCTTCGCCAAGATTGACGACACATGGCAAAATCCGCGCTGCGTCATCAACCTTCTGCGCAAGCACGTCGACCGCTACACGCCGGAAATGGTGTCGCGTATCTGCGGCACGCCGCAGGACAAATTCTTGCAGATCTGTGAGCTCTTTGCCTCGACCGCGCCCCCGGACAAGGCGCTGACCAGCCTGTTTGCGCTCGGTTGGACGCAGCATTCGGTCGGGGCGCAGAACATCCGCACGATGGCCATGGTCCAGCTTCTGCTCGGCAACATCGGCGTTGCTGGCGGCGGCATGAACGCGCTGCGCGGTCATTCCAACATCCAGGGGCTAACCGACGTCGGGCTCCTCTCGAACGCGATGCCGGGCTATCTCACTTTGCCACGCGACACCGACATAACGTTCGACGATTACATGAAGACGCGGCTGTTCAAGCCGATGCGTCCGGGCCAAGTCAGCTACTGGCAGAACTACCGGAAGTTCTTCGTCAGCTTCCAGAAGGCGATCTACGGGAAGGCTGCGACCGCCGACAACAACTGGGCTTATGACTGGCTGCCGAAACTCGACGTTCCGCTCTACGATATCATCGCCGCCTTCGAGATGATGGCGAACGGCAAGATGAACGGCTACATCTGCCAGGGCTTCAATCCGCTGCAGGCCTTCCCCGACAAGGGGAAGATCCGTAGCGCGCTGGGCAAACTCAAATATCTCGTCGTGATGGACCCCCTCGATACGGAAACGTCACGTTTCTGGGAGAATTTCGGGCCGCAGAATCCCTCGAACCCGGCGAGCATCCAGACGGAAGTGTTCCAACTTCCGACCACCTGCTTCGCCGAGGAGAACGGCGCCCTCGTCAATTCGGCGCGCTGGCTGCAATGGCACTGGAAGGCCGCGCCTCCGCCAGGGGAAGCTCAGTCCGATATCTGGATCATCGCCGGGCTCTTCCACCGCCTGCGCGAGATGTACCGCAAGGACGGCGGCGCCTTCCCCGACCCGCTCATCAATCTGACCTGGGATTATATCAATCCGGTCGACCCTGACCCTGAGGAAATGGCCAAGGAAATGAATGGCCGCGCCTTGGCCGATCTCAAGGACGCTTCCGGCGCGACCCTCGTCAAGGCAGGGCAGCAGCTCGACGGGTTCGCGCAATTGCGCGATGACGGGACGACCATGTCGGGGTGCTGGATCTTCTCCGGGAGCTTTACCGAGAAGGGCAACCAGATGGCGCGGCGCGACGCGAGCGATCCGCGCGAAGCGGGCATAGCCCCGAACTGGGCCTGGGCGTGGCCGGCCAACCGGCGGATCCTTTACAACCGCGCCAGCGCCGATCCGTCAGGCAAGCCATGGAACCCGGCGAAATCGATCATCGAGTGGAACGGCGAGCAAATGGGTCGGCCTTGATGTGCCGGATTACACGGCCGCCGCGCCCTCCGAGAATGTCGGCCCCTTCATCATGAACGGCGAGGGTATGGGGCGCCTGTTTGCCCTCGACCAGATGGCGGAAGGCCCCTTCCCCGAGCATTACGAGCCGTTCGAAAGCCCTTCCGAAAACGTGCTGCATCCGAAGGTGCGCAACAATCCGGCCGCACGAGTGTACGCCGACGACCGCGCAGAACTTCGGGATGCCCGCCGAATTCCCCTATGTGGGAACAACCTATCGCCTCACCGAGCAATTCCACTTCTGGACCAAGCACGCGCTGATCAATGCGATCCTCCAGCCGGAGGAATTCGTCGAGATCGGCGAGGCTTTGGCGAAGGAGAAGGGCATCGAGCAAGCCGGATGGGTGCGCGTCTCGTCCAAGCGAGGCGCGATGGTTTGCAAGGCCTATGTGACGAAGCGCATCAAGCCGATGACTGTCGACGGCAAGCCGACGCACGTGATCGGCGTGCCGCTGCACTGGGGCTTCACCGGCCAGGCGCGCAAGGGCTATGGCGCGAACACGCTCACGCCTTCGGTCGGCGACGCCAACACGCAGACGCCGGAGTTCAAGGCGTTCCTCGTCAATGTCGAGAAGGTCGCGGGGCCTGTGGCGTAGGGAACTGAAGCATGTCTGATCTGCAGTCGCAGAACTTTATCCGCATCTCGGCCACGACGATCACGCCGCCGTCAGTCCGCCGGCACGAGCAGGAAGTCGCCAAGCTGATCGACGTCACGCGCTGCATCGGCTGCAAGGCGTGCCAGTCGGCCTGCATGGAATGGAACGACCTGCGCGGCGAAATCGGGCATTTCGAGGGAACTTATGACAACCCCCTCGATCTCGATCCCAACACCTGGACGCTGATGCGTTTCACCGAATGGGACAACGATCAGGGCAATCTCGAATGGCTGATCCGCAAGGACGGCTGCATGCATTGCGAGGATCCGGGCTGCCTCAAGGCGTGCCCGGCGCCCGGCGCGATTGTGCAATATTCGAATGGCATCGTCGACTTCATCAGCGAGAACTGCATCGGCTGCGGCTATTGCATCAAGGGCTGCCCGTTCAACATCCCCCGCGTCAGCAAGGTCGACCACAAATCCTACAAATGCACGCTCTGCTCCGATCGCGTCGCGGTCGGCAAGGAGCCGGCCTGCGTGAAGGCCTGTCCGACCGGCGCGATAATGTTCGGCTCGAAGACGGACATGACGCATTGGGCGGGCGAGCGCGTGATCGACCTCAAATCGCGCGGATTCGAGAACGCGGGCCTCTACGATCCGCCAGGCGTCGGCGGCACGCATGTGATGTATGTGCTGCATCACGCCGATCGTCCCTCGCTCTATGCCGGACTGCCCGACAATCCGAAGATCGATCCGCTTGTTCAAATTTGGAAGGGTGTGTTGAAGCCGCTGGCTTTGGCCGGCGTCGCGCTCGCAGCCGTCGCTGGATTTTTCCACTGGATCACCGCCGGGCCGAACGAAGTGCAGCCCGAGGACGACATCGCGGCGGCGAAGCTCATTCGGGACTCGGAGCGCAAAGCCACCGGTGACGTCGCATGAGCTACCCGCGCGGGACCATCATTCGCAATACGACGGCGGCGCGGATCAACCACTGGATCACCGCCGCGTGCTTCGTTCTCTTGATCCTTTCCGGCCTCTCGATGTTCCACCCGCTCTTGTCTTTTCTCGCCTTGCTGTTCGGAAGCGGGCAATGGGCGCGCGCGGTTCATCCGTGGATCGGCTGCGTGCTGCTCGTGAGCTACGCCGGCCTCATCGTGCAGTTCTGGCGAGACAATTTCTGGAACCGGGACGACATCGCCTGGATGGGCGCGATCGTGCGCGTGCTGCGCAACGAGGAGGAAGGCGTTCCGGAAGTCGGGCGGTTCAACGCCGGGCAGAAATTCGTGTTCTGGTCGATGGCGCTGCTCGTGCCCGCGCTGTTCCTCACCGGGCTCGTCATCTGGGAAGTTTATTTCGGCGAGGCGACGACCATCGAGACGCAGAGCGCCGCGGCGCTCATTCACAGTTACGCGGCGATTGCGGCGATCATCATCTGGATCACCCACGTCTATGCGGCGATCTGGGTGCGCGGTTCGATGCGGGGAATGACGCAAGGCTATGTGACCCCGGGCTGGGCGTGGCGTCATCATCGCAAATGGCTGAAAAGCCTGGTGGCGACGGGCTCGAAGGGCCCTCGTCCACGGCGCGCGGCCGAGGGTTCATGAGGCAGGGCGAGACCGCGCCGAAAGGCGGCTGGATTGGCAACCCGACGGGCGGCGTCAAGGCGCCGGAGCCGATCCTGCTTCCCGACCCCGCGATCCGCTTCGCCCGGACCGCCGAGCGGCTCGAATTTTTATCGAATAGCCACCCGATGGAAGGCTGGCTCGACTTCATGGCGAGGCTTGCACGCGCCCAGTACCGCGTCGCATCGAGCCTTGCGTCTTTGAGCGCGCCAGACGAAGCGGCGGTGGAGCAGGCGGTCGCCGCGCGCATTCCGCCAATCTCCGCCGACGGACATCGGCGCGACCCGGCGTGGCGCGACGGTCTTGCGCTGCTGCTCGATGGCGCCGCGGCCGAGGGGTCGCCGCCCGGCGGCTGTGGTCGCAGCAGAGTTGCGCGCCCGCAGCGCCCCCTCCACGGAGGCGCTCGCAGACGCGTTCCTGCGTGGCGTCATCGATGAGAGGGACGCAGGCTCGAGCTTCTGGATCGCTGCGGCCTTGCAGGTCTATTTCACTTGTCTTGCCGCCCGCCTTCCGACGCGCGCACTGCGCCTGCTCGAACAGCGCTCGCTATGCCCTTGCTGCGGCTCGACGTCGTCGGCGAGCCTCGTGACGGGCGCCGGGCAAAGCCCCGGGGCGCGCTATCTCTATTGCTCCCTCTGCTCCACGGCCTGGAACTATTCGCGCGCCGTCTGTGTCGCCTGCGGCGGTTCGCGCACACTCGCGATCCGGGGGATCGAAGGCGATTCCGGCGTTGTGAAGGCCGAGACCTGCGACGAGTGCGGGACCTATTCGAAGATGGCGTATCAGGCCAAGGACATGCAGGCCGACCCCTACGCGGATGACCTCGCCACGCTCGGGCTCGATGTCATGGTTGGCGAAGCCGGCTGGGCGCGCCACGCCCCTAATCCGCTGCTGCTGGTCGGTTAGGCGGCTCGATCTGTTCGGTTTGCATTGTGCTGGCGTGCGGAAGCGCGCGGGCTTATGCTTGAAGCTGTTCGCCATGAGCCCGACGTCCTCTGGAGGAGGCAAGCCATGTTCGACCGCCGCAACTTCTTGAAATCCGCGGCTTCGGCAGCCGCCCTTGGCGTCAGCGCGCGCCCCACCAGCGCCGATACGCTCGCATTTTCTGATCACAACGACTGGCGTACATACGAAATTCGCACCATCGTGGAGATCGACTCGACCGAACCCACCCAAGTTTGGGTTCCGGCCGCTTCCTTTGCCGACCTCGCATGGACTCGTCCGCTCGGAACGGAGTGGACCGGAAATGGCTCAGCGGAGTTAGTGCGTGATCCCGTCTATGGCGCTGAGATCGTCAGGCTCGAATGGCGGAGCGGGGGCGAACGCCGCGCCGAGATCGTGAGCCGCGTCACGACGCGCGATCGCGCGGTGGAGATCCATGCGGACGGCGGAAAAGTCTCGCCGCTCTCGAGCGAAGACCGTGCCCTTTTCACCAAGGCGACCGCGCTTATCCCGACCGACGGGGTCGTCAAGGAAACCTCCGACAGGATCGTTGCTGGCGCGGCGAAAGACCTTCGAGAAGGCGCGAGCGATCTACGCCTGGGTTGTCGCCAATACCGAGCGCATTGGCGCCACGCGCGGCTGCGGCTCGGGCGACATTCGCGCGATGCTCGCGAGTGAGCCGCTCGGCGGCAAATGCGCCGACATCAACGGCCTCTTCGTTGGCCTTGCTCGCGCGGCGGGTCTTCCCGCGCGTGACCTCTACGGCATTCGCGTCGCCCCATCGCGCTTCGGCTACAAGAGCTTGGGCGCCGGTTCGACCGACGTCACCAAGGCCCAGCATTGCCGGGCCGACGTCTGGCTTGAGGGCATCGGCTGGGCGCCGGTGGACGCAGCCGACGTTCGCAAGGTGATGCTCGAGGAGCCGCCGACTCATCTGAGCGCGGACGAGCCCAAAGTCATCGCCGCGCGCGAGGCGCTGATTGGCGCCTGCGAAGGCAATTGGGTCGCGTTCAACTGCGCGCACGACGTCGCGTTGCCGGGCGCCTCGGGCGGCCCGGTCGGCTTTTTGATGTATCCCGAGGGCGAGGTTGGCGGGGTTCGGCTCGATTGCCTTGATCCCGCGGCGTTCCGCTATCGCATTGAAGCCCGCGAGATCTCCATTTGAACGCTCCCATCCTTCGCTTGACCGCTCTCGCCCATGGCGGCGGCTGCGGCTGCAAGCTGTCGCCCGGCGTCCTGCGCGAACTGCTCGCCGAGCAGCCGGCGGCGGCGCCCTTCGCCAATCTGCTCGTCGGCACCGAGACCGGCGACGACGCCGCGGTATGGCGGCTCGACGACGAGACCTGCATCGTCGCGACCACCGACTTCTTCATGCCGATGGTCGACGACCCCTTCGACTTCGGCCGCATCGCGGCGACCAACGCCCTCTCCGACGTCTATGCGATGGGCGGCAAACCCATCTTCGCGCTCGCAATCCTCGGCATGCCGATCAACAGCATGCCCACAGCCATGATCCGCGAAATCCTGCGCGGAGGCGCGGCAATGGCGGCGGAGGCGGGAATCCCCGTCGCCGGCGGCCATTCGATCGATTCCCCCGAGCCGATCTACGGTCTCGCTGTCATCGGCCTGGTCTCGACGAAGGCGCTCAGGCGCAATTCGGAAGCTCGCCCGGGCGACGCGCTGATCCTGACGAAGCCGCTCGGCGTCGGGATCTATTCAGCGGCGATCAAGAAGGGCGCGCTCTCTGACGAGGGCTATCGCGAGATGCTTGGCTTCATGACGCGCCTCAATGTCGTTGGAGCCGAGCTCGCGCGAATGCAGGACGTTCACGCGATGACCGATGTGACGGGTTTCGGCCTCCTTGGCCATGCACTTGAAATGGCGCGGGGAGCAGGCGTGACCGTGCGTCTGCGCGTCGACGAGGCGCCGCTGCCGCTGCTCGACCAGGCCGAGACTCTCGCACGCGCCGGCTTCGTCACGGGCGCCTCGCACCGCAATTGGACGAGCTATGGCGAGGCCGTCTCTCTTCCGCCGGAATTCGAGGACTGGCGGCGCGTGCTCTTGACCGACCCGCAGACGTCAGGCGGTCTGCTCGTCGCCTGCGATGCCCAAGCGGCGCCCGCGATCCTCACGGCGCATTCGTGAAGGCGACCCGCGCGCCGCGATCATCGGCTCGGTTGAGAGCGGCGATCCGATCGTAGCCGTCGAAGCGTGAGCGCCGCGCGTTATTTGGCGTGGTCGGAGATTGGCGGAAGAGAGTGGGAGTCGAACCCACCTGAGACAGGCTCGCTGCCCCACACGGATTTGAAGTCCGGGCGCCCCACCGGGGACAATTCTCCTCCACGCTCGTCACCGGATTGACACGGAGCCCCGAACAAATCCAGACGATGCCGGTTGATCCGACGCTCATCCCCTTTGCGCAACGTAACGCCATGCCGATCGAAGAAGTCGAGAATTTGGATCGCCACCTTGCGGCCGTTGTCGACTTGATCGCGGAACTGCGCGGCGGAAAAAGAGCCGTCCTCCGTTCCAGCCGACAGGTCCGCAATGATCGTAGTCATCTCCCTGACCGTTGACCGCAAAAAGAAGTGGTCGTGCGCCACCTCGTCTGCCCAACCCATCCGCCCCACGCGTTTGAGGGTGCGGCGCAGATCTTTTTCGGCGCGACCGGTCGCAGCTGCGAGGTCGCGCACTCTTGGCGGACGGAATCGCTGCGCCCCGCCGAGAAGCGGGGCCATGATTTCCCAAGCAGCCCTATCCTCGGGCGCGAGCTGAACCTCATGCGATGGAAGTCTGACGAACGCGCCGTCCAGAACGAGTTGGTCTAAGCGGGCTAGCTTTTTCAAGGCTGCCTCGAATGCCGGCTTCGACAGTTTCGGCTGCGATGTGACCCGCAGCTGTTCTCGTCCCAAGCCCTGAAGATCTGGATTGTCGCCGTGATAGGCGCCGATCCTCTCGAGCATGGTCGACGTGAACAAGGCCCAACGCTCGTGGGTCACCGCGATTCTTGAATCGCCCGACTCCAAAGTGACCAGACCCAACTCCGCTACCAGCTGATCCCTCCACTCGGCGGAAAGCGCGCGATCTCGTGCGAACGCGGCAAGATCAAAGGCGAACGGCGGCGTTTCCAAGAGTGCCGCGAAGGCGGCCGACGGATCGGCCAGCGCGAGCGCCGCGCGCTGCTCGCGCCTCTCCGGCGTCCGTCTCCCTCTGGCCTTCGCGCGCAGATCAAGGAACACCCCGCCGCCCAGCGTTCTCTGAGCCGACACGTCCCGAACGACGAAACGGTCATGCGCCGCTGCGGCGATCGGCCGATCAAGGACGAGCTGGACGTTCGCCTCTTCCCCGGGGGCGATCGGCTTGTCGTCGAACAGGACGATGCGCGCGCCGGCGTCAGCCGCGGCATGATGAAGTCGGACAGGGAACCATTGACCGACCGGCTTTTTCTCGGTCGGCAGAACGCGCATGCGCGCGTCGATGCGGTCGGTTGGCGCGTGCAATTCAGGATCGAGCGCCACGTCGCCGCGCCGGATCGCGTCTTTCGTTACGCCCGGACCCGCGAGGTTGAGCGCGCAACGCTCGCCCGCTTGCGCCGCTTCGGCCGGTCGGTTCTGCGCATGAAGAGACCGCACGCGCGCGAACAACCCGGATGGGCTGAGCTGGATCCGATCGCCGAGATGAACGGAGCCCGATAGCACCGTTCCGGTCGCCACGACGCCGACGCCAGACAAGGTGAAGACGCGATCAACCGCGAGCCGAAACCTCTTGCCTGCTGTCCGATCGCGCACCTCGACCGCAGCCTCTTCGAGATGGGCGCGCAGCGCGTCCACGCCCGCGCCGGTCAGCGCCGAGACCGTCAGGACCTCAGCATGCGCAAGCGTTGTCGCCGCGATCATGGCTCTCGCTTGCCGCGCTACGTTTTCGATGGACTCGGGGGGAGCGAGGTCCGCCTTGGTGAGGACGACGACGCCGCGATCCACGCCGAGCAGGTCGAGGATCGCCACATGCTCGAGCGTCTGCGGCATGGTCCCGTCATCGACGGCGATTGTCAGAAGCGCAAAATCGATCCCGCTTGCGCCCGCGAGCATCGTGTGAATGAAGCGCTCGTGGCCCGGAACATCGATGAAGCCGATCGGCTGCCCCGATCGCGTCGGCATATAGGCAAAGCCCAGATCAATCGTGATGCCGCGGGCCTTCTCATCCTTCAGCCGGTCGCCAACGACGCCCGTCAGCGCTTTGACCAGAGCCGTCTTGCCGTGATCGATGTGCCCGGCGAGGCCAACAATCACGGCGGCGCGCCGGTTGCGGGCTGCTCATCAGACGGGGCGCGTGCGCGGTTCTGCGCAATCAGATTGAAGTGCGACAGGTTGGAGAGGAACGCGTCCTCTTCGCCCATGCAGCGCAAGTCGAGCACCAGGCGCTCCTTCTCAATCCGTCCTATGACAGGTCGCGGCAGCTCGCGCAGCATAGCCGACAAACGTTCCAGCTCCGGGCCTTTCCGCTTGGCGGCAATGGCGAGACCGGCGCTCGCGATAGTTTCGAGCGGCAATGCGCCGGAGCCGATCTGGCTGTGGCATTCGCATATCTCGACCGCGAAGTCCTCGCCGAGCGCTTCCGCAACGTGCGGAAGCAGGCGCCGGGCCTGCGCCTCGATCTCATGTCGCGACCGCGTCAGCATCCGCAACGTCGGAAGGCGCTCGGCAAGCTTCGCGGGATCTCGATAGAGTTTGAGGGTGGCTTCGATGGCGGCGAGCCTGATCTTGTCGACGCGAAGCGCGCGCTTCATCGGATTGCGATTGATCGCTTGGATCAGATCGCGCTTGCCGACAATGAAACCTGCTTGCGGCCCGCCAAGCAACTTGTCGCCGGAAAACATCACAATGTCCGCGGTGGCCGCCGCCTGCCGAGCTGTCGGCTCCGCCTGCAGCCCGTATTGCGCGAGATCCATCAACGTGCCCGACCCGAGATCGTGAGCGAGCGGAACGCCAGCCTCCTTGGCGATGGCGCCAAGGTCCGCCGGCCCGACCTCAGCCGTGAAGCCCTGAATGCGGTAGTTCGACGTGTGGACCTTGAGGATCAACCCGGTCCTTTCATTCAGCGCCGAGCGATAATCCTTCTTATGTGTGCGATTGGTCGTACCGACTTCGACCAGTCGAGCGCCGGCGCTCGCCATGATTTCCGGCATGCGAAACGCGCCGCCGATCTCGATGAGCTCGCCGCGCGACACGATCACCTCACGACCGGCCGCAAGCGTATTCAGCACAAGCAGCACTGCGGCGGCGTTGTTATTGACAATTGTCGCGTCCTCCGCGCCGGTCAGATCGCATAAGAGGCCTCGGACATGGTCGTCCCGTTCGCCGCGCTTGCCCGTCCCAAGATCGAACTCCAGCGCCACCGGATTCCGCATGGCCGCGACGGCGGCTTCGACCGCCGCTTCGGCGAGCACGGCCCGGCCGAGATTTGTGTGTAGGACCGTGCCGGTTAGGTTGAACACCGGACGCGAGCCGGACCGGTCCTCCATCTCGAGACGCGCGCGACTTTCGATGGCGAGACGCTCAGCGGTCGGAACGGTGGGCTCGCCCGTTTGCAACGCCGCTCGCGCGACCTCGATCGTCGCGCGGATCGCGTTGGTTGAGGCCTTTTGGCCGTAAAGCTCAAAAAGAGCGGCCGCGGCGGAAGTGTTCAGGACTGCGGACACCGACGGGAGATCGCGCAGGCGCGCCGATATGGTGGGGTCCATTGTCCCCTCGCTTCTGCCTTGGCAATCCGACCACACGATCTGAAAGCAGCGCCAACGCTTACCATGAAGCAGAACGCGTCGGAAACCAGGTTGTTTCCAAGGCCCACCCGCTTGCGGTCGGTCAGGCTTTCAAAGCCGCCGGCGAACTCACACGTAGTCGGTCGCTTTCGCCACAGCTTCCCAGGCGTCGAGGTCCTGCGTGAACTCCGCGATCTTCGTGCGCGCCAAAGCGTAGGCGCGCGCGCCGAGCGGCATATGGAGCGGCGGCTTTTCCAGAGTCGACCGCCTTCAAGCATGACTTTGACAGCCTTGTCGGGGTCGCCGACCTGCTTGCCGTCGTTGTTGGCGCGGAAGGTGCGAAACACGCCGGCGGTTCCCGCATATTCCGGCATCTCCTTCTTGGCGAGCGAGATCGAGCGGCCGAGGAAGTCGGTTCGGAACGGACCCGGCTCCACGATGATGACCGCGATGCCGAATGGCGCGACTTCCTGAGCAAGGGCTTCCGAAATGCCTTCGACCGCAAACTTGGTCGCGTTGTAGTGTCCCGAGCCTTGCAGGCCCTTGATGCCCGCGCCTGAAGACATGTTGACGATCCGTCCGCCCGCGCCCGTCTTTCGTAGCGCCGGCAAGGCGGCGCGCGTCATCTCCAGAAGGCCGATGATGTTGGTCTCGAACATTGGCCTGTATTCGTCCGGGGTCGCCTCCTCGATCGCGCCGATAAACCCGAAGCCGGCGTTGTTGACGAGGACGTCGAGCCTGCCGAAGGCGTCCATCGCCAACGCCACCGCCTTCTCGGCGGCGCCGGCCTTGGTCACATCGAGCGCGGTGGTTCGCGCCGTCTTAGGGTAGGCCTTGGCCATATCCGAGAGGGTGGCGGGGTCGCGCGCCGTGGCGACGACCTGGTCGCCGCGTTCCAGTGCGGCTTGCGCCAGGAGGCGGCCGAAGCCGGTGGAACAGCCGGTAATAAGCCAGGTCTTGGTCATGGATCACTCTCGTGTTGGAGGGTCTTGGGGAACGGGAAAATCTTTGGCGGCCTACTCGAGCAAGCACGCGAACCGCGAGAGGCGCCTGGACGCCTGAGCGCACGCCCGCTCATGACGGAGGCAGCCGGGACGACAATGCTTGCCGAGGTTGCATTCGAACCTGTTGATCGCCGCGAGCGTCGGCGTTCAGCGTGACGAAGCGCGCCAAAACTCAGCGGCCGCGGAATTACGCGTTATTAGCGCTTAGAATACCTATTGGTGCCCAGGAAAGGACTCGAACCTTCACGGCTTGCACCGCTGGTACCTGAAACCAGTGCGTCTACCAATTCCGCCACCTGGGCATGGGCCGCTTCTTAAGAGGGCAGGCGGGCGGCTGTCAACGGCGCGCCACGCTTCTGGCCTACGCATGACAAGCGCGCCGCCGTGGCGCTAAACTCCACTCAATCAGCGTCAGGCGCCGACGATGGCGCCGCCGGAGGATTCCTCGATGACCAGCGCCGCCCGGCTTTCGCTGCACGTTCCCGAGCCGACCGTACGCCCCGGCGGCAGCCCGGATTTCAGCCATGTCGGCATCGCGGAAGCGGGCGAGGTTCCCCGTCCGCCGATCGACGTCAGCCCGTCCGACATCCGTAATTTCGCCTATACGATGATCCGCGCGCTTGACGACAATGGCGAGGCGGTCGGGGAATGGGCGGGGTCGCTCGACGCCGACGACCTGCGCAAGGGTCTGCGCGACATGATGCTGACCCGCGCCTTCGACGCGCGCATGCTCTTGTCGCAGCGCCAGGGCAAGACGTCGTTCTACATCACCTGTCTCGGCGAGGAGGCGATCGCGACCGCACATCGCAAGGCTCTCGCGGAGGGCGACATGTGCTTTCCGACCTACCGCCAGCAGGGCCTGCTCATCGCCTTGGGTTGGCCGATCGTCGACATGATGTGCGAGATCTTCTCCAACGAGAAAGATCACCTCAATGGTCGCCAGCTTCCAGGGCTCTATTCGTTCAAGAAGGCCGGGTTCTTCACCGTCTCCGGCAACCTGGGCACGCAATATCCGCAAGCCGTCGGCTGGGCGATGGCGTCGGCGATTTCGGGTGATACGCACATCGCTTCAGGCTGGATCGGCGAAGGATCGACGGCGGAAAGCGATTTCCATGCGGCGCTGGTGTTCGCCTCCGTCTATCGGCCGCCGGTCATTCTCAACGTCGTCAACAATCAGTGGGCGATCTCGTCCTATCAGGGCATCGCGGGCGGCGAGAGCGCCAGATTCGCCGCGCGCGCCCACGGCTTCGGCATCCCCTCCCTGCGCGTCGACGGCAACGATTATCTTGCGGTCCATGCGGTCTCGCGTCTGGGCGGCCGAACGGGCGCGCGCCAATCTGGGCCCGACGCTGATCGAATGGGTGACCTACCGCGCGGGCGCCCACTCGACCTCGGACGATCCGTCGAAATATCGCCCCAAGGACGAAGGGTCCGCCTGGCCGTTGGGCGATCCGGTCGAGCGGCTGAAGGTCCATCTCATTCGCGTCGGCGCCTGGAGCGAGGAGCGTCATCGGCAGATGCAGGCCGAGGTCGACGCCGAGATTCTGGACGCCGCCAAGGAGGCCGAAAGCCATGGCACGCTGCACGACGGGCCGAAGCCGAGCGCGGCGACGATGTTCGAGCAGGTCTACAAGGAGATGCCGCGCCATTTGCGCGAGCAGCGCCAGCAGCTCGGAGTGTGAGAATGGAATGCCGGCGGAGATCCGCGTCCCTTCTCCCCCTGGGAGAAGGTGGTGGGCCACTGCCCGTCAGCCGACGGGCGTTCTGGCGAACGCCCTATGGCCCACCGGATGAGGGGCGCGGACCACGTTTCGCGCGCAGAACCCTCACCCCCAACCCCTCTCCCGTAGGAGAGGGGAGTCGATCCCGCGGAGCTTAGCGCCATGCCGCGCATGTCGATGGTCGAGGCGATCCGCGACGCGATGGATTGCAAGATGGCCGAGGACAAGAGCGTCGTCGTGTTCGGCGAGGACGTCGGCTATTTCGGCGGCGTCTTTCGCTGCACCGACGGGCTGCAGCGCAAATACGGCAAGTCGCGCTGCTTCGACGCGCCGATCAACGAATCCGGCATCGTCGGCGTGGCGATCGGCATGGGCGCCTATGGGCTTCGGGCGGTCGCCGAGATCCAGTTCGCCGACTATGTCTATCCCGGCTACGACCAGATCGTGTCGGAGGCGGCGCGGCTGCGCTACCGCTCGGGCGGCGAATTCTTCGCCCCGATCGTGATCCGCATGCCATGCGGCGGCGGCATCTATGGCGGGCAGACGCATAGCCAGAGCCCGGAGGCTTTGTTCACGCATGTCTCCGGCCTGAAGACCGTCATCCCTTCCAACCCTTACGACGCCAAAGGTCTCCTGATCGCCTCGATCGAGGACGACGATCCGGTCATCTTTCTCGAGCCGAAACGGCTCTACAATGGTCCGTTCACCGGCCACCCGGAACAGCCGACCGTGCCTTGGGCCAAACATCCGCTGAGCGAGACGCCTGCGGGGCGCTACGTCGTCCCGCTCGGCAAGGCGGCGGTGAGGCGCGTGGGCAAGGGCGTCACCGTGCTCTGCTATGGCACGATGGTCCATGTCTCGGAGGCGGCAGCGGAGGAGACTGGCGTCGATGCGGAGATCATCGATCTGCGCACGCTGCTGCCGCTAGACATCGACGCCATCGAGGCTTCGGTGAACAAGACCGGCCGCTGCGTGATCGTGCATGAGGCGACGCTGACCTCGGGCTTCGGCGCCGAGCTCGCTGCGCAGGTGACGGAGCGCTGCTTCTATGCGCTGGAAGCGCCGGTCCAGCGCATCGCCGGCTGGGATACGCCCTATCCGTACGCCGAGGAATGGGACTATTTCCCAGGGCCAATGCGCGTCGGGCGCGCGCTCGTGAAGGCCATGGAGGCCTAAGATGGGGGTGCGCTCGATCAAGATGCCCGACGTCGGCGAAGGTGTGGCGGAAGCCGAGATCGTCGAATGGGCGGTCAAGGTCGGTGATCTCGTGCATGAGGATCAGGTCGTCGCCGCGGTCATGACCGACAAGGCGACGGTCGACATTCCAACGCCCGTGGCGGGCAGCGTGCTCGCGCTCGGCGGCGCGGTCGGGGACGTGCTGGCGGTCGGCGCCGAGCTCATTCGCATCGATGCGCCCGGCCTGCCGGACTCGCTTCTCCCTGCGGCGCCGAAATCGCGCCAACCGCCGCCCGAGCCGGCGCCGAGCGTTAAACCCGAGCCCGCGGAGCCAGCGCCAGCGCAGCGCGCGCCGGTAGCCGAGGCCCCGCCGCGTCCACTCGAGCCGCAGACGGGCGCGCCGCGTGCGCTTGGCGAGAAGCCGCTCGCCGCGCCCGCTTTGCGTCTGAAGGCGCGCGAGGCCGGCGTTGATCTGAGATTCGTGCACGGCTCGGGCCCGGCGGGACGCATCACCCATCCAGACCTCGACGCCTACATCGCCCGCCCGCCGGAGCCGTCGAAGCCTTCGGGCCGAGAGCCCAACACGGCAGTCGAGACGATCAAGGTCGTCGGCATGCGCCGGCGCATCGCCGAGAACATGGCCGAGTTGGCGCGCCGCGTCGCGCATTTCTCCTATGTCGAGGAGGTCGACGTCACGGCGCTCGAGGAGCTGCGCGCCGCGCTCAACGCCCGCGCCACGGAAGCGCGGCCGAAGCTGACCCTGCTGCCGTTCCTCATCCTTGGGATCGTCAAGGCGGTCGCCGAATTCCCGCAGATCAACGCTCATTACGACGACGAAAACGACGTCATCACGCGCTTCGGCGCTGTCCATTTAGGCGTGGCGACGCAAACGCCGAACGGCCTCATGGTTCCCGTCGTCCGTCACGCCGAGACGCTCGGCTTGCACGAATGCGCGCGCGAAATGCGCAGGGTGAGCGAGGCGGCGCGCCATGGGGGCGCGGCGCGCGAGGAGCTTTCCGGCTCGACGATCACGCTCACCTCGCTCGGCGCGCTCGGCGGCATTGTCTCGACGCCGATCATCAACCGGCCGGAAGTGGCGATCGTCGGCGTCAACAAGATCGTCGTCAGGCCCGTCTGGCGCGACGGCGGCTTCGCGCCACGCAAGACGATGAACCTGTCGTCCTCCTTCGATCATCGCGTGGTCGACGGCCATGACGCCGCGACTTTCATCCAACGCCTGCGGACGCTGATCGAGGCGCCGGCCATGCTGTTCATCGAGGACGCATGAAGAGCCGCCCGTCCTTGCGAGGAGCGCAGCGACGGGGCCGAAGGGCGCTGCGGCCCAGGATCGCTTCGCATGCGCTCGCGATGACGCACGAGCAGAGGACGCCATGAACGAGCTTCGCTGCAAGGTTCTCGTCATCGGCGGCGGCCCGGGCGGCTATGTCGCCGCGATCCGCGCCGGCCAACTCGGCCTCGACACGATCCTCGTCGAGGCCGACCGGCTCGGCGGAACGTGCCTCAATGTCGGCTGCATCCCCTCGAAAGCCCTGATCCATGCCGCCGGCGCCGCGCATGGCCTGCGCGAGCCGCGCGGGCTCGCCGCCATTGGGCTTTCGATCGGGCCGCCGACGCTCGATTTCGCCCGCACGATCGCGTGGAAGGATTCGATCGTCGACACGGCTCACGGGCGGCGTCGGCGGGCTCTTGAAGAAGGCCAAGGTGCGCACGCTCCTGGGCAAGGCCACGATCGTCGACGGCAAGACGGCGACGGTCAGCGCAGACACTGGCGAGAGCCGCATCGTCACCGAGCATCTCGTCCTCGCGACCGGCTCGGAGCCGGTGGAATTGCCCACGCTCAAGTTCGGCGGCGCCACCCTGTCTTCGACCGACGCGCTGGCGCTGACCGAGGTTCCGCAATCGCTCGCGGTGGTCGGCGCGGGCTATATCGGAATGGAGTTGGGCATGGCTTTTGCCAAGCTCGGCGCGAAAGTGACGATCGTCGAGGCGCTGCCCAAGATCCTGCCGCTTTACGACGCGGAGCTGACGCAGCCGCTCGTGCGGCGCCTCGCCGATCTTGGCGTCGAAACGCTCGTTGGCGCGCGGGCTCTGGGCTTCGCGGACGGAGCGCTCAGGGTCGCTGCGGCGGACGGCAGGGAGCGCGCGGTTCGCGCCGACAAGGTGCTGGTCGCGGTTGGCCGGCGCGCCCGCACGACCGGCTTCGGCCTTGAGACGCTGGATCTGACGATGAGCGGCGCGTTCGTCCGCATCGACGAGACATGCGCCACTTCGATGCGCAACGTCTGGGCGATCGGCGACGTGACGGGTGAACCGATGCTCGCCCATCGCGCGATGGCGCAAGGCGAGATGGTCGCCGAGATCATCGCCGGGAAGAAACGCGCTTTCGACCCTGTCGCCATTGCCGCCATTTGTTTCACCGATCCTGAGATCGTCTCGGTGGGGCTCTCGCCCGAAGCCGCCAAGGCCGCGCATGGCGAGATCCGCGTCGGCCATTTCCCGTTCCGCGCCAACGGCCGCGCCATGACGCTGCAGGACGACGAGGGCTTCGTCCGCGTGGTCGCTCGCGCCGACAACCATGTCGTGCTGGGCGTCCAGGCCGTGGGAGCCGGCGTCTCCGAACTCTCGGCCGCCTTTTCGCTCGCGCTGGAAATGGGCGCGCGCCTCGAAGACATCGCGCTCACCATCCACGCCCATCCGACGCTGAGCGAAGCCTTCCACGAGTTGGCGCTCGCGGCGCTCGGCCACCCGCTGCATATTTGACAAGCCGGTCTGGTTGACCTAGGCCCGCCACGTGCTGAACTCCGCGCGCGGAGATTCAGGAGCCTCCGAGATGGCGTCGCAACCGATTTTCTGCTTGGGCTGCTGGCAGAATATGAAGCTGCCCATCGCTTTGCGCACCATCGCCGCAGTGCCGTACCGCGCGGTCGGCATTCGCCAAAGCCGCATGAACCCCAACACCTGCACGATCTGCGAGACGATGTTCGAGCGGGTCATGAAGGCGCGGCAGGTCGAGATCGACGCGACCATCCTGTTCGCCGATCTCAGGGGCTACACGAGCCTCTCGCAGTCCCAGTCGAGCAGCGCGATCGCCAAGCTTCTCGACGCCTTCTACGACGTTTGCGGGGAGGCGATCTGGGAGCACGACGGCATCATCAACAAGACGATGGGGGACGCCGTTCTGGCTATCTTTAATTTTCCGATCAAGCATGAGGACCATGCCGCACGCGCGGTCGCGGCCGCGCGGAGAATCCAGGAGCTTTGGCGCGCGCGGCGCGAAGAGCTTTCGCACGCCTTCGGCGCGGAGGCTGCGGCGATCGGCGTCGGAATCGGCCTCAATACCGGCAAGGTCAATTTCGGCGAGTTTGGCCGCACGCACCACGACCTGACCGCGATCGGCACGGTGGTGAACGTCGCCTCGCGCGCGCAAGGCGCGGCGGCGGCCGATCAAATTCTCATGACCGCAGCCGTGCGCGAAAAAGCGGCCGCCGCGCTGCCGGAGAGCGCCGGGCGGGACTACCAGTTGAAGGGAATCGACGCGCCCGCGAAGCTCTGGGCGGCGTGAGGGGCGTCTTGCCGACACTCGCGTCGGGAACCCCGAGGGAGGCCTTCGGCGAGGCGGCGCTGGCGGCGCTGGGCCATTGGCTCCATATTTGAAGCCGAAGGCCTTGCCGGTGAGCCAACCAACGTCGGTCTTCTTAGGAGCGTTCAGCAATGCGGCAGATTTGGATTTCGAAAGCCGGGCCTCCCGAGACGCTCCTCCTCAAGGAAGCCCCTGACCCCAACCCTCGAGCGGGCGAGGCGCGCATTCGCGTCGAGGCAAGCGGGATCAATTTCGCTGATGTGATGGGCCGGATGGGCCTTTATCCGGATTTGCCCAAAATTCCCGTCGTTCCGGGATACGAGGTCGCCGGGCGCGTCGACGCGGTGGGGGATGGCGTCGATCCTGCCTGGATTGGGCGCGATGTGTTCGCGCTGACGCGATTTGGCGGATACGCCGATGTCGTGTGCGCGCCGACGGGGAGGATCTTTGCGCGGCCCGAAGGCATGTCCGCCGAGGAAGGCGCGGCGATTCCGGTCAACTATCTCACCGCCTGGCAACTGATTGTCGTCATGGGCGCGCTCAAGGCCGGCGAGACGATGCTGGTCCATTCCGCAGGTGGTGGCGTGGGCGTGGCCGCGATCCAGATCGCTAAGCACCTCGGCGCCAAGATCATTGGGACCGCGTCCGCCACGAAGCACCAGGAATTGCGTGCGCTCGGCGTCGATCATCTAATCGACTATCGGACCGAAGACTTCGAGAAACGCGCGCGCGAGATCACCCAGGGGCGAGGCGTCGAACTTATTCTCGATGCAGTCGGCGGCGAGTCGCTCAAGAAGGGCTACAGGCTTCTCGCGCCCACAGGCCGACTTGGAATTTTCGGCGCTTCGTCGGCCGCCACGAATAAGACCGGGGGAATGCTCGGCATGGTTTCTATGCTTGCCGGCACGCCCTGGCTTCAGTTCAATCCGCTCTCATTGATGAACGCGAACAAAGGCGTCTTTGGCGTCAACCTGGGGCATCTGTGGGATGAAGTCGATCGCATGGCCGGCTGGATGGATCAGCTTATGCGGCTGTGGGAGGAAGGCGCGGTCAAGCCGCGGATCGCGCGACGTTTTCAACTTCAGGGAGGCCGCAGCCGCGCACCATTTTATTCAGGACCGCAGCAACTTGGGAAAGTGCTGCTGATCCCGTAGAGTCGGGACATCGGTTGACTGTTGCAACTCAGGAAGCGCTCTTCGACTGCGTCACCACTCCGGATAGGCACGGTGGTGAACGTCGCGTCGCGCGCGCAGAGCGCGGCCTTCTACGAGTTGGCGCTGGCGGCGCTGGGCCATTCGCTGCATATTTGAGAGGCGGCGCACGAGTTACATCATTGTGCCAAGTTTTGGATAACGGCTTGAGCCGCTGCATAGCCAGGCTGTGTGAGGCGGTAACCGTTCTGTCCGTCTCCGTGCGCTAGCTTCGTATCTCGAAGTCCACGAAGCACGTTGCGCACTGTGCCTGCACTCCGACCGCGCATAGACGCATCGATGTCCGCAAGCGAAGCTCTTTCTGGATAGTGGCTGTGAAGGAGGATCATTAATTCTTCTCGGACTGTGAGCTTGCCGTGAACAATCCTAGTGCCGTCGATCTCTTCCACGATCGCCCCGACCGGTACCTGAATCAGTTCAACGAGATCGCCGGCTTCTTCCATAGACAAGCCTGACGCGCTGCGAATGAGTTCAGCGACTATCCACGACGCCGCCTGATAGATGAACGCCAGGTCGAAAGTGTTTGGGTCTACCTCGCCCTTGTGGGCGATGTTCCGCTTGTTCCTAAGAGTGTAAATTGAACGCGCTATCCTCGCAGCGCAAACGCGTAGACCTTCGGGCAGCGCCGTCTCTTGCTCGGCGCGCTTGTCCAAGTAGTGATCAACGTTTGGGTGGGTATCATGCTTTCCGTGCGCAATTTGCTGGAGCGCCTGCACGAAACCTTCAACGAACTTTCCGGGAGAGGCTCGTCCCAATGTTTTCGTCGCGTGGTCACGGCGAATATTGACATAATCGGAAGCAAGCTCAGCCGCGAGGATAGGCCCTAGCAAATCTGCCAATGCCTTCGCAAGGCGGGATTCATCCACCGAGCTTTTCCTTGACGTCGTTTACCCCCGCCTGCGTCACTTTGTAGGTTTTCCGAGCTTGACGGCTGGAGCCTGATTTTTTGAGCTGCACCACGAGAGCGGGCTTTTGCTGCATCAGAGCGGACAGCGCCTGGGTAATGTTGCCTGATGCGTGGCCCAAGTGTTTCAGTTCCTTATTGGCCCTCTGAGCATCGAAGGACTCGGCCTTTTCTCCGACTTGAATCCAGTAACCTGCTGCCAGTGCTTTGTCGGCTTCGGTTTGGGGGTCTAAGGCGTCGAAAAACTCAGAGTCTGTCCGCGAACATCATGTTTGAATGCATAGTTTTCGCAGCATGAGGCGGATTGAGGCGAGTTGCAGGAATGCAAGGGCTTTTCGGTTGAGGCACTCCCAGTCTTTCGCCAATCGGCGACATCGATTGAGCCATGCAAACGTTCTCTCGACGAGCCAGCGCTTTGGCAAGACGACGAAGCCTTTGACGAAGTCCGAACGTTTGACGATTTCGAGGTTGACGCGCGACAGAAGTCTCTTCATCGCCGCCTGAAAGTCCGGTCCCTGATAACCGCCGTCGGCGTAGAGCTTCAGCAGGAATGGATGCAGGCCGAACAGCGTCGCCATCAGCAGCGCGCCGCCATCGCGATCCTGAATGTCGGCGCGATGCACGAGGGCGTGCATCAGGAGGCCTTGCGTATCGACGAGAATGTGCCGCTTCTTGCCTTTGATTTTCTTGCCCGCATCATAGCCATGCGGGTCGATGCAACGCCCCCTTTTTCAGCCGACTTGACGCTTTGGCTGTCAAGGATCGCGGCGGTTGGGCTGGCTTCGCGACCTGCCTGCTCGCGACACTTCACATAGAGCGCGTCGTGAAGCCGATCGAGCGTGCCGTCATAGCTCCAAAGGTCGAAATAATCATAGAGCGTCGAGCGCGCCGGCAAGTCCCTCGGGATCGCTCGCCACTGGCATCCGGTGCTCAGGATATACATCAGCCCGTTGACCACTTCGCGCTCATCGACATGGCGTCTGTTGCCGCCGCGTCTGGCCGGCGGGATCAACGGTCCCACATGGGCCCATTCGCCATCCGTCAAGTCGCTCGGATAGCGCAATTTGCTGCGGTCATACCGCGCACGATTTTCGCTCGTCCACATCGGCGACCCCCATAAAATCAGGAAGCGCCAAGTGAATCACAAACAACTCAAATAAATCAAATTGTCCCCGGACGGACACTCAGCAAATGTTGTGAACTCGCCATTCTGTTGACCCGAAGGTGATTTGTCCGACCTCCCTGTTGGTGCCAAAGTTTCCGCAAGTTCAGGCAATTTCGTTGAGGGCACGATGCCAAGCATGGAGGCTACGTGCGTCACAACCCTAACTCGGGCAGCCGAGTCGAGTGGCTTCAATAGCTTGTAGATGTCTCGGGTAGCGTCAATTTCCAGCTCCGGGTCAATCGTTGCCGCTTCGTTATCCATGGCTAAATGTTCCTATTTATCCATTACATGAGGCTATGAAATACGTGATGTGGATGCCAAAAGCCAATCCATTAAAATTCCTTTCCACACAAAAATCTTTCCGTGGTCGCCTCCTTTCGCGCTAGTTGCTACAGACGGACGTGGGTTGCCTCTCCCCTTTCCATCCATCCAGCGATTAGCTAGGCGCCACGGAACACTTTTCACGGGACCACCCCATGACCTACGCCAACATCCTTGTCGAAACGCACGGGGCGGTCGGTCTCATCAGGCTCAACCGGCCGCAGGCCCTGAACGCGCTGTCGGCGGCCTTGATGGAGGACCTCAACGCGGCGCTCGAGGCTTTCGAGACCGATCCCGCGATTGGCGCGATCGTGCTGACCGGCTCCGAGAAGGCGTTCGCCGCCGGCGCCGACATCAAGGAGATGCAGGACAAGACTTTCGCCGAGGCTTTCGTCGGCGACTTCATCTCCCGCTGGGAGAATGTGGCGAAGGCGCGGAAGCCGATCATCGCCGCCGTCGCCGGCTTCGCGCTTGGCGGGGGATGCGAGATCGCGATGATGTGCGATTTCATTCTCGCCGCCGACACCGCCAAATTCGGCCAGCCCGAGATCAAGCTCGGCGTAATCCCCGGCGCCGGGGGAACCCAGCGCCTGACCCGCGCGGTCGGCAAATCGAAGGCGATGGAGATGATCCTGACCGGGCGCATGATGGACGCGGCCGAGGCCGAACGCTCGGGCCTCGTCTCCCGCATCGTGCCCGCCGCGTCGCTGATCGAGGAGGCGCTCAAGGTCGCCGGCTTCATCGCCGTTTTGTCGCGGCCGGCGGTCTACGCCGCCAAGGAAGCGGTCAACCGAGCATACGAGACGACGCTCGCGGAAGGAATCCGGTTCGAGCGCCGCATCTTCCATTCGCTGTTCGCAACCGAGGACCAGAAGGAGGGCATGCGCGCCTTCGCCGAGAAGCGGGCGGCGGACTTCAAGCACCGGTAGCTATTAATAACTATTATTATGTATAATGACCATGCACAGCGCGCAGACCGATCGCCGGTTGAATCGCGCGCCCGGACAGAAAAAGACACTTAAGTCATTGGAAATTCACCGCCGCGACCAGAACTGCAGACCTGCGCCGGTTAGCCAATAATGCAGATCTCGCGGGCGCGGCCGGCTCGTTCGTCGGGCGGCCGCCGCGGCTTACGCGGCGGTCCACCCGCCGTCGATCGACATGTTCGCGCCTGTGATCGAGGCGCCTGCGTCCGAGCAAAGAAAGACCGCGACCGCCGCGACGTGGTCGACGTCCACGAATTGCTTGGTCGGCTGGGCCGCGAGCATGACGTCGTTGACCACCTGCTCGCGCGTCATGTTGCGCGCCTTCATCGTGTCGGGGATCTGGCGCTCGACCAGCGGCGTCGAGACATAGCCGGGCGAAATGCAGTTCGCCGTGACGCCGGAAGTCGCGAGCTCGAGCGCAACCGTCTTGGTCAGCCCGGTGAGGCCGTGCTTGGCCGCCACATAGGCCCCCTTGAACGGCGAGGCGACGAGCGAATGCGCCGAGGCGGTGCTGATGATGCGGCCCCATTTTTGCGCCTTCATCCCCGGAATCGCGGCGCGCATCGCGTGGAAAGGGGCCGAGAGATTGATGGCGATGATGGCGTCCCACTTGTCGGTCGGAAAGTCCTCGATCGGCGAGACATGCTGGATGCCGGCGTTGTTGACGAGGATGTCGACCGATCCCATCTTGCTTCCGGGCGTCGGCGACCATCACCTCGATCTCCGCGCCGTTGGCCATGTCGGCGCTATGGTAGAAAGCCTTGACCCCGAACTCCTTCTCGATTTTGGCGCGCTCCGCCTCGATCGCCGCCTTGTCGCCAAACCCGTTGATGACGACGTCCGCCCCCTCCTTGGCGAGGGCGCGGGCGATCGCCAGGCCGATGCCGCTTGTCGAGCCGGTGACGAGGGCGTGGCGTTTGGCGAGCGACATCGGCGTTTCTCCTCATCGGACCGCGCGGCGAGACCGTCCGCGTGAGAGCGGTCATATTGCATTGCGGTGAAGCTTTCGAGGGATTCGTTGCGCTGCAAACGTCTCGGATGACAAATTCGCGCCGGGGGCTTAGAACCCTGCGGGATTGCTTCGGCCGGAGCGCGGCCGGAAAGGTATGATGGCGATGAGCCTTGCGATGTCGGAAACGCCCTGCGGGCCGCTTTCCCGCCACGCGACCGTCGGGGTTCGGGTCGGCCACGGCGACGGGGCGGTTACCGTTGGCGGCGGCGCGCCGATCGTCGTGCAGTCGATGACCAACACCGACACCGCCGACATCGAGGCGACCACGCGCCAGGTCGCGGCTTTGGCGCGGGCAGGCTCGGAGCTGGTGCGCATCACGGTCGATCGCGACGAGGCCGCCGCCGCCGTGCCCCATATCCGCGACCGCCTGCGCGCCAGAGGGATCACGGCGCCGCTGATCGGCGACTTCCATTACATCGGCCATAAGCTGCTCGCCGATCATCCGGCCTGCGCCGAAGCGCTCGACAAATATCGCATCAATCCCGGCAATGTCGGCTTCAAGAACAAGCGCGACCTGCAGTTCGGCAAGATCATCGAGATCGCCATCCGCAACGGCAAGACGGTGCGCATCGGCGCCAACTGGGGTTCGCTCGATCAGGATCTTTTGACCACGCTCATGGACGAGAACGCGGCGAGCGCGAAGCCGCTCGAGGCCGGCGCCGTCACGCGCGAGGCGATGGTCGCGGTCGGCGCTTTTGTCGGCGGCGCGGGCGGAGGAGATCGGGCTCAAGCGCGATCGCATCATCCTGTCGGCGAAAGTCTCGTCGGTGCAGGACCTCATCACCGTCTATCGCATGCTTGGGCAGCGCTCCGATTATGCGCTGCATCTGGGCTTGACCGAAGCCGGCATGGGCTCGAAGGGCATCGTCGCTTCTTCCGCGGCGCTCGGCATCCTGCTGCAGCAAGGGCTTGGCGACACGATCCGCATTTCGCTCACCCCCGAGCCGGGCGGCGACCGGACGCAGGAGGTCAAGGTCGCGCAGGAACTGCTGCAGACCATGGGCTTCCGCAGCTTTGCGCCGCAGGTGGCCGCCTGTCCCGGCTGCGGGCGCACGACCTCGACCGTATTCCAGGAGCTCGCGCGCGACATCGAGACCTATCTCGCGACGTCCATGCCGGAATGGCGCGCGGTCTATCCGGGCGTCGAGCGGCTGAACGTCGCGGTGATGGGCTGCATCGTCAACGGCCCGGGCGAGAGCAAGCACGCCAATATCGGCATTTCGCTGCCCGGAACCGGCGAAGCGCCGGCCGCGCCGGTGTTCGTCGACGGGGTCAAGACCGTCACCCTTCGCGGGCCGCGCATCGCCGAGGATTTCAAGGCGCTGGTCAACGACTATATCGAGAAGCGGTACGGCGCGAACCGGCAGGCGGCGGAATAAGGGGCGCGAGCCGTGAGTCGACCGCCGCTGCCACCCTTCAATCAGGAAACCGCGGCGCAGAAGGCGCGCATGGCGGAGGACGCCTGGAACACCCGCGACCCGGCGCGCGTCGCGCTCGCCTATTCGGAAAACAGCCGGTGGCGAAACCGGGCCGAGTTCCTTCAAGGGCGCCCTGCGATCGAGGCGTTTCTGACCCGCAAATGGAACCGCGAGCTCGACTATCGGCTGATCAAGGAACTCTGGGCCTTTCATGAGAACCGCATCGCGGTTCGCTTCGCCTATGAATGGCGCGACGATTCGGGAAGCTGGTTCCGCTCTTACGGCAATGAGAACTGGGAGTTCGACGCGGACGGCCTGATGCGGGTGCGCCTGGCGAGCATCAACGATCTGCCGATCCGCGAACAGGACCGCCTTTATCACTGGCCGCTCGGCCGTCGTCCAGACGATCATCCGGGCTTGAGCGACCTCGGGCTCTGAGGCGAAAGCGCCCGCCCTTCACATTCGCTTTGACATCGCCCACATTGGGGCGACGAGGCCGCCTTGTACGAACCCCCGCTCCATCGAAACGAAAATCTGCCGGAACTGCATGCGCTGATCCGAGAGCGCGTGTTCGGCCTGCTCGATCAGCAACGGCGCCGAGGGGCTTGCCGCCAGTTCGGTTCCGTTCGTTCTCGATGCGGACAGCCTCGACGACTGGGCACGCTAAAAGTCCACCTCGCCCGCGCGAATCCGCAATGGCGCGATCTTGAAGCCTCGCCCGACGCGCTCATCGTGTTCCAGGGCCATGACCATTACATCACCCCGTCCTGGTACGAGACCAAGCGGGAGACCGGCAAAGTCGTGCCCGACCTGGAATTACACCATGGTCCAGGCGAAGGGTCGCGCGAAGGTGATGGACGACGCCTGGCTCGGCCAGCAGATCGAGGAGCTGACACGCGCGCTCGAAGCAGCGCCGCGAAGCGCCCTGGGCGGTCAGCGACGCGCCGGCCGATTTCATCGCCATGCAGCGCCGGGCGATCGTCGGCGTCGAGATCGAGATCCTCGACATCAGGGGCAAATGGAAGACGAGCCAGAACCGCAACGCCGCTGACCGCGCGGGCGTCGTCGCGGGGCTTGAGACCATGGGCGACGACGAGTCGCGCGCCATGGCCGAGATCGTAAGAAAGACGGGCCGCGATTGATCCCGCGCGCACGCTTTGGAGCATGAAGGCGCGGATCCACTTCGCGCCATCCGCCGAAACTTCATAAGAGGAGCACCACATGACCGACGCGATCAAGCCGCTCTACACCGCCCACGGAACCGCGCAGGGCGGCCGCAACGGCCATACGCAATCCGATGACGGGATGGTCAGCGTCGACCTGTCCGTGCCGAAGGAAATGGGCGGCCCGGGCAAGCCGAACACCGCGACGCCCGAGCACTTGTTCGCCGCCGGCTACGCGGCCTGCTTCGGCGGCGCGCTCGACTTCATCGCCAAGCAGCACAAGAAGGACGCTTCGAAAGCGACGGTGAAATGCGCCGTCAGCATCGGCCCTCGGGAAAAGGGCGGCTTCGGGCTCGCGGTCGTGCTTGACGTGACCGACACCAGCTTGGCCCAGGCGGAGCTTCAGTCGCTAGCGGAAGAGGCGCACGAGAAGATCTGCCCCTATAGCCACGCGACGCGCGGCAATGTTGACGTCAAGGTCGTGACCCACGGGGCGTAATCGCCGCTTTGCGGCTCGGTCACTTTTAGCAAAATGACGAGGATCACGAAGGCTTGAAGCGCCTTCTTGATCTTCCGGCGCGTCGCGTCGTCTCCGCGCACAAGTTTACGCGAGTAAGTTTTTTCAACGACTTAACTGCTCTTTTGCGCAACTTTTTTGCTCCTTCCATCTCGGGCGAGAACGGCGTCATGGTTTCGCAAAGTCGGGCGAAGGGCAGCAAAACAAGCGGGCTGTCCGCCAGGCGAACCAACGGTTTCGCGACTGGGGTTGCAAGTCGTTGAAGGGCCCGCAGAAAGATCGCGCCAACAATTGCCCCCGTACAATTGCGATAAACAGGAATATATCATGAGCAGGACGACCTGTAAAGGAAAATCAGAATAAAACCTGTACAGACGCTGAAAGGTCTCGCTGATGACGCTTGACCCGCCCGGACGCGCCACGCCCAGGCAAGCCCGTAGTCCCAGAACGAAGCACCCCTCAAGCATTTGCTAAGTCTGTCCCGTGGTTCAGCTTGCAGCTGACGGACGGTCATTCGGTACGGTTAAGGCTTGGCGCGCGCCGTCGACCATCAGGGCCCGCGCGCGGATCGTCGTTCGCCGGGCCAGGCCCGGATGAGAAAGGCCAGAGCTCAGATGATGGAGACCGCGCCGCCTCCAGGCGAGGGAACGCCGCTCGACCGGGGCTTGCGCGCGCTGTGCGGGATCGCGGCCTATTACCGCATCGGCGCCGACCCGGTGCAACTGGCGCGCGAGCTGGCGCTTGGCGCCCATGAGGCCCATGAGGCCAATGAGGGCGATCTCATCCGCGCGGCCAAGCTCGTCGGACTGAGGGCTCGCCTGGTCGAGAAGGTTACCGCCGAGCGGCTCGCGACCTTGCCGACGCCGGCGATCGTCCGCATGGCCAGCGGCGCGTTCATGGTGTTCGGGGGCCGCAATCCCTCGGGGCTCTGCCGGCTCGTCGATCCGATCAGCCATGGCGTCCAGGAAGCGACGCTTGACGACCTTGCGCGCGACATCGGCGGGCGGGCGCTTCTCGTCGCTCGCCGGATCGGCGGCGCCGGCGTCGATCCGCGCCGGTTCGGCATGCGCTGGTTCATACCCACGATCTGGCGTTATCGCCGTCCGCTCGGCCATGTGCTGGCCGCCTCGCTGTTCGTGCAGATTTTCGCCCTCACGACGCCCCTGTTCTTCCAGGTGGTGGTCGACAAAGTTCTGACCCATCGCGGTTATGAGACTTTGTTCGTGCTCGTCGGCGGCCTCGTCGCCATCGGCATGTTCGACGTCGCGCTCCAATATTTGCGCACTTACGCGCTGTCGCACACCACCAATCGGATCGACGTCGAACTCGGCCAGCGCCTGTTCGCGCATCTTCTCCGCCTGCCGATTTCCTATTTCGAGACCCGGTCGACCGGGCAAACGGTCGCCCGGGTGCGGGAACTCGAGACGATCCGCAATTTCCTCACCGGACAGGCTTTGTTTTCGGCGCTCGACCTGCTGTTCGCTTTCGTGTTCGTCGGTGTTCTCTTCGCCTATTCGTGGTCGCTGACCCTGATCGTGCTCGCCGGGATTCCGTTTTATGTCGTGATCGGCTTCTCCGTGAGGCCGCCGTTGCGCGATCTGGTCAAGGAGAAGTTCAACCGCGGCGCGGCGAGCCAGCAGTTCCTGGTCGAGACGATCGTCGGCGTGAATACGGTGAAGGCTGCCGCGGTCGAGCCGATCATGCGCGCGCAATGGGAGGAAAAACTCGCGGCTTACGTCAAGACGAGCTTCGCCGCCGCGATGCTGGGCTCGGGCGGACAACTCGCCATCCAGTACATCAGCAAGCTGACGACCGCGGCGCTGCTCCTGTTCGGCGCCAAGGCGGTGATCGACGGCGAGCTCACCGTCGGCGCCCTCGTCGCCTTCAACATGATCGCCTCGCAGGCGGTGGCAGCCGATTCTGCGTCTGTCGCAGATCTGGCAGGATTTTCAGCAGGTGCAGATCTCGATCGAGCGCCTGGGCGATATCCTCAACACAGCCCCCGAATTCTCGCCGTCGACGCGCCTCCTGCCGCCGACGCCGCGGGGCGCGATCGAATTTCGCCGTGTCGGCTTCCGCTATCGACCGGCCGCGCCCGAGGTCTTGAAAGATATTTCGCTCGCCATCCGGCCGGGCGAGACGATTGGCATTGTCGGAGCGTCGGGCTCCGGCAAATCCACCCTGACCAAGCTCATCCAGCGCCTCTACCTGCCGAACGAGGGACAGGTGCTGCTCGATGGCGCGGACTTGAGCCATGTCGATCCGGCGTGGCTCAGGAGCCACATCGGCGTCGTCTTGCAGGAGAACCTCCTGTTCAACCGCACCGTCCATGAGAACATCGCCTTCGCCAATCCGGCGATGCCGCGCGCGCGTGTCATCGAGATCGCCCGGCTCGCCGGGGCCGACGAGTTCATCGACAAGCTCGCGCAAGGTTACGACACAATGATCGAGGAGCGCGGCGCCAATCTTTCCGGCGGGCAGAGACAGCGCATCGCCATTGCGCGCGCGCTGGCGACCAATCCGCGCATTCTCATCTTCGACGAGGCGACCTCTTCGCTCGACTATGAGAGCGAGCGCATCGTTCAGCGCAACATGCGCCGCATCGTCAAGGATCGGACCGTCATCATCATCGCCCATCGCCTGGCCGCGGTGCGCGGATGCGACCGCATCGTCGGCATGGCCGATGGCCGCATCGTCGAGGTCGGTTCGCACGCTGAACTGCTCCGCAGGCCCGGCGGCCTCTACGCCTATCTCTGGGGCCTTCAGAGCCAGCCGGCGGAGATCGCAGCGTGACCCTGATCCCCGCCGCGGCCCCTGGCGACAAGGCGCGTTCCGCCGCCAAGCTGTTCGCCTCACGCGCGCTGGCGCGGTTCAAGACGCCAGGCAAGACTTGGGGAATGAATCTCAGCGACCGGGAATTCCTTGCGCCGGCGCTCGAGATCCTGGAGACGCCGCCGTCCCCGGTCCATGTCGCCTTCTTATGGATCATCTGCGCCTTCGTCG
The DNA here is from genome assembly GCA_963833955.1 of uncultured Alphaproteobacteria bacterium. Taxonomy (GTDB): domain Bacteria; phylum Pseudomonadota; class Alphaproteobacteria; order Rhizobiales; family Beijerinckiaceae; genus Roseiarcus. The sequence goes on along the minus strand of CAWHZY010000012.1, from coordinate 77,372 downwards.
TCGCTGCGCTGGCATGGGCCTATTTCGGCCGCGTCGACATCGTCGCCGCCGCGCAAGGCAAGTTTCAGCCGATGGGACAGGTGAAGGTCGTCGAGCCCTTGGAAACAGGTAAGGTCGAGGCCATCAACGTCAGCAACGGCTCGCTCGTGCAGGCGGGCGACGTGCTGGTCGAGCTCGACCGCTCGGCGGCCCTGGCCGACGCTGAAGGCGCGCGCGCGGAGCTCGCGTCGGCTCGGGCGGAAATCCTGCGCCGCAAGACCGCGCTCGTAAGCGCGCGGTCGCGCCGTTTCGATCCGCCCCCCGCGATCGATTGGCCGGACAGCGCAGCGCCGGCGTTGCGCGAGCGCGAAACCCGGGTTCTCGCCGCCGATCTCGGACAATTGGCGGCAAACGTCGCCTCATTCGATGCCGAGCGCGCGCAAAAGACCGCCGAAGGCGAAAAACTGAGGGAGACGATCGAGACGCAGAAGAACCTCGTCGCGACCCTGCAGGAGCGCGTCGCCATGCGCACGAAGCTCGTCGACATGAAGTCGGGCGCGCGGGCCGCGGTCATCGACGCCACCGAAACGCTGCAATATCAAATCACGCAGGAGGCGAAGCAGGAGCAGGATCTCGCTTCCCTCGCCGCGGGGCTCGAGGTCATCGCCCGCAATTCCGACAAGGCCGTCGAGGATTTCATCTCGGAGAACGCCCAGAAACTGGAGGACGCCGAGCGGCACGCGGAAGATATCGAGCAGCGCCTCGCCAAGGCTGAGGCCGAGCTCGATCATCTGACGCTGAGAGCGCCGATCGCGGGCCGGGTGCAATCGTCGATCATCACCAACGCCGGCCAGGTGGTCACGAGCGGCCAGGAGATCATGCGCGTCGTGCCCGAGGATTCGGGACTCGAGATCCAGGCCTATGTGCGCAATCGCGACATCGGCTTTGTCAGAATCGGGCAGGAGGCGGTCATCAAGATCGAATCCTTCCCCTTCACCCGCTACGGCTCGATCAGGGCGCATGTCACGCGCATCGCCAAGGACGCGATCCCTGAGCCCGACGCCAACGCGATCGAGGGCGATCCGACGCACGTTTCCAACGCGGCCGGTTTTGCCGGCGGAGAGCGTACGCAAAATCTGGTGTTCCCGGTCGTGCTGAAACCTGACGCCGAAACGATCGCGGTCGACGGCCTGACTCAACCGCTCACGTCAGGCATGGCGGTGACGGTCGAGCTCAAGACCGGCGCGCGGCGCATGCTCGAATATCTGTTCTCGCCGCTGGTCGAAGTCGCCTCGAAGGCGATGCGGGAGCGGTAAAACTCCCCTCTCCCAGAGGGCGTTCGGAAGAACGCCCGTCTCTCGATGGTGTGAGTGCGGCGCCGGTCCCCGCTGAGCCTACTTGACCACGTCCCAGAACAGCCCCGCCACGCAAACGAAGCCCAGGGTGAACAGCACGGTTCTCAGATAAGGGATAGCTGTCCAATAGACGATGGCGTGCGCGAGCCTGAGCCAGAAGTAGCTCATCGCCCAGAAGGCCGTCATCCCGTTCGCCTTTCCAGCGATTTGAGCGACGATAACGAGCGCGGCGAACGGAGCGAAGCATTCGACTGCGTTGAGATAGGCGCGGTGCGCCCGCTGACCCCAAAGGGGCACGGGACGGGGGGCGGGGTCGACATAGTTTTCCCCCGACAGGGGCCCGTTCGTCATCACCTGGCAGGCGATGTACGGAATCCAGAGCGCCGCTGTCAGCATTGCCGTGCACCCAAGGTACCAAAGATCGGTCGTCATGAGGTTTGCCTCCCCTTCGAGGGCGTCCTGGATCGATCTTGCGAAGACGCCGTCGGCAAATAGACGCGCGAGGGCAGGCCATTTCGACATCAGGCCCTGAGCGGGCGTCGATCTCCGGGCTTACGCGCTTGATTTTTGCCGATCCCGCCGTCCATATGGCTAGGCCCATCGGGCAAGGGGCGGGGATGGGATGAGCGCCGAGGATTTGGGCCGTGCGCCCGCTTTTCGTGTGAGCGACCTCATTCGCCATGGGGCGGAGCCGCCGCCTGTCGGGCTCCTCACGCGCTTGCCCTTCTATCCCTGGCTGATTGTCGGCGTCTGCTGCGCCAGCGGATTCATGGGCCAGCTCGATGCGAGCATCGTTCAGCTCGCGCTGCCAACGCTGGGCCGTGTCTTCAATTGCACCCTCGAGAGCGTGAGCTGGGTGGCGCTGGGCTATCTGCTCGGCTTCGCCTCCTTCCTGCCGATCTTTGGCCAGCTCTGCCAGATCATGGGCAGGAAGCTCACGTATCTCCTCGGTTTCGCGGCCTTCACGGGGGCGAGCGCGCTGTGCGCCTTCGCCCCCGACCTTCTCACTTTGGTGGCGTTTCGCATCCTGCAGGGCGTCGGCGGGGCGATGCTCGGCGCCAACAGTCTCGCGGTCATCGTCGAGGCGACGGAGCCAAGCCGGCGCGCGCGGGCGCTTGGCGTCTTCGCCGCGGCGCTTGCGGTCGGCGTCAGCGCGGGTCCGATTGTCGGCGGCGTGCTGCTCGGGACCCTCGGCTGGCGCTGGGTGTTCTGGATCAACGTTCCCTTCGGACTGATCGCGATCGTCGCCGGCTGGGTGATCCTTCCATTGACGGAGCAGGAAGGCCCGAGCCAGACGTTCGACTGGCGCGGGGCTCTCCTGCTCACGCCGGCCCTGACGCTAGCGGTCTTCGCGCTCAATCAGGCGGCCGCGCTCGGACTCGCCTCCCCCTTGTTCCTGGGCTCCGTCGGCGGCGCGATCGCGCTCCTTGTCCTCTTCGGCTGGCAGGAAACCAAAGCGCGGTCGCCGCTGGTCGCTCTCGCGCTCCTCAAAGAGCCGGCGTTCCTGGCGGGCTCGCTCGGCTGCGCGCTCTCCTACGCCATGCTCTACGGCATGTTCTTTCTTGCCTCCTTCGCGCTCGTCCGCGGGTACGAGGACAGTCCGCTCGTTGCGGGGCTCAAGCTTGCGGTCGTCCCGATCAGCATTGGAATCGTCGCTCCTGGCGCGGGCGCGCTCGCCGACTGGATCGGGGCCCGCCTCCTCAGCGTCGCGGGGATGGCGATCTGCTTCGGCGCGTTGCTCGCGCTGACAGCGGTCGTGACGCAATCCACGCCTGATCTTTGGGCCGGCTTCTTCGGTCTCGTCGCTTTCGGAATTGGCCTCGGCATGTTCATCGCGCCCAACAACCACGCGACCATCAACGCGGTCCCGGCGAGCCTTGCGGGCGTCGCCGGAGCGATGCTCAACCTCATGCGGGTTCTCGGCACGGCCGCGGGCGTTGCGAGTGCGTCCGCCATGCTGTCCTGGCGGCTGCAGGTCGCGCGCGGCTCGACCGAGCGGAAGCTCGCGGTCTTCTCGCCCCATCATTTCATCGAGGCGGTGGCGGGCGGCCTGATCATGCTCGCGGCCTTCGCGTTTATCGCCGGCGCCGTTTCGTTGATCCGCAGGCCCGTGGCCTAAAGCGGATGGCCCGTCTCGCATCGGACCCGGGACGACAAGACCTGCGCGTTTCTATCTATCAGCTATTGCAGGCGGGCCGGTGACGCGCTCTCACCGGCGCCCCCTCTCTTTGCTATAAGTCCCCAACCCCGGAGGCCATCCCATGCAACTCGCCGATCCCTCGCTCCTGAAAAGCCAGTGCCTTGTCGACGGAAAATGGGTAGGGGAGGGAACTCGCGCCATCGCTAACCCTGCGACCGGCGCCGTCCTCGCCAAGACCCCGCGCTTCGGCGAAGCTGAGACGATCCACGCCATCGAAGCGGCGCAGCGGGCCTTTGGCCCCTGGGCGAAGACGTTGCCGAAAGAGCGCGCGCAGATCCTGCGACGCTGGTTCGATCTCATCATCGCCAATCGCGACGACATTGCGCTCATCATGACCAGCGAACAGGGGAAGCCGCTCGCGGAAGCGCGCGGCGAGGTCGACTACGCCGCCGCCTATATCGAGTTTTTCGGCGAAGAGGCGAAGCGCATCTATGGCGAGGTCAATCCGACCTTCCGCGCCGATTCCCGCATCGTCGTCATCAAGCAGCCGATCGGCGTCGTGGCGGCGATCACGCCGTGGAATTTCCCGGCGGCCATGATCACCCGCAAGGTTGCGCCGGCGATCGCGGTCGGGTGCACCGTGGTGGCGAAGCCTGCGGGCGAAACGCCGCTGACCGCGCTCGCGCTCGGAGAACTTGGCGCTGCGCGCCGGCCTGCCGCCCGGCGTCCTCAATTTCGTCACCGGCGACGCGCGCGCGATCGGCAAGGCGATGACCGACCATCCGGCCGTGCGGGTGGTCGGCTTCACCGGCTCGACCGAGGTCGGCAAGGTCTTGATGGCGCAGGCCGCCGGCACGGTGAAGAAGGTTGGGCTCGAACTCGGCGGCAACGCGCCGTTCATCGTGTTCGACGACGCGCATGTCGACGCCGCCGTCGAGGGCGCGATCATCTCGAAATTCCGCAACATGGGCCAGACCTGCGTTTGCGCCAACCGCATCTACGCGCAGGAGGGGATCTACGACGCCTTCGTCGCCAAGCTCACGACCGCCGTCTCGAAGCTCAAGGTCGGCGATGGGACGGAAGTCGGCGTCATGCAGGGCCCGCTCATCAACGAGGCGGCGGTCAAGAAGGTCGAAGAGCATGTGGCCGACGCCCTGAAGAAGGGCGCGAAGGTCGTGACCGGGGGCAAGCGCCACACGCTCGGCCGCACCTTCTACGAGCCGACGGTCATTTCCGGCGTCGATTCCTCGATGCTGGTCGCGAAGGAAGAGACCTTCGGTCCCGTCGCGCCGGTCTTCAGGTTCAAGGACGAAGCCGACGTCATCGCCAAAGCCAACGACACGCAATTCGGCCTCGCGTCTTACTTCTACGCCCGCGACCTCGGCCGGGTGTGGCGCGTCGCGGAAGCGCTCGAATACGGCATGGTCGGCATCAACACCGGCGCGATTTCGAGCGAGCTTGCGCCGTTTGGCGGGGTGAAGGAATCCGGCATCGGCCGCGAAGGCTCGCGCCATGGCGTCGAGGAGTTCGTCGAGCTAAAGTACATGCTGATGGGCGGGCTGGATAGGTAGGCGGGGCCTCTGCACTGGAGGGCAGCGAATGGGGTTGAAGGCGTTTGAGGATCGAGTGCTGAACGAGCTGCTGCCCCAATTCTGCAATGGGCGGCGTGTTCGGAACAGAGGGGTTTCGAAGCGAATGGGGCAGGATTGGCGATCGGGACGCTGAAGACTTTCTCCGGGAACTCGACGCCGGGCTCGTCGATCATTGCGAACGCGGTCTCTACAAGGCCGCTCAAAGCAAAGCGAAAGAGCAATTCTTTTGGCAGGGTCGCGTCAAGGTCGTACCGCGGCCCATCACATTGTGGGCTGAGCCGATAATAACAGTAGCGGTGTTGGCAAGGCTCCATTTCGATTTTGGCTGGCCTAAGCACCTGCTTGGCACACAGTCTCCGGGTTGGGCCTTTGATGTCACCGCGTACCGAGCGCGGGACCTAGAAAACGAGTACATTGCTTGCGAGGTAAAGAAGTCTGACTCCGAGTTGGTGCGGCTTGTGATGTTCATGAAGGAACTCGGCGAAAATCTCTCGCCTGATAAACTTCATGGGCCCAAATTGAACGCTTACCGCAAAGTCCAAGGCCTCCGCTTGCGCCGCGCTCCCTTATTTTGGGCGGTCGGCCCAAACGCTAGTCATGTGTTTCGAGTGGACTACGATGATGACCTTCTAACGCTTGAGCGGACTTCCAACCTGGATCTCAAGTATGTCGACGGAGCATTGTAGCGGATGGCCCAGTCAGCCCTGGGTGGAAGCGGCCGTCGATGAGAGGCGCTCGAATAGGGCATGGTCGGGATCAACACCGGCGCGATCTCGAGCGAGCTTGCGCCGTTCGGCGGCGTGAAGGAATCCGGCATCGGCCGCGAAGGCTCGCGCCATGGCGTCGAGGAGTTCGTCGAGCTCAAATACACGCTGATGGGCGGGCTCGACCGCTGATCGTGCTGGGGTGATCGCGCCCCGAACGCTTCTCGTCCTGGCCGGGCTTGTCCCGGCCATCCACGCGGCGCCCGCGGCCGAAGACGAGTCCGCCATCCACGCGCTCCCTGCAAGGCGGATGAAGCCAACGCCCTTGGGTTTTGCGCTCGCTCGCTGGCTGTGAATGCGCCCGACCACGTGGATCACCGGGACAAGCCCGGTGATGACGGCTTAAGGCCGGCCTCGAAGCTCTCCTCCGTTCCGATGCCCGCGCGCTGCCGCACCTAACGCCATGCGCTATAAAAGTCCGACAAAAGCTTCTCTCTTTCTGAGTTTCCGGCTATGATGAGCAGGTCGGATTTGAAGCAGCGACGGCTGGACCGGCGCCCAACAGCAAGTTTGCGAAAACGGCGAAACGAAACAGCGGCTAAGCTCTTGAAAACAAACGATTCCGCGAAATGACTGATTCGGCGTCATCAATGAAATCAATCATTTAAGGCGCCCGTTGCGAAACGTTTTGTTTCGCCATGCGAAATCTGTTCTTTGATTGGCGGCGCAGGCGGACCCACAAATCGCGACGCTCAGCCGCCAAGGCGAACTCGTTAATCGCGCCTCAACCCCTTGAAATGCCTCAAAACCGACTCGCTAACCCCTCGGCCCGTCTCACCCCTTCGCCGCGCCCGCCGGCTCCGGCGCCTCGGCCTCGCGCACGATGTCCCTTAGCGCCACCAGCTTCCCCTCCAGCGCTTCGAGGTCAGCCTCCGTCATGCGGCCGAGCGTCGAGGCGATCCAGCGGCGCTGAACGGCGATCGCCCGCCCGGCGATCGCGCGGCCGGGCTCGGTGAGGTAGATGGCGTGCTGGCGACGGTCATTCGCCGTCGGGCGGCGCTCGACCAGGCCCGCTTCCGCCAGCCGGTCGATCAGGCCCGAGATGTTGCCCTTGGTGACGTAAAGCCTCGTGGCCAGTTCCTGCTGGCTCACGCCCTCCTGCTCGGTCAGCGTCGTCAACACATCGCATTGCGGGATCGAGAGGCCGATCTCGCGCAGGCGCTCGCCGACCGCGGCCTGCATGCGCGCCTCGAGGCGGATGAGCCGAAACCAGACCCTTAACGAGCGGTCGGCGTTCTGCCGGTCAGGCATCGGGCTCCTGTTCGTAAAGGGCGCAGCGGCGAGGACAGTTCCAGTCTGGCGGATTGCCAAGGGGCGCACAGGGCGCCACTGTGTTACCCCATGAACAATCCGCGCGCCGCGATCAAGCGCCGATAAGCCAGCCGGGAGAAAAACGCATGTTGGGACGGATGCAGGATTGGCCCCTGCTGATGCACAAGGTCATCGATTTCGCCGCCGTCCAGTTCCCCGAGCAACAGGTCGCCTCGCGGACGGTCGAAGGGCCGATGCACTACACCAACTACCGCGCCGTTCGGCAACGCGCGCTCAAAGTCGCCAAAAGACTCGAGCGCGACGGGATCAAGCTCGGCGACCGCGTCGCGACCCTCGCCTGGAACGGCTATCGCCATCTCGAAACCTGGTATGGCATCGTCGGCGCCGGCGGGGTCTATCACACGGTCAATCCGCGGCTCTTCCCCGAGCAAATCGCCTGGATCATGAACGACGCCGAAGACCGGATCGTGTTCGTCGACCTGACCTTCGTGCCGTTGCTGGAGGGGCTCGCCGACCGTTTGCCGACGATTGAGCGCTACGTCGTTCTGACCGACGGCGCCCACATGCCGGCGACCAAACTCAAGAACGCCGTCGCCTACGAAGATTGGATCGGCGAGGTCGACGACGATTTCGCCTGGAAGGAGTTCGACGAGCGGACCGCGGCCGGACTCTGCTACACTTCCGGCACGACCGGGAATCCGAAGGGCGTGCTTTATTCGCATCGCTCGAACCTCCTGCATTCGATGATGGCGAGCACGTCCGCGTGTCTCACCGTCACGTCGGATGATTCGGTCCTGCCCGTGGTGCCCATGTTCCACGCCAATTCGTGGGGCCTCGCGCTTTCGTGCCCGATGCGCGGCGCGAGCATGGTGATGCCGGGCCCCAGGCTCGACGGCGCCTCGGTCTACGAGCTCCTGGAGACCGAAAAGGTGACGATGACCGCGGCCGTGCCGACCGTCTGGCTGGGCCTGCTGCAATATCTGCGCAAGGAGAACAAGAAGCCCACGACGCTCAAATTCGTCGGCATTGGCGGGTCGGCCTGTCCGCCCGATATGATTCGCGCCTTCCAGGAGGATTACGGCGTCACGGTTCGCCACGCCTGGGGCATGACGGAGATGAGCCCGGTCGGCTCGGCGGGCGCGCTCAAGCCCAGCGCGAAAGCCCTTTCGGGCGATCAGAGGCTCGCGCTCCAGTCCAAGCAGGGCTGGGCGCCGTTTGGAGTCGAGATGAGGATCGTCGACGACGAGAACAAGGAGCTGCCGTGGGACGGCAAGCGCTTCGGCCGGCTGAAAGTTCGAGGCTTCTCCGTCGTCGACAAATATTTCAAGGACGAAACGGAGATTCTCGACGAGCACGGATTCTTCGACACCGGAGATGTCGCGACCATCGATTCCGAAGGGTTCATGCAGATCACCGATCGGTCGAAGGACGTGATCAAATCGGGCGGCGAGTGGATCTCGAGCATCGATATCGAGAATCTGGCTGTTGCTCATCCGGATGTCGCCGAGGCCGCCGTCATCGGCATCGCCCACCCGAAATGGGATGAACGCCCGCTGCTGGTCGTTGTGGCGAAGGAAGGGCATTCCCCCAACAGCGCCGAGGTCCTCGATTTCCTGAAGCCCCGGATCGCCAAATGGTGGATGCCTGACGATATGCAGGTGGTGAAGGAGATTCCTCACACCGCGACCGGCAAGATCAACAAGCTCAAGCTGCGCGAGACGTTCAAGGGCTACAAGCTGCCGACGGCGTGAGGAACGTGCACGCGACCTCGTCCTTCGAGACGCGCCTTCGGCGCTCCTCGGGATGAGGGCGTAAACCCCTTAGCAGCGGGTCAGTGCGAAAACGCCTCCGCGTCCAGTCTTTTCCCCTTGCGCTGGCGGCTTGGTTCCCTTATATCGCGGTCAACGAAATCTCATAGCTCTTCGCAAGGAGAGACAAGTTGAGAGTGGGCCCCGGCCGGGACCCGCTCTTTTTTATTGCCCAAGGTCGTATGGTCGAAGCCTCGCTTCCAAACGCTATGGCGCCCATCGAAGGGCTGGACGAAGCGCGCCTGATTGGCGACTCGGGCCCCGGCGGGCGCGTCGGCGCCATTGCGGCGCCGGTTCTGCGGGGTCTGGGCTACCGGCTTGTCCGGGTCAAAGTTTCGTCGGCCGCGGGCGCGACGATCCAGATCATGGCGGAGCGTCCGGACGGGATGATGTCGATCGAGGATTGCGAAAACGTGAGCGTCGCGTTGTCGCCGGTCTTCGACGTCGAGGAGCCGATGGCGCAGGCCTATCGGCTGGAGATTTCGTCCCCGGGCATCGATCGGCCGCTGGTGCGCGAATCGGATTTCGCCCGCGCGATCGGCCACGAAGCGCGCGTGGAGATGGCGGTCCCGGTCAATGGACGCAAACGCTTTCGCGGACATCTCGCCGCCGTCGCTCCCGGACCCGATGGGCCATCGGCGCGAATGGCGCTGATCGCCGACGACGGGAGCACGAGCGAGGTCGAATTGCCGATCCGCGCAATGGCCGAGGCGCGGCTCGTATTGACTGACGATCTCATCCGCGCCGCGCTCAGGCGCGAGAAGGCGGCGCTCAAGGACGCGAAGCAAGCCTCGCCTCGCGGGAACGGCCGAGACGCCAATCCGCGCGCCAGGCGCAAGACGAACGAACCCAAAGCCGCGGCCCGCGGCGCGGCGTCAAAGCCGCTCGGGCCTGATGAAGGAGACAATCATGGCCATTAGCGCCAACCGACTTGAACTGTTGCAGATCGTCGACGCGGTCGCGCGCGAGAAATCGATCGATCGGTCGATCGTTCTGGCGTCGATGGAAGACGCGATGCAGAAAGCGGCGCGCTCGCGTTACGGCCAGGAGACCGAGGTCCGCGCGGAGATCAATCCGAAAACCGGCGAGATCCGGTTTTCCCGGCTTTTGCTCGTTGTCGACGAGGTCGAGAACGAGGCGACGCAGATGACGCTCACCGAGGCGCAGAAGAAAAACCCCTCGGCCCAGATCGGCGACTGGATCGCAGAATTGCTGCCGCCGTTCGACTACGGGCGCATCCCCGCCCAGGCGTCCAAGCAGGTGCTGGTGCAAAAGATCCGCGAGGCGGAGCGCGACAAGCAATATGACGTCTATAAGGATCGCATCGGCGATATCATCAACGGCGCGGTCAAGCGGGTCGAGTACGGCAACGTCGTGGTCGATCTCGGCGGCGCGGGCGCGGGCGAAGCGGTCGTGCGCCGCGATGAACTGATCCCGCGCGAGATGTTCCGCCCCGGCGATCGCATCCGCGCTTATGTCTATGACGTCCGGCGCGAGGCCCGCGGCCCGCAGATTTTCCTCTCCCGCACCCATCCGCAATTCACCGCCCGGCTGTTCGCCCAGGAAGTGCCGGAAATCTACGACGGCATCGTCGAGATCAAGTCGGTCGCGCGCGATCCAGGCTCGCGCGCCAAGATTGCGGTGGTGTCGAACGATTCCTCGATCGATCCGGTCGGCGCGTGCGTCGGCATGCGCGGTTCGCGCGTGCAGGCGGTAGTCAACGAACAGCAGGGCGAGAAGATCGACATCATTCCCTGGTCTGCCGACGCTGCGACCTTCATCGTCAACGCGCTGCAGCCAGCAGAGGTCATGAAGGTGGTGCTGGACGAGGACTCGACCCGCATCGAAGTCGTCGTTCCTGACGATCAGCTGTCGCTGGCGATCGGCCGGCGCGGGCAAAACGTGCGCCTCGCTTCGCAACTGACCGGCTGGGACATCGACATCTTGACGGAAGCCGAGGAGTCCGAGCGCCGGCAGAAGGAATTCGCCGAGCGGACGCAGACCTTCATGGATGCGCTCGACGTCGACGAGACGGTCGCCCAGCTTCTGGCCTCGGAAGGCTTCCGCACGGTCGACGAAATCGCCTATGTCGAGCCCCGCGAGCTGGCTTCGATTGAAGGTTTCGACGATGATACGGCGGCCGAAATTCAGGCGCGCGCCCAGGGACACCTGGCCCGTATCGAAACCGAGTTTGACGACCAGCGAAAGGCGCTCGGGGTGTCCGACGATCTCAAGGAGATTTCGGGCCTGACCACGCCGATGCTGGTCAAGCTCGGAGAGAACGGCGTCAAGACGCTGGAGGATCTCGCCGATTGCGCGAGCGACGACCTCGTGGGTTGGATGGATGGCGACGTGGCGAAGCCGGGCTTCCTTGCCGGGTTCGACGTGTCGCGGGCGCAAGCTGACGCGATGATCCTGGACGCGCGCGTGCGCGCCGGCTGGATCGAGGCGCCGGCGCCCGAGCCGGAACCGGAAGTGCAAGACGCCGAAGGCGCGTAGGTGGTGGGATCGGTCGATTGCGAACGGAAAGCGACCAAGCCGGGTCGGAGCGGACCTGCATCGTTACGGGGACCAAGGACGTTCCCGATGCAATGCTGCGCTTCGCGCTCAGCCCGGACGGATCGGTCGTCCCGGATATCCGGCGCAAGCTGCCGGGACGGGGGGTATGGACGCAACTGAGCTTTGACACGGTGAGCCGGGCGGCCGCGAAACAGGCGTTTTCGCGCGCCTTTCGGGCCAAGGTAGATGCGCCGGCCGCGCTGGCCGAGACCGTCGGCGCCCTCCTCGAGCGGGACGCGTTGCAGTCGCTGTCGATCGCCAACAAGGCCGGCCTCGTCGTGGCGGGCGCGTTCAAGGTCGATTCGGCGATCGAGGCCGGGACGGTCGTCGCGCTGATTCAGGCGAGCGACGGGGCGGTGGACGGAGCGGCGAAGCGAGTCCAGGCCCTGCGCGCCAAACTCGGCCCGGAAGCGACCGCGATTGTGCGCGTCGATCTCTTCAAGTCGGGCGAATTGGATTTGGCATTGGGGCGGGCAAATGTGATACATGCTGCCCTCAAACACGGGGCGGCGAGTTCGGCCTTTCTCGCAAGGGCGGATCGTCTGCGCCGCTATCGCGGCGGCGAAGCGGACGCTGCAGGTGGAACGGAGCGCGGCGGCGTGACGGCCGACGAGGCCGGAGCGCTTGGCAGGTCCATCAGATTGGCTGAGAAGCCAGGTGGTTAGGAAGTGGCATGAGTGAGACGGGTAATAGCGATAAGACAGTGACGGCTGCGCCGCCGAAGGCGACGTTGCACCTGAAGCGTCCGGTTGAGCAGGGTACGGTAAGGCAGAGCTTTTCGCACGGGCGCAGCAAGGCGGTCGTCGTCGAGAAGGTGAAGCGGCGGATTTTGACGCCGGCCGAAGCGGCGGCAGCCGTGCGACCTGCGCCGCCGGCGCCCGCCGCCGCGCCGCCGCCGGTTGCTCCGGCCCCGGCCAAGCCCACGCTTGCCGCCTCGGCCCGGCCCGCTCCCGTCGCACCTGTCAAGCCGACCGCACCGCCGCCCCCCAAGACCGGCGTCGTCCTGCCCACCTTGACCGCCGAGCAGCGCGAAGCGCGCGCCCGGGCGCTGATCGACGCGCGCGCGTCGGAGGAGGACGATCGCCGCCGCCAGGAGGCGGATGCCGGGGCTCGGCGCGAGCGCGAGGCGCGCGATCGCCTCGAACGCGAGGCTGCCGAAGCGCGCAAGCGCGACGAAGAGCTTCGCCGCGCGCAGGAGGCCAGTTTCAAGCGGCAGTCGGAGGACGAAGCCCGACGACGCCTTTCCGGCGGCGAACCGTCGCAGTCGCCGTCGATCCCGCGCGTGGGCCCGGCTGCGCCCAGCACGGCTGTGCCGGGAGCGGTCGCGCGTACCCCTGCCGCTGCCCCTGCTAACACAGAGGAAGAGCGGCGGGTCGTCGTCAGGCGTCCGGCGCTCGCGCTGCCGCCGGGGCAGAAGGTCGTCGTCCCGACGCCGCGGCCGGCGCGCACCGGCGAGCAGCGCAACCGCGGCCGCCTGACAGTCACCAGCGCGACCTCCGGCGAGGAGGAGCGCACCCGTTCGGTGGCCGCGTTCCGTCGTCGGACACAGCGGCTGAGAGGCCACGGCGCGCAGGATCAGAAAGAGAAAATCGCGCGTGAGATCGTGCTCCCGGAAGCGATCACCATTCAGGAGCTCGCGAGCCGCATGTCAGAACGCGCGGTCGACGTGATCAAGCTTCTGATGCGCCAGGGCCGCATGGTGACTCTGACCGATGTGCTCGAGGCCGACGACGCCCAGCTCATCGCCGAGGAAATGGGCCATTCGGTCAAGCGCGTCGCCGAATTGGACGTCGAGGAGGGTCTCTTTGATCGGCCCGATGAGGACGGCGCGTCTGTTCCGCGGCCGCCTATCGTCACCATCATGGGCCACGTCGATCACGGCAAGACATCGCTGCTCGACGCGATCCGTCACGCTAACGTAGTCGCGGGCGAAGCCGGCGGCATCACGCAGCACATCGGCGCCTATCAGGTCATTGCGCCCGGCGGCGAGGCCATCACCTTCATCGACACCCCCGGCCACGCGGCGTTCACCGCGATGCGCGCGCGTGGCGCGAAGGTCACCGACATCGTCGTCCTGGTTGTGGCGGCGGATGACGGCGTCATGCCGCAGACGATCGAGGCGATTCGCCACGCCAAGGCCGCCCACGCTCCAATCATCGTCGCCGTCAACAAGATCGACAAGCCCGAAGCCGATCCCCAACGCGTGATGCAAGAGCTCCTCCAGCACGACGTGCAGGTCGAGGCGTTTGGCGGCGATACCCTTGCGGTCGAAGTGTCGGCGACCAAGGGCACCAATCTCGACAAGCTGCTCGAGGCGATCGCGCTGCAGGCCGAATTGCTCGACCTTGTTGCGGACCCGGACCGCAGTGCGGAGGGCACGGTCATCGAGGCGAGGCTCGATCGCGGTCGCGGACCCGTGGCGACGGTGCTGGTGCAGCGGGGCACCCTCAAGGTCGGCGCGTTGGTCGTCGCCGGATCGCATTGGGGCCGCGTCAGGGCGCTGATTGACGACAAGGGGGGGACCCTGGAGGCGGCTAAGCCATCGACGCCGGTCGAGGTGCTGGGATTCTCGGGCGCGCCGGAGGCGGGCGATCGAGTGGCCGTGGTCGAATCCGAAGCGCGCGCGAGAGAAATCACGGAATATCGCGAACGCCAGCGGCGGGAGAAGATCGTTGCGCGCGGGCCTGCCGCGAGGACCTCGCTTGCCGACATGATGAGCAATCTCAAAGCGGCGGGTCACAAAGAGATGCCGATCGTCCTCAAGGGCGATGTGCAGGGATCGGTCGAGGCGATAACTTCAGCGCTCGAAAAGCTTGGCAACGACGAAGTCATGGCGCGGGTCATCCATGGCGCCGCCGGCGGCATAACCGAATCCGACGTGACTTTGGCCACCGCCTCGAAGGCGGTCATCCTCGGCTTCAACGTTCGCGCGAACAAGGAGGCGCGGGACCTTGCCGAGCAGGACGGCGTCGAGATCCGCTACTACAACATCATCTACAATCTAGTCGACGACGTGAAGGCGGCCCTCTCGGGGATGCTTGCGCCGACGTTGCGCGAGACGATGCTGGGCAATGCGCAAATTCTCGAATTGTTCGACATTTCCAAGGTTGGCTTGGTGGCGGGTTGCCGCGTGACCGATGGCGTCGTGCAGCGCGGCGCGCACGTCCGCCTCATCCGGGACAGCGTGGTCGTGCACGAGGGTAAGCTGTCGACGCTCAAGCGGTTCAAGGACGAAGTCGCTCAGGTGCAGGCCGGGCAGGAGTGCGGCATGGCGTTCGAGAACTACCACGACATGCGGGTCGGCGACGTCATCGAGTGCTATACCGTCGAGGAGATCCGCCGCACGCTCTAACCGGCGGGCGCGGATAGAGAAGAGATGCGAACCAACGTTACCCGCGCCGCCGAGGGTTTCGACCGCCGATCGTTTACGGTGGCGGAAATCCTGCGCATGCAGGATGCGGGCATCATTGCGGAGGACGAGAACTTCGAACTGATCGAAGGCGAGATCGTCCCAATGCAGGCCAAATCGCACATTCCCGAACGCATCAAAATCGCCCTCAACATCGCCATTGCGCGGGCGCTTCCCAGCCACCTTTGGATGGGGGTCGAATTCGACGATCTATCTCAGCCCAAATACGTTCGTGGAACCCGACCTCGCGCTCTATCCGAATGGCTTGAAGCTCGAGGACGTGAAGGGGAAGGATATTCTGCTCGCCATTGAAGTCGCGGCGACAAGCCTCGGCTATGACCGTGGTCTGAAGGCGCGGCTCTACGCCCGCCACGGCTTCAACGCGCTCTGGGTCATCGATGCCGCGCGCCGCGTGACCTTTGTCCATCACCGGCCGCAAGGCGAGGGCTGGGGCTCTGTCACCGAACGCGGGCCGGACGAAGCCCTGGCTGTCGCCGTCTTGCCGGATTTTTCGATGCGGCTCGCAACGATCTAGACACTCTTTCGTTCCGCCGCGTAATTTAACGAGAACCCGACGCGCTGCGCGCGAGGTCACAATGTCCCGTTCCTTATCCAAACCCAACGCGCCTAGTCACCGGGTCGAGCGCGTCGGCGAACTGATCCGTCACGCGGTCGCGGACATCCTCGCGCGCGGCGAGGTGGTCGACGAGGCCTTGGATCGTCATCCACTGACCATCCGTGCGGTGCGCATGTCGCCGGATCTCAAACTGGCGACGATTCTGGTGATGCCGCTCGGCGGCAAAGGCGCTGGAATGGCGGTTGAGGCGCTCGATCGCCACAAGAAGGAATTGCGCGCGCTCGTCGCTCGCCGCGTCAATCTCAAGTTCGCTCCCGATCTGCGGTTCGCCTTGGATACGAGCTTCGATGCTCAAGCGCGCATGGACGAGCTTCTGCGATCGCCCGCGGTGGCGCGGGATCTGAAGGACGCCGGCGAAGAGGACGAGGAATGACCGGCGACGCCCGCGAAGACAGACAGTCCGAAGCCGAGAGACGCCGCTCGGGCGAGCCGAGGCAGAAGCGATCGTCCCGGGTCGACATCAACGGCTGGGTCAATCTCGATAAGCCGACCGGGATCTCCTCGACCCAGGCGGTCGGGCGAATCAAGTTCCTGTTCAACGCCAAGAAAGCAGGCCACGCCGGAACGCTCGATCCGCTCGCATCCGGGGTGCTGCCGATCGCCCTCGGCGAGGCGACCAAGACCGTGCCGGTCGTTCAGGACGGAGCCAAATCCTACCGGTTTCGCGTGCGCTGGGGCGAGGAAAGCGCGACCGACGACGCCGAAGGGGAGATCGTGGCGCGCTCGGATCGGCGTCCCGCCCCGGCCGAGATCGAGAGCTTCCTCCCGCGCTTCGTCGGCGCCATTCTCCAGACGCCGCCGACCTTCTCCGCTATCCGCATTGCTGGCGCGCGCGCCTACGATCTCGCACGCGATGGCGAAACGTTCGAGATTGAACCGCGCCCGATCCATGTCTACCGGCTCGACCTGATATCGGCTGACCCCGACCACGCGGTGCTCGAGGCCGAATGCGGCAAGGGCGCCTACGTGCGCGCGATCGCGCGCGACCTCGGCCGGGCGCTCGGCTGTTATGGACATGTGATCGAATTGCGCCGGACGCGCGTCGGCCCGTTTTCGGTCGACACAGGTATTCCGCTCGATCGGCTGCCGGACGACGCGGATCTGATGGCTCGCGCCATACTGCCCTTGCAGGCGGGCCTGGGCGAGATCCCGATCGTGCCCGTCGATCGCTCTGCCGCCGCAACCCTCCGGCGCGGCCAAAAACTGCTGCTTCGCGGTCCCGCTCCAAGCCAGGGCCGCGCGTATGTCGAGTGCTTCGGAACGCCGATTGCTTTCGGCGTCGTCGAGGACGGTTATTTTGTCTCGACCCGCGTATTCAACCTGCGCGGATAGACCTTCCGCTCACTTCCACGCCTCGAACGCTTTATCCAGCATCGCCTGACCTTCCGGCGACTTCTGGAAGACGATCTTTGCGATCCGGTTGTCGTTGAGCAGCAGCGGAAAATCGAACCAGGAGCGCGTCTGCATCAGGTCGAGGTTGCGGGCGGTGTCGGCTTCGCCCTTGGCCAGCGCGATCAGGAAATAGGTGTCGCTGATCTTGACCTTCACGCTGGTCAGCGCTTCGGCTGCCGTCGAATCCTCCTTGCGCATCTGCGGCAGGCCGACGTCCTTGAAGCCGGCGATCGGAGCGCCTTCAGCGAAGGAGAACTTCAGGTCGATGGTGTGGGTCGCCTGGAGCGTCGGATCGGTGTTCTTCCTCAACGTCATGGTCGCATGCATCTTGAGATCGGGGATGTCCGCTTCCGCTTTTACCGCGACCGTCGCGGGCTGGTTCGGCGCCGCCGGAATCAGGGACCACACGGTCGAGCCCAAGCTCACGGCCGGTTTTTGCGGGTTGTCCGCCGAGGCGATCAACATCGCCGCCCGCCCGGCCGACGGCGAAGGCGCGGCGGATTGGGCAGGCTGAGGCTGAGTTCGACGTCTCGGGCGCTGGGGTCGCCGGCGCGGCGCCCGGAGGACTTGACGGGGTCGGCTGCGGTGCGTCCACCGGCGCAGCGGGAGCGGGCGGGGCCGCTGGCGCCCTCTCGGCGATCTTTGCCGAGGGCTCCGGCGAGGCGGGTTGCTGCGTCTCGACGGGGGGCTTGATGGCGAGGTCCTGCGGCTTCTGGCGCATCAGGATTGCGGCCCCGGCCACCGCAAGGACAATTCCAAGGACGACCGCCGCCGCGACCCAGATCAATCGCTTCGGCTTGGCCACTTCGGCCCCCGGCGCGACCGGGCGCTGGGTTTCCGCCTCCGGTCTGGACGCCAAGCCGGGACGGTCAAACTCCGCCGCCACTTCTGGCGCTTCGGCCCATTGCCCAGGTTCGTCGTGACGGGTCGCGACGACGGGCGGAGCGTCGAACCCGGCGCCATCGTCGGTCTTGTTCGGTCGGACCGCCTTGGCGGGATCAAGCCCCGCCAATCCGGGCAAACCCTCATCCTTGCCGCCCGGCGCTCCCACGGACGGAGCTGTCCGGCCGGTCCTCGATGCGGAGGAAGGCTGGTTGGCCATTGCAGCAGCCAGCTGGGATCGAGCTGGCGAAGCCGCCGTCGGCCCCACTGCGGCTGGCCTCCCCGCAACCGGAGTTGGCGCCTGGTGGGGGCTCCCGGCTGGCTGGCTCCCTCCCTGCGATGGCGTCGGAGGTCGCTGCGCCGCGCCCTGAACGGGCGTGGCTGTCGCGCCGGATTGGCCTGTGCGCGCCGGTTCGCGAAGGCGACCGCGCCGAAGGGGCGCCCGGCCCCAGCGCCCCAGGCGCGCTGGGACGCTGGACCGTAGAGAATTGCGGGGGCGGGGGCGGCGGAACGGCCCTCGGCGGGGCGCCTGGCTTTCCGGCTCCAGGCGACGTCGGGGAAGCAGGAGGCGCAGCCGGGTCCTGCGGCCCGTATCTGTCCTCGATCTCGGCGATCGCCGCGTCAAGCGCGGTCTCCTCGCGCGTGATGTCGCTTTCCGGCAGTGGCGGGCGCAAGCTTCTCAGCTGCTCGAGCAGGGCCTTGCGAGCCCGTTCATAGATTGCTCCGCGCGTCGCCGGCGTGCCCGAGTTGGGCAAATTGGCGACGGCTCGCATGAGCAGCGAATGATAATCAGCCATGAAGCGTCCGCTCAACCGCTTCCCGCGCGATTCCGCGCAGGGGTCCCTTAGTCCTGGAATGGATCATGTACAAGGATCGTATCGTCGCGCTCAGGAACTCGTCGACAATAAGGCGACCGGCGCGCCGACCAGTTCCTCGAATTCGACGCACATATTTTATCGCCTGCGCCGGCAGGTCGGCCCATGACCGCGCCTTGCTCGTGACGCCCTTCCAGCCTTCGATGGTTTCATAAATCGGCTCGATGCGCGCCTGCGCGGATTGCGATGCCGGAAGATAGTCGATCTCCTCGCCGTTCAGGCGGTAACGGGTCGCGACCTTGATGGTCTCAAAGCCGTCGAGAATGTCAAGCTTGGTCAGCGCCAGGCCGTCGATGCCGGAAGTGCGCACCGCCTGGCGCGCAAGCACGGCGTCGAACCACCCGCACCGGCGCGGGCGACCGGTATTGGTGCCGAATTCGCGGCCGCGCTCGCCGATCAGCCGGCCGACCTCATTATCGAGTTCGGTCGGGAATGGACCGCCCCCGACGCGCGTCGTGTAGGCTTTCGCGATGCCAAGCACGTAGCCGATCGCCTTGGGCCCGAGGCCGGAACCGGTCGCTGCATTCGCCGCGACCGTGTTCGAGGACGTGACGTAGGGATACGTGCCGTGATCGACATCCAGCATGGCGCCTTGCGCGCCTTCGAACAGAATGCGTTTGCCAGCGCGCCGCTCGCCGTCGAGGATCTCGAAGGTCGGCGCCATGAACGGCAGAACCTTGGGCGCGACCGTGAGCACTTCCTCGCGAACCGCGGCCGCGGTTGGAGGCGGCAAGCCCAAGCCGCGGCACAGGGGAATATGGTGCGAAAGCAGGCGAGCGATCTTGTCGTCCAACGCGTCGGGGTCGGCGAGGTCCATCAGGCGGATCGCGCGCCTCGCGACTTTATCCTCATAAGCGGGGCCGATGCCGCGTTTGGTGGTGCCGATCTTGGTTCCGGCGACGCTTCCGGACTCGCGATGCGCGTCGAGTTCGCGATGCAGCGACAGAATCAGCGGCACGTTCTCGGCGATCTTGAGGTTGGCCGGGGTCACTTCGACTCCCTGGCTGCGCAGCTTCTCGATCTCCTCGACGAGATGATAGGGATCGAGGACGACGCCGTTGCCGATGATCGACAGTTTGCCGGGTCGCACAATCCCGGACGGAAGCAGCGCAAGTTTGTAAATCTTGCCGTCGATCACGAGCGTATGGCCCGCGTTATGGCCGCCCTGGAAGCGCACCACGACGTCGGCGCCGACCGACAGCCAATCGACGATCTTGCCCTTTCCTTCGTCGCCCCATTGGGCGCCGACAACGACAACATTGGCCAATGTCGATTGCTCTTCCGATTGTTTAAAACGAGCGAAGCCCCGGCGCAGCGGCGAAAAGCCGAGCCGGGGCCCCTGGGGCAACCGCCTAAACGATCGGCAGGCCTGAGTAAAGGCGCGGCGTGGGCGAGCCTGCATGAAAAGCGCGCTGGTCGAAGCGAAAAACCTGAACGGGCGCCTTGGATTGCGCGCTCGCGTCGCTATATGCCGGGCGCGGCTATCGGGCCGCAGGGAGAGCGACATGACCCCCGAAGAACGTCAGATGCTTGGCGGCCTGTTCCAGCGCGTCAACTCGGCTGCCGCGACGCAGCGTGACCCCGAAGCCGAATCCTTCATCAATGACGCGGTTCGCGCCGCGCCCCACTCGCCCTATGTGTTGGCGCAAACCGTGCTTGTCCAGCAGCAGGCCTTGGAGGCCGCTGCGAACCGGATCACCCAGCTCGAGGCAGCCGCGCAGCAGGGCGCCGCGCAGAGCGAGGAACACGGCAGCTTCCTTGGCAATCTGGGCAAGTCCATTTTCGGCGGCGGTCCGTCCTCTCCCCCGCCACGGCCGGACGCTGATCCGCAGGCCTATCAGCGCGCGGCGCCTCCGCCGCCGCGAGGCTACGCTCCGCCTCCCCCTCAAGGCGGCTATCCCCCGCCGCCCCCACAGGGCTATCCCCCGCCGCCCCCACAGGGCTATCCGCCGCAACCTGGCCCGTGGGGCCAGCCTCAGCCTTCGGGCGGCGGCGGCTTCCTGCAAAATGCAGCTTCGACCGCGACCGGCGTAGCTGGCGGCGTGGTCCTTGGCAATTTGCTAGGCGGCCTGTTTGGCGGCCATGGCGGCGGCGGTGGTCTCTTTGGCGGGGCAAGCGCCACTGGATTGGGCGGCTCGGGCCTGACCGGCGGCAACCCGACGGAGGTCACGGAGATCAACAACTACTACGACGACAAGCCGGACCGCGGCAGCGACGCGAATTTCCAGCAGTTCGATCCTGGCGCGCCGGGCGTTCAGGACGCCAACTTCGATAATCTTGACGACTCGACCTTCGACAACTCGGACGGGTCATCGTTCGACGATGGCGGCGGCTACGACGACGTCTGAAAACAAGGGTTCGATTTCGATGATCGGCGAGGCGTGTCCCAGCGCGCCTCGCCGTTTTGATTTTAGAGCACGATCACCTTCGTCCCGACCGAGACGCGCTCGTAAAGGTCGATCACGTCCTCGTTCATCATCCGGATACAGCCCGACGAGACGTTATGGCCGATGGTCGAGGGCTCGTTGGTGCCGTGAATGCGGTAGAGCGAGGACCCGAGATAGAGCGCCCTTGCGCCGAGCGGATTGTCGGGCCCGCCCGCCATATGGCGCGGCAGATCGGGACGGCGCAGCAGCATCTGGGCCGGCGGCGTCCAATCCGGCCATTCGGATTTACGGCTGATCCGCTTCACGCCCGACCATTCGAAGCCGGGTCGCCCAACGCCGATGCCGTAGCGCAGCGCCTTTCCGTTTGGCTCGACCAGAAAAAGGAACCTCTCTGGCGTGTCGACGACAAGGGTGCCTGGCGCTTCTGGTCCTGAATAATCGACTTCCTGCCGGCGAAACTGCGGGTCCGGCTCGGCTTCCGCATCCGATGTGGGCTCGCTCGCATTTGCGGCGGCCATCTGCGGCTGCGGCGCGGCGCCGGTCAGCAGTGCTTCGATGAAGCCGCCGCCGTATCGTCCGCGCGTCGGCGCTGGAGCAGGGACGGAAGCGGGCGCGGTGGAGGAAGTCTCCGGGGGCACGAAGACGATGACGCCATCGTTGGCGGCAAAAGCGGGCGCCGATATGGCGCAGAGAAGTGCGGGAAAATAAAGAGTGGCGAGGCGACGCATGCCTGTCTCCAGTGGGCTGAGCGGGGCTTCACCATGCATCGGGGGGATTAGGTTAACCTGATAAAAAATGTTAAAATGCCAGCGGCGCGCGCTGGGGCTCGGCCGGGGACGGCGGCGTGGCTTCGGGCGCCAAAGCGAAGCGCGTTCGCGGGTCTCATTGTGTGATAGAGTGAATCAACAACGTCGCCCAATCCTGACTAAAGGCTTAGGCAATGGCGCAAGATCGACCGGAGGAATTCAATCCCCTCTACCCGCGGAAGCGGGCCGAGGCGACGGACGATCTTGCACCCCGCGGATCGGCCAATATTGTCGTGCTGCTCGCGGCGGTGGCGCTGATCTTGATCGGCTATTGGGTGTTCAACGGTTTAGGGCACAGCCGCAGGTTTCAACGCTGCCTCGATTCGGGCCGCATCAATTGCGTGGACTTCGTCAGTCCGGCCAAGTGAGCGTTAGGACGATGGACTCGCGAGAGGCTAACTCTCTCCCGAGCGCAGGGCCTCGCTTCGCGCGCCCCGGCCGCTGAGCGGATTGTCCGGGTCCCACGCATAGCGCAGCGTCTCGAACCGCATGGCGCGCGTATCGATCATTAACAGCCGTCCGACGAGCCCCTCGTCGCCATCGCCGAAGCCGCCGACCAGGATGCGGATCGCCTCGAGCGCCATCAGCGCGCCGAGCACGCCAGCCAGCGCCCCCAACACCCCGGCCTCGGCGCAGGTGGGGATGGTCCCCGGCTCGGGCGGATCGGGGAAAAGACAACGATAGGTGGGGTTGGGCTTGCCGTCCGATCCATCCTCGTACGGTTTCAGCGTCGTGAGGGTGCCGTCGAATTCTCCGAGCGCCGCCGAAACGAGCGGCCGGCGTTCATGGAAGCAAGCGTCGGACAGTGCGTAGCGGGTGGCGAAATTGTCCGAGCCGTCGAGCACGACGTCGAAACGCCGAACGATCGCCTGAGCGTTCTCGGCGTCGAGCCGCAGCGCGATCGGCTCGACGCCGACATGCGGATTGATGCGCGCGATCGCAGCTTGAGCGCTGTCTGTCTTCGGCCGCCCGACATCGTCTGTCCCGTGGATCACCTGCCGATGCAGATTGGAGAGCGAGACGGAATCGTCATCGACGATTCCGAGCGTCCCGACTCCGGCCCCTGCCAGATATTGGAGCGTGGGCGAACCCAAGCCTCCGGCGCCAATCACGAGGGCGCGCGCGGCCTTGAGCTTGTTCTGGCCGGGTCCGCCAACCCCATGCAGGACGATCTGGCGCGCGTAGCGCTCAATCTCTTCGCTTGAGAGGGTCATGGGCGCGTGTAGTTAGCAAAATCTTGCGACATGGGCGAGTGAGGCGCATGTCCGGCCAGACTTGGCGGAAGACGAACATGGAACAAGTTCCAGCCGCCAAAGTTTATGCTAACAATATGGCGGTGGGAGATCATCGGATGACACGGCATAGATTTGCACTGACGTTGCTCATCGCGCTGATCGCCGGCCCCGCTTTGGCGGAAACGCTGTCTCCCGAAACGGACGCGTGCAAGGCAAGTGGTCTGCTCGCGCTTAAGCAAAAATTCCCGCAGGTGAAGGACGTGCTGATCGATCTGGACAGCGCCAAGGTCATCAAAGCCGACACGACGATTGAAAATGTCCCGATCAAAACCATCGTCATCGGCGACGCCTATGTGGAGCGGACAAAGACAACGAAGCCGCAGACGCTTGTGTGCATCATCGGGGACAAGGGCAAAGTGTTGCTGACGCTGTTCTCCGACAAGTGATCACGCTTCGCGCAGATAGCGCTCGCCTTTGCGCAGGAGAATATTGTTGGCGCTGGCGACGCCAAGCTCCAGGCTCTCCGCGACCCGACGGGCGCGCTCGATAAACCGCTCGGCCGCGGGCGGAGGGCAAACCGCGCGCGCCGTCTCCTCGAACAGCGCCAGCCATCGATCGAAGTGGCGCGCATCCACAGCCAAGCGCATATGCTTCGCCATCGGCTGGCCATGATAGCGCCCCGTGTGAAGCGTCAGCGATGACCAGAACGCGAACATATTGTCGAGATGCGGCTCCCAGTCCGAAATCCGCGACTCGAAGACAGGCGCAAGCAGCGGGTCTTTGCGCACGCGCGCATAGAAGGCGCGAATCAGCGTCTCGATCATCGTCTCGTCGATGCCCGTTTCTTTCTGAGTCAGCGCAACTATAGCGGCGCGCCGCTGTTCGGCGCTCCGAAATTCATGGTCCATTCCCGCGTTCCTGATCGCTCGCTCATCGCCTATATGATAGCTCGAGGCCTCTCGCGCCAGTACGGCTAGGACGACGACGAAAGCAAGCCGCCCGTTGCGCGCTGAGGCTCGTACAGCATCAGCACCGCCGGGCCGGCGTCGGTCACAACCCTCGCCTCAACGCGAAATCCCGCTTTTTCATAGGCGCGCCGCGCACGCAGATTCCCTTCTGCGGGATCGATCGCGACCAGCGGCGCGCCCTCCCCGCAGAGCCGCTCCGCCAGCAGCCTCAAATACGCTTGTCCATGACCGCGCCCGACCATCGACGGCCAGCCGATGAAGCTGTCAATCGCTCGCGATCCCTTGGTCAAATGGGAGAGATGAGGCTGCGGCCAGGAGTGCACGTCATAGTCTTGCGCATAGGCGAACGGCCGTCCGCCGAGTGAAACGATATGCATCGTCATAAGCGGCTCGTTCAAATCCGCGCGCAGGAGCTCGAATTGGTCGGTCGGGTCTCCCCACCAGCGTCGGACTTCGGGCGCGTTCAGCCAGCGGCGAAGACGTGGGAGATCCTTCGCCGTTGCTGGGCGAAAAGAATAAGCGGAGCGATCGGCATTCATCGCGGCCGAATTGCTAAGACGTCCTGCGGGACCCATAATTGAGGATTGGAACTCAAAGAGGAGAGCCGTCAAATGAAAGTCGGGATCATCGGTTCGGGGGTGGTCGGACAAACGCTGGCGGCGGGTTTTCTCAAACACGGCCATCAGGTCGAGATTGGAACGCGCGATCCGGTCAAGCTCAAAGACTGGTCAGCGAAGAATCCGGGCGCCGCCGTCAAATCGTTCGCGGAAGCCGCAGCGTTCGGCGATCTTGTGGTCCTTGCAGTCGGAGGAGAGGTCGCGCAACAGGCGCTGACGTTGGTCGGCCCTAAGGCGCTCCAGGGCAAGACCATGATCGACGCCTGCAATCCGATCGGCGGCGGGCCACCCGTGAATGGCGTCTTGTCATTCTTCACGCCGCAGAACCAATCGCTGATGGAGCAGTTGCAGAAGGCTTATCCGTCCGCTCATTTCGTCAAGGCGTTCAATTCTGTCGGCAGTGGCCAGATGGTCAATCCCGAGTTCGCCAGCGGAAGGCCGACCATGTTTATCTGCGGCAATGACGAGGACGCCAAGAAGACCGTTGAGCGTATTCTCGATGAGTTTGGTTGGGATACTGAGGATATGGGCGCGATCGAGGCCGCGCGGCCGATCGAGGCGCTTTGCATGCTGTGGTGCATTCCCGGCATCGGAAAGAACGATTGGTCGCCGCACGCTTTCAAGCTCCTGCGATGATCCCTGGAGCCCTTACCGGCGTTCCTAAGCGCCAGCTATTCCCCTATATTGGAAGACAGCGGCGTCGCGCGGCGGCCCATGTCGCGTAGACTGCTCAAACGCAAGCGGAGGCTGACCGAATGACCGCCACGGACCCCATCGTTATCGTTGGCGCGGCGCGCACGCCAATGGGCGGATTTCTCGGCGACTTGAAGGATGCTCCAGCGCACGCGCTTGGCGCGCGCGCGATTTCGGCGGCGGTCGAGCGGGCCGGGATTACGGCTGACAGCGTCGATGAAATCCTGATGGGCTGCGTGCTGCCGGCGGGGCAGGGGCAGGCGCCGGCGCGCCAGGCGGCGATCGGCGCCGGGCTGCCGCTCGGGGCGGGCGCGACCACCATCAACAAGATGTGCGGCTCGGGCATGAAAGCCGCCATGGTCGCCCACGATCTTCTGCGCGCCGGCTCCGCCGACGTCGTGGTCGCTGGCGGCATGGAGAGCATGAGCAACGCACCCTACCTGCTCGATCGCGCGCGCTCAGGCTATCGCATGGGCCACGGCCGCACCATCGATCACATGTTTCTCGACGGTCTCGAGGACGCCTACGACAAGGGCCGACTCATGGGGACTTTCGCCGAGGATTGCGCGGAAGCCTATCAGTTCACACGGGCCGCGCAGGACGCCTATGCCGTCAGCTCTCTCGAGCGCGCCAACCGCGCGATCGGGAGCGGCGACTTCGCTTGGGAGATCGCGCCGGTCAGCGTGAAGGCCGGCAAGTCCGAGACGCTGGTCGCCACTGACGAGCAGCCGCCCAAGGGGCGCCCGAAAAGATCCCGACGCTCAAGCCCGCGTTCCGTGACGGCGGCACGGTGACGGCGGCCAATTCGAGCTCGATCTCCGACGGCGCCGCGGCGCTCGTCCTGATGCGCGAAAGCGAGGCGGAGAAGCGTGGTGCGGCGCCTCTCGCACGCATCGTCGCGCATGCGACGCACGCCGCTGCGCCGAAAGATTTTCCCACCGCTCCAATCGGGGCGCTGAAAAAGCTGTTCGAGAAGACCGGGTGGAGCAAGGAGTCCGTCGATCTGTTCGAGATCAACGAGGCCTTCGCCGTCGTCGCCATGGCGGCGATGCGCGACCTCGGGCTCCCGCACGAAAAGGTCAACATCAACGGCGGCGCCTGCGCGCTCGGCCACCCGATCGGCGCCTCGGGCGCGCGCATCCTGGTGACGCTGATCGCCGCGCTTCGGGCGTGCGGGGCAAAGCGCGGCGTCGCCTCGCTCTGCATCGGCGGCGGCGAAGCCACCGCGATGGCGATCGAGATGGCGTAGCCGAAGGGCCGAGCTTAGGCGCCGGGTTGCGCGCCGGGGACGGACCGCAAGATCGCAAGCTCCTCCTCGGTCATGTCGACCGGAACGTCGGCGAACAAAGGCGTGCTGAGATAGCGCTCGCCTGTGTCCGGAAGCATGCAAAGGATGTTCGCGCCCTTCGGCGCCTCCGCCGCGATCCTGAGCGCCCCGGCAAAGGTTCCGCCCGAAGTTATGCCGACGAATATGCCTTCTTTCGCCGCGAGCTCCTTGCTGCAGCGAATGGCGTCGGCGCCCGGGATCGGCAGGACGCGGTCGATCAGTTTCATATCCACCGCGTCTCCCGTCAGCTTCGGAATGAAGTCAGGCGTCCAGCCCTGCATCGGGTGCGGCTTGAAACTTGGATGCGGCGCCGCTGGCGACCCGTCGGCCAGCCGCTTCTGCTCGATCCCGGACTCGAGCAGCGGCGCGTCCGAAGGCTCGCAGACGATGATCTTCGTCTCCGGACGCTCCTTTCTCAGCACGCGCCCGACGCCCTTTCAGCGTGCCGCCGGTTCCATAGCCGGTCACCCAATAATCGAGCCTCTCGCCCGCGAAATCGTCGACGATTTCGCGCGCGGTGGTGCGGGAATGGAAGTCCGGATTGGCTTCGTTCTCGAACTGCCGCGTCATGAACCAGCCGTGGGCTTCGGCCAGTTCGACCGTTTTCTTGATCATTCCGACCGCGCGCTCGGCAGCGGGCGTCAGCACGACCTTGGCGCCGAGAAAGCGCATCAATCGCCGCCGTTCGATGCTGAAGCTCTCGGCCATCGTGATCACGAGCGGATAGCCCTTCGCAGCGCACACCATGGCGAGGCCGATGCCGGTGTTGCCGCTCGTCGCCTCTACGACCGTTTGCCCCGGCTTGAGCTCGCCCGACTGTTCCGCCGCCTCGACGACAGCGAGAGCCAGACGGTCCTTGACCGAGCCCAACGGGTTGAAGGCCTCGATTTTCACATAGAGGTTGACGCCATCAGGAGCGAGCCGGTTGATTCGCACGACTGGCGTGTGACCAATCGTCCCCAGTATGTTTTGAAATCGCGCCATGCGGAATCCTCCGTCGCTTCCCCAGTGCGCTCGGCAGGGCTTGGACCCGCCGGACGCCTCGCTAACCTAGCGCGGTCAAAGCCTTTTCGAAAGCAGCCCGGCGACCGCGATGGTGATCGCCATGGCGGCGATGCGGGCTCCTGCACGAGAAGGTCAACGTGAACGGCGGCGGCGAGGCCGACGGCCATGGCGATCGACATGGCCTGAATGCAACGCTCGCGCCTCCCTTGCCTTGTTGTGAGCATTGCAAGATCCTGTTAGCCTCGATTGTTTATCACGTCGGATTTTGCTTGGGGGACGCTCATGCAAACTCAAAAGCTTGCCGCTCTTGCCGGCATCCTCGGCGGCGCCGTCGCGCTGGCTGCGCCGGCTGACGCGCAGCAGACGTTGACGCTGCAGACCGTCAACTCTTCCGGGACGAACACGTCGCCGGCGACCGGGCAGACGCTCGACCTCTCCGACGCGACCAATGCTCCGCTATTCGGCGCAGCGCTTACGGCGTTCAACGCCAAGAATTCCGACACGGTCTACCAAAATGCCACGAGTTTCACCCCCGCCGGGCAACCCGTGAGCCCGCAGTTCTTTCCTTTCGGAGGTCCTTCGGTCCCCGTGAACTCGAACCTGGCCGTGACCGGGCATCTCACCGCCTCCGGAACAGCTGGCTCGACCAACTATTTCAACTTCGCCGAGTCGGATGGCGCGCAAATCGGCCTCCACGGCGCGGCGACTTCCCCGCCGAACCAGGGGACCGAACTGCTTCTCTTCGACCCCAATAGCAACCTCGTCGCGGTTGCATCAGGCAATGCGCCGGACGGTTTGTCTTCGATCATCGATTTCACCGTTCCGGGCGGAGATGGGGGCGCGTGGCAAACCGCGATCACTCAAGGCGTCAACACCACCTCGGCGATTAACTATCGGCTCGAATTCCAACTGCCCTACTCGGCGCTCAGCCCATTCACCACCAACGTGATCGGCTCTGGTCAGGAAAAGAACGGCTCCCTCGGGGCCTACGACGTCAACGCGAGTGCCGGGGACAACCTGGCCTTCGACGTGAATGCGACGACGCCACTGACGGCAACCGAGCTGCTGTTGTACGATCCCAATGGAAACCTTGTCGCAGTCGCGTCGGGCAATGGTTCCGATGGGTTGTCTTCGATCATCGATTTCACCGTCCCGGGCGGGGACGCGGGCGAATGGCAGATCCAGGTTGCGCCGTCCGCGAACATTCCGGTTCCGCAGGCCTACGCCTACGATCTCGCCATCCAGGGCTTTAGCGGATTGGGGCCGGTCAACCCCTCGCCTGTTCCCGAGCCCTCGACCTGGGCGATGGCCCTCGTTGGCTTTGCGGGACTGGGCTTAATGGGTTTCCGTCGCGCAGGCCGCGCACGAGCGCGCCCGCTTCCCTTCCGCCTCTGATCAAGACCAACCAGCGCAGCCGATTTCGCCCCGATCCTCCCTTGTCGCCGCGTGCGATTTCGGACATAGGTTCCCTAGCCGCCAGCTAACATGTCAGGCCGGCCTCCAGGGAGGATTTCCATCCATGCGCATAACCCGCCGCGTCGTAACCGCAAGTCTGCTCGCGATGGCGCTCTCCGCGCCTGCCTTCGCCGCCGACAAGCCGACCATTCTCGTCTCGGTGCCGGGGCTCACTTTCCCGTTCTTCGTCCACATGATGGAGGCTTTCAAGGCCGAGGCGGTCAAGCAGGGCTACGAGCCGCTCGAGAGCGACGGCCAGGTGTCCTCGCCGAAGCAGACCGCCGACATCGAGGCGGCGCTCGCCAAGGGCGTCAAGGGCATCGTGCTCTCGCCGAACGAGGTCGACGCGATGGCGCCGGCGCTGCAGGAGGCGGTGGACGCCAAGGTCCCGGTCGTGACTGTCGACCGCCGCGTGCCGTCGGTCACGGGCATCCTCGGCCATGTCGGCGCCGACAACGTCAAGGGCGGCGAGGCGCAGGGTGAACTCGTCGAGAAGATGTTCCCGAATGGGGCCACCCTCATCAACCTGCAGGGCCAGTCGGGCGCAAGCCCCGCGATTGACCGCAACAAGGGCCTGCACAACGTGCTCGACAAGGCGAAGGACAAGTACAAGATCGTCTTCGAGCAGACGGCAGGCTTCGACCGCGCCAAAGGCCTCTCGGTCACCGAGGCGGCGCTTGCCGGCATGGCTACGCCCCCGCAGGTGATCGTCGCCGCCAATGACGACATGGCGCTCGGCGCGCTCGAAGCGGTCAAGGCGCGCAATCTCAAGGGAATCGTCATCATCGGCTTCGACGCGCTGCCCGAGACGCTCGGCAAGATCCGCGACGGCGAAATCACCGCGACGATCGAGCAGTTCCCGGGCAAGCAGAGCGCGACCGGCGTCGACATCCTCGCCAACTTTCTCAAGGATGGGACGAAGCCTGCGCAGCAGATCACGCTTCTGACGCCGGTGGCGATCACCAAGGACAATCTGAACACCGCCGAGCGCCTCAGCGAGGTGAAGTAGTCTATATGGAGCCGGAGTCGCGCCGTTCGCGGCGCGTCTTCTTTTTTCAGCACTCCAATTGAGCGAGCGCTCCTGAATGGCCAACGCGCCCGCGAGGCTTGCATCGGCTCCGGTGACGCCGGACAGCCCTATCCTCAAGATGACGGGCGTCAGCAAGCGCTTTCCTGGCGTGCTTGCGCTCGAGAACGTGCATCTCGAAGTCGGACCGTCGGAAATCCATGCCCTCCTGGGCGAGAACGGGGCCGGCAAGTCGACGCTGCTCAAGGTTTTGTCCGGCGCGCAGAGCGCGGACGCGGGCGAGATCGAGCTGTTCGGCAAGCCGGCAGCCTTTGCGACGCCTCACGACGCCCAGCGCGCTGGAATCGTCACCATCTATCAGGAATTCACCCTCGCGCCGGACATGACGATCGCCGAGAACGTGTTCATTGGCCGCGAACCGGGCTCCAAGCTGTTCGTGAGCTGGCGCCGGTTGGCTGAAGAGACGAAGGCCATCGCCGAGCGCATCGGGCTCAAGCGTGATCCGATGACACAGGTGCGCGATCTTTCCGTCGCCGAGCAGCAGCTCGTCGAGATCGCCCGCGCACTCTCCATGCAATCCCGGCTCATCATCATGGACGAGCCGACCGCGGCCTTGAGCGAAACCGAGGTCGCCAATCTCGCCCGCATTGTGCGGGCGCTGAAGGCCGAAGGCCTGTCGATCATCTTCGTCACGCATCGGCTGGATGAGGTTTTCCGTCTCTGCGATCGCTACACCGTGTTGCGTGACGGCCGTTACGTCGGCTCGGGCGAGGTCGCCGAGACCAATGTCGAGGCGATCATTCGCATGATGGTCGGGCGGGACGTCGGCGCGCTCTACGGCGAAAGGCCGATCCCCGAGCCTGGGAAAGTCGCCCTCGAGGTCGATGGTCTGACCCGCCGGCGCAACGCGCGCGATCCGAACGCCATCGAACTGGTCGACGTTTCGTTCAAGGCGCATCATGGCGAGATTCTTGGCCTCGCCGGCCTCGTCGGCGCGGGCCGCACGGAAACCGCCCGCGCCATTTTCGGCGCCGACCCTTTCGATCATGGAACGATCCGCATCGACGGCGCGGACGTGTGGTTATCGAGTCCGCGCGACGCGATGTCCCACGGCATCGGTCTCGTCCCGGAGGACCGCAAGAAACAGGCTCTGTTCCTCAGCCTCGCCATTCGCACCAACATCACCATCGCTGCGCAGGACGAGGTCAGCCGCGGATGGTTCATCGACGAGAAGAAAGAGGGCGTGCTGATCGAGGAGTTTCGCAAGCTGCTGTCGATCCGCATGGCGAGCCCGGAGCAGGCGGTGGGCCAGCTCTCGGGCGGCAATCAGCAGAAGATCGTTCTGGCGCGCTGGCTGGCGCTCCGGCCGAAGATTCTCATCGTCGACGAACCGACGCGCGGCATCGACATCGGCTCCAAGGTCGAAGTCCACAACCTTCTCATCGACATGGCGAAGCAGGGGATCGCGGTCATCGTCATTTCGTCGGAACTGCCGGAAATTCTCGCGGTATCGGATCGCATCGTGACGATGCGTGAAGGGCGGGTCACCGGGGAAATCGCGCGTGACCAGGCGACGCAGGAAATCCTGATGGCGATGATGACGGCGCATGCAGGCGGCGCGGCCGCGTCAGCGGCTTGAAGGGGGAGTTTTCATGAGCGAGGCGAGGCTGGAAGCGGCCGAGGACAAGGGTGTCGATGTCTTCGGCTTCATCGCGCGCTTCGCGCCATTGCTGTTCCTCATCGTCCTGATGATTTTGTTCGCGATCATGCAACCGCGTTTCCTGTCGCAGATCAACCTCTTCAACGTGATGCGGCAGGTGTCGATCACCGGTCTCCTCGCGGTCGGCATGACCTTCGTCATTCTGACCGCGGGCATCGATCTTTCGGTCGGCTCGTTGCTCGCCTTCGCGGGCCTCGTAGCCGCCGCCGTCGCCAAGGGGGGCTTGGAGAATCGCTTCACCGTCGGCGAGGGCGGCGTCGGCTATGGCTGGTTCGCCGCCGCGCTCGCGGCGATCGCGGTCGGGCTTGCCTGCGGGTGGCTGCAGGGGCTCGCCATCACGCGGCTTAAAGTTCCGCCTTTCGTGGTGACGCTTGGCGGCATGTCGGCTTTCCGCGGCGCGGCGCTCTCTGTTCGCCGCCGGCGGCCCGATATCGGGCTTCCAGCCGTCGTTCACCTGGTGGGGGCAGGGGAAGATCGGACCGGTTCCCGTTCCGGTCATCATCTTCCTGCTCGCGGCGCTCATCGCCCACATCGTCCTGCGCTACATGCGCTATGGCCGGCAGGTCTATGCGGTCGGCGGCAATCCGGAAGCCGCGCGCCTGTCGGGGCTCAACGTCAATCGCATCATCATGAGCGTCTATGTGATCATGGGGTTCTTCGCCGGCCTCGGTTCGTTCGTGCTCGCGGCGCGGCTCAATTCCGCAGAAGCCGTCGCCGGCACAGGTTACGAACTGACCGTCATCGCCTCGGTGGTGATCGGCGGCACCAGCCTGTTCGGCGGCGCCGGCACCATCTTCGGCACGGTGATCGGGTCGATCCTGATCGGCGTTCTCCTGAACGGCCTCGTGCTTGATGAACGTGTCCTCTTACATCCAGCAGATCGTCATAGGCGTCATCATCGTGCTCGCGGTCGCTTTCGACACCTTCGCCAAGTCCAGGCGGCGGAAGGTGTGAGGCGGTCTTCACACGCTCAATAGGTCGCCGCCAGATAGTTCGCGATTGTCGCTGCGTCGTCTTCCCCGATCGGCGCCTTGTAAACCTTGATCATCTTCTGCACCTCGGCCTGCCAGAAGGCTTTCCCCTTTCCGGGCGGCTGCGTCGCGATGTAGTCGGCGGAATGGCACGCCGTGCAGACAGCCGCCGTCTCGACGCCGGGACCGGGCTTCAGTTCCGCCGTCTCGGGCGGCAATTGGTAGACCATCGGGTCTGCGAGCGCTGACGAAGTGGCTGCGGCGAGCGAGACCAGGAACGTGATTGCAATGCCCTTCATCGCTATCACGCGGCGATCACGTTGGTGACTTCGACGACATTGCGCATGTAGCCGGACGGGTTCCAGAGCGGTTGAAGCGGCTGCGACTGCCCGATCCGATTGGCGGCGCGAACCATCAGGCGACGCTTGCCGGGATCGAGCGAGACATTGGCCTTCCATTGGCGGAACGAGTACTTGCCGAGGTCCTCGCCGAGGGCTGCTTCCATCCAGGTCTTGCCGTCATCGGCGGAGATCGCAACGTCCGAGATTCCATAGCCGCCGTCGAACGCGATCCCGCGCAGATTGAGATTGCTGTTGGCCTTCACCGTCGCGCCCTCGGCGATGTTGGTCAGGAACGAGCGAACATTGTAGCGGCCGATCGGAACGGTGCTCGTCGCCGCTTTTCCGGGCTCGGTGCAGGCACAGGCGTTGTCGGGGATGCGGTAGGCGGTCTTCATCCAGAAGCTGTCGAGCGGCGCGTCGAGCACCCTGATGTCGTTCAGGTGCTTGACCCAGTAGGTGCCGTAGCAGCCGGGCACGATCAGCCGGATCGGAAATCCGTTCAGCCAGGGCAGGGTCTCGCCATTCATCGCGTAGGCGATCATCACTTCGCCATCGAGCGCATGGTCGAGGTCCAGCGCCTTCATGAACGTCGGCGTCTCCGGCAGCACCGGCCGGTCCAGGCCCTGGAAGGAGACCTGGACGGCGCCAGCCTGCACGCCGGCCTTGGCGAGGAGCGCCTTGAGGGACACGCCTTTCCATCGCGCATTGCCCATCGCGCCATTGGCAAGCTGACCTCCGGCGACGCGCGGCTCGAAAAAGCCGCGGCTGTTGCCCGAACATTGATTGACTGCGGCCAGTTCGACCGGCTCGAAGCCGCTTTTCAGCTCGGCCAGAGAGAGTGACAGAGGCGTATCGACCTTGCCCTGAATGGTCAGGCGAAACGCATCCGGATCAATCTTCAGCGGGATGCCGGCCAGGTGATATCGGACGAAGAACGCGTCGTTGGGCGTGAAGATTCCCTCGTCGAATACGCTGAACGGCGTCTCCAGTTGCGGCGGACGGCTTGTCAGGACAATGAGCGGGCGCTTGCCCGGATAGGCGACGAGCGGGCGCTCGCCGTTGCCGAACGGCAGGTTGACCATCTCGCTTGCTGCGGCGGGGGCCAGCTTTCCGCCCGCCGCCAACCCAAGGCCTGCGGCGAGAGCGGACTTCAGCGTCTCCCGCCGGTTCATCGCAAATCGCGTTGTGTTGGAGGTTTCCAATTGCTTCGATCCGTCATGCGGCGACGTCGGCGCCGCGCCGGCCTGCGGCGGATGGACCGCCGGCGACAGGGATAATCTCGGCGATTCCCGTCGCCGCGGCAAGCGTTCGCCTTGGCTATAACGCCCTCCCGGGCGAGCCCCGAAAGCGGGGTGGATCAGGGGCCGCGATCCAGCCCGCTCACCCCAGCTCGCCGCGCCCCGGCGCGAGCGCGACCGCCTTGACCTGGGCGTGAACGGCGACCCCTTCCGCGAGGCCGAGCGCCTCCGACGCCTTTCGCGTCACGCGCGACAAGAGGCGCGCGCCGGCGCCGTCCTGCCCCAGCGCGACGATGACGATGATCTCGCCCGAGTCCACGGGCTTCGTCGACACGACGCGCGCCGGCAGGACGTTCAGGATCGAGCTTGGAGCGGGCGGTTCGCGCGTTAGACTCACATCGCTTGCGATAACGCGAATGCGCCGCCGCTCGCCGACTGGCGCTGCGGGCGCGGGCACGGTCAGCAAGCCGCCGCGAAGTTTGAGGGTGACGAGGCCGTAAGTCGCGTCGCTCGATTGCACGATTCCGTTGAAGCTCACCGCCGCGTCGCGGGCCGCCGCCAGCGGCAGCGACGGATCGCTCTGCAAATCTTCGAGCGGGCCAAAGCCGATCACCCGGCCCTTCTCCATCAGCACCATCTGGTCGGCGAGGCGTTCGACCTCGGCGATGTCGTGGGTGATGTAGACGACGGGCAGATCGAGGTGATCGCGCAGCCGCTCGAGGAACGGCAGAATCTCGTTCTTGGTCGCGCGGTCGAGCGCCGAGAGCGGTTCGTCCATCAAGAGGAGCTTCGGTTGCGACAGAAGCGCGCGCCCGATCGCGACCCGCTGGCGCTCGCCGCCCGAAAGATTGCGCGGGGAACGGTCGAGCAGACGGTCGATGCCGAGAAGCTCGACCACTTCCTCGAAGACGATGCCGCCTTTGGCGCCGTCGCTTTTGTCGCGCGGCGCGCCGAACAGAAGGTTCTTGCGCACGGACAGATGTTGAAACAGGCTCGCTTCCTGGAAGACATATCCGAGCGGACGCTTGTGCGTCGGCAGGAACGCGCCGTTCTCATCCTGCCAGACTTCGCCGTCGATCTCGCAAACGCCGTTGATGCGCAGAAGACCCGCGATGCAGCGCAGGACCGTGGTCTTGCCGCAACCGGATGGGCCGAATAGCGCGGTCACGCCCTTGGCCGGCGCGGTGAAGCCGGCGTCGAGCGCGAACTTGCCGATCGTGCCGCGAAACTGCGCCCGGATCGCGTCGCTCGCGGTCACGCGCCCGCCCGCGTGAAGCGCTTTTCGACGAGCGTCATCGCCAGGATGACGGCGAAGGCGAACGCGACCATGCCGCCCGCGAGCAGGTTCGCCTCGCGCCATCGCATCGTCTCGACAAAGTCGAAGATGGCGGTCGACATGACCCGCGTCCGGCCGGGGATGTTGCCGCCGATCATGAGGATCACGCCGAACTCGCCGACCGTATGGGCGAAGCCGAGCACCGCGCCGGTGAGGAGACCCGGGCTCGCCAGCGGCAGCGCGACCGTCCAGAAGGCGCGGGTCGGCGAAGCGCGCAAGGTCGACGCGACTTCGAGCGGCCGGTCGCCGACGGCGGCGAAGGCGTTGCGGATCGGCTGCACGACAAACGGCATCGACGAGAGGATCGAGCCGATGACGAGGCCGGTGAAGGTGAAGGCGAGCGTGCGCCCGCCCCAGAGCGAGGCGATCAGGCCGCCCGGCCCGTCGGGACCGAGCGCGATCAGGAGATAGAAGCCGAGCACGGTCGGGGGCAGCACCATCGGCAGCGAGACGATTGCCGCGGCGGCTTCCTTGAACCAGGCCTTCGGACCGGGCAAGCCACCAGGCGAGCGGCGTCGCGACGACGAGCAGCGACAGTGTCGAGATGGTCGCGAGTTCGATCGTGAGCTTGATCGGAACCCAGATATCCTCGGGCATGCCCAGCATGGCGCGAGCCCGCCGCCTAAGCCTAGCTCAGTTCCAGCACATAGCCGAATTTGGCGATGATCGCGCGCGCTTCCGGGCTCTTGAGAAAGGCGAGGAAGGCTTTCGAAGCCTCGCTGTTCGCCCCGGTCTTCAGGAGGACGGCGTCCTGAAAGATCG
Source organism: uncultured Alphaproteobacteria bacterium (assembly GCA_963833955.1). Lineage (GTDB taxonomy): Bacteria > Pseudomonadota > Alphaproteobacteria > Rhizobiales > Beijerinckiaceae > Roseiarcus. The sequence goes on along the minus strand of CAWHZY010000012.1, from coordinate 40,820 downwards.
GCGCATGAAGCTTCATCGGAACCGGCCAGCGCGTCCCCTCTGTGACCCCCTGAAGCTGCGACAATGCGACAAAGCCCAGTTCCGCATTTCTCGTGTCGACGAACTGGAACGCTTGGGCGATGCTGTTGCCCTGAACGATCTTCGGCTTCAGCGCGTCATAAATTCCGAGCGCCTTCATCGTTTCGACGGCCGCGGTCCCGTAGGGCGCGGCGACCGGATTGGCGATCGCGAGTTTCTGGAAGTTGCCGGCCTTCAGCGCCGCTTCGCCATTCGTCACGTCGACGACACGGCTCCACAGCACGAGCTTGCCGATTGCATAAGTGAACAGGGTGTCGGGCACGGCGAATCCGTTGTCGACCGCCATCCTGGGGCGCTCGGAATCGGCCGACAGGAAAACCTCGAACGGCGCGCCATGGGTGATCTGAGTGTAGAAGGCGCCCGAGGCGCCGAAGATCAGCACGGCTTCGTGGCCGGTTTTCTGCTTGAACAGAGCGGCGATCTCTTTCGCCGGCTCGGTGAAGTTGGCCGCGACGGCGACATGGGTCACATCCGCGACTGCCGGCGGCGCGACAGAAGTCAGAAACGCCAAAAATGCGGCGGCGAGCGCGGTCAGCTTCAACGACGATTCTCCCCTTGCTCGTCGAAGGCGGGAGCCTCGTAGCCGGCTCCCCATCTTTGCCGAGAGGACTCCCAGCACGTTATATGCTCTCGTACATAGCCCTCATTGAGCTAGTCAGCAATGCGGGACCAGGGCGGTCATCGTGAGTGGTGTGATGATCGGCCCCCAGCCATTGGGGGTCGCGAGGCGGTAAAATTTCGTCGTGAGGGTTATCCCTCCCTTTCCTTCACGACGAGCGGCTGTCGGCGGACTGGGTTTCCTCCCGAGCCCGCTTAGTCCGCGGGCCGTCCGCCTCGCGTTCGGAGCGACGAATGGAGCCCTGGGAGCACCGGGTGTTCCACTCGCGCCCGTCATAAAAAATATCTTAACCGCCCCGATTTACGCAACCGTTACAGTCGCGCCGGGCAACGACTATGTAAGGATCGCGGACTCTGGACGACGTGCGCTATCGCACGGGAGGGTGAAGTGGTGAAGAGATCGACGACTTTCGCGCTTGCTCTCGCCACGGTGCTGTCAGGTTCGCTCGCCGCCTATGCCCAGACCGAGCAGCCGAGCGTGCCTCACCGCTATCATCATGACTCGCGCGCGCCACGCAATTCACCACCACTATGTGGCGCGCAAGCACGCCCCCGGCGCCCCGCCAATCGTTCAGCAGCGTCAAGCTGAGCCGCCCGTTACGAACCCGATGTTCCAGCCCTACGCCAATCCCGGAGAGGGCGACGATAACGGCCTCAGCCGCGATCCCGACAATTGCAACAAAGGCTGCATCGGCGGCAACCCCGGCTGAGCGAGGGCCTCAGAAGCGGACGCGCATGCCGACGGTCGGCGCGACATTCTCGGTGTGCAGGAAGCCGCTCGCGACGCCGCCGTAGACACTCGACACCAAAAGGCCGGCGTAAAGGTTCACGCGGGGAACCGGCCTGTAGTTCACCAGAAACGAGTACGAATAGCGGCCGCCGGCGCATCGCGTGCTGCTGGTCGCCGACCCGGAGCCGGTGCACACAGCGGGCGCGGCGAGAAAATCGTTGTGAGATTCCCAGTAAACGCCTCCGGCGAGGTCAAGATTGGACCACACCGCATAGCGCAGACCCGTCCAGACCGTGTTGAGGTTACGGGGAACCGTATAGGCGTTGGTCGTCACGAAGCCGGGAGGAACCACGATTCCTGGCGCAATCGACGACACGCCGTCCGGGTAGCTCGTATTGCTCGGGTTGACGGACAGCGCGTAGATGTATCCGGCGTAAAACTTGAATTTCTCCCATTCATAGCGGCCGAGCAACTCGACTCCGCCCGTGTTCTTGGCGGTCGCGCGGACAACGGAGTCCGGATCAAACCCGGGCGGCACGGGCGCCCCGCCAAAACTCTGGAAAATCAGCGCGTTCTTCGCATATCCGGCGATGGCGTCGAACGAGAAGCCGCTGAAATCCGTTCCGATCTGCGCCTGATATTGCTCGGTCGCCGCATTGTCCTGGTCGTAGCCGCCCACCTGCCCCTGGGCGGCGACGCGGAAGCCCTGGTAGTTCAGGCGATACGTGAACGCCGTGTTGATGCGCGAGGTCGGACTCGCGCCGAAGGTGGCGTAAAGCGCGCTGAAGCCCAGTTGCGAGAACGCAATCGAGGCCACGGGATCGTAGGCGCTGAGCGCCTGCATGGACAAAAGCGTGGTGCGGCCGAAAGTCAGGGTCCCGTAAGCAGGATTGCTGATTCCGACGAAGGCCTGCCCGTTGTCCCACGTTCCGGCCCGCGCGGTATCAAACGCGGTCCGCTGGAAAGCCGTCGAAAAGGGATTGTTGTCGGCTTGCGACTGGGGACCGTTGACCAAACGAAGAGAATAGGGATTGAACCCGGCTTCGACGGCGCCGACGATCTCCCACTTGTCGCCGATCTTTTGCGACAGGCTGACGCCGATGGTCGAGGTGCTGAGCCCGTTCGGCGACCACAGCCAGTGCGTATCGCCGCTGTTTCTCTGGATGGCGTAATTGGGCTTGTCCGCGTATCTGCCGACATGCGCGCCCCATTGCTCATAGCCGAACCCGCCGTCGAGCGTGCCATAGAGCGTGAGCGGACCGGCGCGCAGCGGGCAGTCTCTGATCGAGGATTTGAGGTAGTTCCACAGGCTGCTGAAACAGGGCGCCTTGACCGGCTTGTCCTCTGCGGGCTTCGTGGTCGGGAGATCGGCCGCATGCGCGAAACTGGCGAGTCCCGCCGCGGCGAGAGCGATCCCGAGTCTCTTCATGCGCCCCCGCCGACCGCTATATGTCGTCATGTATATCGTGGCGCAGCGATCCGGCAAAGTTAAGCGACCGCGCGATAGGAGCGCCCTGCCGGCGAGCGGCGCGGCGGCGCGTCGACGCGTCGGCGAAAAATAGAGCCGCTTGGATTGCGGAAAAAAAGAATCTGTGGTATAAACTTTCCGTTCGTCTCACTTCATTTGGGCGCGAGAAATGGCGGTGTGGGTTGGTGGAATGTCGGTCCTGGGTGCGTGCTGGCGGGGAAACGGGAGCAGCGGATTTCTTTATTTGAATCGCCCGTAACCCATTGAAAAGTCCCGATTTCGAAAAAATAAACGTCAGCAAATGAAAGCGAATTTACTAACGTTTATTATCGTTTAGCGGCGTTTAAGCGCGTTTATTTCGGCTGGGCAGTGGTTTCCGGAGGGCCTCGGCCCCATCGGGCGCGGACCCGCGCCGCTATTTCTTGACCAGCGGGCAGGTCGAGTTGGCGAGCGATCCGTAGGCCTCTTCGCCGGACATTGTTCTCACGAGCTTGTAATAGTCCCACGGCCCCTTCGATTCGGCCGGCGTCTTGACCTGCATCACGAACATCGAATGCTGCAGCAATCCGTCCGAGCGAATGATCCCGTCGTTCGTGAACATGTCGTCGACTTTGGTCTTGCGCAGCTCGTCCATCACCTTGTCGGAATTCGTCGAGCCGACCGCCTTGACCGCGTTGAGATAGGTCATGGTCGCCGAATAATAGGCGGCCTGATTGAAGGTCGGCATGGCGCCGGTCTTGTCGAGGAAGCGCTTGCCGAAGGCGCGGCTCTTGTCGTTCAGGTCCCAGTACCAGCCCGCGGTCAGGATGAGGCCCTGCGCCGTCTCGAGGCCGAGCGCGTGAATGTCGGTAATGAAGGCGAGCAGCGCCGCGGGCTTCATCGTGCTGGTCAGGCCGAACTCATGCGCGGCCTTGAGGGAATTGCTGAAATCGGCGCCGGCGTTGGCGAGGCCGAAAACCTGCGCCCCGGAACCCTGCGCCTGCAACAGATAGGACGAGAAGTCGGAGGTCGAGAGCGGCACTCTCACCGCGCCGACGACCTTGCCGCCGCCCGCTTCGACAACCTTGGTCGCCGCCCCCTGGAGCTGCGTGCCGAACGCGTAGTCGGCGGTGATGAAAAACCAGGATTTGCCGCCCTGGCCGAGGATCGTCTTGGCCGTGCCGTTGGCGAGCGCCGTCGTGTCGTAGCCGTAATGGACCATGTAGGCGTTGCAGTCCTTGCCGGTGAGCGAAGCGCCTGCGGCGCCGATCGCGAAGAAGGGGATCTTCCTCTCTTTGGCGACCGGCGCCATGGCGAGGCTCACGCCGGTGTTGGAGCCGCCGAGCAGCATTGTGAGGCCCTTCGTGTCGGCCCATTCGCGGAACTTGCTCGCGCCGATGTCGGGCTTGTTCTGGTGGTCCGCGGTCAGGAACTCGATCGGCTGGCCGAGCGCGCTGCCGCCGAAGTCGGCGATCGCCATTTTGATCCCCTCGACCGCTCTCGGGCCGTTCACGTCGGCGTAGACTCCGGACAAATCGTCGATGTCCCCGATGACGACTTTGTCCGCCGCCCGCGCCGCGAGCGGCGCGGCCAGGACAAGCGTGGCTGAGACCATCGCGAGCCATTTCATGAAAGTCATTGCTTGTTCCTCCCGGCGAGCCGATCCCGTGGCTATTTATGTTCGATGGCGCAGGTGTAATTGGCCGCGATGTTTGGGTCGCCGCCGCCGTTGTACCACGCTTTTTGCGGGTGGGGGCAAAGCGGGCGCTGCATCGCGATTCCCTTCGAGGCGTCGTTGTCGACGTAGCTCGTCGCGATGACATGGCGCGGAGCGGCGCCGTCTTCGACCCAGCGGGCGAGCGCCGTGAACAGGTCGTGGTCGGCATCTTCCGACGGCGGGCTCGGCGCGCCGAAATTGGCGGAATGGAAGCTGTTGAGGCCGCCGCCGAGGCCGCAGTGCCCAGCGCCCGCCGCCATGAACAGCCGCGCGAACTTCTGCGTCTCCTGATCGCCGCCGAACTTGTCGCTGAGCCCCTTGTACAGAGCGATGGTCTGATCGGGCGCGACGATCGGATCGGCCCAGCCCTGGAAGATGAGAAGCTTGCCGCCGCGCGCCTTGAATTGGCTGAGATCGCCGGTCGCGGCGCCGTTCAGGACCGGCCCGAGCTCGGCGTCGACCTTGGGCATGTCGCGATCGAGATCGAACTTGCGCCAGTCCCAGTCGCTGCCCAAAGCCCATTTAAAGAGGCCATCGAACGACGGCTCGCCCGGCGCATTGGAGGGCGCTTCCAGGAACGCCCAGTTGAGGGGTCCGAGCTCGCTGCCCGGCGGCCAGCCATAATAGACGGTCTTGCCTCCGTGGTCCTCGGGACCGGAATAGAAGGCTTTCGCGGTCGCGACCTCGCCGGCAGTCAGGCAATCGGGCGCATCGCCAGCCTGACACGTCAGCGAGGCGGGATCGAAATCGCAAGCCGCGGGATCGGCGATGAACGGATCCGACTTGAGCCCGTTGCCCTTGGCGTTGCAGGCCGCGACGGCCGCTTTGTGGAGGAGCGTGAGCTTCGCGTCCGAGAGCTTGTGCCCTGGCTCGAGATTGGCGGCGATATAGTCCCACGCGACGGCGGCGTGCCCCCAGGTGCGGCTCACGACCGGGGCGCCGATAAGAACGCCGTCGTAGTCGTCGGGATAATATTCCGCTTCGATGAGCCCCTGCTGGCCGCCGGTCGAGCAGCCGGTGTAATAGGAATGTTTCGGCGCTTCGCCATAGAAAGCCTTGGCGATATCCTTGCCGACGACCGTCATCACATGGGTCGAAAGGCTTCCCCAGTCCTTCCATTTCTGGGGATGGCCGATGAGCGGATCGCCGTTCAGAGGATTTGACGGCGCCGTTCCCATGTCGGTGTTGGCGGAGGCGTAGCCGCGCTTGACCGCCGCCTCCATGCCTGGATAGCCGAGATCGAATATGCCGCCGTAACCGCCGTTGCCGTTGCTATGGAAGACGCCGGTCCATCCCTCTTTCGGCAGCCACATCTCGATGCGGATGTCGGAGTCCGGCGCGCCCTTGACGGAGGCGGTCACGCGGCAGAACGCCGGCATGCCCTTGCGGGTGACCTTGTCGGGCGTCGTATAGTCGCCGGCCGGAATCGTTTCCGCCGTCTCGATCGTGGTGTCGGTAAGCTTGAGGCTCGCCAAGTCCTCGCACGAGGCGGCAAAAGCCGGCGCCGCGCAGACAAGCGCCGCCAAGGAGACGGCGGCGCACAGGGAGCGCTTAGGCAAAAAACGAACCCGCCTCGCGCCTTCCTCAGACATATCCCCCTCCATTTTGGACATTTCGGATCGGCCCGCGGGGTCGATCCGTTCGGCGATAGTGTCGAGCGAAACGCGCGCAAAGTAAATGTCGGCGTCCTTGAAAAACCGCTGACCGGCGAGGTCGCAGTCGGGGGCCCGGATCACGGCTCCGTGATCATGAAGAAGCGAGCGGCCCGTTGCAGCAAAATTGTGCACGGGCGCCATTCCAGGCGACGACCTCCAAGCCCTCTCACGAGGTCGCTGCAGATGATCACATCGCCGACCTCTCCCGGTTTCGAAGCGCGCCTGGCCAATTCTTTCGTTTGCAGGCAGGTGAGCGCCTTCTCGACAGCGCTTCATCAGGCTCATCGAGCGCCCATTCTTCGCCCCGCCGACGCCATTCCAGACGCTTCTTTCTGCGAACGATTTAGGCAAAGGCGGCCTAACAAACGCGCTTGTACGATCTCCCGATCACACGGAAAATCCTCGTCGACAGGCCCCATCCGAGGGCCTGTTTGTTCGACACGGGAGTTCGACGATGATCCGCGATGCGTTGAAAAATTCAAGCCGCCGCACTTTCCTCAAGGGGACTGCCAGCGCGGCGCTCGGCGGCGCGGCGCTGTCGTTTGTGGGCAGGCGAGCGCTTGCCGCCGACTTGAAAACCGTGCGGTTCAGCGAAGCGGTTCACAACCTCGGCTATATCAATCTCTATGTCGGCATGCATTCCGATATCTTCAAGAAAAATGGCCTCGACATGCAGGTGAGCGCCGCGGGCGGCGATACGCAGACCTTCGCGGCGGTGCTTGGCGGCTCGGCGGATTTCGCCATCGGCGACGCCACCATGGCGGTGATCTCGCGCGAGAATGGCGGCCCCGGCATGGTTGTCGGCACGGTCGTGCAGCGCGCTCATTATTTCGCCGTCTCGAAGACCGTCGAGCCCTTCACCGATCCGAAGAAGTTCAAGGGCATGAAGATCGCGACCTCGCCCGAACCCAACACCAATTTCAGCGTCACCAAGCGTCTGATCGAGAGCAACGGCATGAAGCTCGGCGACGACGCGACGATCGTGGCCGTCAGTCCCGGGACCGAGATCGCCGCCATGCTGGCGGGCCAGGCCGATATCGCCATCGCCTACCAGCCGGGCGTGTCCCAGGCCGTCGCCCAGGGCGCGAAGGTCGTCTTCGACTTCTCGAACTATGTGGGGCCATTCTGCAATACCGGCATCATGGTCCTGCCGACGACCATTGCGAAAGACCCCGACATGGTGCAGGCGCTCGTCACGTCGTTCGAGGAAGCCGGCCGCAAAACCTACGGGGATCCGGCCTATGCGAAGCAGGTGGCGAGGCTCGAGTTCCCTGATCTGCCCGGCGAGGTCGTGGATGCGGCCATCGACGCCGAGATTCAATACAAGATTCCGGCTCAGACCGTGGTGACCGAGCCCGACGCCTGGAAGGCGCTCATGGACATGCAGAAATATCTCGGCAACATCAAAGGGACCATCTCGTTCGACCAGGTGATCGACAATTCCTTCGCCGACAAGGCGGTCAAGTTAGCGGGTTGATGCAAACGCCGATCGCTCGCGGCGCAGGCGCGGTCTTCGACGGATCTCTGACCCAAGAGCCGCCGCCTCTCGCTGTCGAGAACATCGCCAAAAGCTTTTTCACGGCCGACAAAATAACGCCCGTGGTGGGCGATCTCAGCTTTGTGCTTGGCAAGGGCGAGATCGTCGCCATTGTGGGACCGTCAGGATGCGGAAAGACCACGCTCCTGAACGTGGTCTGCGGACTCATTCCGCCAGACGCGGGCGAAGTTCGCTGGCATGGCCAAAAGCTCGGCGCGCGCGGAATTCGGTCCGCCAATGTCGGCTACATGCTTCAGAAGGATCTGTTGCTGCCGTGGCGGACCGCGATCGCCAACGTCAAGCTCGGCATGGAAATCCGGCGCGTGCCCAACGCCGAAGCCAATGAGCGGGCGCGCGCTCTTCTAGACCAGTTGGGCCTCAACGGCTTCGCCGACAATTATCCTTCGACCCTATCGGGGGGCATGCGCCAGCGCGTGGCGCTTGCCCGCACCCTGGTCAACGACCCTGACGTCCTTCTTCTCGACGAGCCCTTCGCGGCGCTCGATTTCCAGACCAAGCTCCTGATCGAGAGCGACACCGTCAATCTTGTCCGCGACAGCGGAAAATCTGTTCTCCTGATAACCCACGACATCGAGGAAGCGGTGTCGATGGCCGATCGCGTTCTGGTGCTGACCCATCGTCCGACCCGGCTCAAGGCGGCTTACGACATCGAGCTCGACGGGGCTCCCGCCGACATGATCGCGGCGCGGGAAAGCGCAGGCTTTGGCGACTATGTCCGACAGATCTGGTCCGACCTCGATGTCGGCCGTGCTTGACCGGGGCCCGGGGATGACGGCGGTAACCGATCGCGACCCGTCCATCGCCGTCGTGACGGCGCCCTTGCCGAGCTCGCTCAGGGCTCGGCGCTTTCGCCGACACGCCCTGGTGCTCCTGGTCCAGGCTTTGATCCTGATCGCGTTTCTGGCCTTCTGGGAATTCGAGGCGGGAAAAAGCAAGCAGTCGGCCTTCATGTTCGGCTCGCCGTCCGCGATCGGGAGCTTCCTCTGGAAGATGATCCTTGACGGCAGCCTCCTGCGCGACATCAGCGTGACGGGGCTCGAGACCGTGTTGGGCTTCCTGATCGGCAATCTGATCGGGACCCTTGTCGGCCTGTCGCTATGGTATTCGCTGTTCGTCTCGCGCGTGGTTCAGCCGTTCGTGATTGCGATCGGCTCCATCCCCATCATCGCGCTCGCCCCGATCATCATCATCTGGTTCGGCACCGGCCTCGCCTCCAAGATCGCCATGTCGACCCTCTCGGTGGTGGTGGTCGCCCTCGTCACCTCCTACAAGGGCGCGATCGGGGTCGATCCGGACCAGATCAATCTCCTGCGCACGCTTGGCGCGCGGAAGCCGCAAATCTTCTCCAAGCTCGTCGTCCCGGCGAGCCTCACCGACATTTTCGCCGGGCTCAAGCTGACCGTCGGGTTCGCGCTGATCGGCGCCATCGTCGGCGAGTTCATGTCCTCATACGTCGGGCTTGGCCACGCCATCTTCCAGGCCGGATCGCTCTACGCGATCCCGAAGGTCTTCGCGTCCCTCGTCGGCACCATCACGCTTGCCCTGGTGCTGACCTTTGTCGTCGGCAAGATCGAGCAGCTTCTGACCCCCTGGCGTCGGGCCGGCTGAGCGTTCATCGACGCGCGGCAAGCGTCTCGACGGCGAGCGTCACAAGGGCGCTCAGCGCAAGCGCCGAGCCGTAGAAGAGCGCGGTCGTAAGGAGCCCGAACCGGGGCGCGGCAAGGCCGGCCGCGATGGCCGCGAGCGCGAAGGCGAGATAGCTCTCGACGAAATAGGCCGAAAGCAGCCCGGCCCGCTCATGGGCGGAGGCGAGCGGCAGGAGCACGCGCAGCGACGCCCCGTAGGATGCGCCGAAGCCCAAGCCCGCGACGATCGTTCCGAAGACCATGGCGACCGGCGAGCCGGCCGCAATGGCGAACAGGGTGAGGACGACGCCAATTGCGAGCAACGCCGCCGAGGCGCGCACCGTCTTCGCCGGCGTCGAAGGCGCGCGTCGCCAACGATGAAAGGCCGCCGGAGACCATCAGCGCCGAGACGACGGCGGCGCCGACGAGAGGCGAGCGGATCCCGGTCGCCTCGATCACGAGCGAGGGCATCAGCGAGAGATAGAATCCGCCGAGCGCCCAGGCGGAGAGGGTGAGCGGGAAAAGGCGCGCCATCGCGGCGGCCGCGGCTTTCGGCACCGTCAGTTTAGGCTTCATTCCGCTCCAGGCGCCGGCCTTTCGCGACGTCGTTTCGACGATCCAGCCGAGCATGACCATCTCGGCGAGCGTCACCCCGAGCAGCACGGCATAGACCAGATGCGTCGGCCAGGGCGCAAAGGTGACGAACGCGCCCGAGATGAGCGCGCCGAGCGCGAGACCCATGAACGCGGTCACGCTGTTGAGCGTCGCCGCCCATTGCGGCGCCGTATCGGCAAGGAGCGCGCCAAGCGTCGCCAGCGCAACGCCCGTCGCGATCCCCTGCACGGCGCGCGCAAGGATGAGCGTTCCGGCGGATTCAGCCGACGAAGAACAGGAGAAGCGCGACCGCGTTGAGCCCAAGCGCCAGCGACAATCATCGGCTTGCGGCCGACATAATCCGACAGCCGCGCGATCGTCAGAAAAGCCGCGATCATCGTGAAGGAATAGGCAGCGAAGATGAGCGTGATCGTGAACGGGGTCAGGCCCAGCGCCTCACGATAGAATCGGTAGATCGGCGTCGGCGCGGCAGAGACCGCCGAGAAGGTGATCGCCGTCAGCTGTCGCGTAGATGGCGGTGATTGACGTCGAAGCCGGCCGAGCAGGGACCGAGACGCATGCAGTGGACATTTTTGAGCCTAAAGCTAAATTATTGCGTTAGAGGTAGATAGCATGGCGGCGGCTTAATGCAATATCTTTGCTTTAAGCGGCGCGAGATTTTGTCGAGGAACGCGAATGGCGCGCGAAATGGTTCGACAGGGCGGCCGGAGCGCCCGCATTCAGGAGGCGGTTCACGCGGCGACGCAGGCCCTGCTCAGCGAAGTCGGCCGGAGCGAGATCAACGTGCCGATGATCGCCGAGCGGGCGGGCGTGACGCCCTCGACCGTCTATCGGCGCTGGGGCGACCTCGCGCAATTGCTGGCCGATGCCGCCGCCGAACGGCTGCGCCCGATCGCCGACCCGGACGACACAGGCTCGCTTGCGGGCGACCTCAGCGCCTTCGTCATGCAATATGCGGAGGAAATGGGCTCTCCCGTCGGCCGGGCGTTGATGCGCGACGTGCTGGCCGAGACAGATTCCGACGTCGCCGCCGCGCGCTGTTGCGCCTACACGACCCATCACCTGCAAACCCTCAACAGCCGCGCCCTCAAGCGCGGCGAGGCCGGATTCTCGGTCGACGAGGCGATCGACATCCTGATCGCCCCGATCTGCTACCGCATCCTGTTCGCGAACGGCGAGCCCTCGCCCGACTATGTGAACGGGCTGCTAAAGCGCTTCGCGCGGCTGCTTTTGCCGTAAAACGACGCGCTATTTCGATGAACAAGTGTTGCGAAAGCGTCCGTATATTAAGCCAGAATGGTGTGAAGCCGCGATATTGACGACCGGGCGTGTAAGCGCGCGAGATCGCAGACGGCTTGAATGTCGACTTCGACGCAGAAGGCGGAATAGTCGGCCTCGACATCGACGGCGCGTCGAAAAAACTCGATCTCACCACGATCGAAACCTTCGCCCTGCCGATCAAGGCCACACGAGCCGCTTAGTCAGGGATACGATGCGTCCAGGCAAATCGTCGCGACCGACGCCGGTAATCGGACGCAGGTTGCCGAAAAGCCGGCAACCGGAAGCGGTGATCTCAGCAGGCCGACAATAGGCCACGATTTCGGCGTTAGGCTTTGAGAAGCAGAACGATGCCGGAATAAGGACTCGCAACATGGGTTCGAAGAATAAGCCGCCTGCGATCTCTCGGATTGCTCCTGGCGCTGGCGCCAGTCTCCGCCTCGGCCCGCGAGGCATGGATCTATGTCACCGACAGCGGCGGGGGTGGCGTCGAGGTGATAGACCCCACGACCAACAAGGTTGTGCAGGTCATCGGCGGGATTGCAGCGCCGCACGGCGTTGGCTTCTCCCCTGATGGCAGCCGGATCTACATCAGCAATGAATCGAAGAACGCGCTGGAGATCGTGAATCGCGCCAGCGGCCAGATCACTGACGAGGTGGCGCTCAGCGGGCGTCCCAACAATATCGCGGTGACCAAGGACGGGGGGCGCGTGCTGGTGGCCATCCGCGGCGGGAAGGGCGGCCTCGACGTGATCGACGCCGCGAGCCGCAAGCTTGTCGAAAGCATTCCAGTCGGGGGGCAGCTCCACAACGTCTACGTAACCCCGGACGGCAAATACGCTGTCGCCGGCTCCGTCGCCGACCACACGGTCACGGTGTTCGATTTGGCCACTGACCAGCCCGCCTGGAACGTGCGCTTCGAGGCGGGTGTCCGGCCGATGGCCATCGAGGCGAACGCCGACGGCTCAACCAAGCGGATCTTCGTCGAACTCTCCGAGTTTCATGGTGTCGCGATCGTCGATTTCGCCGCGCGAAAGGAGGTGGAACGGATCAGGTTGCCGGACCTGCGTTCCGCCGGAAGCGGCCGTGGAGAGGAGACGACGCCCTGTCACGGCATTGCCATCGCACCGGACGGCAAGAGCCTGTGGATCAACAGCACCCTCGACAACGCGGTGTTTGCCTATTCGCTGCCAGACCTGCGGCTCATTGGCCATGTCTCGCTGCCGGTGCGCGAGAAATCGGGGCAACCGCCGGTCAGCGCCATACCGAACTGGATTACGTTCGCGCCAGACAGCGACCGCCTCTTCGTCTCCAACTCGGCGCTCGATTCCGTGTCCGTGATCGATGCCGCCGCTGATGAAGCCGGTCGCCGTCGTGCCCGTCGGCCGTGTGCCGAAGCGCATCAATACGCTGGTGTTGCGCTAGACGAGAACGCGCCGCTCGTCGGCTGCTCGGAGTGGGATTGGCCGGGATCACGCGAATGGCCGCGCGAAGGAAGCCGCGTATCGAAGGCGCCGTAAGCCGAGCCGGAAAGTAAAGCGGCGGCAACAGCAATGACAGTGCGTGAGATCATGACGACCCTCCCCAGCTTTGTCCTCGACGACAGTGGTATGCGCCAAACTGAAGTTAAGGGAATTTGCGCCGTTGGCCGTGATCTCAATCAAAAACGAGCGATAATCGCGCAGTCCGGGAGCAAGCCGACTTAACTGGTTGTGGCTTCGCAGTCGCCTTAGCCGAACAGTCCGCCATGCGCGCCGGCAACCGCTCCGAGAATGGTTACGATCGCCGCCGCCAGCAAGACGATATGCGCGCGCCAAATACGCCGCAGGACGACTTCCGGATGATCCGCCGCGTCCGCCGTCAACCGCGGGTGCGCGATCGGCTCGACGATGAAGACGATCAGCATGAACAGCGCCCAGACCAACGCCATGGCGTCGAGCCACCAGAAAGTCAGGTCGGCGAACTGCGCCCAAAGGTTTAAGCGCCAAACCATCCAGAGCCCAGTCGCGCCGGCGAGAGGAATCGACCACCGGACTTGCGCCGAGAAGCGCTTTTCGACGGCCTCGAACAGCGCCCAGCCCGCCTGAGGGTCTTTGTTCGCTCGCGCAAGAGGCAACGCGACAAGCGTTATGAACGCGACGCCTCCGACCCAGTGCGTGACGAAGAGGACGTGCAACGCCCGGGCGACTTCGATGCCGTTGAGCTCACTCATCCGCGCGCCCCAATTCGAGGTCGATGGTATGCGCTTGAGCCTATCAGGTTCGAGTGGCCGGTGCTGCCGCGAGCGGCGGTGTCGGAAGCAGGGCAGGGCGCGGGAGGCCAGATAAGCCGCGATTCCCCTTCCATCGCCGCCTCTTCAGGCATAGATAGCGCGAACTCCCTTCCATTCGCGCCAAGCGGCGCCGGAGATCGTTATGTCCACGCCGCGTACGTTATACGACAAGATCTGGGACGAGCATGTCTTGGAGACGAACGGCGATCTCAGCCTCATCTATATCGACCGGCACCTCGTCCACGAGGTGACGAGCCCGCAGGCCTTCGAGGGCTTGCGCCTCTCCGGGCGCAAGGTGCGCGCGCCGGAGAAGACGCTCGCCGTCGTCGACCACAACATCCAGACCACCGACCGCAGCGGCGGCATCGCCGATCCGGAGAGCCGCCAGCAGGTCGAGGAACTGGCGAAAAACGCGCGCGAGTTCGGCATCGAATATTACGACGAGTTCGACCGCCGGCAGGGCGTCGTCCACATCATCGGGCCGGAGCAGGGCTTCACACTGCCGGGCACGACGATCGTCTGCGGCGACAGCCACACCTCGACCCACGGCGCCTTCGGCGCGCTCGCGCACGGCATCGGCACCTCCGAGGTCGAGCATGTGCTCGCGACCCAGACGCTGATCCAGTCCAAGGCCAAGAACATGCGCGTCAAGGTCGACGGCGCGCTTCCGCCGGGCGTCACCGCCAAGGACATCATCCTCGCCATCATCGGCCAGATCGGCACGGCGGGCGGCACCGGCCATGTCATCGAATATTGCGGCTCGGCGATCGAGGCGCTGTCGATGGAAGGGCGGATGACGGTCTGCAACATGTCGGTCGAGGGCGGCGCGCGCGCCGGCATGATCGCGCCCGACGAGACAGACCTACGCCTATCTGAAAGGATCGGCCGAAGTCGCCGAAGGGCGACGCTGTGGGACCACGCGCGGCGCCACTGGGACACGCTGCGCAGCGACGAGGGCGCGCATTTCGACGCCCAGGTGAAGCTCGACGCGGCGAACCTGCCGCCGATCGTCTCCTGGGGCACGAGCCCGCAGGACGTCGCGCCGATCTTCGGCGTCGTGCCGCGGGTCGAGGATGGGGCGAGCGAGCAGAAGCGCGCCTCGATCCAGCGCGCGCTCGACTATATGGGCCTCAAGGGCGGGGAGAAGATGACGGATCTCGCCGTCGACCGCGTCTTCATCGGCTCCTGCACCAACGGCCGCATCGAGGATCTGCGCGCCGCCGCCGCGATCGCGAACGGCCATAAGGTGAGCGAGCGCGTCAACGCCATGGTCGTGCCGGGCTCGGGCCTGGTCAAGGCGCAGGCCGAGGCCGAGGGCCTGGACAAGATCTTCCTCGCCGCCGGCTTCGAATGGCGCGAACCCGGCTGCTCGATGTGCCTGGCGATGAATCCGGACAAGCTCGAGCCCGGCGAGCGCTGCGCCTCGACCTCGAACCGCAATTTCGAGGGCCGCCAGGGCTACCGGGCCGCACCCATCTCGTGTCGCCCGCCATGGCCGCGGCGGCGGCGATCGCGGGGCGGTTTGTGGATGTGAGGGACTGGCGTTGAGACCATGAAAGCCGGCGATCTCCTCATCGACGAGAGCGAGATCGTCGAGAGTTTCGTGCGCTCCTCGGGTCCGGGCGGGCAGAACGTCAACAAGGTGGCGAGCGCGGTCGAGCTTCGGTTCGACGCGCGCCGTAGCCCAAGCCTGCCGAACGACGTGGCGATCCGGCTGATCAAGCTCGCCGGCGCGCGCGCCACTCAGGACGGCGTGATCGTCATTTTCGCCCAGAGCTTCGCCAGCCAGCCCCGCAATCGCGAGGACGCGCGAGCCCGGCTCGCGGATTTGCTCACGAAGGCGCAGGCGCGGCCGAAGCGGCGCCTCGCCACGCGCCCGACGCTGGCCTCGCGGGTGCGCCGGGTCGACGACAAGACGCGCCGGGGCGCGGTCAAGGCGCTGCGGGGCAAGGCGACAGGGGCGGATTGATTTCCTAGCGCCTTGCGCGAAGATCGCGCTGCGGGACGGGCCGCGGCGTGCTGACGGGTTGTGGCGCGGCTTGGGCTTCGCGCTGCGCGCTCTTCATGGCGAAAAAGTCGGAAGGGTCGTGGGAGCAGATGAGCTGGACCTCGCCCGCGGCGGTGCGTGCGAGCTCGCGCAGCCTCTCTTGATTGGCGCGGCGCTCGGCGCCGTCGAACTGCACCAGCGACTCGAAAAAACGCACGCCCTTGGGCGCGGCGCCGAAGTGCGGCTCGACTTCGGAATGATGGAAATAGGCGTCGCCGCAATGGAGCAGCCAATCGTCCGCGCGTCGGACGGCGACGCCGCAATGCCCGCGCGAATGTCCGGGTAGCGGCACGAGCAGCACCTCGTCGCGCGTTCCGGGGATCGCGCGCACGGCCGAAAAGCCGAACCAGGTTTCGCCCTCCTCCTCGAGCGGCGCCCATTTCTTGACCGCGGCGATCTGCGCCTTGCGATAGCGGTTTCGCTCGCCGATGGTCGACCGGTGCGAGGCCGCCCGCAGCTCGGGGGCGAAAACATGGACCGCGGCGTCGGGGAAATCGCAGATCCCTCCCGCGTGGTCGAGATCGAGGTGGGTCGGGACGATGTGGCGCACGTCGCTTGGGCGGTACCCCAGATCCGCGACCTGCCTCAGCGCCGTTTCCGCGACGTCGAGCCGTGGCCGCACCATCGCGTTGAACAGAAATCCGAGCCGCCGTGGTTCGTTGACATCTTCAACCCCGAGCCCGGAATCGACCAGGATCAGTCCGTCATCGCCCTCGATCAAGAGGCAGTGGCAGCACATGGGCGCGGGCGACAGCAGGCCGCCGGCGCCGCCGAACAGCTTTCCGCCGCGCGGGCAGAGAGAGCCGCAATTGAGGTGGTGGATACGCAAGGGGGTGATCCTCCGACCGACCTTCTGTCACACATCTGTCGTCAGCGTCCACTTACGGCAACTGCAGGGTTGTACGGACAAGGACTGATCGACCGACGCAACTTACTTACTAGCTGTTCCACCTTTATTAACTTCACTGTGGCGGAGGTGAGGATCATCGCCGCGACCGCCGAATGCGGTCGTGAGCGGCAGAAACCAGGAACAATTTCTTGCGTAAATTAGAATTCTATGCATAATGGGTTGGGAGTGAAGAAATTAGGGCGTGGAAGCAATCGCTGAGATCAAGGGCGTGCTGCGGTTGCTGGATTACCGGGTTTGCGGCTCCTGCGCCGTCTTAGAGGGCACTCCTTGCGACGCGAGCAGTGACCGCCCAAAGGGTGTCCGAAAGGGCCGCCAAAATGTCGACGGGCTAAGACCACGTCTACAAAAGTGCCTTTCGCAAAAGAGCACTCAAGCCATTGAAACAATTGGCGCGCGTAAACTTGTGCGCGACGCCGGGAGAGGGAAGCCAAGTTGATGACAGCCGGCGAATTGCGTACGCTCGCAGCTCTGGTTGGCGAGCTCGGATCGGCAAATTTCACGACAGCGATCAGCGCCAACTTCGGCAATCTCACGGATGACGCCGAGGTGGCGCTCGATGTCGTCGCGGTGCTTTTCCCGCCGAGCGCGCCATTCGTTGTCGCCGCAGGCGTCCTGCTCGAGATCGCCGCTTATTGGGCGCCGTCGATCCACATCACGGCGGATCCGAATCCGATCGCCGACGCCCAGACGACCCTGACCCGCGCCGGTCGTGGTTGAGTTTCACCGTAGTTGAAGACGCCGCCGCCCTATTCGTCGAGGCCGATCAGCTTATCGGAGTCGCCCGGCATGACGAGTTCGGGGACCTGCGCAAAACTCCAGGCGCCGGAGGGCTGAAGGTCGAGCACCCAGACGAGGTCGTAGACGTGACCGGGCCAGCTCGGCGGAACGCCGTCCGCGCCGCCACGAATGAGACCGGCAATCGCTGGAAGCGCTTCGTGCTGCCAGGAAATGAGAACCGGGTCGTCGGCCTTCTTGACCGCCGCAACCAGCTCGGGCTCCTGGCCTTTGAGGAAAGTCCGGACGGGGAGATTGAGCGCCGTCGCGAGCGGCGCGATCGTCTGCTTCGGCCGCAGACTGTCCGATCCCGAAGCGAACAGGCTCATGGGCTTCGCGAGCGGCGGTCTCGGCAAGGCGCCATCGGGGGGATTGAACAGGCCGGCGAGAGCGTTGGCCCGCTTCCATCCGGTGAGGGTCAGCGCCCGGGGGTTCTCGGCGCCGTTCGGCATCAGTCCGGGCGCGCCGTCGCCGTTTGGTTTCTCCGCATGGCGAATGAGCATGATCTTGGCGGCCGGCATGGCTGTCTCCGCTTCCCCCAGTCGTAACTTTCGTCGCTTCGCCCACCGTGTCGGCAGCGTCGATTGGCGTGCAGGAGGTGGAGCGGCGGCCTTGAGACAATTAGCCGCTCGTCGCGGATTGTCCAAGCCATGCGCTTGGGCGGCCGCCCGGTCGCTCGCGCCCGAGCGAGAAATAGGGGTCGCCGTTTTGAATTTCAGCGTTCAGGGGCCTCGCGCGGATCAGGGCTGCGCATTCCAGACATAGCCGGGCTCGCCCGCCGGAAAGCGCCCGGGATCTATTTTTCGTTCGGCGAGCGCGCGCGCCAGCGCCTCTCGCGGTTCCGCCCACCCGTCGTCGCTGAGGCGAAACACGCCCCAGTGAATGCCGATGGCGCGCCGAGCCTGCAGCGCCTCGAAGATCATGATCGCCTCCTCGGGGTTGACGTGTTGCTCGCGCATGAACCAGCGCGGCGCATACGCGCCGATCGGCAGCAAAGCGAGGTCCGGACTCCCGACGCGGCGCCGTATGGCGTCGAAGACGCTGCCGTCGCCGTAGCCGGTGTCGCCCGCGAAATAGATCAGTTCGGCGCCGGCCTGCACCGCGAAACCGCACCAAAGCGCCATGCGCCTGTCGAAGATTCCGCGCGCCGACCAGTGCTGGGCTGGAACGAAAGCGACCTCGACGTCATCGGCGATGCGACGGCGATCCCACCAGTCGCCGCCGGCGAGACGCGCACGCGGAATCGATCGGCGCACGATGGCCTCGTTGCCGAGCGGCGTAAGGATGAGCGGATCGTCACGCCCGACAAGGCGGCTGAGGGTGGCGACGTCAAAATGGTCGTAGTGGTTGTGGCTGAGGAGAACGACGTCGATCCTCGGCAGGTCGTCAAAGGCGACGGAAGGCGGAGAGACGCGTTTTGGACCCGCGAAGGATAGAGGGCTTGCCCGCTCGGACCACATGGGATCGGAGACGATGTTGAGCCCGCAGGTCTGAATGAGAACGGTCGCATGGCCGACGATGGTGATGCGCGTAGCGGCGCTTCGCGCGACGGGCGTAACCGGCGCAGCCGGCGCCCTCTCCGGCCAGGGCGCCGGCCGGGAGGTCCGGCGCCAGCGCAGGAGATCCCGAAGACTCCTGTCGCGTGTCGGCGGCGAAGTGTTGAAGAAGCGCACGCCGTCGAAATGGTCGGTGGCGGGGCCCGAGTGATAGCGATTGCGCGGCGGCATCCGGGGCCGTTTCGTCAGGCTCCCTGGATCGCGCCCTCGGTGGCCTTGGCGCGCTCGGCGCGCTTGCGGTCGTTGGGGTCGAGGCGCCCCTTGCGCAGGCGGATCGACTTCGGCGTCACTTCGACCAGTTCGTCGTCCTGGATATAGGCCAGCGCCTTCTCGAGCGTCATCTGGATCGGCGGAGTCAAACGCACCGCCTCGTCCTTGGAATGGGTGCGGATGTTGGTGAGCTTCTTGCCCTTGAGCACGTTGACTTCGAGGTCATTGTCGCGGCTGTGCTGGCCGACGATCATGCCCTGATAGACCTTCCAGCCCGGCTCGATCATCATCGGGCCGCGATCCTCGAGGTTCCACATCGCATAGGCGACCGCTTCGCCCGCCTCGTTCGAGATCAGCACCCCGTTGCGCCGCCCGGCGATGTCGCCCTTCCATTGGCCCCAGTTGTGGAACAGGCGGTTCATGATCGCGGTGCCGCGCGTGTCGGTCAGCAATTCGCCGAGATAGCCGATGAGGCCGCGCGTCGGCGCCAGGAAAACGAGGCGGAGACGGCCGCCGCCCGACGGGCGCATCTCGATCATCTCGCCCTTGCGCTCGCTCATCTTCTGCACGACGACGCCGGAATGCTCCTCGTCGACGTCGATCACCACTTCCTCGATCGGCTCCAGGATCTCGCCCGATTCGTCCTTGCGGTAGAGCACCTTCGGACGCGACACGCCGAGCTCGAAACCCTCGCGGCGCATCGTCTCGATCAGGATCGCAAGCTGCAATTCGCCGCGGCCCGACACGACATACGCATCGGAATTGGGGGCCGCCTCGACCTTGAGCGCGACATTGCCCTCCGCTTCCTTGAAAAGCCGGTCGCGAATGACGCGGCTCGTCACCTTGTCGCCCTCGGTGCCGGCGAGCGGGCTGTCGTTGACGGAGAACGTCATCGACAGCGTCGGCGGATCGATCGGCTGCGCATGCAGCGGCTCGACTTCTTCCGGATTCATGAGCGTGTCGGCGACGTTGAACTTCTCCAGCCCCGCGATTGCGATAATGTCGCCGGCGACCGCCTCGTCGATTGGCGCTCGCTCGATGCCGCGGAAGGCGAGGATCTTCGAGACCCGGCCCGTCTCGACAAGATCGCCCTCGCGGTCGAGCACCTTTACCGGCGTGTTGGTCCTGATCGAGCCGGAGAAGACGCGGCCGGTGACGATGCGGCCGAGATAGGGGTTGCTCTCCAAGAGCGTGCCGAGCATGCGGAAGCCGCCCGCGCCGACCTTCGGCGGCTCGACATGCTTCAGCACCTGGTCGAACAACGCCGCCATGTCGGTCTTCGGCTCGCTGGCCGAATCCGACATCCAGCCCTGCTTGGCGGAGCCATAGATGATCGGGAAATCAAGCTGCTCGTCGGTCGCGTCGAGGGCGGCGAAGAGGTCGAACACTTCGTTGACGACTTCGGTCGGACGCGCGTCCGGCTTGTCGACCTTGTTGACGCAGACGATCGGCTTCAGCCCGATTTTCAGCGCCTTGCCCAGGACGAACTTGGTCTGCGGCATCGGGCCTTCGGCGGCGTCCACGAGGATGATCGCCCCGTCGACCATCGACAGGATGCGCTCGACCTCGCCGCCAAAATCGGCGTGGCCCGGGCGTGTCGACGATGTTGACCCGAACGTCCTTCCAGACCACCGAGGTCGCCTTGGCGAGGATGGTGATGCCGCGCTCGCGTTCGAGGTCGTTCGAATCCATGACCCGTTCGGCGACCCGCTGGTTGTCGCGAAACGCGCCCGACTGCTGCAAGAGCCGGTCGACGAGGGTCGTCTTGCCGTGGTCGACGTGGGCGATGATGGCGATGTTGCGAAGTTTCATGGACCGGGCTTTACTTGAAGGCGGACGTTCGAACGGGTGAAGCGCCGTGAGCGCTGTCCTCTTGAACGCGAACATGACGGGAATGCGACGGCGCGCCGCATGGCGCCGCGCTCAGCCGACTGATTGTGCGGCGCAATACACGAAAGATCGGCGAAAGGGAAGGGCAATCGGGGGCGGTGTTCGAGGAGGGCCAGACGGCCCGACTCGCCCAGGCCGGCTTAGACATTTATGGATATTGCGAGTCTTCAATCCGATCCCACTTTGGAGCGGGGCTTGGAGACGCCTAAGGTCCTCGGCGCGGTCATCGAAGCCTCGTTATGGGAGACCGTCCGAAACCGATTCTCGGCCGGCAGAGTTGAGGCGCAGCGTCGGGCCGTGGCTCACTTTGCAATGGACGGTATTTGCCGGCCGGTCCAAACGTTGATGTCGTAGCTCGGGTCGAGGACGTCGCCCTTGCTGTCGAAACGGACGGGCCCCATGACGGTCTCGACCGGCTTGCCGTCCTCCAACGCCTTGGCGATCGCCTTTGGATCGTCCCGCCGATAGCCAGGGCGAGAGGGCCGTCCTGTCGCAATCAAGGGGGTGAATTAAGGACTTACCGCTCTGTGAGCTTGAGCTCGATGCGCCGGTTGCGGGCGCGCGACTCTTCGTCTGTCCCTTGGTCGAGCGGCTGGAATTCGCCGAAACCAGCGGCGGCCAGCCGGTCGGCCTCGACTCCCTTGCTGATCAGGTATTGCACCACCGCGACCGCCCGCGCGGCTGACAATTCCCAGTTCGACTTGTACGGGCCGGCGCCGGTGATCGGGGTGTTGTCGGTATGTCCGTCGACCCTGAGGATCCAGGGGATGTCGGGCGGAATCTCGCGCTCGAGGTCGATCACGGCGGCGGCGAGCGTGTCGAGGGACTGGTGGCCGGCCGGGCTGATGTCGGCCTTTCCGACGTCGAACAGCACTGAGGATTGGAACACGAACCGATCGCCCACCACCCGGACATCGGGCCGGGCGCCAAGGATCTGCCGGAGGCGGCCGAAAAAGTCCGAGCGATAGCGATTGAGCTCCTGAACCTTCTGCGCCAGCGCGACGTTGAGCCGCTGGCCGAGGTCGGCGATCTTCGATTGCGATTCCTTGTTCGCCGACTCCGATGCAGCGAGCGCATCCTCGATCGCCGCGAGCTGCTTGCGAAGCGCGGCGATCTGCTGGTTGAGCACGTCGACCTGGGCAAGCGCCTGAGCCGATATCTGCTTCTGCTGATCCAGCACGGCGGCCGCCGCCGAAGCCTGGCCGCTCGCGGTGTCGGCGTCGACCACGCCCCGCGACGCGGCGTCCTTGAGCGTCTTCTGCTCGCGCTGGGCCGAGTCGAGCGTGGCGGTGAGGGCTGATATCTTGCTTTCGTCGACGCCTTTCTGGGTACGCTCGAGCGCCAGCAGATTGGTCAGTTCCTCGATCTGCCGATTGAGCCTCGCGAGCGCCTCGTCCTTGCCCGTAACCTCGCGCGAGAGGAAGAACTGGGCCAGCATGAAGACCGACAGCAGGAAAATGATCACCAGCAGCATTGTCGACAAGGCGTCGACGAAGCCCGGCCAGTAGTTCACCGGCTCATATCGGCGTCCGCGCGACAGCGCCATGATCTAACTCCCGAACCCCCCGCCGAGCTCAAATCCCCGCTTCATCGCGCGCCGAGCTCGTCCAACAGGCGCCGCAAGAGCTTGCCGATATCTTCCTGCTGCGTCGCCTGCGCGTCGACCCAATCGCGAATTTGCTGCTGTTCGGTGCGCATGTGGCCGACCAGAGCCTGAATGCCCTCGGCAAGCGTCGCGATCGCCTTCGAGTCACGCTGATGCTCGATCGCAGGCTGCGCGCCCTGGGCGATGATTGGCGCATCCGGAACCGCTTCCGACAACCGGCGTGGTCTGGACGTGGCTCGCGAGAAACTCCTCGAATTCGGAATAGAAGCGATTCTGCGCCTGACCTGCCTGGAGATCGAGAAAGCCGAGAATCAAGGAGCTCGCCAGGCCGAACAGCGAGGAGGTGAACGAGACGCTCATGCCGGCGATCGGCGCGGACAATCCCTGCTTGAGGTCGTCGAACATGGTCGTGTTGCTCGACGCCGGTCTTCATGCTGTCGATGACGCCGGCGATCGAGTGGACCGTCTCCAACAGACCCCAGAACGTGCCGAGGAGCCCGAGGAAAACCAAGAGCCCGACCAGATAGCGGCTGAGTTCGCGGCCCTCGTCGAGTCTCGTGGCGATCGAATCGAGGATTGCGCGCGTGGTGAGGGTCGACAAGCCCCGCGCGCCCGCCCCGGCATTGAGCATCACCGCCATCGGCGCGAGCAGGCGAGGCGCCGGGGGGCGCCGTCGGTCACCGCGCCGGTCAACGAGTTGACCCAGTGTATTTCGCGGAACAGCCGGATCACCTGCCGGAAGGTGAACAGCGCGCCGATCGCCAGCACGCCCAGAATGAGGCCGTTCAACCCGGGATTGGCGCTGAAGGCGAGCGCGATCTGCTGATAGAGGATGAGAACGACAAAGCCGACCAGGGCCAGGAACGCCGCCATCCCGACCAGGAAAATGCGCGGTGAGGTCAGCAGGCGGATATCCGGATCTTGCGCCATGGATTGCCGAATCGACCCCTAAAACACAACGCGGACGTTTTCGTCCAATACCATACCAAATGATTGGGCAAAGTGGTTAGGCAAAGGAGTTTTGGCCGCCGCCTCGCGCTCGATCCGGAAGGATCGGCCGGTCAAGCCGCCTTCATCTTGGGCTTCAGCCAGCCGCGATTGACCAGCACCTCCGCGATCTGCACCGCGTTCAGCGCCGCGCCTTTGCGCAGGTTGTCGGAAACCACCCAAAGATTGATGCCGTTGTCGATCGTCGGGTCGTCGCGGATACGCGAAATGTAGGTCGCGTCCTCTCCCGCCGCCTCGTGGGGGGTGATGTAACCGCCGGCTTCCCGGCGGTCGATAACCAGGCAGCCCGGCGCGCGGCTCAGGATCTCCCGCGCCTCGTCGGCGCTGATCGGATCGACGAATTCGATGTTGACGGCCTCGGAGTGGCCGATGAACACGGGCACCCTGACGCAGGTCGCGGTCAGCTTGATCTTGGGGTCGAGAATTTTCTTGGTTTCGGCGACCATCTTCCACTCTTCCTTGGTCGAGCCGTCGTCCATGAACACGTCGATTTGCGGAATGACGTTGAAGGCGATTCGCTTCGGGAACTTCTTCGGTTCGACCGGATCGGACACGAACACCGCGCGCGTCTGGGCGAACAATTCGTCCATCGCTTCCTTGCCGGCGCCGGAGACGGACTGATAGGTCGCCACCACCACCCGCCTGATGGTCGCGCGGTCGTGCAGCGGCTTCAGCGCCACAACGAGTTGCGCGGTTGAGCAATTGGGGTTGGCGATGATGTTCTTCTTGCCGAATCCCTTCGCCGCAGCCGCGTTGACCTCGGGCACGATCAGCGGAACGTCCGGGTCGAGGCGCCAGGCCGACGAATTGTCGATGACCACGCATCCCTTTGCGCCGATCCTGGGCGAATATTCCTTCGACACCGCCCCGCCCGCCGACATGAGGCAAATGTCGGTGTCGGAAAAGTCATAATGCTCGAGCGCCTTGCACTTGAGCGTCCTGTCGCCGAACGAGACCTCGCGCCCGATTGAAGCTGGAGAGGCGAGCGCAACCACTTCGGACACCGGGAATCGGCGCTCCGCCAGAGTATCGAGAGCATCTCGTGGCCAACATTGCCGGTGGCGCCGGCGACCGCGACCTTGAAGCCTGACATGATGAAGAATTCCTTGTTCGCCCTTCCTCCCCTCAAGGCCCTGGAGCGCGGGCCTTATGAACCCAGGCGCCCGCCGGGGAGGAGCCGGAGCAGGGGCGCGGTCAGCCGTTCGTCCCGCTTTTCAGCGGGCGGCGCGTTTTGGTCGTCGTTTTTAACCAGTAGCGCGGCATCAAGCCTGATCCGGAGCGGCGCGGCGAAGCACCACAAGCGTTCCGAAAACACGGCGAGGCCATGATGTCAATGCCATGATTTGGGGAATTCGCGATTGGAGACGAGCGCCGCCCACCTTATGCCGTCTCAGTCTTGCGAACCATTTCCGCTTCGGCGAGCCAGAACTTGCGGCGAGCTTCCCAACGCTGCCAGCGAGCGTGTTCCCGTCTCATGCTGACGTCGTCAGTAAGCCAACGCTCCCCGCGCGGGCGAGCGCAGTGGGTTGGACGAGCTGTTTCTTTACTCCCGCAAAGCCGCTTCCATTTGAGTTTGATCGACGCCCTGCTGTCGACTCTACGGCCCTGATTTCTGGGAGGCGAGCCGGTCAGAAAGAGCCACGGTTCTCACGGCGTCGCCTGCGGCCTCGGCTCGCCAGCCGATGCCGCCACTCCCATTATTTTGTGACATAAGCATTTGAAAAGCTTCATTGATTTTGGCTTGGGCGATCTTTCTGCTTTACAGAATGGCGCGCAGGGCTTATGATAGGATTTTTCAGCGCGTTCAATGTTTCGAAGCGAGCATGCCGTGGGCGTGGCTCCATTCGACGCCGCTGTTCGCGGCGCCTCAAGGCGGGGGTCGAAGCGAGCGGCTCAAGCGGGAAGTGACTCGCTAATCGCGGCGCAAGCCTTTGAAAAGGCTCGTTTCGGACTCGCTAACTACCGGGCCGGCCGCTAGCGCCGGCGCGCCTCCCATTCCCTCTTCAGGATCGCCATCATGACAAGGTCGGCGCGCGTCCCGTCCGCCAGCCGGTAGGCTTGGCGCAGCACGCCGTCGCGGGTGAGGCCGAGTTTCTCGTAAGCCCGCTGGGCGCGGACGTTGTCGGCGAAGCAGTCGAGATGGAAGCGCTCGGCGCCCAATAACCCGAACGCCTCGTCGAGGACGAGGCTCAGGAACACAGTCCCCAGGCCTTGGCCGGGGCGGGCGACCGCGATGCGCTGGAGGTAGAGGTTCAAGTGCGGATCGCCGAGCCCGCGCAGGACGGCGAAGGCCTCGATCTCCCCCGATTGCCCGACGCCAAGCCGGTAGGCATGGGAGGGCGACGACAGCATCGCGCGATGCCCCTCCTCGTCGGAACGGGCGACGTAAAGCTCGTAGTCCGGCAAGCGTTCGATCGCCATGATGGCGGCGATGTCGGCAGGCAGGGCAGGGCGCAACGCAAGCCGGAATGGGTTCATGATGGGCAGGGCGGTTGCGGACACGCTAAGGCTCGCCTCACCCATTGCGCCTCGCCCCGCGAGCGTCTATATCGCGCCGTCCTTGAGCGGGCCAATTGTCGCTCGAGATCATGGGAGATGGGCGCTTAGCTCAGCGGTAGAGCACTACCTTGACATGGTAGGGGTCAGAGGTTCAATCCCTCTAGCGCCCACCATCTCCTAGCTCCTGCTTCGCCTCATTTTTGCGCCGGTTCTCGGCCACGAGCCTCCGACGCGGGTTTCCTCTACCCTTGCGCGGCCCACACGACCACAAAGGATTCAGTGCGGACGATGGCGTTTACCAAGGCGAGACGATCGAAAGCCGGCTGGGCGCTTATCGGCGCGGTCGGCGGCGCGCTGCTCATGGCGTCGCACGCCTCCGCGGCCGAACCGGCGCCGCAGGGCGCCGTGAGGGGCAAGCACGGCGACTGGGTGACCCGTTGCGAAACTCCGCCCGGCGCGGCCCACGAGCAATGCGCGATCGTGCTCAGCGTCGTCGACCAGGACCGGCCGAGCTTAATTCTGGTCGTGATCGTGCTTAATACCGCCGATCGCAAGACCCGCCTCATGCGGGTCATTGCGCCGCTTGGGGTGCTGCTTCCCCCCGGCATAAGCTTGAGGATCGACAACGCGGAAGCTGGACGCTTGAGTTTCCTGCAATGTCTTCCGAATGGCTGCGTCGGCCAATTGGCCATGGACCAAGCCCTGATCGACAAGCTGAAGACCGGAAAGACGGCGACGCTTGGCATCTTCCAGACGCCCGAGGAAGGCGTCGGCGTGCAGGCGCCGCTCACCGGCTTCAAGGAAGCCTACGAACAATTGCCTTGAAGCCGTCGCCGGGGTAAGCACCGCGCTCATCTTCAAACGAGACCAGCTGCTCAATTGCCGAAGTCAGCCGCAATGATCGCTCGCGCCACGCTGGTTCGCATCGCGCTTTTTTCGACCGCGCTTGGCGCTCTCACCGGCTGCGGCACGGTCGGCGGCGCAATGAGCTCAGCCGGCAGCTCCGTTGGCGGCTTTTTCTCCCATCGCGATCCGAACGCTGAAGGCCTGAATCTCGGGGCGACCCCGAACGCGAAGCAGGTGGTGCTCCAGCCCACGGCCAGTCCGACCGACAGGCTGAAGGTTCTGCCGGTTGCAGCACAGGACATCAATTGCCCGGAAGTGACCGTCGCCGACGGCGGTGCGGCGCTGCGCGTGGGCGGCCCGGAGAATTCTTCGGTGCGCTATCAGTTCAACATCGAGGATACCGCGCGCCAATGCGATCCGGCCGGCGCGGGGCAGGCCGGCGTCAAGATCGGCGTCGCGGGTCAGGTGGTGATTGGACCGGCGGGGCAAGCTGGGACTTTCAGCGCCCCGGTGAAGATCACGGTCACACGGCTTACCGACAACACATCGGTCTTTTCCCAGACCTACCGGGCCGAGGCGACGACGGACGGGGTGAAAGCCGGCCAGTTTCGCATTGTGACCGATCCGGTCAATCTGCCGATGCCGACCCTCCAGCTTGCCGACCTCTATTCGATCTCCGTGGGCTTTGAAGGCGGGACCGGCGGCCCGGCGCCGACAGGCCACAAGAGCAGGAAGAAGAGGAAATCCAGCTAGGCCTCCCCCTAAAGGAACTGGGAGACGCGCGCGCTTTGTCGGCCCTGAGCGGTCAAAGCTCCGACGGGGTCTTGGCGCTCGGTCCTCTTTATCCATCTTACCGCAAGACCCGAGCGGATCGCTTTGCGGACGGCAAGGGCTCTTTTGGAGTTCCGGTGGCTGGCCGCTGTCCGTCTTGAAGCAGACCTTCGAGCTACTCCCGCTTCCCGCCCAACTGAGCCGTTCAAGGCACTGGTCTTCTATGTCCGCAATACGTCGATTCCAGCCGTTCGATTGCGGGCGACGAACGTCTCCTACGGGTCGAGCGGATTGAAGTCTTGACCGTCGCCCTACGCGGGCGGAGCGTCGCTTTCGCGCAAGAGAAGGGCGGGGCGCGCCTCGATGACGACGAACGCCTGGGCGTAGGCCTTTTCGTCGCTCAGGGTCAGGTGAATGAACGGCTCGGTCCCGGGCGGCAGCATCGCTTTCAGACGTTCGGCGGCGCCGCCGGTCAGCTTCATGGTCGGCTGCCCGGATGGAAGATTGACCACCCCCATGTCGCGCCAGAACACGCCCCGTCTCAATCCGGTGCCCAAGGCTTTGGCGCAGGCCTCCTTGGCGGCGAATCGTTTGGCGTAAGAAGCCGCCCGCCCCGCGCGCCGATCCGAGCGGCGCTGTTCGGTCTCGGTGAAGCAGCGGGTGCTGAAGCGTTTCCCGAAGCGCGCCAGCGTGGTCTCGATGCGCTCGATCTCGCAGAGGTCGCTGCCGATGCCGATGATCAAAGCCGGCGCTCCACGGATGCTCGTCCCTCATTCATCGCCATGCGCATGGCTTTCACACTTTCGGCGAGCCCGACGAAGATCGCCTCGCCAATGAGGAAATGGCCGATGTTGAGTTCGACGATCTGCGGCAGGGCGGCGATGCTCCGCGCGGTGTCGTAGTCGAGGCCGTGGCCGGCATGACATTCGAGTCCGAGCGTCCGGGTCTGCGCGGCCGCCGCGCGGAGGCGGGCGAATTCGTGATCGGCCTTGGCGACTTCGCCCCGCGCCCGCGCGTCGCACCAAGCTCCGGTGTGCAGCTCGACGACCAGCGCCCCGAGTTCGGCGCTGGCTTTCAACGCTTCCTGTGAAGGTTCGATGAACATCGACACCCGGATTCCTTCTCGCGTGAGCTCCGAGACGAATGGCTTCAGGGCCTTGAACCCGTTCACCACGTCGAGCCCGCCTTCGGTCGTCCGCTCGGTGCGCTTTTCCGGCACGAGGCAACAGGCATGCGGACGTATTTTTAGCGCAATGTCGAGCATGGCCTCGGTCGCGGCCATCTCGAAATTGAGCGGCTTCGTGATCGACGCCTTGAGGCGGACCATGTCGTCGTCCAGAATGTGCCGGCGGTCCTCGCGCAGATGGGCGGTGATGCCGTCGGCGCCGGCTTCGATCGCGAGCAGCGCCGCGCGAACGGGATCGGGAACCCCGCCGCCGCGGGCGTTGCGGACGGTCGCGACATGATCGACGTTGACGCCAAGCCGAAGCGCTGTCATCGGCCGCTCCTCTTTCGTTTAGGGCCGATCAGGCCGCGCCGGCGAGCGCGCGGCTTCCCGGTTTGGTGGGCGGAAGCGCCGCCAGTTCGGGCGGCAGCGCGTCGGGGGAGTAAGCTGGAATGTCGAGGGTGGCGAGGGCCACGCGCTTGACGCCGATGTCCGCTTTGCCATCGGATCGATCGATCAGGCAGGCGGCGCCGACGATCGTTCCGGGATGCTCGGCCAGCGCCGCCAGCGCCTCGCGCGAGGAGAGCCCGGTGGTGATGATGTCCTCGACCATCAGAACGCGCGCGCCCGGAGCAATCGTGAAACCGCGGCGCAACTTGAAGACGCCGCCCTCGCGCTCGACGAAGATCGCCTTGGCGCCGAGCCAGCGTGCGGTCTCGTAGCCGGGAACGATGCCGCCGAGCGCGGGCGAAGCGACGATGTCGATCGCGCCAAACGCTTCGCGGGCTTTCTCGGCAAGCGCGCGACAGAGGCGCTCGGTGCGAGCCGGATCCTGGAAGACGAACATCTTCTGCAGAAACACGGGCGAGTGCAGCCCCGACGATAGGATGAAATGGCCGGTGAGCAGGGCGCCGGCGGCGCGAAACTCGTCAAGCGCCTGTTCCGCGGTTAAACTTGGACTTGTCATGTCCCCTCTTAGCAGGCCGCCGATTGCCGCGCCAAGACAGCGCGACTTTTTGAGCCCGCGCCAAAGCCCGAGGCGCTACCGCAATGCCAGCGACCGCACCCAAGCCTTATGAGATGAAAGTGCTGGGCGACGGCGTCGATGCGACCGCGCCTGACGGAACGGCGGTGCGGCTGCTCTTGAGCCTTGCGGGGGGAAGCATGGCGCATTTCGAGCTGCCTGCCGGCGCGGTGTCGCACGCGGTCACGCATCGAACGGTCGAGGAAATCTGGTTTGTGGTTAGCGGACATGGCGCAATTTGGCGTCGGCAGGGCGACGTCGAATCCATCGACCCGCTTGCGCCCGGGACGTCGCTGACCATTCCGCTCGGAGCGGCGTTTCAATTTCGCGCCGACGCCGATTCGGCCCTGGCGTTCGTCGCGATCACGATGCCCCCATGGCCCGGGATGGACGAGGCCGTATCCGCGCAGGGTCCCTGGACGCCGACCGTTCCGGCCGGGTCCGCCTGAAGCGCGCCGCTCTTGCGCGCGGCTCGGCGCGCTGGTAGCGCAAGGCCGGCCAGGCGCCGGATTAGCTCAGCGGTAGAGCAGCGGTTTTGTAAACCGAAGGTCGGGGGTTCAATCCCCTCATCCGGCACCATGTCCTTGTTGACCACCGTTCGCCGTCATCGACGAGCACCCGCAATTGTCAGCGGCGGGCTTCATCGCCGCGCTGTGCGGCGCCGGTCCTGTCTGAATCCAGCTTGACGATGTCGCCCGATGATGGCCCATATGCGCGCGTGGCGCGTATAGGATCGCCTCCTTGGCAGGCCAATTTCCGTTTCAAGGAAACGCTGCCTCGTCCAATTCAGCAGAGGCAACAACCAGGGAGTTTCATCGTGGATCGTCGTCAATTTGTGTGGACGAGCGGAGCCGCTGTCACAGCCGCGCTCGTGGGGACGCCGGCTTTCGCCGAAGGCAAGCCGATCAAGATTGGTTACAACGTTGCGACGCTCGCCAACCCATTTTTCCAGGGCATGACCAAGGGCGTCGTGGATGCGTCTTCCAAAACTCCTGGCGTGACCTTGCTCAACACCAACGCGAACGGCGACGCCAACACCCAGTCGACAATGGTCGTCGATCTGATCAACCAGGGCGTCGACGCCTTGATCCTGAATCCGATCAACGCCAACGCGATCGTGCCAGTGGTTCAACAGGCCAATAAAAAGGGAATTCCGGTCTTCACGCTCGATCGCGGCGCCTCGTGCGGGCCGTGTCAGGTGAACTTCCTCGAGACCGACAATGTGGCGCTGGGCCGCGAAGGGGCGCAGTACATCATCGACAAGCTCAAGGCCCGCTACGGGAAAATCCAGGGCAATGTCGTCGACCTCGTTGGTCTCATTGGAACAACCGCCGGCGATGATCGTGACAAAGGCTTCCTGGAGGTGTTCAACAAGGCCGCGGCTGAAAATTCGGGGCTGAAACTCGTCGCGCGTCAGGAAGGGCAGTTCGATCAGGAGAAGTCGTTCAATTTGATGAGCCAGATCATGGCGGCGAATCCGCAAATCGACGCGGTGTTCAACGGCAATGACGATAACGCTGTCGGAGCGCTGCGCGCCATCCGCCAGGCAAGCCGAAACGTGCCACTCGACGATCCGAAGCACATCATCATTGTCGGCATCGATGGCACCGAGCAGGCGCTGACCGCGATCCGCAAGGGCGATATGGACGCGACGATGTCCCAGAATCCGCTGACCATGGCGAGCCAGTCGGTCAAATACGTCGATCAGTACTTCAACGGCGACAAATCCAAGATCCCGCAGCACGAATACTGGCCGCATATCCTTTTGACCAAGGAGACCATCGACAGCGATAAGGTCAAAGCCTACGGTCTCTGGGCCGATCAGGTGACCAAAGGCTGAGGGGTTCGCTGAATGGAAGCCTTGGCGGGCGCGGCGCCGCATCTTCTCGAAATGGACCGCGTCTCCAAGGCGTTTCTCGGCGTTCCGGTTCTCCACCAGGTGTCGTTGTCGCTCGACGAGGGCGAGGTGCTTGGCGTCGTTGGCGAGAACGGCGCCGGCAAATCGACCCTCATGAAGATATTGGCCGGGATCCATCAACCGGATGAAGGAACGATCAAGTTGGGGAGCGAGGCTTTCGCTCCCCATAATCCCCGCGACGCCCTCGATGCCGGGATCATCGTTGTCCATCAGGAACTGAGCCAGTTCCCGGATCAGACGGTCGCTGAAAATATCTTCGCCGGCGGTTTGCCGCGCACGGCCCTCGGAACGGTCCGCCGCCGGGACCTGATGCGCGAGGCGCGCGCCGTGCTTGATCAGATCGGCCTCGACATTGCGCCGTCGACGCGCATTCGCAGTCTATCGCTGGCGCAACGCCAGCTGGTCGAGATCGGTCGCGCACTCTCCCGTCGCGCGCGCGTCATTGTTCTCGACGAGCCGACGGCGACGCTTACCAGCCACGAGGTGCACATCCTGTTCGCGACCGTCGCGAGGCTGAAGAAGACGGGGGTCGGGATCATTTTTATCAGCCACCACCTCGAGGAGGTGTTCGAAATTTGCGACCGCGTCACCGTGATGCGTGACGGGTACAGCGTCGAGACGAAGGCGGTCCATGATTGGACGGAGGAGACACTGGTGCGCGCCATGGTCAACCGGCCGATCAGCAGTTTCTTTCCGAAGCAGGACATCGCCCTCGGCGCGCCGCTGCTGGAAATTGAAAACCTGTCTTCGGGCGCGCGCTTCGCCGACGTGTCCTTCGACGTTCGTTCGGGGGAAATCTACGGCATCGCCGGACTTGTCGGCGCGGGGCGCACCGAAATCCTAAAGACGATCTTCGGCGCGCTACCGATGACAGGCGGCCGCATTCGTGTCGACGGCAAGGGCTACATCCCGCGTTCTCCGCGCCGCTCGCTCCGAGACGGGATGGTGCTGACGCCGGAAGACCGAAAGGCGGAAGGGCTGATCCTGCCCTTCTCCGTCCGCCAGAACATCGCCCTCTCGACTCTCAAAGCCTTGGCGCGCTGGGGCATTGTCTCGTCCCGGGCCGTGCAGCGACTGGCCAACGCGTCGATCGACAGTCTGCGGATCCGCGCGAGTTCTGCAAGCCAGGAGGTTCGGCGCCTCTCGGGAGGCAATCAGCAGAAGGTTGTCCTTGCTCGGGCGATCAGTGCTTCGCCGCGCGTATTCCTGCTCGACGAGCCGACGCGTGGCGTCGATGTCGGGGCCAAGGTTGAAGTCTACAATCTGATCGGCCAATTGGCCGCCAAGGGAGCGGCTGTGGTGATCGTCTCGTCCGATCTTCTCGAGCTTCTTGGTCTCTGCGATCGTATCGGCGTGATGCGCGCGGGTCGGATGGCGGGCGAGGTCCAGCGGGCTGAATTCAGCCAGGATCGTCTCATGTCTTTGGCGGCGGTGGGCTGAGCGGGATGTCGACCGACGACAGGGCCGAGGCGCCCGCCAACCGCGCGGCCGTCAAGCGACCGCGTTTCGGCGATTTCAGCGAGATCGCCATCGTTCTCGTTTTCGTGGCGATCGTCCTCTATCTGTCGCTGACCACGTCCAGCTTCCTGTCCGCGCCCAACGTCATGGCGATTCTGGTCGCGACCTCGCTGATCGCGGTTGTCGCCTGTGGACAGACCTTCGTCATCATCACCGGCGGCATAGACCTTTCCTCTGGGTCCGTAGTGGCGCTGTCGGGCGTCATTACTGGTCTCGTCATGCATGCCGGATTGCCGATCTGGGCCTCGATCGGCGTCGGAATACTGGTCGGGCTTGGCTGCGGTCTGTTTAACGGCCTCTCTGTCACTTACCTCAACATGAGTCCGTTCATCGTCACGCTCGCCGCGATGTCGATGGCGCGCGGTCTTGCCTTCATCATACCGAACGGTCAGACGATCTTCGGCTTCGATGACGCGTTCAACTCGATCGGCGGCGGCGTCTGGACAATACCCGGCATTGGCAGGGCGCCGATCGCCGGCGTCATTTCCCTGGCCGCCCTCGCTATCGGCGCCTTTGTCCTGAAGAAGACCGTGTTCGGCAGCGAGGTCTACGCGGTCGGGGGAAACCGCGAAGCGGCGGTGATCGCGGGCATTCCCGTCCGGCGAACCCAAATCCTCGTCTACATGATTTCAGGAGCTCTGGCCGGCCTGGGCGGCGTCATTCTAACGGGCCGACTGGACTCCGCCCAACCGATCGCCGCGACTGGCCTGGAGCTGAACGCGATCGCGGCTGTCGTGATTGGTGGAGCCTCGCTCTTTGGGGGCCGCGGCTCCATGCTGGGCACGATTCTGGGCGTGCTTCTCATTGGTGTGATCAACAACGGTTTGACGCTTCACAACGTCGAGCCGTTCTGGGTTCAGTTCATTCAAGGCGCGGTGATTTTCCTCGCCGTCCTGTTCGAACTCGCTCAACCAAAAACGCCGGGGCGGATAGCCGGCTACCGGCGGTTCACCGACACCGCCAGAATGATGATCGCGCCCTTGATGACCTCCTGGATGCTGGTCGACAGTCCCATGACCAGAAGACCGAATCCAAGAATGCCAATGAAGATCGCGCCGACCACTGAGCCGACGATCGATCCGTAGCCGCCGAAAAGACTTGTACCGCCGATGATCACGGCGGCGATCACGTCGAGCTCGAGCCCAGCGCCCAGGCTTGGGTTGCCGGCAGTCGATCGAGCAGCGAGCATCATGCCCGCAAGCGATGCGGTGACGCCCGAGATGACGAAGGCGACGATCTTCGTCCGGTCGGTCCTGACCCCCGAGAACCGCGCCGCGATTGGATTTCCGCCGGTCGCGAAGATCCTGCGGCCGAACGGCATCTGGTGCAGCAGATAGTATCCGAGCGCCGTGAGAGCCAGCGTCCAACAGATTGGCGCCTGCAGGCCGACGAACGAGCCGTTCCAGAACAAAGCCGAAAAGGTATCGTCGAGAATTGGAACTGGCCTGGTGTCGGTAACCGTCAGCGCGAGGCCGGAGAAGACCGACAGCATGCCCAGCGTCACCAGGAAGGACGGAATTCGGATCTTGGTGACAAGTAGGCCGGAGACCGCGCCTACGAGGGCGCCCATAACGAGCACGATCACAGGCGCGACAAAGGTCGGAACGTCGCGCTCGTAGAGCATCGCCACAATCATGCCCGCGAAGCTCGCCAGAGATCCAACTGAAAGGTCGATCTCTCCGCAGACGATGACGAAGGTCATGCCTATGGCCATCACGGACACGATAGCGGTGATGCGCAACACCGCGCCCGCGGTCGCGAGCGAAGCGAAATGGGGCGCAAACGCAATGAAGTAAAAGGTTATAAGGGCGAAGATGCCGTAAGTGATATGATCTCGAGCAAAATTGGCGAAGCGACCGCTGT
This sequence comes from uncultured Alphaproteobacteria bacterium, assembly GCA_963833955.1. Taxonomy (GTDB): domain Bacteria; phylum Pseudomonadota; class Alphaproteobacteria; order Rhizobiales; family Beijerinckiaceae; genus Roseiarcus. The sequence goes on along the minus strand of CAWHZY010000012.1, from coordinate 5,622 downwards.
CCGCATGCCCTGTCGCAATGGTCATGCTGCTCTCTCCTCGCTGCGTATCTCAACTTGCCGGGCGGCGTCAGTTTGCAGGAGCGCGCGGAGGGATGCTTCGTCGTCAACCCTTTCGAGGCTCCGCGTGATGCGGCCTTCGGCCATCACAAGCGTCCGGTCGCAAAGCTCGATCAGCTCCTCCAGCTCTGATGAGATCAGCAGAACTCCCACGCCTTGCGCAGCCATCTGCTTGATGAGCTGACGCATGTCCCGCTTCGCGTTGATGTCGACGCCTGAGGTTGGCTCGTCAAGAATGAGCAATTTGGGATTTGTCGCGAGCCACTTTGCAAAGACCACCTTCTGCTGGTTGCCGCCCGAAAGCTCCTGCGCGGTTTGGGACGGACCGCGACAAAGCAGGCTGAGGTCGCTGCGATAGCGTGCGAAGAGGGAGGCAATCTTCTGGGTCGCCATCGGTCCAAAACCGCGCGCATGAGATAGGCCGGTGAGATTCGTCAGCGCAAAATTCTCCGCCAGCGACCGGTTGGCGACGAGGCCTTCCAGTCTTCGGTCCTCGGGGACAAAGCCGACCTTGGCCGCGACCGCGCTCGAGACGTTGGCGGTTTGCACGGTTTGGCCCGCAATTGAGATTGCGCCGGTCGCGTCGGGAACGAGACCAAAGATCGCTTTCGCCAGGGTGGATCGTCCGCTGCCGACCAGGCCAGCGAGACCAACGATCTCGCCAGCCTCAATATCAAAGGCGATGTCCGAAAGCTTGCGCGCGGTTCCGAGCCTCGACACCAAAAGAGCTGGCGGGCCGGCTCTGGCGGTTGCGCTTCGCTTGATCAGGGCCTTCTCGCTCGGCGGTAACTTGCCCCGACTTTCCGGCGATCGCGACATCAGCGACGCGATATGGGCGATGGATGTCTCGCTCGGCATGAGCGGCCCGATCAGACGCCCATCCTTGACGATCGAAATGCGGTCGGAGAGGCGCAGCACGTCCGCCATGCGATGGCTGATGTAGACGATGCCGATGCCGGAGGCTTTGAGCTGATCCACCGTCGCGAACAACGTTTCTTCCTCGCGCACGGTCAGGGACGAGGTTGGCTCGTCCATGACGAGAAGCTTCGCGCCACGCGAGAGCGCCTTCAGGATCTCGACCATTTGGCGCTGCGCGAAACCGAGATCGCCGACACGCGCCGAGGCGCGCAAGCCAAAGCCGTAACGATCGATGAGCGACTGCGCCTCGGCGATCATGCGCTGCGTGTCGACGCGCCACCCGAAAGCGCGCGGCTCGCGCAGGACGAAAAGATTTTCCGCTACCGTTCGGTTTGGCAGGACGCTCAGCTCCTGGAAGATCATCGCGATGCCGCGGTCAAGCCGTTCGCGCAGCGATAGCGCCGTGACGTCCTCGCCATCGAGAGCAATACGTCCGCCGTCCGCCGCATAGACCCCGATGAGCACCTTCATCAGGGTCGATTTGCCGGCGCCGTTCTCGCCGAGAAGGGCGTGGGTTTCGCCCGCGTTGACCACGAAGTTGACGTCGATCAGAACCTGATTTTCGCCAAACGACTTCTCGATCCGCTCCATCGACACGGCGACACGCGGCGCATTGCGCGCAGAACTAGACAATGGCGCCTCTCGGCTTTGATTGGACCCGGCAAGCCGCGACTTGCCGGGCCTTAAACGTCAGAAGCACTTATCGGCGCAAAGTTTGATCAGTGAGGCGGGTGGATCTTCCTTGGTCACTTGCTTCAGCGCGCTCAAAAGGTTCTCCTTCTTCACCCGAAGCGTGGGCACCGAGACATAGGGAGGCGTCTCTTTGCCTAGCAACGCCAGCGCCGCGACCTTGGCCTCCGCCACGCCTTGATCGTAGGGCTGCTGCGCGCCAACCGCGAGGAACTCGCCGCGGGCCACATTCACCGCGCTGTCGGCCGCGAGGTCGTTGGTGGTGATGATGAGGTCGCGTCCCAGCGTCTTGGCGGCGGCGACCGCCTGCTGGGCGGGCGTATCCCAGGCCACGAACAGGCCTTTCAGGTTCGGATTGGCGGTGAGCATGCTCGTCGCCACCTCATAGGCCTTTTCGGGCGACGTGAACGTGCCGACCCCCACGACCTTGATGTCCGGATACTGGGCGAAAGCCTTAAGCGCCCCGACTTTCCGGGCGGCGACCGAATAATAATAGTCGTAGACGAGGGTGAGGATGCCGACCTCGCCTTTGCCCCCGATCGCCTTGGCGAGTTCGTCGGCGGCGAAGAAGGCGTTCTTTTCATTGTCGGCCGCGACCACGGACACATAGTCTTTGCCCGGGGTCATGTTGACCGGGACGTTGTCGAGAAAGACGAGCTTGATGCCTGCGGCGGCCGCCTTCTTGTAGGCCTCCGATTCCGATTTGGGATCGATCGGAATCGAGAAGATCACGTCGGGTTTGCGCGCGATCATTTGCTCAAGGTCACTGATCTGCTGGCCGACGTTGAATTTCGCGTCGGTAGCGCCGATGACTTCAACTCCGTAGTCCTTCAGCGTGTTGGTGATTCCCGCGACCTGGAGATGTGGCCAGCCAGCGTCCATCGTATGCATGACGAGGCCCGCCGTATGCTTGCCGGCCTTGAGTTTGGCGATGTCTTCGTCGGACAGTTTCAGGCCGTCCGCAGAGACTGCCGGCGCGCCGTTCGGAAACCCTGGCACGACCTGGCCGGTCGGCGACAAGGGCAGGGGCTCCATCAATTGCTTGGCTTCCGGCGGAATGTTGTTCGGCCACTTGTAATCTTCCGCAGAGGCCCGCATCGGCGCCCCGGCCACAATCGCGAATGTCAAAGCCGTCGTCATTAGTTTCGTCAGCATGGCGGTCCTCCCTTAAACCCTGCCCAGCAGGGTCTCATTCGCTGCGACAATGTTAGGCCCCATCGCGCGTGCAGCGCCGCGCGAACCGGTTCGTCTTTCCGAAGTCAGCCGCATCACGCGTAATTGTTGTAGAGCGTCTTCTTGTGCATGAAGCCCTCGATGCCATGCTGGCCGTCCTCGCCGCCGAGGCCGCTCTTGCGGAAGCCGGTGTGGAAGCCGTGCGGGCTCTCCCCAGACGGTCGGTTGACGTAGATTTCGCCGAATTCCAGCTCGTTTACGGCGCGCATGATCTTGCGATTGTCGCGGGTAAACAAATAGGCTGAGAGGCCGTATTCGGAATCGTTGGCATAGGCGAGCGCCTGATCGAAGTCGTCGACCGCCATCGCCGCGATCAGCGGGCCGAAGGTCTCCTGCTTCATAATTTCGAGGTCATTCGACTTGACCGAGAAGATGGTCGGGAAAAACCAGTGGCCGCGGTCGAAGCCGGCGCCTTGCGCCTTGCCGTCGATGAGCGAGGTCGCCTTCTGCTCGATCGCCTTGGCCTTCATCGCCTCGAGCTTGTTCACTTCGACGGCGCTGATGCGCGGGCCAACCTGCACGTCGCTCGTGGGGTCGCCGACCTTGAGTTTTTTGACCTGGGCCAGGAACTTGTCGAGGAATGCGTCGTGGATCGTCTTGTGCAGGTACATGCGGTCGTTGCAGGTGCACACGGAGCCGCCGAAGAAGAACTTCGACGTCACGGCCGCATCGACCGCCTTGTCGATATCGGCGTCGTCCATGACAATGAAGGGCGCCTTGCCGCCAAGCTCGAGGCGGATCGGCTTGATGCGTTCCGCGCCAAGCGCATAGATCTCGCCGCCCGCGCGTACGCTGCCCGTCATTGAGATGAGGTCGGTGCCCTTGTGAGACACGAGATGCGCGCCAACTGTTCGGCCGTCGCCAACGACGATATTGATGACACCCTCGGGTATGCCGGCGCGCCGGCTGAGTTCGCCGAGCACCAGCGTCGTCAACGGCGTCAGCTCGTGCGGCTTGACGACGATGGTGTTGCCTGTCACCAGCGCCGGGCCGACTTTGCGGGCGAACAGGGCCGCGGGGAAGTTCCAGGCGGTGATCCCGGCGACCACCCCATAGGGCACGCGTTGAATCCAGATCTGCTCGTCGCGGCCTTCGCCAGGCAGGATCTCGCCCTGGAGTCTCCGAGCGCTCTCGGCGGCGTAGCGTAGCAAAATGGCGGCAAAATTCGCGTCGATGCGCGATTCCGCCAGAAGCTTGCCGCCTTCGGCGGTCAAGAGATGCGCAAGCGCCTCGGTGTTCTCGTCGATCAGATTCGCAAGCTTTTGAAGAAGCGCTCCGCGCTCCATCGGCGTCCGTCGGCTCCATTCGGGCTGGGCTTTGCGGGCCGCTGCCACCGCGCGATCCGCGTCCTCGATCGTGGCGGACGCCACAGCAGCGACGACGCTCTCGTCCTTCGGATTCTCGATCTCACGCCGTTCTCTGCTGGCTGAATCGACCCAATGGCCGCCGATATAGATCTGGCCCTCGCCGATGCCGAAGTCGCGCATGGTTTGAATGGTCATTGCAGATCTCCTTTATGTGCCCGGTTCACGCTCACTTGATGATTCCGATCTTCTCGCGGTCGATCGTGACGAACACCGACAGGACCAGCACCAGGCCCTTCACGATGTTCTGGAAATAGGGGTCCAGTCCGATGATGTTCATCCCGTTCGAGAGTATGGTGATGATGAGGGCGCCGAGGATTGTGCCCTGGATGCTCCCGACCCCCCCGGTCAGCGGCGTGCCACCCACGACGACGGCGGCGATTGCGTCCAGCTCGAGTCCCTCGCCGAGTTGCGCGGTCGCAGCCATGGCGCGGGCGCCCTGAAGAAGTCCGGCCATGCCGCAGAGCAGACCGGAGAGCACGAAGATCAGGATCTTCGCCCGATCGACCCGGATGCCGCTCAAGTGGGCAATGCGCTCGCCGCCGCCGATCGCGCGCACTTCGCGACCGAACACGGTCAGGTTCAACATGAAAGCCGCGATGCCGATCAACACCAGCGCAATCAGCACGGAATTGGGGATTCCAGCCGTGCGGCCGGAATAAGCGTCGAGAAAAGCTTCGTTCTCGATTGAAATCGGGGCGCCGCGGGTGAAATAGAGCACGACGCCGCGATAGACGACCATCGCGCCCAGCGTGACGATGAACGAGGGAACCTTGCCCTTTGCAACAATCAATCCATTGATCAGGCCACACACCACGCCAATCGCGCAGGCCGGAAGGATCGCGAGAACACCGATGCTCCCAGAGGTTTTCGCAGCAACGAGCGCGGCGATGGCCACGATCGCGCCAACCGAAAGATCGATAGAGCCTGCAATAACCACGAAGGTCATGCCCAACGCCGCGACCAGCAGCACGACCGCCTGTTGCGCGACAATCATGAGGTTGTTGAATTGAAGAAAGCGAGCGGAGGTCAGCGAGAAGGCAATCGCAAGCGCTAGAAGCAGGAAAACCGGGAAGAAGCGGCGTACGCCCTCGCGTCCGAAAAAGCGGCGGCTGACTTGTTGCTCAACATCGACGTCAGGCTTCGCGGAAGTCATGACGGTCTCCTCACGTCATGTGCCGGATGATGGAGTCTTCGGACGCCGAGGCGGGATCATCGATCCTCGCGACAATCCGTCCGGCGCGCATGATCAAGATGCGGTCGCTGAGGCCGATCAGCTCGTTGAGATCCTCGCTCGCAAGCAGAATTGCGAGCCCTCGATCGGCGGCCTCGCGCAGCGATCGGTAGATCTCGGCCCGCG